>CAYWRG010000129.1:0-2543 GCA_964460715.1 uncultured Opitutus sp. | reverse complement strand
GCCAAGGCCAGTTCCACCGGCACGCCATGGGCGCGGGCTTCCTCGGCCACGATCCGGGCGACATGCTGGCGTTGCTGATCCCGCGCGAACCGTTGCGGGATGTGCATGGGCCGGTCGATCCACGACCAGCCGGCGAGGGGGGCAACGCGCGGCACCTCGTCCTGTGGCAGGCGGGCGGTGGCGACCGTGCCAGTCACCACCGACGCCACCACCAGAGCGATCCCGATGTGACGGGCGGGGATCATTCCGCCGCCTCGCTGAACCCGGTCAGCGCAGCCTCGAACGACTGCTCAACGTCGGTGGCCTTGTCCCGGTTGGCCTTGCGCGCCTGCAGGTCAACGATGGGCGCGAGACGGGCGATGTCGGCAATGCCGCGTTCAAGGATTGCTGACACGTCGCCGGCATAGAGCGCCGACACCGCGAGGTCTCCGAGCTTGCGGGCGATCGTCCGGCGGAACACGTCCGCGCCGGTCTTGCCGCCGATCTCATGCAGGAGGTCGTCCACCCGCGCGGCGCTCAGCACGACCGCAGCCGCGTCGCCGTAGATCCTAGCGTCGTCCTCCACGCGGCGGAGCCCTCCGTCAATGATCTGCTGGCCTAGAGCCTGGTTGATATGCGTCATGGGTGCTGGTCCTTTCAGCGGTGGAGTTCGTGGCGGAGCTGGCGGATCGTGTCCGCCCGCTGCTGGCGGTAGAGGTCGCGCACCGGGCGGTGATGGCGGCGCTCGCGAAGGATGAGGTCTGCCCGGCGGGCGCGGGCCTGTGCGATGGGCGCTGTCTTGCGAGCGCGGCGCCATGCCAGGAAGGCGCGGATGGCGGCGAGGACCGGGTTCAAGCCGCCCTCCCGTCGATCTCAGCGAGGTCGGCCCGGATGTCGTTGATCGCGGCGGCAGGGGAGGCGATGCCAGCGGACGCGAGGTCGCGCTTCATGCTGTAGTTCTTGTAGTCCTCGACTGCCTCTTTGGCGGCGGCGAGGTCCGACGCATCTTCGATGGCGCCGAACAGTTCTTCGAGGTTGTAGAGCATCGACCGCGAGCGCAGTTCCGCCTGTTTGGCGAGCGACAGGACGGCGCTGTCCAGCTGGTAGTCCTTGAGTTCAAGCGTGCGGTTGAACCCCTCAACGATATGCGGAACGGTCGCGTTCTGGCCTGCAGCCTTCGCGGCCGCCGCCTTCAACGCCTCGTCTTTCGTCGGGAAAAGGTCCGCCTCGCGGTAGATCGAGCCGGAGCCAACGCCGGTCTCAATGCACATATACGAAGTGCCGTAGTCGCTGTCGGCGGTGTCCACCCTCACGCTGCCGATTGTCATCGGAACGGCGTGGGGCGTGTATTCGTGGTAGTCGAGCGAAAGGTCGCGCTGAGAGAAGTAAGAGGCGCTGCACCTGGGACAGGCGAACTCGTATTCTCCGCCCGCAGGGGACAGCGCCTTCCACTTCTTTGTGCCAGCGCAATCAGGGCAAGGACGAGCGCGCTTTTCCGTGATCGTGGTCGCCCAATAGACGACATCGCCAACGCTATATTTCGTCTCGATAACGGCCATCACCGTTCTCCCTTCGTCTTGTTCATGGCTTCACGAATGCGGGCGCGCTCCTGCGCTATCGCCGCGATGGAAAGGGAGCCGGAGCCCTCAGAGAGGACGCGGGCGAGGTCTTCGGTGGTGCCGTGCATGTCGATGAAGGACTGGCACTCGGCTTCGGTGGCCGCCGTGAACACGACAGAGGCGTCCGTGGCGTAGGGGCCAAGGTGTCGCGAGCCGCCCGAGCGGTCATAGGTGGCGATGTCATAGACAGCCCACACACGGCCGCCCTCGGGGTGATTGGCGCGGGTGATCCGCCACGAGAGGGGAGCGGTCATCACCACGTCCCCCAACGGCTGCACAGGTGATCAAAGCGGACTGGCGTGAACCACGGCCCCTCGTTGTCGAGGGTGCATGTCGGGCCGTGCCCGGTGTAGATTTCCATGTGCCTGCAATCGCGGCAGCAGTGCCCGGCCGCGCGAAGGGGGGCGATCAATTCAGCCTCAATCGCGCGATCTTCCGCGGCGCGCTGGTGACGCCTCTCGCGACGGCGAGCCTTGAATGCTTCAGAGCGAGCGCCCATCACGCCGCCCTCCGAACCGAGCGCGGCTCGATGACCTTCACCGCCGAGCGCACCCGCATGAGCGCGCCGAAGTCGCGGTTCGGCCAGCGCGGGCCGTACCAGTCGGCAACGTCGCGCGGGGCCTCGCCGTAGAACCAGAGGTCAGCGACGTCCTCCCCATGCTCGCAGGCGATCGAAGCCCAGAGCGTCGGCAGGCCGCCGTACATCGACACGTGCAGGTAAGCCGTCCGGCCCTCACGCAGAGCCCGGATCGCCCGAGCCCGCAGAGCGCCATCGCACTCGCCGTCAGGGTCGCGGTCGTGGATCTCGATGCCAGCCCAGTCGCGGGCGCTGCGGGCCTCTGCGATCTCGGCGTCGGTGGGGTAGGAAGGCATGGCGCTCTCCGGGTTGGTGGAGAGCAGTATCCACATTGGAAACTATAACGTCAAGCGAAAAAGTGTCCGCTT
>CAYWRG010000128.1:1763-2575 GCA_964460715.1 uncultured Opitutus sp. | reverse complement strand
GGGCACTAAGGTTTCGGCGTAGATCGAGCGGGTCTCGCTGGTGGTTCTGGGCTGCCACCCGTAAGTCGGGATGTCGGTTCCCGACGTCGGGGTGCCACGGCTGAACGCATCTCCGCTCACGTAATGCTGCCACTCGGTGCTGGTCGAGACGACGAGAGGACCCGCCGGCAGCTGCCAGACCGGCCCGGAGGCTCGGAGCGTGGCCGACTGCGAGGTCCCGCGGCTGACAGCGTCATAGACGTTGTTGGGGAAAAGATAGGGCGCGTAATCCAGCGGGCGGAGGTTGAGGTCGCGGAGCACATCGAGCACCCCGGTGGAGAGCGCGGTCGTGTAGGAAATGCCAGGCCCGGTCCCATCGACATCGCCCACGAGCGGGTTGGCAAAATGGGTGAAATATTCCGACTGCCCACGCATGTAGTCCAAGCCCGCCTGCCAGTCGCCCGGCAGCTTGGCCACCAAGCCGCCCGTGAACCGCGTGCTTCGGATCTCGGTATAGGATCCGGTCTTGAGCTGGTCGCCCAGACCCAGGCCCGGGAACGCGACATTGACCGCCGTGGTGAACGGATTGTTCGGTGCCGTCGCGGCCAGCGTCGTCGTGGTCGTGACGCCCGATGTCACATAATTGCCGCGCTGCGCGGTCCTGAGGAAATCAGCATACCCCTCGAGCCAGGGAGTGATTTTTTGCCGGAGGCTCACGCCGAGCGAATGCGTCGGCGAGGGGGTCACGGCAGTGGATCCCTGCAGGCCGCCGAAACCGTCGGGCCGGTCGAGGTTGTAGCGGCCGGCATTGGCCACAAGGGCGGCGGCATTGT
>CAYWRG010000128.1:986-1753 GCA_964460715.1 uncultured Opitutus sp. | reverse complement strand
GAACGGCGAGTTCAACACGGTGCCGCCATACTGCGGCTTCAGGACGAGATTCGTGCCGTTCTGATTGCGGATGTTGGACGTGTAGCCGGTGGGCGGAGTCGACGTGCCCGTAAACAGGGCGGGATTGTTGGCGAAGGCCAACTGGCGGGCGCGCACGGCAAAATCCATGTCCTGGTTGAGAAAGACGTTCGCCTCACCATAGCTCGCCGTCACCGTGATCATCGTCGCGCCGCCGCGCAGGCTCGTGGTGGCCAGGAGATCGGCCTTCCACTGGGCGCTGTCGGTGTGCATGGAGTTTTTGTAGCTCAGCGAGAGCACCGCGCCGGAGAAATCCTTGCGCGTGATGATATTGATAACGCCGCCCGTTGCGCTGCCGCCGTAGATGCCGGAAGCGGTCGAAGGCAGGATCTCGATGCGCTCAATCATCGACATGGGGATGCCGTTGACATCGGCCGGAATGACCAACGTGCCGCCCAGGGTGACATTCGGGAGGCGACGGCCATCCACGAGGATGAGGGTCTGGTTGTTGCCGAGTCCGCGCAGATTGATCGAGTTGCTGTTGGGCTGCGCGATCCCTTGGGCGTAAGTGTTCAAACCCAGCCCGCTGTTCATCGGCAGCCGGCTGCGGAAAAAATCCTGGAGGTTGTCCGCGCCCGTGTTCGCGATCGTATCGTGGTCGAACACGACGTAGGGCTGCACGTCGTCGCGCGTGGGCGCGCGATAGAGGGTGTTAGGGGTTTAGGCGAAGACCGCGAACATGTAGAGGG
>CAYWRG010000128.1:0-976 GCA_964460715.1 uncultured Opitutus sp. | reverse complement strand
CGGTCGCTGTCCGTCTGCGCCGCCCTTGGGGCGTTTGGGCTGGCGTCTCCCTGCTTGATCGAGATGGCGCCGTTCTTCGTCACCGTGGCCGCCAGCTTTGTGCCGGCCAGCATTTGCTCGGCCGCCGCGGTGGGCGTGAGCTCGCCCTTGACCGGCTGCGTCGTGATCTCCTTCACCTCGTCGGCGCTGTAGAGCACCTGGACCTTGGACTGCGCTATGAACTGTTTCAGGGTCGCCGCGGCCGGTCCGGCGGGGATGTCGAAGCTCTGCGTGGGCGCAGCCGCGAGGGCGGCGACGGCAAGGACGCCGGCAAAAAGCGCGGAGGTGAGCGCGCGAAGCAAGGGGATGCGAGGTGTCATGTCGGCTGAGACGAGCCGGGGAAAGGATTAGCTAGCGGGCATTGAAAAATCCGCGAAATAATTTTCAGGTCGGAAAATATCTTCAGACTCCAGAATGTTTTAACCACGAATGCTCCGCCTACCGGCTACGCTTCGAAGTCCCTTCCGCCTAATCGGCTCCAGTTTTGGATCGGAGGCGCGGCTGATCGCGGCGAGGAAAGTGGTTTGTTTTGCTCAGTCGGCAATTAGCCGACCCCCGAAGCCCACTGCGGAGCCTATCAGGCGTAGCGCATCAAGTAGCGCAGCCGGTAGGCGGAGCATTCGTGGTTAATACCCTCAACGCTTTAAGCGCAGCACGGTCTCCCCTGCCCTTTCCTCGATCAACACGTCGGCGCGCGTCTCGAGGAGGCGGAGGAAGGTCTCGGGATCGTCCGCGCGGAAGGACCCGCCGAAACGCCGCGCCGCGAGCCCCGGTGAGTCCGGGGCCACCGCGATGCGATGCGCATTGCAGCGGTTGAACTCCGCGATGATGTCCGAGAGCGGGGCTGAATCGAATTCGAGCTGGCGGTCCTGCCAGGCCAGCGCCTGCGCCACCTCCGGCGGCGGGAGCACGAGCAACGTGGCGGGCGCCGCGGGCG
>CAYWRG010000127.1:0-2896 GCA_964460715.1 uncultured Opitutus sp. | reverse complement strand
GGTTTTTTTTTTGCGCGGCGCGCCCCCCCCCCCCCCGGGCTACATGACCTGCCTCACCCGTCCTTGCGGACGGTGATCAGCTCGCAGCGCACAGCACGCTTCGCGGCGGGATCGTACTCGACCAGCGCGGCGGAGAGCCGCACGTCGCCCTCGGCGATCTCGAACCGGCGCGGCATGCCATCCAGAAAGCGGCCAAGGACCGGCGCCACTTCCCGGCCCAGCACGCTGGCGTACGGGCCGGTCATGCCGACGTCGCACATGAACGCCGTGCCCTGAGGCAGCACCGCCGCATCTGCGGTCGGCACATGCGTGTGGGTGCCGAGCACGGCCGCGGCGCGGCCGTCGAGGTACCAGCCCATCGCCTGCTTCTCCGAAGTCGCTTCGGCGTGAATCTCGACGAAGGCCGCATCGGCCAGACCAGTGCCCACGGTCTTGGCGAGCAGCGCGTCGGCGCCGAGAAACGGACAGTCGCCCTTCATCCCGATAAAATTGCGACCCAGCTGCGTGAACACCGCCAGACGGAAGCCAGCCTGGTTGGTCAGGATCACGTGATCGCGCCCCGGGCAGGCTGCGGGCAGATTGGCCGGACGGCACACCCGGTCCAGACCGGCGATCTCGACTTCCCAGCCCTTCTGGTCCCACACATGGTCGCCGAGCGTGATCGCATCGACGCCGGCTTGCAGCAGGGTCTTGGCGATCGAACCGGTGATGCCAGAACCAGCGGCCGCATTTTCGCCGTTCGCGATCACGAAATCGAGGCCGTGGCGTTCGCGCAGGATCGGGACCTGGGAAACCACGATATCCCGGCCCGGCCGGCCCACGATGTCGCCAATGAAAAGGAATTTGACCACGACCGACACAGATGGACACGGATCCGGCTCAAACCAAACCAATTCCGCACCGGAAACTGTGCTCCTCCGGCCGGTTTTACGCGCTTGCCTCAACCCACCGTTCCGGGCTTCCTTGTCGGTTTCCGTCCACCCACGCAACGCTATGAAATCGTCCACCTCACCCACCTCGTTTCCAAAGCCCGAAATCGGCCGTGAAATGAAAGGCGCCGACGTCGTCGTCGAGTGTCTCGCCCGGGAGGGTGTCGATGTCATCTTCGCGTATCCCGGCGGCGCCTCCCAGGAGCTCCACCAGGCGCTGGCCCGCTCGGACAAGGTTCGCGTGATCCTGCCCCGCCACGAGCAGGGCGGTTCCTTCGCGGCCGAGGGCTACGCCCGCGCCACCGGCAAGGTCGGCGTGTGCATGGCGACCAGCGGTCCCGGCGCGACCAACCTCGTGTCGGCCATCGCCGACGCCTACATGGACTCGACCCCGATGGTCGCGATCACCGGCCAGGTGTTCCAAAAGTACATCGGCAAGAGCGCGTTCCAGGAAACCGATTTCTTCGGCATGACCCTGCCGATCGTGAAGCATAGCTACCTCGTGCTCAACGCGGCGGATCTCCCTCGCGTCTTCAAGGAAGCCTTCGTCCTCGCCCGCACCGGCCGTCCCGGCCCGGTCGTGATCGACATCCCGAAGGACGTGCAGCAGGCGAAGGTCACGCCGGTGTTCCCTGCGACCGTCGAGTTCGCCAACCCGACCATCCTTCACACGCCCAAGGCGACCGACGAGCAGCTCAGCCAGGTGCTCGCCCTCATCGCCGAGGCCAAGCGCCCCGTGATCTACGCGGGCGGCGGCATCATCTCGGCCGAGGCCCACAAGGAGCTCACCGCGTTTGCCGAGAAGACCAACATCCCGGTCGCGACCACGCTCATGGGCGTTGGCGCCTTCCCCGAGACGCACGCGCTCTCGATGCAGTGGTTCGGCATGCACGGCGCTGCCTACGGCAACTGGGCGGTCGACCAGTCCGATCTCCTCCTCTGCCTCGGCGCCCGTTTCGACGACCGCATCACCGGCGAGGTCAGCAAGTTCGCCGCCGGCGCGAAGATCGTCCACCTCGACATCGACGCCTCCGAGCACAACAAGAACAAGCGCGTCCATTTCCCGATCCAGAGCGACGTGAAGCACGCGCTCAGCCGCCTGATCGAGCTGATCGGCGCCGCGCGCTTCAGCCCGCCGGACACCAAGGCCTGGCACGACCAGATCGCCACGTGGAAGCGCGACCACCCCTTCGACGGCCAGGCCGGTTTCGGCAACAGCCCACACATCCTCCCGCAGGAGGCCGTCGCCGCGCTGTACGAGCTGACCAAGGGTGACGCGATCATCACGACCGGCGTCGGCCAGCACCAGATGTGGGCCGCGCAGTTCTACCGCTTCAACGAGCCGCGCCGCTACATCAGTTCGCTCGGCCTCGGCGCAATGGGCTACGGCTATCCCGCGGCCATGGGCGCCAAGGTCGCCTGCCCGGACAAGCAGGTCATCGACATCGACGGTGACGGCTCGTTCGTCATGAACATTCAGGAGCTCGCCACCTGCCACATCGAGAAGATCGCGGCCAAGGCGATGATCCTGAACAACCAGCACCTCGGCATGGTCGTGCAGTGGGAGGACCGCTTCTACAGCTCCATCCGCGGCAACACCATCCTCGGTGACGCAACCAACGTCGGCGGACCTGAGAACCTTGACGGCCTCTACCCGAACTTCGTGAAGATCGCCGAGGGCTTCGGCGTCAAGGGCCGCCGCGTCCACAAGAAGAGCGAGCTCAAGGCCGCCATCCAGGAGATGCTCGCCCATGACGGCCCGTACGTCCTCGACGTCATCGTGCCCTACACCGAGCACGTAATCCCCATGATCCCCGCCGGCAAGACGGTGAAGGAAATGCTGCTGAAGTAAGCGGGACGGCTTCCATTCCCCTCAATCCACGCCCGCACCTTTCGTGCGGGCGTTTTTTGTTGCCCCCTGGAGCACGACCAGCCTGCCCTCCGTCCTGCCCACCATAGCCTTGGCG
>CAYWRG010000126.1:0-2899 GCA_964460715.1 uncultured Opitutus sp. | reverse complement strand
ACACCCACCCGGGGGCGGGCCCCCCCCCCCGGCTACAACTCAATTTGAACTGCTCTAGCTACAACCTGCGCAACTTCGCGTACAGCGCTGCGAGTCGCGGCATCGCCAGCCCGGCGGCCTGAGCCTGACGCAGGGGCTCGCCCCAGATCGGCTCGATCTCGAGTTCGCGGCCCGCGCGATAGTCGACCAGACTCGACGGCGCATACGCGCCCATCGGGGCCGTCACGTCGATCTGCGCCTGGATGAACGACTCTGGAATGTCGTAACCCAGCCGACGGGCCGCGCCCGCCACCTCGTCCATCAGCGCCCGCACTTCCCGTGCGAGCGCGGGGTCAGCCAGGATCCGGTCCGTCGTGATGCCGCCCGCGGCGATGCTCAAACCGTTGAAGGGTACATTCCACACCAGCTTGCGCCAGCGCGCCTGGGCAAGGTTGTCGACCGGGATGCACTTCACGCCGGCTCCCTTGAAGAGATTCGCGAGGACATGCGTCCGCTCCTGCGCCGGTCGGCCGAACTCACCCAGCGTGATCGAGCCCGGGTGATAGCACGTGACCTCGCCCGGGGCGGTGCGGGTGGAAGCGATAAAGCAAAGTCCGCCCAGCGTGCGCTCCGCGCCGACCAGCGAGGCCACCTGCTCCTCGTTGCCGAGGCCGTTCTGCAAGGTGACAACCTTCGTTTCCGCATGGAGCAGCGGCGGAAGGAGCTGCGCCAGCGAGCCGTTGGCCGTGGTCTTGAGCGTGATCAACACCCAGTCGACCGGACCGATTTCGTCGGTCGTGGCAAACACCTGCAGGGGCTGGACCGTCAGCGTGCGCTCGCGCTCGACCAGACGAACCCCGTGCGCGCGAACCTGCTCGCGATCACTCCGCATCAGAAGGCGCACGTCATTGCCCGCCAGCGAAAGCCGGGCGCCGTAGTATGTCCCAATCGCACCCGCACCCACGATGGCCATGGTCGGAAATTGGGAGGTGGAAGATGACATGAGATGGGTGTAGCCGGGGTCGCTGCCCCCGGTGCAGGGTCTTGGAAAATCGGACCGGGGTCTGCGACCCCGGCTACAACTTCCAGACGCCAACACACCAAATCAGCTTTCCCGGAAATTCAATGCGTAGATTTCGGTCGTTCAAAAAATGAAACCCGCGCCCCGATCGACGTGTCTCATCTGGCATGAACTCAATCAAATCCACCCTCCTGCTCCTCACCGGCGTGGTCGCGCTGAGCGGCGTGGCTTTGGCCAAGCAACCCAAGGTCCCGGCGGCGCCGGCCGCGCTGCAACTCCAGGTCGATCTGCCCTTCGTGCATGATCTCTTCGTTGAAGAGGATCTCTCCGAGGCCCTCTCGGCGACTGTACGCGAAACGTTTCGTCGCAACGGCTACCAAGGCGGCATCGACGAGGTCGCTGCTGGCCGCAAGCCGAGCGCGGATCGTCCGGTCCTGACCGTGAAGCTGATCAACTGGCGCGGTTCACGCGCCGGTTTCGTCGACTGTGTCTTCAGCGCCACGCTGACCAATCCCGACGGCACCATGCAGTCGCTCGGCGTCTTCACCGGCTCGGAAACCAACATGGGATCCTTCAGCCGCTGGGGTGTCGCCCAGACCTTCGTCGATGCCGCCGAGGAAGCCTCGCGCGCACTCTGGCGCTCACTGGACAAGCAGGCGCTGCTGCCCGCGGCCATTCCTGCGTCGGCCCCGGCGTCCACGCCTGCACCGGAAAAATCCGCGCCCGCGAAGGCGTCCGCGCCAGCGGTCATGGTTGAGTGATCTTGTTGTAGACGGGGTCGCTGACCCCGGTCTGGGTTCGATCTCAGCCAAGCCACCGGCCTCAGCGAGGCCGGCTACATTGAATCACAAAAAAGCCGCGCTCCTCATCGGTGCGCGGCTTTTGAATTTCGCGGGCTCGCTTGCGCTTAGCGCAGGAAGGCCTCGTGGAGGCCACCGTCGACCGTGATGACCTGACCGGTCGTCTTGCTCAGGCGCTTGCTGACGAGGAGGAAGTAGGCCTCGGCTTGGTCGGCCGGCGTGATCGGGGCCTTCGTCAGCGTGCGGTCCGCGTAGAACTGGGCGAGCTTGTTGACCAGCGACTCGGTCGCCTCGTCGTCCTTGTACGGGATGGCGTACTTGGCGAGCGAGCCGATGACGCGGTCACGGGGGAACATCGCGGAACCCTGCACGACGGTCGCGGGGGCGACACCGTTGACGCGCACCAGCGGAGCGAGCTCGATCGCGAGTTCGCGCACGAGGTGGTTGGCGGCGGCCTTCGACGTGTCGTAGGCAACGGAGCCCTTCTTCGCGACGGCCGCGTTGGCCGAGGTCGTGAGGACGAGATTGCCGCGCAGACCCTGCTCCTTCCACGTCTTGAACGCCTCGTCGGCCACGAAGTAGCTGCCGGTGACGTTGATGTTGAAGGTGAGCGCCCACTTGTCGTCGGGGATGTGGCCGGTGGTGTCGCTCGGCACGAAGATGCCGGCGGTGACCGCGATGGAGTCGAAGCCGCCGTAGGCGAGCGCGACCTGGTCGAGCATCTTGCGGATGCTGGCGCGGTCCGTGATGTTCGCGGCGAAGCCAATGGCCGGGCCGCAGTTCGAGACACCCGTGCCGGCAACGCCGATGCCGATGCCGTACTTGTCGGTGATTTCCTTGGCGGTGGCCTGGGCCGCGGCCTCGTTGAGATCGACGCACACGATGTGGGCGCCTTCCTTGACGAGACGGTGAGCGGTCTCCTTGCCGATGCCGGAGCCGGCGCCGATGACGACGATGACCTGACGGGCGAGTTCCTTCTCAGCCGGCATGCGCTTGAGCTTCGCTTCCTCGAGCAGCCAGTACTCGATGTCGAAGGCTTCCTGCAGCGGGAGGGCGATGTACTGGTCGATCGACTCGGCTCCGCGAATGACTTCAACGG
>CAYWRG010000125.1:2176-3052 GCA_964460715.1 uncultured Opitutus sp. | reverse complement strand
GTCGGTGATTGCGAACTGGCTGTAGGGCATATCGCGTCCGATGTGGACGAGTGCGCGCCGGAGGTTCCACTTGGCTTGGGAGAGTTCGGTCCAGGAGAGGCCCCAACTGAGCGGGAACGGCGCCCGGACGGCATTGGGGTAGGCGGCCGCGCCAGTCTCGCCCTGCCAGATCACTGCGCCGGGCACCAGCGCGTCGAGATAGGCGCGGATTTCGCCGGTCTCCGCGAACAGATCGTCGGGATTTTTCGGATAGCCGTGGAGGGAGATGCCGCCAATCAGATCTGCTTTGCCACGCTTTCGTAGTGTTTCGACGAAATCGCTGACGGCGCCTTCTGCTCCATCGGTCACGTATGCAAGCGCCAACCCGAGCACGAGCGCGCCGGGCTGTTCGCGCCGCACCCGCTCCACCGTACGTTCGTAGAGACGCGCGTATTCACCCGGCTCAGCTTTGTTGGCCTTGGCGTCGGCCTCGTTCCAGACCTCGTAAACTCGGATGCGATTGCGAAAGTGCTTCACGGTCGCGTCCACGTAACGGTCCCACGCGGACAGTGCCTCCTCGGACCGCATCATCCCGCCGAAAAGGCCCATCCCTCCTCCGCCGGGATAAATCGGATTGCCGTAGGAGAGTCCGAGCCACGGCTGAACTCCGCGCTCGAGGCATCCGTCGACGATTTCGTCGAGCCAGGCAAAGTCGTACTGGCCGGAGACCTTTTCTGTCTTTGCCCAGCCGCTCTGCAGACGCACCCACTTGGCACCGAGCGGCTCAAGGTACGGCTTCCACGCCTTGAAGTCGGCGAAGTCGCGGTCAAGCGTCTCACCGCCAATTCCAAGCAGTGAGAAACCGATTTCGCGGGCTCCGCGCGGGCTGAGCTGGCC
>CAYWRG010000125.1:454-2166 GCA_964460715.1 uncultured Opitutus sp. | reverse complement strand
CGCGTCGGGGGTGGATACGATCTCGGTTCCGGCCGCGCAGGCTCCTGCGACAATCAGGCATCCCAGGCTGAAGAACTTGGGAAACGATGTCATGGAGCGGTTGTGGTTGGGGGAGGAGGGACGGCGGCGCACTCGGCCACCAACTGGGCCAGCAGTCCCGAGCCGAAGAGACTGAGCACGCGATAGTCGCCGCGCTGCAACGCCTCCCCGCCGCGGTTGCTCTGCGCGACGCCATCGAGCAGTCCGTCGGGCGTAATATGGGGGATGCTGGCGGCCAGGGTGCGTCGCGCGGCGTCTCGTGCGGAAGGCGACAGGATGCCGAGGCGCGCACCCGCTGCCAGGGCGGTGGCAATGCCAGAGGATCCCGAAGTATCCGGTGAAACCTGGGCCTCTTCGAGGAAGCAGGGCCACAGGCCATCCGGGCGTTGGAGCGGCAAGACCCAGGCGGCGACACGACGCAGTTCGGCTTCGAGCTCGCTCACATCGCGCTGGGGCCGCAACACCTCGATGGTCCGTACCAGACCGAGCGCATACCAGGCAATGCCGCGCGACCAGCCGCGAAACGTTCGTGTGTCATTGCCCTGGTAGTGACGCAACCAGATAGCCCCCTCATGCCAGAGCCGGTCGCGCCTCAGCACGAGCTGCCGATGGGCGATGGCGGCGAGGCCGGGATCGCGACGAGCCACGGCAATGAGCGCGAGAGGATAGGCGATCGTGTAACTTCCTTCGGCGGTCAGGGCCGAGGGTGCGGCGGGATCCTGGATCGCCCCACCGGGTTGGGTGAACTCCACGGTGAAGGCAAGGAAGGCGTTGACCAAAGGGTTGCCCGGATCGTGACGAACGAGATCGGCAAAAGGCAGGCCCCCTTCGATGGTATGGATACGACCGTCAAACGGTTCGCTGTTGTGATTCTCGTAGCGCAGTTGGCCCGGAGACGGAGAGAAGAGCCTCCAGTGCGCCGCCCGCGCTGCAGTAACCGCTGGTTGGTCCCGCGCGAGATTCGCCTGCAGTCCCTCCAGCACGCACCCTTCTATCCAACCAAACGGCTGGACGGAGGCAACCGAGACGAGCCGCTGGTGCAGCGCCGCGATGCGGTCGACCTGCCCGGATACAGTGAATAGGTGCGGCTGGAATTCAATGGGAGTGGCGCCGGTCGGGGCGGCGGCGAACAACCACAATGGCTTTTCGTGGCCGATTTGGTGGAGCGACTTGCCCCTGGTTTTTACTCCGTCCCGAAACTGGGCCGGCACCGCGAGCTGAAATGTCTGCAGTGGATAGGCAAATCGAACATCGAGCTGCCCGACGGCCTCGCCGGAGCCAGCGACACGCACTTCGATTCGGCGCAACTCGCGATCATCGACCGCGACGGTGAGTCGCAGGAAGAGGTCGCCCTCGCCGCTGGCACCGGTCGCCGTCAGGAGCACCGGGCTGCGATCCAGGGCGAACACCGGCCAGCCGAACGGCGCGCGTTTGTTCGCCGGCATCGGGATCTCGGCGGTGGTCCCGGCGAGAGCGTCGTAGTGAATGGAGGCCGCCTGCGGCGAGGCTGCGGCCAGTCCGGCGGAGAGTGTGAGAATGGCGAATACGCCGGTCGAGCGGTGGTTCATGCGGCGGGGTGGGTGGGTGGGTTGCGTCGGGCGAGCAGGATGATGGCGGCGATTGGGTAGAGCACCGACGTGAAGATGAAGATTGGCTTGAAGCCGTACGCGTCG
>CAYWRG010000125.1:0-444 GCA_964460715.1 uncultured Opitutus sp. | reverse complement strand
GACTGAGAAAGAACACTTCCGCATAGGCCCGCACGATGGCGGCGAGGAAGTTCGTGATCCAGATGCCGTGTGCGGCCATGAGCAGCGCCATGAGCGCGATGGCCCAGCCCGCGGAAGGGGCCAGCGTGACCAGACCCGAGACCGGAGTCACGATTGCGGCGAGTACAAGCGGCCAGCCGCGGCTGCGGCGGCGCGGGCCCGTGCCCATCAGTTTGGCCGAGACCGGCCCTGCGACAAGCGAGCTGAGCCCAAGCGCGAGGAAGGGAATCCAGGAATAGTCGCCGATCTGCTTGAGGGAAAACCCGCGCTCGTCGGAAAGATACTTTGGTATCCAGAACATGTAGAAATAAAAAACCGGATCGAAGCAGAAGCGCGCGGCGAGGATGCGCCACACGCGCGGGTCGGCCAGGAGACTGCGCCACGGTGGACGCGCCTCCAGGGTGG
>CAYWRG010000124.1:2312-3631 GCA_964460715.1 uncultured Opitutus sp. | reverse complement strand
GCTTTTTAGTTTCCGGGTGCGCAAGACCCAAAAGGCCGAGGCGAAGCCGTTTCCGGGGGTGATTGCCCTGCTTGAGTCCGGTCGGCGGGAGACCCGCAGCGATGGCTACCGCGCCCGACTCGCCACCTTCATGGCGAGCGGCGAATGCCCGTCGTGTCACGGCCTGCGACTCAATGCGCGCAGTGCGGCGGTGCGCGTGGGGGCGTCACTTGCGGAAGCCCGGCCGGCCTCAGGTGTCGCGCATGCGGGATTGGGCTTCGCGGAGTTCATGGCCCTCGACATCCGGCAGGCCCTGAAATTCATGCAAACGCTGCGCGGCTTCCTGCCGACGACCGATACGATGGGCGAGGTGTTGGATGGCGTGACCCAGCGCCTGCATTTTCTCAGCGAGACCGGCCTCGGCTACCTGACCCTCGACCGGGAATACCCCACGCTCTCCGGTGGCGAGGCCCAGCGCGTCAGGCTGGCGACGCAGCTTGGCATGGGGTTGGTCGGCGTGATCTACGTGCTCGACGAACCGAGCATCGGCCTGCACCCACACGACAACCAGCGGCTGCTGGCCACGCTCCGCGAGCTACGTGATCGCGGCAACACGGTGCTGGTAGTCGAACACGACGCCGACACGATGCGCATTGCCGACGAGCTAATCGAGCTCGGGCCCGGCGCCGGCACGGAGGGCGGGCAGATTCTTTTTCACGGGTCTCCGGCGGATTGTGCGCGGCTGCCTGCATCCGCTTCCCGCACCGGGGCCTACCTGGCTGGCAAGCTCGGCGTCGTGAAAGACGGCAAGGCGCGAACGCCCGATGATCGCTGGTTGATCGCCAAAGGAGCCACCGAACACAACTTGAAGGGCATGGACGCGTGTTTCCCGGTGGGCCTGTTGACCTGTGTCACGGGCGTGTCCGGCTCGGGCAAGAGTTCGCTCGTGAACGACATCCTTGCCACGGCGGCGGCGCGCAAGCTCAACGGCGCGAAAACCCTGCCCGGGCGGCATCGAGGCATGACCGGGCTGGAGCATTTCGAAAAGGCCGTGATCATGGATCAGGAACCCATCGGGCGCAGCCCGCGCTCGAATCCCGCCAGCTACGTCGGCCTGCTCGACCTGTTGCGCGACCTTTTCGCCAAGCTCCCCCTCGCCAAGGTGCGCGGCTACAAGGCGAACCGTTTCAGCTTCAATGTCCGTGGCGGCCGCTGCGAGCGCTGCCAGGGTGACGGCCAGATCAAGCTGGACATGCAATTTATGGCTGACGCCTACACGCCGTGCCCGAGTTGCGACGGTCGGCGCTTCAACCGCGAGACGCTCGAGGTGCGTTTTCATG
>CAYWRG010000124.1:363-2302 GCA_964460715.1 uncultured Opitutus sp. | reverse complement strand
TTTTCATGGCAAGAGCATCGCCGACGTGCTGGCCATGACGGTGGCCGAGGCCATGACACTGTTCCGCGCCGTGCCGCGGATCATCGAGAAATTGGCGACACTGGAAGCGGTCGGCCTCGGCTACCTGCAACTCGGTCAGTCCGCCACGACGCTCTCCGGCGGCGAGGCGCAGCGCATTAAACTCTCGCTGGAGCTCAGCAAGCGCGAGCAGGGGACAACGCTCTACATTCTCGACGAGCCGACGACCGGCCTGCACTGGACGGACATCCAGCGGCTCATGGACCTGCTCTTCAAGCTGCGCGACACCGGCAACACGCTGGTCGTCATCGAGCACAATCTCGATGTTATCCGGCTGGCCGACTGGGTCATTGATCTCGGCCCCGGCGGCGGCCCGGACGGCGGCGAGGTCATTTATGCCGGCACCGTTGAGGGTCTCGCCAAGGAGAGCCGGTCGCTGACAGGGCAGGCGCTACGCGGGTAGGGCGCGTCGCCAGACGAACGGCGGCCCTCCGACGAGCCGGGGGCCGGACTTTCCCAAGCGGTTAAGCCGGAGAATTCGCACTGCCGAAGAACCCTGCAACTTTCGGACGCCGGGCGGTGTGCTTGGGATGTCCTCAGGTTCTCCAACCCCATCCCCATGAAAAACCACCTCCGTTCCGCATTCGCTGCCGCGACCCTGTCGCTGGCTTTGACCACGTTCGCCTCCGCCGCCGAAGCCCAGTCCGGCGCCATCGACATCGGCCAGCTGATGCCCTCCGCCAAGGGCGAGTTCGTCGAGATCAACCTTTCCTCCGCCATGCTCAAGTTCGCCGCCCGCATCGCGGCCCGCCAGGAGCCCGAGGCCGCCGAGCTCATTCGCAACCTGAAGAGCATCCGCGTCAACGTCGTCGGCCTGGATGACTCCAACCGCGACAGCACCATCGAGCAGATCGAGGGCGTCCGCCGCAAGCTCGAGGCCCAGGGCTGGACGAAGATGGTCACCGTCCGTGAGAAAAACGGCGGCGACAACGTCGACGTCCACGTCATGCAGCGCGGCGAGGAGTCCATCGACGGCCTGGTCGTCACCGTCCTCGACAAGAAGGGCGAGGCCGTCTTCGTGAACATCGTCGGCAACATCAACGCCGACCAGATC
This sequence comes from uncultured Opitutus sp., assembly GCA_964460715.1. Classification (GTDB taxonomy): domain Bacteria; phylum Verrucomicrobiota; class Verrucomicrobiia; order Opitutales; family Opitutaceae; genus CAMAXB01. Next base: position 1,170 of record CAYWRG010000124.1, on the reverse strand, counting down.
GCGCAGATCGCCGAGAAGTTCGACCTCGAGCCACTCCGCAAGGTGCACCTGAAGATCGAGGGCAAGAGGAAGAAAGAAGTCTGAAACAGTTGTAGGAGGGGCTTTATGCCCCGAGCAGGACAAGCATCGGGGCATAAAGCCCCTCCTACAGTTCAAACAATCGAACAACCCCTCCCATGACTCCCGCTCCTTCAGCCACTCCCACGCCCCGTCGCCACGTCTGGCGGTGGGTGCTGCTCGGTGCCGGCCTCTGCCTGACACCCTTTGTCCTCCTGGCGGTGGCCGTGGTCAGCTACGTGACCCTCGATCGCGATGTGCGCGTGCTGCGCAATCACGTCATGGAGGCCACCGACGCGACCTGGAACACCAAGGTCCAGATGAGCGTCGGCCGGTTGACCCTTGGCGCGATCGGGCAGGGCCTGCGTTTCGTCGATCACAAGGACATGGCCGATGCCCGCATGGCGCTCCGTTCCGTGAAGCACGCCAGTGTCGGCGTCTATGAGCGTCGCTCCGGCGGCAAGGATTGGTCGCGCGAACAGCTCTTCGTCGAGACCGATCGCGCCATGCAGAAGCGCGGCTGGACGCGGATGGTCGGGGTCGCGGAAAAGAAGGAGACCGTGCTGGTCTACGTGCAGGAAGACCTGGACGAGGACGAGCCGTTCGAGATCTGCGTGGCCGTGGTCAACGGCAAGGAGATGGTCGTCGCCTCCACCACGATCGACGCCGAGGCGCTGGGCGACCTGATCGCCCGGCACACCGGCGACGACGTGAAACGCCACCTGCGGTCCGCGAAGTTTAAATTTTGAG
>CAYWRG010000124.1:0-312 GCA_964460715.1 uncultured Opitutus sp. | reverse complement strand
CGTGTAATCCGTGGCGGCGATGTCCCGCCTGCCACTCATCGCCCACCTCGACGCCGACGCGTTCTTCGTGTCGTGCGAGCTGTCGATGAAGCCGGAATTGCGCGGCACCAAGTGCGCCGTCGGTGGCCGGGAGCGCGGCATCATTTCCTCCGCCAGCTACGAAGCCCGGGCCTGCGGGGTCTACACGCCGATGCCGACCAAGCTGGCGTTGAAGGTGTGCCCGGACCTGATCCTGCTGCCGCACACCTCGGGCATCTACAGCAAGAAGTCGCGGGAGATGTTCGATCTGTGCGAGACGATCACGCCGGTCGT
>CAYWRG010000123.1:0-3788 GCA_964460715.1 uncultured Opitutus sp. | reverse complement strand
CAAATGCACCTCAAATACTTATGACCGGACACCATTGGTCGCTGACCCCGGTCCGAACCTCTCGCGAGAGAAAAAACGCAATCCCCGGGGGCAGCGACTCCGGCTACATCTGAACGTTAAGCGCTCTACGGCTCGCGCTTGGCCGGCGTCGTTTCCACTGGACTTGCATCCGTCTCATCGGCGCGGAGGCGACTGCCGTCGAAGCCGATCGCCTGGAGACGTCGTTCCAGGCGATTGTAGAACGCGGTGCGCTGCTGTGGGGGCAAGCCGGCGGCGACGCGGCGGGCACCCTGGCGCAGTTCGGCGATCATCTGGCGATTGGACTGGGTGCGCAGGGCGCGGATGTTGGCGGCGGTCTGTGCAAACTCGGCGCGGACCCGCTGGGCCTCGGGCGGCGCCAGCTGGAGGGAGCGCACCAGATCCTCCGCGATGCGGGCCGTGGCGCGATCAATCGGACCGCCCGCGGCGGGTGGAGTCTGGATGGCCCGGCGCAGGACGCGCAGCCCGTAAAGCGAGGTTCCGGCCACCCCGACGGTGATGCCCAGGATAAAGATGACCGCCGCGGCGGCCCAGGCGCGCCAGGTAATGGTGGCGCTCACAGGACACCTCCGATCAACGCGGTCTCATCGCCGGCGATCAGTTCCGCCCAGGGCATGACTTCCTCCCACGCGAGCGTGGTCTGCCAGAGCACCACGGCGCCGAGGGCCACGGTGGCGACGGCGACGCCGGCGAGGACCGCGCGCGAGCCGAACAGGCCGGCGAACTCGGGCCACCAGCCGGCGTGACGGCCGTCCGTTGCGGGCTGCGCACGAGAGGCGTCGCGCAAGGTGTGCAGCAGCGCCTGCGGATCGAGTGCGGGCGGCCGATCGCGGCGGGCGTGCGCCACGAGGTCGTTCCAGCGGGGAGGAAGGGAATCCTTCGGGTCGTTCATGGTGAATGGGGTTCGGTCAGGAGAGCGCGGAGGCGGTTGCGGGCGCGCCAGGCGCGGAGCTTGGTCGCGGTCACGGTCCAGCCGAATTGATCGGCGATGTGCTTCAAGTCCCAGCCTTCGAGGTGATGGAGCGTGAGCAAGGTCCGGTCATCGGCGGGCAGGGTGGCGAGCAATTCCTTGAGCTCGTTGGCCGCGGCGCGGGCTGCGGGATCGGCGCCGGGGTCGATCGCCTCAGGCATGAGGGTGTCGCCGTCTTCCCCGGCGGGGAGCGGCTCGGACGTCCAGCGGCGGCGCACGGACTGCCGGCGATAGAAGTCGCGGCCGACATTGGCCGCGATGCGCGTGATCCAGTGACGAAAGGGCCGATCCGCGCGCCAGGTGTGCAGGCTGCGCACCAGACGCAGGAAGGTTTCCTGCACCAGATCCTCGAGGTCTGAGGCGTTGCGCGCGAAGCGCCAGAGCAGCCGGCTGATCTCGGCGTGATGACGGAGCACAAGGGATTCCATGGCGGCGCGTTCGCCTTGCTGGGCGCGACGGACAAGGTCGTCGTCAGCAGGGTCGGAGGCAGAGAGGTCGGTTGACGCAGGCTCCGGTTTCAATCGTGGCAGACCCGCAGCAGGCGCAATGCCCGGGGATGCAGAAGTGAAGCTAGGGGCATCGCAGAACGGGGGCGATGGCGAAACGGCAGACACGCGTCAGGGCGTGCGGGTTGTCGTGGTGGTCGTGGTCCGGGTGGCGCCCTGGGGGCCGGTGATCGTGGCCGAGCGCGTGGCCCCGGCATCCGTCTGGGACACGGCGACCTGCTTCGAGGCGGTCTGCCCGTTAGGACCGGTGGCCGTGGCCGAGCGGGTGTAACCCGTGTCGGTGCGCGTGGTGGCCGAATCGTACGTGGCCGTCTGGCCGTTGAACGTGGTGGCTGTCCCGGTCGTGCTACGCCCGGTTTCGGTCGGGCTGCTCGATCGCATCCGGGTCGCGGTCCGGCCATCGGGCAGGGTGATGGCGGACTGGGCGTTGCGTGTCCGCGTCTCAGGATCGCGTGTCCGGCTCTCCGCATGCATGGTGGTTTCGCCGGCGGCATTGGTCCGGCTGGTCGTCCGCTCACGCGTGCCGCTGCCCCGGGCACGCTCCCGGGCTTCAAGCGAGGACGTCGAGATCAGGGTGGCTAACGCCACGGTCGCGAGGGCGAGGAAACGAGGCAGGGGGGAGGTCGGACGCATGAGAAGAAGGGTTCCTTCCTGCTCAACGCATCAGCCGCGAGGCGGTTTCGCGCTTTTCCTCTTCCTTCCGCTTGGCGCCGACTAGTCGGCGAACAGGGCGGCGATCTTCTGGCGCAGAACCGAGGGGAAAATCGGCTTGGGGATCATCTGGTCGACACCCAGGCGCCGGTAGGCGGCCGCGACATGGAGAGACAATTCCGAGGTAAAGACCATGATCCGGCCGTGATAGCCGGGCAAGGCGCGCACCGCCGTGACCAGCTCCAGCCCGTTCATGACCGGCATGTGGTGATCGGTGATCAGCAAGTCGTAACCATCGGGTGCAGCCTGTAGTTGCTTGAGCGCTTCCGAGCCGTTGACGGCGCAATCAACCGTGTGGCCCTCGCGCATGAGGGTCAGCCGGATGACGTCCCGGAGTTCCTTGACGTCGTCTGCGTAGAGTACGCGTAACACCTTCGGTGGTGACGCGGCGGCGCCGCTGCGCGGCGCGGTTTTGGGCAGGTTGGTCGTGAAGTGCACGGAGAGAGTCTACACCCAAGACCCCGAATCGCTGCGTTGGTTCGTGAGAATAAAATGTGAAATCGCGAGCCCCGGTTTCAGGCGGGACCCGCGATCGACTTCATCCCGGGCGCAGGCCGGATTGGCGACGGTCAGGGCACCGCAGGCGTGCCGTGCCCATCCCCTGCATCAGACCGGCGGCTTGCCCCGGAGGGCACCGAAGAGCGCCGAGATGATCAGAAGCACGAGGAAGATATAGAACAGGGTCTGGGCAATTCCGGCGGCAGCGCCGGCGATGCCTGAAAACCCGAGAACGCCGGCAATGATGGCGACGATGAGGAAGGTGAGGGACCAACTGAGCATGGCAGGAAGGATTGAGGGTTGAGGTGAGGCAGGGAGGACTCGTCCGAACGGAGGGGCCTAGTTGTTGGCGCGGGCCTTGTGATAGGCGGCCTGGGTGCGGTCCCACGCGGCGATCACGTCGCGCTTGGCCGCGTCCCACGTGGCGGCGGTGGCGTTGCCGAGGGCGGCCAGCTTGTCGTCGAGATCAGCGCGCGAGTCCTTTAACTCGGCCATGGCGGCGCGACGGCTCGCATCCGCCGTGGCCTCGGAGTAGTCGGCGCGTATCTCGCTGATTTCCGCATCGAGCTGTGCGGACATCGCACGGGCGCTGGCCTCGAAATCAGAGCGTTTCTCGAAGGCGAAGTCCTTTGTGTTGTCCCATGCCGAGGAAAGCGCGGCCTTCGTGTCGGCTGCCATTTCGGCGGCGGCGGATTTCAGGTCTTCGGCCTTGGACTCGGCTTTCGGCGAGCACGCGCTGAAGGCGAGGACGGCGAAGGCGGCCGGGAAAACGATCAAGGTGCGTTTCGTTGCAGGGAGGAGGCGGGCAGGGAGGGTGATCATGGTGGATTGGGTTGGAGGTGGTTGCTTGAGCGTCCGCCTGATCGGATGAGGGATACTCACTTGTTGTCCGCTCATGCCCACGGTGTGCGGGCGATCGATTCACGGAGCCGACTGAGCAGGCGGAGGAAGTTGAACCGTTCTGCCGCTACGGACCGAGGTCCTGGCCGGTGGTTCCCGACCGGGCTCATTATACCAACGTCTAATTGCTAATAGACTTTAGGCTGGAGCGCCAGAGTTTGTTT
>CAYWRG010000122.1:0-4072 GCA_964460715.1 uncultured Opitutus sp. | reverse complement strand
GGCGGCTACCTCTACATCATGAAGGAGGCGACGGGGCGGTTCTTTCGCTTCTCGCCGTCCGACAACGAGCTGATTCCCTGGTCAACCCTGCTCTACACCCAGGGCGCGGCGCTGCTCGGCAACCGGATGTTCGGGCTGAGCTACACCGATACGGCGACCCTGCAGTGGGTCTATGTCATGCGTAACACGGGGACGGAACTGTTCCGGTGCATGGTGATCTAGCGTGCTTGGGTTTGAGGCGATATCCGTTCTTCCGCTCAGCACGCTGCCGGCTATCCCGCCGGCGGACGTTGGCGATGAGGATGGGGGCGCGCCTCTGTGGGTGATGTCCACGTGGGCCGGCGTTGATCTGCGCCGGCGCGAAGAGGATGAGATCGTCTTCCTGCGCCGGAAGACATCAAGCAAAGCGGGCGTATAATCCGCGTCAGAACCAAATAACCCGGAAGGTTTTTTAGCCCCGGCCAATCTGCGTAACAGCGGATTGGCCGGGGCTTTTCGTTTTGGAGGTGTCGACCCGATGGACGACAACCGAGAGTACCGGAGCTACCCGGTAAAGCAGATCGAGATGCGAGCCGCGGCCGGCGCGCCAACACAAATTGTTGGCTACGCGGCCGTGTTCAATCAGCTCTCCGAAGATCTGGGATTCTTTCGCGAGAAGGTCGCGCCGGGTGCGTTCGCTGGCTCGATCGCCTCTGAAGACGTGTTCGCCCTGTGGCAGCACCAGACGGATAAGCCGATCGGGCGCAAGAGCAACCGGACGCTCGGGCTGAAAGAGGACACCATCGGACTCGCAGCCGAGATCACCCCGCCCGACACGAGCTGGGGGCGAGACGCCGTTGTATCGGTTGAGAGCGGCCTCGTGTCGCACTTCAGCTTCGGGTTCCAGACCATCCGCGACGAGTGGGACTACACCAACCGCGACATGCCGATCCGGACCCTGCTCGAAGTGAAGTTGTTTGAGGTATCCCCGGTCACATTCCCCGCCTATCCGCAGACCTCTGCGGAGGCCCGGGCCAAGGTGGCCGAGATCAGGACGCGCAACGGTGAAGGCGTGGACGCCGGTAACCGTGCTCAGGCTCAAGCGCAGGCGCGCGAGAGTGCTTTGGCCCAGGTGCGCATCGCCGAGATTGAGATTTAACGGAGGAAATACGCCATGAATGCACGAGAACTGATGGCCCAGCGCGCCGCGAAGATCGCGGAGGCGAAGACAATCGCCAGCGCGCCCGCCATGACCGATGAGCAGCGCGCCAAGTTTGACGGGCTGATGAAGGAAGCCGAGACGATGAAGGGCGACATTGCGCGCCTGTCGGTGGTCGAAACCGAGGACGCCGCGCTCGAACAGTCGAACGGCACGCGCGCCGCGAACACGCACGCGCCCGCCGTCCCCAACCTGAACCTGAAGACCAAGCCCGGCGACACCGAAGAGCGGGCCCTCGTTCACTACCTGCGCACCGGTGATCTGAGCCGCGAGATCCGCGCGTCGAACGACACCGACATGAACATCGGCACGTCGGCCGACGGCGGCGCCGCGGTTCCGACGGGGCTCTATAACCGGATCGTCGCCAAGCGCAACGAGAAGATGCTGGCCGCCAAGCTCAATCTGATGAAGATTCCCGGGAAGGGCACAACGGTCAACGTCGCCGCCGACAACGGCACGGCCAACGTGTTTGTTGAGACCAACGAGGCAACCTCGAGCGATCGGGACGCGCCGGCCATCACGCCCAAGGCGATGGCCCTCAAGCGCTACACGAAGAAGCTCCAGCTGTCCGATGAGTTGCTTGACGATGAGGATGCCGCGATTCTCGCGTTCGTCGAGGATTACGTTTCGCGCGGCTGGGCCAACACCCACAACAGCCTGCTCGTCGCCGAGGCCCTCGCCTCCGGCACGACCTTCGCCCTGGGCGCGGCCGCGGCTGCGACCGACACCGACATCTCTGGCCTGGTCTACGCCTTGGCGGATGGATACCAGGACAACCCGACCTGGATCATGCGCCGCGCGACCGAGGGTGCGTATCGCGCCCTGAAGGGTTCGGTCTTTCAGTTCGCCCCCACGCCGGGGGGCAACGCGCGCGAGCTGTGGACCTACCCGGTCCTCAACTCTGCCTACGTGCCCGCGATCGGGACGACCAACAAGTCGGTGATCTTCGGGAACTTCGACTTCATGATGGTTCGCGAGGCCAAGGGGCTGACGGTCCTCCGCGATCCGTACAGCTCGGCGGCAACGGGCCAGATCAACTACCACTACGCGTTCCGGGCGGTCTACAAGCTCGGCCTGGCCGAGGCGATCCGCTACGGCACGCACCCGTAGTCCAAGGAGGCCACACACGATGAAACTCAATCGACTCAACACGCTCCTGAGCGGGATCCTGGCCGGCGCGCTGCTGATGGCGCTGGCCTTCGGGTTCGCCGTTTCGGCCGCGCCCAAGGCGACCCAGGCGGATTCGATCGTCGGCACTCGCTCGATCACGCTTGAATCGCAGGCGGCCAGCACGACCCGTTGGATCTACAGCGACGCGGCATACACCCAGTTCTATGGCACCGCCTCCTGCTTCTCGACCTGGACGGCCGCGCCGATCCTCGTCGGGGAGCCGGTGACGCTGACCAACGCCCTCCAGGCATCGGCCGACGCGAGCAACTGGGTGACGATCACCACGTGGGCGGCGGCTCAGACCACGGCCGGGACGCTCCTGACGACCACCGTGCTGCCAGGCGCATACCTGCGCAACGTGGCCACGATTGGAAACGCCAACCCGATCACGTTCTCGGTCAAGTGCGTGATCAAGAATTCGAGTACTTAACCATGAAGCTGCGCATGCTCAAGTCGGTTCTCGAGCCGGACACCTGGACGCATCGGGAAGAGGGCGAAGTGCACGACGTGCCGGAGGCGATCGCGCGGGACTATCTCCTGCGTGGAATCGCCGTCCTGGTGGCGCCGCCGATAGAGCATGCCGTAATCACGCCGGCCGAGACCGCCGATCGGCCGGCGCAGCGGGGCCCGAGGGCCCGCAGGTAAGCGCATGCTCACCTACAAGGTCGTCACCGCGCCCGCGTCTGAGCCGATCACAACGGAAGAGGCGAAGCTGCACTGCCGGGTCGATCTCTCGGACGATGACGTGCCGATCGCGGCCTGGATCGTGGCCGCGCGGGAAGAGGTCGAGCGCATCTCGGGAATGGCTCTGGTGTCTCAGACGCTCGAGCTCGTGCTCCCGAACTGGCCACTCGGTGACCGGATTGCGCTGCCGCGCCCGCCCCTGACGTCGGTGACGTCGGTCAAATACAAGGACAAGGACGGCGCCGAGACGACCTGGGACGCGGCCAACTACATCGCCGGCACGGACAGTGTGCCGGGTGTGCTAGCCCTGGCTTGGGACGCGACGTGGCCGTCGGTCGATCTGTATCCGATCGAGCCGATCCGGATCCGCTATGTGGCGGGCTTCGCCTCAGCCGCGGCCGTGCCGCAGTCGCTGAAGCAGGCGATGCTCCTCCTGATCGGGCAGTGGTATGAAAACCGCGAAGCCGGGGGCGACACCGTTGGAGAGAAGGCCGGGATCGCGTTCGGCGTGGACCGGTTGATCGCGTCCTATCGCGCGGAGGCGTTGGGACGGTGAAAGCCGGAACAATGCGCCACCGGGTGGTGATCCAGCGGAGGCCGGATCCGCAGACACAGAACAGTGTCGGCGAGGTGACGACCGCCTGGACGACCCTGGCCACCGTGTGGGCGGCGATCGAGCCTCAGAGCGGCATCGAATCCATCGAGCAAGCCGCTGTAGTGGCTCAGGTTACGCATAACGTGCGAATCCGGCGGCGAACGGACGTTACGCCAGCCATGAGGCTCTACGAGAGCCCGCGCACGCTGGAAATTCTGGCCGTGCTGGACGCCAACAAGCCCGGCGAGATGAAACTCGCGTGCCGCGAGGTGGTGGCCTGATGGCTCCCGGCGCCCTGGTCTCGGTCAAGGTCGAAGGCGGCGAAGCCCTGTTGAAAGCCCTCCGCGACGCCGACGGCAACGTCAAGAAGTCGCTCCGCGCGGCCAGCAAGGCCGGCGTGGACGTGATCAAGGCGGACGCCGCGG
>CAYWRG010000121.1:0-4220 GCA_964460715.1 uncultured Opitutus sp. | reverse complement strand
CGATCTGGAGCGCATCGGCCTGCGCTGCGACATCCTCGTCAGTCGTATCGATATTCTGGATGCTTTCCAACTGGCTCCCAACGCCCGCTCCCTCGCGCCGCACTACCGCGAGATGTTCACCAAGCTGCACGGATTGGTGAAGCAGATCGACGGGCTGAGCAAAGGTGAGCTCCCCACCGCAGAGCTGAGACGGCAGATGGATCGGGTGGCGCACGGGCTCGACGGACTCGGCGAGGCCTTGCACGACTTCTCGCTGGAATCCCAGCAGCGCGAGGCCGAGCGGGTCGGCGCGCACAACGACACCATCCGCCGCCAGATTTTCTGGGGCCTGCTGCTCACCGTCTTTCAGTGCGCCCTCACCCTCACCCTCGCACTGGTCGTGTACCGGCAGTTCAGCACGCTGTCCAAGCGGCAGCGCGAGCTGCAGACGCTCGCCGGCAGCCTCGAGGTGGCAAGCACGGAGGCCCAGCAGGCGAACCGCTCGAAGTCCGAGTTCCTCGCGAACATGAGCCCCGAGATCCGCCCCCCGTTGACGGGGGGCATCGGCTTGAGCGCGGCGTTTTTGGATACCGATCTTTCGGCGGCGCAGCGCCGGCATGCCCAGATCGCCAAAAGTAGCGGCGAGGCCCTGCTGACCCTGCTCAATGACATCCTCGACTTCTCCAAGATCGAGGCCGGCAAACTGAGCCTGGAGTCCATTGACTTCGACCTCACGCGTCTGGTCGACGACGTCGCGGCGACCTTCGCCACCCGCGCCGACAACAAGAAGATCGAGTTGATCTGCAGCGTCGCCCCCGGCGTGCCCGCGCGCCTGCGCGGCGACCCCGGACGGGTCCGGCAGATCCTGAACAACCTCGTCGGCAACGCGATCAAGTTAACCCACGAAGGCCAGATCACCGTGCTCGTCTCCGCTGACACCGTCGACGCCGCCAGTGCCACGCTGCGGTTCCGGGTCCGCGACACCGGCATCGGCATCCCGCTGGAAAAACAGGACAAACTCTTCGGCAAGTTCATCCAGGTCGACGCCTCCAATACCCGCAAGTACGGCGGCACCGGTCTCGGGCTCGCCATCTCCAAGCAACTGGCGGAGCTCATGGGCGGCGCCATCGGATTGGAAAGCAAACCCAATGCCGGTTCTGAATTCTGGTTCACCGCCCGCCTGGTCCGTTCGCCCGAATCAACACCGGCCCGCCCGGCCGCCCGGCTGCCCGGCCAGCTCCGCGCGCTGGTTGTGGACGACCATCCGAAGGTTCGCGAAATGCTCGTCGCCCGGCTGATCCGGGCCGGAGCCCTCGCCGATGAAGCCTCCAGCGGCGCCGCCGCGCTCGCCAGCCTGCACGCCGCCGTGTCTGAGGGGCGGCCTTTCACGCTCGCCTTGATCGACCTGAACATGCCGACGATGGACGGGGCCACGCTCGGCTGGGCGATCCGCTCCGATCCCGCCCTCGCCGTCACCCGACTGGTCGCCCTCGCGTCAACGGAGGAAGCCACCAGTCCGGAGCGATTCCAGCCGATCGGATTCTGCGGTTACGTGACCAAACCGGTGCGGCAATCCGACTTCATCGAGTCTCTGGTCAGCCTGATCGACGCGCGCACGCCGGTCCCGCGGCCGAGCAGCGGAGGTACGCTCTCGACCCCGCTGCGAGCACAATTGAGCGGCGTTCGTGCCGGCGCCCGCCTCCTGCTGGTCGAGGACAATCCCACCAACCAGATTGTCGCCCTCGATCTGCTGGAAAAACTCGGACTCACCGTCGATGCCGTCGACCATGGCGAGGAGGCCCTGCGCCGGCTCTCGCACACCTTCTACGATCTGGTGCTGATGGACGTGCAGATGCCGGAAATGGACGGCTTCGAGGCGTGCCGGCGCATCCGGTCCCTCGACACCTCCGTGCTCAATCGCAACGTGCCCATCATCGCCATGACCGCACATGCCATGCAGGGCGATCTCGAGCGCTGCCTCAAGGCCGGCATGAACGACCACGTGACCAAACCCATCTCCCGCCAGGCCCTGGTCGACGCCCTCCTCCGCTGGCTGCCCAAGCAGGAGCCGGCCACCGTTTAAGGTCCGCCGGCATCCAGTTCCGCACCGACGCTCCACGTCTCTGCGCTCAGCCGCCGACCGGGCTAGTCAATTCTCTCCGTACCGACTGCGCTCGCGTTCGACGTGCAGCTGCTGACGGGTCACCGCAATGCGGGCGCCGATCAGCTCGCGGTTCTCTTCCCCCTTCGCCGCCAGTTCCTGCTCCAGTTCGGCGATGCGCTTTTCGTAGGCGCTGATGCGCTCCTGCAGAGGGGTGTGCAGGTGCTCAAGCCGGCGCTCCAGCTCGCTCATCTCCGCCTGCGCGCGCTGCTGGGCGGAAAGGAGCTCGGCCCGGTGACGGAACAGGGTCTGATAGAGTTTTTCCTTCATCCACCCGAGCACGCCGGAGCGGATCGCGTCCTGCGCCCGTTCCGCCTTTCCCTCCGCCACCAAGGCGCGCTGGCGCCAGGCATCGGAGCCCGGACTCTCGGTCAGCGACATCCGGTCGCCCGACGGCAGGGCCTGCTGCAGGCCGCCCGAGGTCAGCACGAGCGCACCGCCGGGACGGCTGCGCAGCCGCCAGAGGATCAGCAACAGGGTGACACAGATCACGCCGAGTCCCACGGCGATCCAAACGGTCTGGCGGCTGAGCTGCGAGGCCACCGTCTGCTCCTGGGCGAGCTTGGACTGAAGCGCCCCGATCATGCTCTTCTCCCGCAACGCGGCGAGAGCCGCGAGCGCCTTGCGATCCACACGCTGGCCCTTGCGCGCCACGACCTGGGCTGCGGCAAACGTCTCATTCGCCGTCACCCCTTCCATGCGGCGCGCCCGCAACACGTCGGTCAGCTCGGAATCGGGCACGGCGTTGGCCTGGACGAACGAGGCGGCAAACCGCCCCATCGCATCCTGCGCCGCGGGGAAACTGGTCTCGACCAGTCGGCGGGCGCGCCAGAGGCTGAGAATCTGGCCGGCCGAAATGCGCTGCACCGGCCCTTCGAGCTCGCGCGGGGTCGGGGCGTCCTCCAGCGATCGCACCGCCAGGAGGCGCACCGGCTGGTTGGTCGGCAGGGGGCTCTCGGTCTTGCTGCCGACCACGGGCTGCGCCATCACGTCGCGCACCGGCTGGATCAACGCCGCCGTCAGCGTCTCATCCGACTGCCCGCGTATCCACACGGGCACAAAACTGGCGAAGGGAAACTGGCGCGGTGCCGTTTCGGCGACCTTCTTGACCACCGCCACCTGCTCCGGGGAGCCGAGATCGGACTCGGCCGGCGACCGTCCGGAGAGCGCGGTCTGCATCTGCTCCATGAACCGCGCCCGGGTGTCGGCCACCGCGGCGCGCAGGCGGACTTCCGCCGCGAGGGTCGTCTGCGGCGAGTGCCGGACGACAAACAACACGTCCTGCGCCAGCTTTTGCTTCAGGGCATCCGTGGCGTCCGGATCAACGATGACCAGCGGCACCGGAGTGACCACATCCTCGACGACCACATCGCCCAGACGGTACTCGGGCACCGAAGCCCGGAGCGGAAGGAGGGAGACCGCGGCCGCAAGGGCCCACGGCAACCAGCGTGCACGCAGCGTATCCATGGAGTTTCGAGTGGGGTTGAACAAGAGCATGCGAAAATCGGGGCGGGCGGCGGCGGGGTGGACCGTCAGTTGCTGGATTCGGCCTTCGGGCGGAGGGTCTGCACCACGCCTTCATCCTCCTCGGTCTGGAGCGCCAGTTCGTAGCTTTCCAGGGCCTCGTCGTAGCGGCCGAGGCGATTGCAGACGCCGCCTTTGTACAGATAGGCCCGGGTCAGGCGGCGATTCGAGGCAATCGCGCGGTCATAACAACGCAACGCCTCCTGGTCCCGCTTCAACCGTTCCAGGGCGGTGCCCTTGCGCAACAGCGCCTCGGCGTGGTTCACCTCGAGCTGCAGCACTTCATCATAACAGGCCACGGCTTCCTTGTAGCGTTGACTCGCCAGCAACCCGCGCGCACGGGCCAGGAGTCCCTCGATCGGCGCCTTTGGATCATCGGTGGGCAGGGTCCGGCGGATGGTGACCGGCTCAGCCCGCACGGGAGCCGCAGCAGGCGGGGGCATCACCGGCGCTGCAACGGTCTCGGGACCGGGCTTGACGGCGGACGCCACTGCGTTCGCCCCGGGGGTCGCCAACGCGGAACCCGGGGTCGGCACGGCCGGCACGGCGGCCGTGT
>CAYWRG010000120.1:1035-4388 GCA_964460715.1 uncultured Opitutus sp. | reverse complement strand
AGCGCGAGGATCTGCATGGTGTGGTTATGGATCATGTCACGCAGGCAGCCGCTCTGCTCGTAGTAGCCGCCGCGGGTGCCGACGCCGACTTCCTCCGCCACCGTGATCTGCACGTGGTCGATGAAATTGCGGTTCCAGAGCGGCTCGAAGATCGCGTTGGAGAAACGCTGCACGAGGAGATCCTGGACGGTCTCCTTGCCGAGGTAGTGGTCGATGCGGTAAACCTGATGCTCCTCGAAGACGGAGCGAATCGTCACGTTGAGCGCGCGGGCCGAGGCGAGGTCCTTGCCGAAGGGTTTTTCGATGATGACCTTGGCGTGGTGCGGTTGGCCGAGGTACTTGCTCGCGAGCCCGCTGGCACCGAGGTTAAGCAGAATCGGGGCGAAGACAGACGGCGGGGTCGAGATGTAGAACAGCACCTGCACCTCGCGGCCGATGGTCTTTTCGATCCCGGCGATGTGCGCGGAAAGACGATCGAAGGCGGCCTTCTCGTCATAGCCGCCGGCGACGTAGCTGGTGTTGGCGGCCACGCGGCCCCAGACATCGGCTTTGAGTTCGCGGCGGGAAAATTCCGTGATCGCATCGGTCGCGAGCGTCCGGAACTCCTCGTCCGGAATCGCTTTGCGGCCGTAGCCGATGAGGAAGAAATCTGCAGGGAGCAGGTTGTCGCAGGCGAGGTTGAAGATCGCCGGGATCAATTTCCGGGCGGTCAGGTCGCCGGAGGCGCCAAAAATCACGACCACCGTGGGAGGTGTGCCGCGATGCTTGCTGAGTCCCTGCAGGAACGGGTGACGCTGAGTGTCGGCCATGGCAATAGGGGGAGGCACTTTGTCGGGGCTAGGCGCCGCCGAATCAAGGCCGAATCCGGATCCGCGATGCGGACCGTGGGAGGCCACGGACGAACCCCGCCCGCGGATCGCGCGAATTGGCACGAATCCAGAGCAAAGAAGCCGACCCGGAGGAGGAACCACGGAACACACGAAACTCCGAGGGACCGGATCCCGATCCTTTTTCGTGTGTTCCGTGTGTTTCGTGGGTCCCAATCTTCATTCGCGCCGATTCGCGTGATTCGCGGGCGGTCCGCTCACGGGCGGTCGTGCTTGGCGAAGAGCGGGACGTTCTCGAAATGGAGCAGTTTTGACGGCTGCCCGGGCGTTTCGGCCACTTCCACCACATCCAGCCGGAAGGTGGCTGGCCTGACCCGCAGCCCGCGCAGGTAGGCCAGGGCGGCACGGCGGAGGATGTCCTTTTTCTTCTTATTAACCGCAAAATATCCCGGCACCATCGCGTTCGCCGCGCGCGCCTTCACCTCGACGAAGACGACCACGTCGCCTTCCTGACACACGAGATCGATCTCCTCACGCTCGTCGGCCGGATTGCGCCAGTTGCGGGCGAGGATGCGAAAACCCCGGCGGACCAGAAAATCAGCCGCTGCGTTTTCGCCGGCCGCACCCGCCACCGGGGCGGTCGAGCGACCGGACAACCAGCCACGAAGGAAGCTCCACATGGGGAAAAGAGGTCGCGCGCGAACGCGCTTTCTCATTGCGACACAATGGATACGCTGACAATCCCAGATAACCGCTCCCGCGCTTCCCATCATGGCCGCCCCTTCTGTCGCGAATACCCTCCGCCGCTCGCTCCTGATCAAGGTCATCTCCAAGCCGGCGCCGAGCCGCGAGGACGTCAGCTCGGTCGTCGAGCTCACCTCGACCAAGGTCGTGGAAGCCCTGCAGGCGCAGTCGATGACCCTCTACCTCGTCGAGGGCAACGACATCTCCTTCAAGCACATCTATTACTCCCCGACCCTTTGGTCCAAGGAGCCCGCGAAGGAAAAGCAGTTCAAGGAAACCGCGGAAAAGCTGCTCGCGCTCAAGCTCCCGCTAGGCACCGGCAATGTTGGCAAGGTCATCTCCACCGGCGAACCCCTCTTCTTCACCATCAACGGCCCGGACGCGGCGTCGTTGAAGAACATGAACACCGGCTTCGAGGTTCGCTCGATGCTGACCGTGCCGCTCAAGACCAACGTGGTCATCGGCGCGATCCAGGTGCTCAACAAGGAGCCGGCCGCCGGCACCAACGGGCAGTTCACGGAGAAGGACCTCACCCTCCTCAAGGAAGTCGCGGAATACTCCGCCACGCTGATCCAGCGCATGCTGGACCCGAAATTCCAGCTCAGCGCCGAGGACACCGCCAAGTTCGTCTCGCGCCTGACCGATCACCCGCTGGTGACCAAGGCCGAGGAGATTGAGATCGACGACAAGCTGGTCGAGGTCGTCGGTGACGCCGTCATCCGCCGCGAGGGCGTGTTCCCGCACAAGCGGCTTTCGCCCAACTCGGTCGCCGTCCTCATGGTCAACCCGCTCGACTACGCGAAACGCGAGTCGTTCCAGCAGGCGACCGAGCTCACGATCGAGGAAATCCGCGTCGCCCCAGCGACCCTGATCGAGTCGCTGCTCAAGAAATTCTTCAAGACCGACGCCAAGAAGGGCAGCGGCGATGGTGATGTCGACATCGACAGCGTGGCCGAGGTCATCAGCACCGCCTACACCTCCGACGCAGCCGGCGAGATTTCCGCAACGGACCTCGAGAGCGAGGACTCGGCCCCGATCATCCAGCTGACCAACCGCATCATCGAGGATGCGTACATCTCCGGCGCGTCCGACATTCACATCGAGCCGATGGAGAAAGACCTTCTCGTCCGCTACCGTATTGACGGCGTGTGCCTGGAGAAGCTCCGTCTGCCGAAGCAGGTGACCAACGCGCTCGTCACTCGTCTCAAGATCATGTGCAACCTGGACATCGCCGAGCGCCGGCTGCCCCAGGACGGTCGTATCGTCTTCAAGAAGTACACGAAGAAGAACATCGATATCGATCTGCGCGTCGCCACCGGCCCGATGAACTTCGGCGAGAAGGTGGTCATGCGTATTCTCGACAAGCAGAAGACCACCCTGCCCCTCCCGGCACTCGGCTTCTCCGAGGAGAATCTCTCCCGTTACCGCGACTGCATCCGGCAGCCGTACGGCATGATTCTCCACTGCGGACCGACCGGCTCGGGCAAGTCGATGACCCTTTACTCCGCGCTCGCGGAGGTGAACACGCCCGACGTCAACATCCAGACCGCCGAGGACCCGATCGAGTACACCCTGCCTGGCCTGAACCAGATGCAGATGAGCCGGCAGATCGGCCTGACCTTTGCCCGGGCGCTGCGGTGCTACCTGCGTATGGACCCCGACATCATCCTCGTCGGTGAAATTCGAGACGAGGAAACCGCCGGCATCGCGGTCGAGTCCGCGCTCCCCGGCCACTTGCTCGTCTCCACGCTGCACACCAACGACGCGCCCTCCCCGGTCGCC
>CAYWRG010000120.1:0-1025 GCA_964460715.1 uncultured Opitutus sp. | reverse complement strand
CCGAGATGGGCATCGAGCCCTTCAACATTTCCGCGTCCCTCGTCGCCGTCTGCGCCCAGCGCCTGCTCCGCCGCGTCTGCAAGAACTGCAAGATGCCCTACGAGCCGCAGGGCCGCGAGCACGACCTGCTCAAGAAGGCCCTCGACTGGTCCGGTCAGGTCTACAAGGCCAACCCCCAGGGCTGCCCGATGTGCGGCGGCACCGGCTACAAGGGCCGCGTCGGTATCCACGAGCTCATGACCAACAGCGAGGAGCTCACCGCCGGCATCAACAAGGAGGTCGAGGTCGCCGAGCTCAAGCGCATCGCCATGCGCAACGGCATGAAGACCCTCCACCAGGATTCCATGCTGAAGGTGAAGATGGGCCTCACGACCGTCGAGGAAGCGCTCGCGAACGTGCCGCCGGATATGATTCTGTAATAGGGGGTGGAAATCCGGGCGCAGGGACGGCCAAGAATCCCTTGCAGCAGCCCATGAACGAGTTCTTCTCCCAAATTTTCAGTCTCACGTCGCTTTTGAGCCTCGGCGTCGGGCTGATCTTCGTCGGTGTGATCGTCTGGACACTCCCCCTTCGCTTCAAACAGACTCTCGTGATGCGCGAGGCCAGCGCCGCCCGACTACGCGCAGCGGGCGACGTAGATCGGGCTGCGAAAATTGAGTCAGACAATCAGCGTTTCACCGTCCGCGCCCCAGTCTATGGCCGCGTCCTGGTCGCCATCGGGATCATGATGATGGTTACAGGCGTCTTCCGACTGCTGTGAGACGACGCCAACGAGTCGCCGTTTAAAGTCCGTGCGACCCACAGCGAAGAGGAGCCGGTCAGAGCACACCCGCTACCGTAAGGGAGGTCGGGCCAAAGACGTCAGGTCGTGACTCATGACTGAACGAACTCGGCTGCAGCTGGAGCACCGCGGCCGAGGGCCGTTTCGGTAAAAATGTAGCCGGGGTCGCTGAACCCGGGCGGGGATCTGCGAGAGGGAACAACAAGCCCCCGGGTCAGCAACCCCCGCGACAACAAACAACAAA
>CAYWRG010000119.1:3582-4556 GCA_964460715.1 uncultured Opitutus sp. | reverse complement strand
GACGCATCGCCCTTGAACGGGCAGTGAGTGCTCAGCTCGATCGGCCGGGCGTCCCTCACGAGCACATTGGCCGGCTTCGTGAAGCGGCGCGCCAGCAGCAGGCGGTTGCGCGCGCCGCCGGAGAGCACCCGGGCCGGCGTCCGCGCCCGGTCGGGGGCGAAGAGAAAGTCCTGAAGATAGCTGATGACGTGACGGCTGCGTCCGTCGACGGTCACGGTCGTATTCCCATCGGCCACGTTGTCTGCCACGGTCTTGTTGTCGTCGATCTGCGCCCGAAACTGGTCGAAGTACACGACCTCCAGGTTGGTGCCGTGCTTGAGTGTGCCCGCGGTGGGGGTGAGCTGGCCCAACAGGAGTTTGACGAGCGTCGTCTTGCCCGCGCCGTTCGGGCCGATCAGGCCGATCTTCTCGCCGCGGGTGATGACCGTGCTGAAGTCGCGCACCAGAGGCCGGCCATCCGCGTGCTGGAAGCCGCCGAAGCCCTGCCGGCGGGCGGCTCGCTCCGCGCGCATCTGCATGAGGGCGTGGATGCGTCCCTGCGCACGGGAACGCTGCGCTTTCACGCCTTTGCGAATCCACACCTCCTCCTGCGCGAGTTTTTTGTCGAACAGCGCCTGCTGGCGTTCCTCCGCTTCCATCACCTCCTGTTTGCGCACGAGGTAGGTGTCGTAGTCGCACGCCCAGCTCGCGAGCCGCCCACGATCGAGGTCCACAATCCGGGTGGCCAGCCGTCGCAGGAAAGCACGATCATGGGTCACAAAAAACAAGGACAGCCGTTCGGTGAGGAGAAATTCCTCCAGCCACAGGATGGAATCGATATCGAGGTGGTTGGTCGGCTCATCCAGGAGGAGCAGGTCCGGTTGGCCGGCCAGCGCTCGGGCGAGCAGAGCGCGTCGTTTCAACCCACCCGACAGCGAGCTGAAATCGGCCTCGTGCGGGAGCTGCAGGCGCTCAAGCAAGGAATCCACCCGGAC
>CAYWRG010000119.1:2427-3415 GCA_964460715.1 uncultured Opitutus sp. | reverse complement strand
TTGATCTCGCCCGCGATGACCTTCATCAGCGTCGACTTGCCCGCTCCATTGCGACCCAGCAGACAGACGCGCTCACCCGGATCGACCTGGAAATTGGCCTTTTCCAGGACGAACGGGCCACCAAAGCTGAGGGAGACATCGAGCAGGCTGAACAATGACATGATCCCGCCCAGCCAACCAACCCGGCCGGCCGGCGGCGAGGGATTTCTCCATCCACCCCCAGACCCGCCGGCATCCCAAGTCCGCCGCCTACAGCGCGACCGGTGCGCCCACCGCCGCCATGCACCCTCCGATTTCGGCTGCGGCTCTCACATCTACCTTACGTTGAACAAGATAAATGAGCACCCCGTTGGGGTCGTGCACCGCAAACTGGCGATCGCCCCACGCGGTGTCACGCAAGGGCACCGCCGCAACGACCCCGCCTTCGAGCAGCCCTTGGTGGGCGGTCGCAGCGTCCTCCACT
The DNA here is from genome assembly GCA_964460715.1 of uncultured Opitutus sp. Taxonomy (GTDB): domain Bacteria; phylum Verrucomicrobiota; class Verrucomicrobiia; order Opitutales; family Opitutaceae; genus CAMAXB01. The sequence goes on along the minus strand of CAYWRG010000119.1, from coordinate 2,952 downwards.
TCGAGGAAAAGCCAGAAACCGCGGCCGCGGGTCGCGCTGATCAGTTCGGCCGGCGCACCCTCGGTCTCTTCCCGGAGCACAGCGAGCTGCGCTCCGCTGGGGTGTCGCAAATGGACGTACGTATTGGATTCGGCCAGCGTCCGAAATCCCAGGAGCGTGGTGTAGAAATCCCACGTCTCGAAAAACCGGCCGCTCACCACGCCCGGGACCCAGGCCAGGGACTCCGTGCCGCCCGGCGCCGCGCCCTCCCAGGCCCGATCCAACCCTTCAAGTGTGCTTGTGCGCATGGCGGTGGTGCAGGGCGAGCGCATTGCCATCCGGATCCGCCACCACGGCGAGCCAGCAAACGGACGAGTCCATGGGCTCAAAGTAGAACGTCACCCCCGCCGCCTTCGCGGCCGCAATCGCCGCGTCGCCGTACACGCCCGCCGCGTTGTTGAGCAGGATGGTGGAGACGCTCGCGATGCCCTGGCGGCCGAGAGAGGGAATGCCGTTATAGCAGATGCTGCCGTAGATTTGCAGGCT
>CAYWRG010000119.1:1525-2417 GCA_964460715.1 uncultured Opitutus sp. | reverse complement strand
CATGTTGGTGATGGCGAGGGTCGAAGCCCCCACATCGTACTCAATCCAACTCTTGCCTTCGTGCTCGAAGGTTGTGCTCGGAACAAGGTGCAGCAGGCCTTCGTAAAAGGCGCGCGCACGGGGCATGTCGGTGACCGGATAACCGGTGAAGGCGATTTCTTTAACGCGGATCATGCCGCCACTCTACCTCACGTCGCTGACAACGTCCTGTCAGGAGCCTGATCGTATCGACGCAAAACCCGCTCGGCCTCCTTCGCCACCAAGACGCGCAGCTCGGTCGGCTCGATCGCCTCGGCATCCATCCCAAACGACAGGAGCCAGCGGGCAAACCAGGGCAGCGAAAAGGTCATGAGCCGCGCCTCCACGCCCTCGCGCGCCGGCGCGCTGTCCACGAACCCGGAATAACTTTCGCGTTTCGCCCGCTCGACGGCCGAGGCGGCGAACCAGACACGCACCGGCACTTGGGTCTCGTGTGCGATCCTTCGATCGAGGTAGTCCGTCATCGAAAACTCAGTCCGCTGGGGAAAGCGCTCATCGAGCAAGGTCAGGGTTTCAACGCGCTGGAGCTTGAATTGACGCAGATCTTTCCGCAATCGGCACCACGCAATCAAGTACCACGCGCCCCCGTAAAACACGATGCCGAGGGGCTCGACATCCCGGCGCGTCGGCTCGGCCTGGCCCGGCGCCCGGTAGCACAGGCGGAGCACACCCCGCGACACCACTGCCCGCTGGATGGGGAGCAAGACGGTTTGATCAAGCCCTTCGCGCAGCGCCCCGCCCCCCGCCACCACCAGCGCTCGCGCGAGGCGGTCGACGTCATCCTGCTGCTCACGGGGCAGCACGGCCCGGAGTTTGAGCACCGCAGACTCCATCGGGCGGGACAACGAGGCGT
>CAYWRG010000119.1:736-1454 GCA_964460715.1 uncultured Opitutus sp. | reverse complement strand
CCGCATTTCCGTGGTCGGCGGCCTCGTTGAGGGCGCGACGGGACCTTCGGTCCCGCCCCCTTCGACGTTTCCATCCCGTCAGCGATACCCAACCGACTCCGCACGTTTCCGCATTAAACGCCCATCCGGATCGTCGTCGACTTCGGGCGCAGTCCTCCGCGTCGCATGGCCAAAGTCTACTTTTACTACTCCGCGATGAACGCGGGAAAATCCACGGTGTTGCTGCAGTCGGCCTACAACTATCGGGAGCGGGGCATGGTCCCGCTGCTGTTTACGCCGGCGATCGACACGCGCGGGGGACCAGGTCGCGTCTCCTCGCGCATCGGCCTCTCGGCCGAGGCCATCGCATTCAATCGGCAGGACGACCTGCAGGCGGTGATCCGTCACCACCACGCGGTGCGGGACCAGGTGCAGCAATTGACCGACATCGCCGATCAGCTCGACATCCCCGTGCTGTGCTACGGGTTGCGCACGGACTTTCAGGGCAATTTGTTTGAAGGCAGCGCTGCCCTGCTCGCGTGGGCCGACGATCTCAACGAGATCAAGACGATCTGCCACTGCGGTCGCAAAGCGACGATGGTCCTGCGCACCGACCAGCAAGGTCGCGCCTTGCGCGAGGGCGCCCAGATCGAGATCGGCGGCAACGAGCGGTATGTCTCCGTCTGTCGCCGGCATTTTAAGGAAGGCGTCTCCGGCGAAGCCACCCTCGCCCCCGGCC
>CAYWRG010000119.1:0-726 GCA_964460715.1 uncultured Opitutus sp. | reverse complement strand
GTCGAACCTGCGCGATGCCGGAATCATGACCGGCGGTCCCGCCCCCTTCGGCCCGCAAGCTCCCCCCACCACCCGGATGCCCGCGTCTTTCCCGGGGCTTGATTGACACCCGTAGCCGCGAGGCGAAGACTCGAACCGCCCCGCTCTTTCTCCGTTCGCCCATGAAAAAGATTCCTATCGCCCTGCAACTCTGGTCCGTCCGCGACATGACCAAGAACGACTTCGCCGACACGGTGGCGCAGGTCGCGAACATCGGCTATGCCGGGGTGGAGCTGGCCGGTTACGGCAACCTCGACGCCGCCGGCGCCGCGGCCGCCGTGCGCGCCGCCGGCCTGAAAGTGGCCGGCATGCATGTCGGCATCGCCGCCTTGCGCGCCGACCTGAGCAAGGTCGCCGCCGAGGCCCTCCTCCTCGGCTCGCAGCATGTGACCTGTCCCTATTTTCAGCGCGAGCTGTTCCGTTCCGGCGCGAGCTGCGCCGCCATCGGCGAGGAAATGAACGCGATCGGCGAGCGACTGCGCGCCTACGGGCTGCGCTTCAGCTACCACAATCACGACTTCGAGCTCGCCATGGTCGACGGACGCCGGGGCTTCGACTGGCTGCTCGACGCCGCCCAACCGCGCAACCTGGGCTGCGAGGCCGATGTCTACTGGGTCCACGTAGGCGGGAAAAACCCGGCCGACTTCATTCGCGATCAGGGTCGGCGGATCGAATTGATGCACCTGA
>CAYWRG010000118.1:0-5021 GCA_964460715.1 uncultured Opitutus sp. | reverse complement strand
TTTCTTGAGCCGGTTGCGGTTGGCTTCCCGGCTGGCGTAGAGGTCGTCCTTCTTCCACTGGGGGAGCCGGACCTTTTTGTCTTCGTATTCAGTGAGCTGGTTGTTGTAGTTATACACGGTCGTTACGGGTTATGGACGTTTGAAGTTCTTGGCGTAGAGCGCCCAGTCGACGGCGGGGACGTTGCCCTGCTTCTGCAATTTGCTGAGCAGGCGGAAGAGGAAGAAAATCAGGCAATTCGTCGGGCCACTGCGCGTGCCGGTGTCGGCCTGGTCGAAGAGATCGAACGAGCCGTGGTGCAACGCCAAGACGCAGTCGATGCGACGTCCGTCGGTCAGCGCCTTCATCGCCTTCGTAAATGCGGGTGCGGCCAAACCCTCCTTCCATGAAGCCTTGGGAGCGATAATCCCGGCAATCACCTTGATGGGCTCGGTTTTCTTCATGCCGCCGCCTTGCACGCGGAATTCACCCGAGGTGACCTTGAGGCGGCGCACGGAGGCGGCCTTTGCGCCGGCGTAGGCCAGCTTGGCGGCGTCGACGACGGGCTTCAGCTCGAACACGGCGTAGACCGCCTCGGACGGGACATACCTGTGGCCTTTTTGATCCAGAAGGGTCGGCGTGTAATACCGATCATATACGACCACGTCGATCTGGTCGCTCGTGTGACCTTCGCAATCGATGACGATGGCCGAGTCCACCTGGTAGCGGGCGGGCAGATAGGCGCGCAAAATCTCGATGATGTGCTGCTCGGTGATGTCGCCATACTTGCCGTCATGGGTGACGCTGGCGGCGGCGAGGTTGAGCTTGCTGAGCAGGTCCTGCTGCTGGAGCGCAAATGCGCGGCGCAGGAACTCCTCTCCCTTGGACTCGGACAGGCGCTTGGCTTTGGATTTCATGTAGGAAGTGAAGAAATGCGGAAAAGCTGGCAGGCCGGTTTCGGAGGAACCGACCGCGCGCCGACGGAGCTGGAATTATCGGGGTGAGGGCTGCTTTTGAGGTCAGCCTCGTGGGGGACACTTGTCGTTGCCATAGCTGTTCTTTTCACGGATCCGGCCGTCGCGGCCGTGGATCACGACCTCGCTCTGCTTGTTCTGTGCGACGTTGCGAGCGGCGCTGATGGCGCCCGACTGGGTGGCGTGCACCGAGGTATCGCGGGAGTTACCGGCGCCGTGAACGGCCCAGTTGCCATTGCGGGGCAGGACGTGTTGATTGTTGTTCTTGGACATGGTGGGTAGGTCTGAGGAAGGCGTGATTCGGGTTACACACCCACTATACACCCGAAATACGGGCTCGCCGGACAAAGTATTGTCGGCAAATCTCCGCACCAGCGGAGCTTGGGCCACTCTGCCCACCCCACACCATGGCCCAGAATCTCCACACCAAGCCCGCCGCGTTCGCGCGGCTGAAGGAATTGCAATGGAACCGCTATGGGCGGTGCCACGAGGTCGTTCAAGACTTCATTAAGCACCGGAAAAGGATTTCCGCGCACCCGCAGGCGGATGCCATATGGCGACTGTTCGACTGGATGCTTTGCCCGCTGACGTTCTGGGCCCTCGACTACCTCGGGGTCTCGAAGCACGTCCTCGATCTGATCAAGCGGAAGCAGGCATTCGAGGCGGATGAAATCCTGCTGTTGAAGCTGATTGAGCCGGCGCCGGCGGAGTTCGCGCAGAATCAGGTCGGTGAATACGAAAAAACGGTAGTCAAGGGCCTCTACGACCGGATCATGAAGAAGCCCAAGAAATTCGAGCAAGTGGACCTAGTGCGTTCGAAGGACGTGGGGCTCCACACTTGTTGGAATCAGATCAAGAGCCGCTTCCCGGTTGCGAAGTATCGCAGCCCGGCCGGCGTGGTGCGCCGACACCTTACGAAGGCGCGGAACTTCGACTGCCCCGACAAGTTTGCGTGGAAGACGCGGCGCCAGCGGTTACGCGTCATGCTGGACGCGCTCTGTTATCGGCACTGCCTCTATGGCTTCGAGCAGGACAAGCCGTTGCTGTTGAAGGTGAGCGTCAACCCGACGCCGCACGGCACCATGATCTTCGTCCCGAAACACATGAGCTTGGACGGGGCCCGCGACCTAGACTGGAAGGCTATCGGACAGATCCACCGGGCACATGGCACGCGCAAGCAGGGCACGGCGCTTTCGAGCAAGCGCATCCTGCGGGAGGCGCAGCGTGAGCAAGCCCTCATCCTTGATGCCATGGCCAGGAAGATGAAGTTCAAGGGAGAGGGCCGGCTGCAATACATCCTGCGCGAAATGAAGCTGGATATCAAACGGACGAGTTGGATGAAAAGCCTACTGCGCGAACGTCCCATCCGCTAACCGTTGCGACCATGCACAGCGACAAGATGGGGGAACTAGTATATTCGCCGACCGACCTGATCCGCTTCATGGAATCACCGCTCGCGTCGTGGATGGAGCGACTATAACGGGCAGTAGGCGGTTTAGTTCCCACTACGCCAAATTTCTTCCGGGACGGAGAAATCTGGTGTGCGTGCTGGTGTCCAATCCTGTTTATCGACACCGACAAGATTCGCACCCCCTGATTCTCAGAGGCGCTTCAATTTGGAGATGCGGGGCAGAATCAAGATCCACTCTTCCCGGAACTCATTTGGCTTTGAGCAGATCGAATCGGCGGCGCTGTTCGTCCAAGGGGAGTTCGGCGAGCGGCAACAGTTGGTTGAGACTAAAGCGCCGCACCGCGCGTTCAGTGGTGAGATTGAGCAGGTGCGCTTGGATTTCGTCGGCGAGCAATAGCAACTTAAGGTGCTGGGTGACCGAGGCCGGGGAAAGGTTCTCTTCCTTGGCCAGCTGGAGGCGTTTCAGACCGGGTTCGTTGTCCAGTCGGCGCTGCCAAGCGCGCGCCCGGTGAATCGCGTGCTGCGCCGGCTTGATCGGGGCTGCGGGTTGGCGGCGGCGCACACCGAGTTCACAGGGGAAGGGCGTCACAATCCGGACCGGCACCGCGCTGCCGGCCGAGCCGAGCGAGACGTCGAGCGCGAGGGAAAGCGGGCGCTGCGGAGCACGAGCCACCGTGTCGCGTTGCTCGATCACCAGCCGTTCCTCCATGCCTTCGATGAGGCGCTCGATCCGCAGCTTGAGTCGCAATTCTAAGCTCCGCGTGCCCGGCGGCTGATCGGCAGCCGGTTTCGCGGGGCGAACCTCGACGCGAACCAAGAAGAGGGTCACCAAGTCGCGCTGCTGATCTTGGGCAAGCTGCGGGAACAATTCCGCGAAACGAGCGAGCGAGTGCCGGATGCGTTCGGCATCATGTCCACCTTTCTCACATTCTGAGAGTTCGGCCTGAACGCGCTCACGGTCGACGATGAGGTGCTGGCGGGTGACTTGCAGGCTCTCGGCTTCCTCGCGCAGAGCGTCGGTCAACGCGGCGACCCTGCCTTGGGCGATGGCTTTTGCGCAATTGCGGATCTGGGCACCGTTGTCGGCGAGTTGTTGCTCCAGCTCGGTGAGTTGATTCCGCACCACGGTGCGGTCGCGTTGGCCGCATCTGCGGAGATTTTCCAACGTCGCCTCGATCACGTCGGGGTGGCGGCTGCATTCGCCGAGGAATCCGAGCACCGCCAATTCCAGCGGACCCGCGGCGACATGTCTCACGGGGCAGGCCGCATCGCCCCGCTCCTTGTGCAGCTTCCCGCAGGTGTAGTAGCGGTAGGGCTTGCCGGTCGGGTCGAGCTTGCCGCTGGCGTTGGGGATCAGCGCGCGACCGCAGCAGCCGCAATGAGCGAGTCCCTTGAGAACATGGAAGTGTTTGTCGCGGGAGGAAAAGCGCCGCGCGGGCGGGTTGATCCGCTTGTTGATGGCGGCGTTCGCCTGCTCCCAAAGCTCCGGCGAGACGAGCGCGGCATGCTGGCCGGGGAATTCCTGTCCGTTCATCCGGACCTTGCCGGCGTAGAGCGGGCGCGTGATCAGCCGGCGCAGAATGTCGGTGCGGAAGCGCTTCTGGCCGATGTTCAGGCGCTCGCCGTTCCGCCGCTGGTGGTAGCGAGGGCGCGTCCGGATACCCTCGTCGTTGAGCGTGTTCGCAATCTGCGCGAGACCCGTCAACCGGGCGGCCATTTCGAAGATGCGCACGATCACGGCGGCCTCCGCCGGCTCCGGGCTCAAGCCTTGGAGCGTTTCGTCGTAACGGTAACCATAGGGCACGAGTCCGCCGGTCCAGTAGCCGCGTTTGGCCTGCTCGTTGAGCTTGATGCGGATCTTCTCGGCGGTGTTGAGCCGCTCGTATTCCGCCACGCTCATGAGGAGGTTGTTTTTCAGCCGACCGGAGGGGGACTCGTCGGTCAGGTCCTCGGTTGGGCTCACGAGTTTGCAGCGGTGCTTGTGGAGGAAAGCGCGGAACGGGCCCCACTCGTCGGTGCTGCGCAGGACACGCTCGAGTTTGAAGATCAGCACGACCTTCACCTCGCCGGCCTCGATCTGGCGCATGAGCGCCCGGATGCCGGGGCGGTTCATCGAGCTGCCCGAATAGGCCGGGTCGGAAAAGCATGCGACCTCGAACCAGCCGTCGGCTGCGTGCTTCGCGATGTGCTCGCGGCAGATGACGGCCTGGCTTTCGCAGGAATCGAAGCGCCCGCCGACCTGATTGGCGGTCGAGACGCGGGTGTAGATCGCCACCGGCACGGTGGTCGGGACATGGGTAGGCAGGGACTGAATCGCTGACATTTTGGACTCCTCCAAGGGTTGATGTGGAGGGCGATCCAATTGGCCTCACCCAGTCGTTTCCGACTCATGGAAGTATCGCACACGCGCCGAAAAAATCACGCGCGGAATTTTAGAGGTCACTCGGCGAAGCGTCTGCGGCGGTGCCGAGATTCGCTCCGGCGCGAAGGTATTTTCCGAACTTATCCTGCGGCCCGAAAACGCACCCCTCTCAGCGAATGTTGCCTCTCAGCGAGTTGGCTCGATTTTAGCGCCATCGCGCTCGGTTCGAACCTAACCGAAAGTGGCGGAGAGGGAGGGATTCGAACCCCCGGGACCTTGCGGTCCAGCGGTTTTCAA
>CAYWRG010000117.1:0-5030 GCA_964460715.1 uncultured Opitutus sp. | reverse complement strand
GCTGCTCCGCGAACCCCCATGAGCATCTACCTCGGCATCGACAGCGGAACCCAGAGCACCAAGGCCGTCGCCCTCGACCTCGAAACCGGAAAGATCCTCGCCGAGGCCCGCGCGCCGCATGCGCTCATCGCCGGTCTCCCGCCGGGGCACATGGAGCAGGATCCCCATGGCTGGACCAGCGCGCTCGACGCCGTCATCGCCGAGGTCTGCGCCAAGATCGATCGGTCGCAGGTTCGCGGGATCGGCGTCTCCGGCCAGCAGCACGGCTTCGTCCCGCTCGACGACCAGGACCGCGTCATCCGTCCCGCCAAGCTCTGGTGCGACACGAGCACCGAGCAGGAATGCGCCCTGCTCACGAAAAAGCTCGGCGGCACCAAGGCCGTGATCCGCACGACCGGTCTCCCTTTCCTCCCCGGCTACACCGCGCCGAAGATTCTCTGGCTCAAGCGCCACGAGCCCGCGAACTACAGGCGCCTGCGCCGCGTGCTGCTGCCGCACGACTACCTCAATCTCTACCTCACCGGCAACGCGGTGATGGAGCACGGCGACGCCTCCGGCACCGCGCTCCTCGATGTCCGCCGCCGCAAGTGGTCGACCGCCGCGATCAACGCGATCGATCGCCGGCTCGCTGACTGGCTGCCTCCGCTCCGCGGTCCGCAGGAATCCGCCGGCACCCTCCGTCCCGCCCTCGCCCGGGCCTACGGGCTTTCCGCCGACGTCATCGTCAGCATGGGCGGTGGCGACAACATGATGGGCGCCATCGGCACCGGCAACGTCGCGCCCGGCGTCGTCACGGCCAGCCTCGGCACCAGCGGCACGATCTACGCCTTCAGCCGCCAGCCCGTCGTTGATCCCGCCGGCGAGATCGCCGCCTTCTGTTCCTCGACCGGCGGCTGGCTGCCGCTGCTCTGCACGATGAATGTCACGCGCGTGACCGAAAGCATCCGCCAGCTCTTCAGCCTCGATCACGCCGCCCTCGACGCGGCGGTGACAAGCGCCCCCCCCCGCGCCGGCGGGCGGCGGCGCGGGCCCGACCTCAACCCCGCCGCCGGCGCGGGGGGGGTCACACGCCCCCCCGCGGGCGCGGGGGGGCTGCTGCTCGTGCCCTACTTCAACGGTGAACGCACCCCCAACGTCCCGCGCGGCACCGGCGTTCTCTACGGGCTCAACGAACAAACGCTCACGCCTGCGCACCTCGCTCGCGCGGCGATGGAGGGCGTCACACTCGGCCTCAATTACGGTCTGCGCCGCCTCTCCACGCTCGGGCTGAAGCCGAAGGAGATCCGCCTCACCGGCGGCGGCGCCCGCTCGGCCGCGTGGCGCCAGCTCGCCGCCGACGTGTTCGGCGTGCCCGTCGTTGCCATGGTCGAGGATGAGGGCGCGGCGCTTGGCGGCGCCCTGCAGGCGGCATGGTGTGACGCGCGGGAACGCGGCGACAACGCCAGTCTGCCCGCCCTCGCCGCCCGTTGCGTCGCCATCAATCCCGCCACCCGCTGCGAGCCGGACAAGAAGCGCCACGCCCTTTACCGCGGGCTCCAAGCCAAACAGGACGCGCTCAGCCTCACACTCCGCGAGACCTTCGCGAGCTAGGGTGCGTTTCTGATCTGGGTAAGGCAGATGGGATCACAGCCGCGAGCCATGGAAATCGCGCAGAGGCGCAGAGTTTCAATACACGGCTAGCTCGGTCCGGTGGTTTTCTCTGCGGCTCCGCGTCTCTGCGCGACTTCTGGATTGGATCGATTCAGTCCAATCTCCGCCAAGGGAGCTCACCCAAACACGCAGCCCATGCGGTCACCCATGCGGGCATAAACTTCCAGGCCCCGGCGCGACTGTTCAACGAGATCGCTGTCGAGCTTGATCGAGCCACGGCGAAAAAGCGTGATCACGCATGAACCGCCAAACTTGAAGAGTCCCTTTTCCTCACCCTTCTCGACCCGGCGACCGGGAACAAAGGTGTGGACAACGCTACCGACCATGGTCGCTCCAATCTCGACCTGGACAATCTTCCCGAAGGGCGAGGCCGGAAGCTGGGTCACATAGCGCTTGTTCTCCACCAGGAAGCGCACGTTGCGCCGAAGCGCGATCGGGTTGACCGAGTAGAGCCAGCCGTTGATCAACCGCGGCTCGTCGGGAATGCCGGCGGTCGGAAAATGAAAGCGGTGATAATCCACCGGACAGAGACGCGAGATGATCATCGTCCCGCCGTCATACTGCTGCGAGAGGTCAAAATCTCCGAGCAACTCCTCAAGGTCGAACTTCTGTCCCTTAACGTAGAATCCGTCGACGTCGTTGATGTCCTGGATGCACAGGTGGCGGCCGTCGGCCGGGAAGACCGCCAGGTCGTTGTTCGGCGTGATCGGGCGTGCACTCTTCTTGAGGGCGCGGGTGAAGAAGTCGTTGAAGTGCTTGAAGTCGAAGGGCGACTTCGCGAACTCGTCCGTATCGAGGTTGTACTTGACGATGAAAGGCAGCACGCGGTGCGCGCTGTAGGGGCGCGTCATCTGCCAGCCATAGTACTGCGAGAGGATCGCCCGTCGCACGAGTGCCGCCGTGAAGAAGCGGCCGATCGGGTTCTCGTAAGCGAAGCGCAGCCATCCCTCGCCGTAGATCTCCTCGGTTTCGACGGTGCGGGTGATGCGATTGTAGTAACGGACAGGCTCGGCCGGCATGGGGATAGATTCGCCCGGCCCCAGCGGGAGGCAAAGCAGAAAACGGTTCACCCGGGATCAATTCACCCCGTGCGTCCCAACAGGGAGATTGGCCACCATCGTTCGCGCTCTTCGTTCTCATTCTCGTTCTCTCCCAATTCCGACAATCTCTCCGGCAAGATCCCGCTCGCGATCCGCGACCGAGCGACGATCAGGAAAACGAGAACGATTGCGCCCGGGCTGCGGCCCGCGCTTGTCTCCGCTCCGCCGGTCGCCACCGTGGGACCATGCATGCACCCGCCGGTCTCTGGCTCCGCCTTGAAGGCGTAATTGTCTTCGTCGCCACGCTGCTGGCGTACCAGTACTTCGCGCTGCCCTGGCGGTGGTTTCTGTTTTGTTTCCTGATTCCCGACCTCTCGATGCTCGCCTACCTGGCCGGCCCGCGGATCGGGGCCTGGGTCTACAACCTCGCGCACACCTACGCGATCGCCGCCAGCGTGCTCATCTTCGGACTGGTCACGGAAAACTGGACGGTCTTCGGAACGGGACTCATCCACTGCGCGCACATCGCCTTCGACCGCGCCCTCGGCTACGGATTGAAGCTGCCCGAGGGTTTCCGCCACACCCATCTCGGGCTGATTGGCGGGAACAAAGTCACCAAGCGTAAGTAGGTGTAGCTGGCCTCGCTGAGGCCGGTCCGAAGAATCGCGATCGAAGATCTAAGGCACCGGTCTCAGCGTGGCGCAGCTACACCAAGCCCCCTTCACCCCATCACCAGCGCGTCATCCTTCACCCGGTAGGTGACCGTGCTGCCTTCGGCGACTTCGCCGCTGATCAGGGCGCGGGCCAGACTCGTCTCGATGTTGCGCTGCAGGAATCGCTTGAGCGGACGCGCACCGATCACCGGATCGTAGCCCTTCTCACCCACCCAGGCCTTGGCCTTCGGATCGAGCTTCACGGTGACGCGACGATCGGCCAGGCGCTGGTTCAGGTCGGCCAGGAGCAGGTCCACAATGCGGGTGATCTCGTCGAGCGTGAGCGGCTTGAAGAGGATCGTCTCGTCGATGCGGTTCAGGAACTCCGGCCGGAACGCGCGCCGCAGCTCGGCCATCACGCTCTCGCGCACGCTTTCGGGGATCGTGTCGCCCGTGACGCCCTCGAGCAGGTGACGGCTGCCCAAGTTCGAGGTCATGATGATGATCGTGTTCTTGAAATCCACGGTGCGGCCCTGCGAGTCCGTGATGCGGCCGTCGTCGAGCACCTGCAGCAGCACGTTGAACACGTCCGGATGCGCCTTCTCGATCTCGTCGAACAGCACCACCGCGTACGGCTTGCGCCGCACGGCCTCGCTCAGCTGGCCGCCCTCGTCGTAGCCGACATAGCCCGGAGGCGCGCCGATCAGGCGGGCGACCGAGTGCTTCTCCATGTACTCGGACATGTCGATGCGGATCATGGCCGCCTCGCTGTCGAACAGGGTCTCGGCCAATGTCTTCGCCAGCTCCGTTTTGCCCACGCCGGTGGGCCCGAGAAACAGGAAGCTGCCCACCGGACGGCGCGGATCCTTGATGCCCGCGCGCGCACGCAGGATGGCCTCGCCCGTGAGCTGGACCGCCTCCTCCTGGCCGATGACTCGCTCGTGCAGCATCTCGCCGAGCCGCAGGAGCTTTTCCTTTTCGCCCTCGACCAGACGGGTGACGGGAATGCCCGACCACTTCGCAACGATCTCGGCGACTTCCTCGGAGGAAACCTCCTCCTTGAACAACTCGGTCTTGGCCTCGCCGGTCTCAAGCTTCTTCAGCTCGGCCTCGAGTTGCGGGATGCGGCCGTGTCGCAGCTCCGCCAGCTTGCTAAGATCGTAGGCGCGCTCGGCCTTCTCCAACTCCACGCGGGCGGCATCGAGTTCCTCGCGCACCTTGCGGACGCGATCAACCGAGGCCTTTTCCTTGTCCCACTTCGCGCGGAGCGCGGTGGCCTGGGTGCGCGCATCGGCGAGCTCGCGGCGGAGCGTGTCGAGGCGCTGCTTGGACGCGTCGTCCTTTTCGAGCTTCAACGCCGCCTCCTCGATCTCAAGCTGGAGCACGCGGCGCTGGAGGGCGTCGAGTTCCTGCGGCGCCGAGTCCATCTCGGTGCGGATCATCGCGCAGGCCTCGTCGATCAGGTCGATCGCCTTGTCCGGCAGGAAACGATCCGCGATGTAACGGTCGGAAAGCGTGACGGCGCTCACCAGCGCGTTGTCCTGGATGCGGACACCGTGGTGCAGCTCAAAGCGCTCGCGGATGCCACGCAGGATCGAGATCGCATCCTCGACGGACGGCGGCTCAACCAGCACGGGCTGGAAGCGGCGCTCCAGCGCGGCGTCCTTCTCGATGTACTTGCGGTACT
>CAYWRG010000116.1:0-5270 GCA_964460715.1 uncultured Opitutus sp. | reverse complement strand
CAAATGCACCTCAAATACTTATGACCGGACACCATTGGTCGCTGACCCCGGTCCGTGATCGCCGATACGAGCCTCAAGACACCGGGCTCAGCGAGCCCGGCTACATGCCACCCTATCGTTTCGCCAGCAATTCCAGCGCCGACGCCGTCAGCGCATTCACCGCCGTCTTCAGCGTCGGCTCCGGCGGCGGGGCAAAGGTGGCGGAGTGGTTGGACGGCAGCGGCGCACCGGTTTGGAGGCTCTCGGCATACTTGACCGGATCCGCCCCGCCGACCCAGAGGATGCTGATCGGCACGCGCGGGTTGGTCAGGCCGAACTGCGAAAAGTCCTCCCCGCCGGTGGTCGGTTTCTCAAGCATCACGTTTTGCTCGCCCATCCAGCCGCGCAGCGCGCCCACGATGCGGCGCGTCAGGGCTGGATCGTTGGTGGTCAGCGGAATCGTGGGCGTGGCCAGCGTCACCACCGGCAGCAGGTCGTCGGGCACGCCGGCCGCGCGGGCGGTGTGCTCGGCGATGCGCCGGATCGAATCAACCAGATGAGCCGCGACCTTCGCGTCGTAGGAACGCGTGGTCAGCTCGAGTTTCACCGCGTCCGAGATGATGTTGTGCTTCGTGCCGCCGTGGATGGAGCCGACCGTCACGACCGCCGGGGTGCCGGGCGCCAGTTCGCGGCTCACGATCGTCTGCAGCGCGACCACGATCTGCGCGGCGAGCACGACCGGATCCTTCGTGGTCTGCGGCTGCGAGCCGTGGCCGCCGACCCCGCGGACGATCACATCGATCATGTCGACGTTGGCGTAGGCCGGGCCCTCGACATAACCGACGGCGCCGGCCGGGAGGTTCGACCAGGTGTGCAGGGCGATGACCGAATCGGGCCGGGGAAAGCGGGTGTAGAGTCCGTCCATCAGCATGGCGCGTGCGCCGACGCCGATCTCCTCTGCGGGCTGCGCGACAAAGACCACCGTGCCGCTCCAGCGATCGCGCACGCTCACCAGCATGCGTGCGGTGCCGATCAGGCCCGTGATGTGCGTGTCGTGCGCGCACGCATGCATCGCGGGCGAGTCCTTGCCCGTCACGTCCTTCACGATCGCTGTCGACGCGTAGGGGACGCCGGAATTTTCCTTCACCGGAAGGCCGTCCATGTCGGCGCGTAGCATCACCACCGGGCCCGGGCCGTTGGCGAGGACGCCGACCACGCCGTAACCGCCCACGCGTTCCGTCACCGTGATGCCGAGCGCGCGCAGTTCCTTGGCGACCAGGGCGGAGGTGTTGACCTCCATCAGGGAAAGCTCGGGGTTCTGGTGGAGATGGAGGTAGATCTGCTCGAGCGACGGGTACTCGGCTGTGAGGCGGGTCTGAACCGTGGTCTTGAGCGAGTCCTGCGCACCGAGCGAGGCGCTGACGAGCGCGAGCAGGCTGGCCGCGGCGGTGGCGTAAGGGCGAAGGGCGATCATGGCTTGGGTTCGAGGAGGGCGAGGAGGCCGTCAATGACCTCGTCGATCAGGAGCTTGGTTTTCTGGGCCGGGTCGACCGGGCCGGCTTTTTCGGCTGTGGCGATCACGCTCGCGGCGCGGGCGCGGGCGGCAGCGAAGAAGGCCTGCTCGGCACCCGCGAGGTCGCGGCTGCCGGGGAAGAGGCGCGCCTTGGCGGCGTCGCCGGCGGCGAGTGCCCACACGTCCGGCTCGGTCAGATGAAGGGCGACGACATCGTTGGGGCCGGCGCCGAACTTGGTGGCGAAGCGGCGTGCGATGGCCGCGGGCGCGGGGTCCGGCTCGCCCGGATCGGCCTTGGACAGGAGGCGCACGTAGACCTTGGTGCCCGTGGAGCGCTCGAAGTTCTCGAGTTTGAAATTAAAGGAGCGGGCGCGCGGTGGCGTGGTGGGGAGCAGGCCCTCGGGGTCGTCGAATCGGAGGTGATCAGCGGGCTTGGCCTTGGCATTGAGGGCAAGGAAGGCCTGGTCGTCGCTCGCAAACGCGCGCGCGGCCGCACCCTGGCGGACAATGCGGACCTTGAACGTGTCGTCCTGCTGGATGAGCGGCAGCACCTCGACGCCGCGGACCGTGCGCCCGAAGACGCTGTGCAGGTAGTTGAGCCGCATGACCGGGGCCAGGGTGAAGAAGAATTGCGAGCCGTTGGTGTCCGGTCCGGCATTCGCCATGGAGAGGATCCCGATGGTGTCGTGACGAAGGCCGGGCACAAACTCGTCCGGAAACTCGTAGCCCGGTCCGCCCTCGCCGGTGCCGAGGGGATCGCCGCCCTGAACAACGAAGCCGGGGACGACGCGATGGAACTTCAGGTTATCGAAGAACGGCTGTCCGGGGCGCGGGCCGAGTTTGCCTTCGGCCAGGCCGACGAAGCTGGCGACGGTGAGCGGAGCCTTGTCGTAAAACAGCTCGGCGACGATCACGCCGCGCGGCGTGGTGAACTCGGCGTAGAGGCCGTCGGGTAGCGGTTGATCAACGGCGCGCAGGGCGATGACGCCCGGCAACAGCGACCACAGGATGAGCGCGAAGAGAGGGCGGAAGCGCATGGCGGCGGAGGTAATGAGCGGAGAGCGCCGGCTCTCCGGAACGGACGGACAACGGGGCGCCGGCGCGCCGCAGGACGGACTTAAAGGAAGGAGCAGATGTACTCGCAGATCCCGGAGGAGACCTCGATCGTGAAGCCGCTCTTGCCGGGAACATCGAAGAAGGTGCCGGCTGCGTATTCCTGGACCGCGGTCGTACCATCGAGCGTCACGCGGCAGGCGCCGGCGATGATTTCCATGCGCTCGGGGGCGCCGGTGCCGAAGTGGTACGAACCCGGATAGATCAGCCCAAGGGTCTTCTTGGCGCCGTCGGGCATCAGGACGGTGTGCGATACGACACGCCCGTCGAAATAGATATTGGCCTTGGTCACCGCGGTGACACCGGCGAACTGGGTGGGGAGATTAGCCATCGCCACCGGCATGCCTGCAACCGCTCCCCGGGGCAAGTTCTTCCATCCCAGCCACGAGCCGAGGGAATCGCGCAGAGTCGCACGGAGCAAACAGCGGTCAGTGATCAGATGTCAGAGGTCAGTTCAGGCCAAAGCCGTCTGATTCCTGCATCATCTCCCGTTTTTACCCTTACGATCCAAGGTCTTCTCTGCGGCTCCGCGTCTCTGCGCGACTTCTGGATTGATCAGAATGCGCAGGAAAGCGTGACCGAGCCGTAGTAATTCTTGCGGAGCTGGGCCTCGAATTCGCGTGAGCGCATCACTTCGGTGTAGGTGAGCTGCCAGCGGCCCATGATCACGCCGACGCCGTAGTAGGCGTCCGCGACGAAGGTCTCCTTGTCCACGCTGGGGCTGTCCTCGAAGGTGTTTCCGTCGAGAAAGAGGTCGCGCGCCACCGCCCGGCCGTCGGCGCCGCCAAAGACGAAGAAGCTCCAGTCGCGATCGCTGGCGACGCGCGGATCGGTGTCATCGATCGGCGTGTTCGGTGCGGATGCCGCGCGGATCAGTCCCGTGCCAAAATCACTCGGCAGGTTGAGTCCGAGCCGGACCGTGGCGCCGGCGTTGGCGTAGGTCTGGACGTTGCCCAGGCTGACGCCCGCATGCGGGACGAGGTCAGCTCCGAGGACGTCACCGAGGGTGCGGCCGTAGAGCCGCCATTTGCGCTCGAAGACGACATTCACGCCGACCTCATCCTCCAGTTGATGGGCCCAGCCGCGCGGCGTCTCATCGTTGAGCCATTCGTGCACGATCGTCTGCGTGTCCTGCGCATAGGAGTGACGACCGACCATGCCCGCCTGGATCGACAGCGTGTCCATGATCTTCGGCGTCTTGCTCACGAACGTGAACTCCAGGTAGCTCCAACCCGCGTACGGTCGGTCGGTGGGGTCCGGCGGATCGAGGCTGATGTCCTGCGGCGTGTAGATGTTCTGGCCGAAGGCGAAGCCGAGATTCTTCTGTGCGCCCTCGCGGTTCACGAAGGGCAGCATCTCCACGAAGGTCTTGCGCCAGCCGGTCTGACCCCAATCGGTCAGGTCGGAGGAAAGCCAGGAGAACTTCACCCCGTTGGTGTAGTGCTGATCCTCCCCGCCAAAGTAATCATTCTCAAAGTACAGGGTGAACACGCCGGAGGCGCGGGCCCGCCCGCTGGCGGGCAGGGCGTCGGCGGCGAAGGCAGGCGCGGTCAACGCGGCAACGAGCATGAAGGTGAACGGTCTGGGCATGGGGGAATAGTATCCTCCGATGTGCGAAGGTTCCTGATTCCTGGATCGTAAAAGCATCCTAGACGCGGAGCCGCCACCCGATGACACTGGGGCGTTGTGGATATCGTCAATCTCCTCGCTCCCATCTTCCTCGTGATCGCCCTCGGGGCGGCCTTGCAGAAGGGCGGATTGCTGCCTGCCGAGGTGCTGGCCGGGCTTAACCGGCTGACCTACTGGGTGGGTTTGCCGGTGCTGGTCTTTGTCAGCCTGGTCGGCGCCGAACATGGCGATGCGGGTGAGGCCGGGGCGCTGGTTCTCGTCCTGCTGGGCACCACCGCGGCGATGGTCGGCGTGGCCGCGCTGCTGGCGCCGGCATGCGGTGTGGAGCGTGGCGCCGGCGGCACCTTTGTGCAGGCCTCCTTTCGCGGGAACCTCACCTTTGTGGGGCTGCCGCTCATTCTGACCCTGCCGGGCGTGCCGCAGACGCCGGCGCTGCTGGCGGTCGCGCCGCTGCTCATCGCCTACAACGTGATCTCCGTCGTGGTGCTGCTCGCCAGCCGTCATGAAATCGGCTGGGGCATGTTGCGCATCGTGGGCCGTGAGGTGGTGCGCAACCCGATCATCCTCGCGAGCCTGCTCGGCGCCGGGGCCTATGCGGTGAACCTCAGCCTGCCGGTCGCGCTCGACCGCACGCTGGTCCAGTTGTCCCGCATGGCGGTCCCTCTGGCGCTCATCTGTGTCGGGGCGGCGCTCGCCGCCACCCCGGCGCGCGGCGGCCGCCGGCCCGCCCTGGCGGCGGGCCTGCTCAAGGCGGCGGTGTCACCGGTGATCGGATACGGCATCGGCCGGCTGTTCGGGCTCGAGGCCGGGAGCCTGCTGATCGTGGTGATCTTCTCCGCCTGCCCGACCGCCGCGGTGTCCTATACGATGGTCCGCCAGCTGGGTGGCGACGATGCGCTCGCCGCGGGCTCGATCGTGCTCAGCACGATCTTCTCCGCGCTGGCCCTCGCGGCGGCGCTGGCGGTGCTGTGAGGAAATGTAGCCGGGGGCGCTGACCCCGGTCCGGAAGAATCCCGCGATCTTCAAGGCACCGGGG
>CAYWRG010000115.1:2612-5443 GCA_964460715.1 uncultured Opitutus sp. | reverse complement strand
GGCGCGGAAAAGACGCTCTGGCGCCTCGTGCCCGGGCTGCGGGCCTCGCTCGGGGGCGACACGGCTGGCGGCCAGCCGACCGGGCAGCCGGTCGTCACGCGCGAGTTCGAGCTGACTTACCCGGCGCCGCGCGTCGTGCGGCTCTACATGGTGCCGTTCAGCGAGGGCGAGGGCGGGGCGCCGCGCTTTGCCATCATTCTCTCCGACATCACCCGCGAGAAGAAATCCACCGAGGAGCTGATCGAGAACGAGAAGATATCCTCCATCCTCCTGCTCGCCGCCGGCGTCGCCCACGAGCTGGGCAACCCGCTCAACTCGCTCACCATCCACCTCCAGCTCATCGAGCGGAAGCTGAAAAAATTGCGGGCCTCGAAGGAGACCGACTCGCTCGGCGACTCGATCAAGATCTGCCAGGACGAGGTCACGCGGCTCGACGGCATCATCCGGAACTTCCTCGAGGCGATCCGCCCGCGGCCACCCGACCTCGCCGAGGTGAACGTGGTGGAAATTATCGAGGAGGTGCTGCGCTTCCAAGGGCGTGAGCTGGCTGACCGCGAGCTCGCAGTCGAGGCCGAGCTGCCCGTTGGCGCGCCGGTCATCATGGCCGACCGCAACCAGCTCAAGCAGGTATTCTTCAACCTCGTGAAGAACGCCATGGAGGCTATGCCGGCCGGCGGCAAGCTGGCGATCCGCGTGGGGGCCGACGACGATTCGGTGTTTGTCCGCCTCGCCGACACCGGCGCCGGCATCAAGACCGAGGATCTTGCGAAGCTCTTCTCCCCCTACCACACGACCAAGACGGGCGGCCACGGCCTCGGCCTCATGATCGTGCAGCGCATCATGCGCGACCACGGCGGCCACATCGGCATCGAGAGCAAAGAGGGCGTCGGCACCATCGTGACGCTCCAGTTCCCCCAGAAGCACCGCCGCGTGCGGATGCTGCCAGGGACGTAGCCCCAATCGTTCTCGTTATCTTGCTCTTAATCGTTCTCCCGATCGTAAAACCGGGGAGAACGAGAACGAATCTAGGAGGTTCGCCCCGCCACCAGTTCCCGGTAAAGCTGCTCGACCTTGGCGCGGGCCCAGGGCGTGCGCCGGAGGAACTTCAGCGAGGACGTGATGCTCGGGTCGAACATGAAGCAGCGGATCTCGATCCGCTCCGCGCGGCCACGCCAGCCGTGGTGCGCGACGAGTGCCTCCAGGATTTTCTCCAGGGTGACGCCGTGCAGGGGATCTTTGGAAGGGTGCATCGGGTTGGACTCGGTGGATTGAGCTGTGGGAGCGGGTTTATCCCGCGATCATCGGGGCATAAAGCCCCTCCTACAGGCGGTTCAGCAATTCTCGTATTTCCAGTTCCGCTTCTTGCCTGCGGCGACCCACTCGATGGTCGTGAGCAGGCGGGTCTCGCGGGTCCCAGTTCGCTTGGCCCCGGTGATCCATTCGACGTAGTCACGCCGCGCACTCGGACTGAAGTCCCGCCACGCGGCGGCAGCCCTGCGGCTGCGCTTCAAGGCGTCGGCGAGGTCGGACGGCACGGGCGGTTCAGGGCGAGCCTTGGGCTTCGGCCGGATGGCGGCACCGGAATCGTGGAGCCTCACGGCAGTCCTGAGGTAACCAAGCATGACCTTGTCGCTCGGCAGGTCGTCGAGGCAGGTGACCTTTCCGAGCAGGCCCATGGCCTCGCCGGTCTTGCCGATTTTTCTCGCGAGCAGCTTTTCCATGCCCTGGTGCCAGAAGCCAAAGGTCGCATGCGCCTTGAAGGCCGCGATGCCGCACAGGATTTTCCCTTGGTATTGGAACGAGGGCATGCCCCACTTGATGTCCTCGACGATTTCCGGGCAGGCTTGGTGGACGAGCTGGCGCAGCTGCTTGAGGATCGGCCTGGCGAACGCGGCCGACTTGGCGATGTAGGCGTCGATGCGGGGATTCTTTCTCGCGGACATGCGGGCAGGCTGATGCGCCGGCTGCTGCGGGGCGACTGAAATTTCAAGCCATTAGCCCTTGCGTTCATAATTTGCGGACGGCACCGAATGGCCGTCTCATGCGTGCGCTGCTTTATCCTCAGTTTGGTCGATTGGAAATTGGCGAGGTTGCCCCGCTGCCATTGCAGCCCGACGAGGTGCGACTGCGCGTCGCCGCTTGCGGCATCTGCGGCAGCGAGCTCGAGTCCTTCAGTATGCGGAGCCCGCGCCGTCCGCCACCGCTGGTGATGGGGCATGAGTTCTGCGGCACCATTGACGAGGTTGGCGGTGAAGTGCGGGAGTGGCGGACCGGTGCGCGGGTCGTCAGCAATTCTCTCGTGCCGTGCGGCCGGTGCACCCGCTGCCATCGCGGCGACACCCACCTGTGTGCGGACCGGCAGATCTTCGGCATGCACCGGCCGGGGGCGTTTGCCGAATACGTCAACGTCCCGGCGCGCTGCCTCCTGCCTTGGCCGGAAAATCTCCCTGCCACCGCCGCCGCGCTGGCCGAGCCGATGGCGAATGGCCTCCATGTGGTCAATCTCACGCGTCACCTCCCCGCCGCGACCGCCCTCGTGATCGGGGCGGGTCCGATCGGACTCTTTTGCCAGCAGGCCTTGCAGGTGCAGCGGGGCGCGAAGGTTATTGTGGCCGACCTGAGCCCGGAGCGTCTCGCCGTGGCGAAGAGGCTGGGCGCGGCCCGAGTCATCAACCCGCGCGAGGAGGATATGGTGAAAATCGTGGCCGCGGAAACGGGCGGCGAAGGCGCGGACCTCACGGTCGATGCCGTCGGCTCCGCGCTCACCAAGCAATCCTCGCTCGACGCCCTGCGTCCGGGTGAAACCATGCGCTTCGTCAATGACCACGACC
>CAYWRG010000115.1:2209-2602 GCA_964460715.1 uncultured Opitutus sp. | reverse complement strand
GCTGGATCGGCCTGCACGGGAACACGATCACGCTCGACACCTACGGCATCACCCTCCCGGAAAAGCAGGTGCTTGGCACCTACGCCGCCAAGCTCGAGGAACTGCGGCTCGCGCTCGAACTGATGGCCACCGGCAAGGTCGACGCCCTGTCCTGGGTGCAGTCTTTTCCGCTGACCGAGGGTGTCGAGGCGTTCCAACGTATGCTCGCCGCCGAGGGCTCCGATCTCAAGGCTGTGCTCTGTCCATGAGATTGCTTTCCGGAAATGCAGGAGGGGCTTTAGGCCCCGATGGCTTCCGGGTGCTCTAGCAAACCGGGGCGTAAAGCCCCTCCTACAGTCCGAAACTCCTTCCTGCCATGACAACCTCACCCACTCGCACTCCTCTCACCACCCG
>CAYWRG010000115.1:975-2190 GCA_964460715.1 uncultured Opitutus sp. | reverse complement strand
AGGTCGCGCTCGTCACCGGCGGCACGCACGGCATCGGTCACGCCATCGCTCTTGAGCTGCTGCGCGAGGGTGCGGCCGTCGTGGTCAGCGGCTTGCCGGCGGACGTGGCGGAAGGGCGGCACGCCTTCGCCACTGCGGGCTTCGCGCCGCTCATCGTGGCGGGGGACCTCGCCGATGAGAAATTCTGCGCGACCCTCGTGGCGGCCGCGCGCGAGATGCACGGCCGGCTGGATTACCTGGTGAACATCGCTTTCTCCTTCGTCGCCAAGGGCCTTGACGCGACGCGGGAAGATTTTCTCCGCAGCTTCAACGTCGGGCCCTTTGCCTTTGCGCGGCTGACCCAACTCGCCGCCGAGGCGATGCGGGCGCAGGGCGGCGGCGCCGTGGTCAACGTCTCGAGCATCTCCTCGTGGGTGGCCCAGCCGAATCGCTGGACCTACAACATGGCCAAGGGCGCCGTGACGCAGTTCACGCGCTGCGCGGCGCTCGACCTCGCGCCCCACAATATCCGCGTCAACAGCGTCAGCCCCGGCTGGATCTGGACGCGCGAGGTGGACAAGGCCGCCGGCGGCGACCGCGCCGCCTACGATCCGGTCTGGGGGCAGTTCCACATGCTCGCGCGCATGGGGCACCCGGTGGAGATCGCCGGGCCCGTGCTCTTCCTGTTGAGCGACGACGCGTCGTTCATCACCGGCACCGACCTCCCGGTGGACGGCGGCTATAACGGCCTCGGCCCCGAGGGGCTCGGCCAGAACACCAAGATCGCCGGCAGCCGGTGAGAGGTTTTTGACCACGGATTGCACGGATGACCACGGATCTGAATTGCACAGGAGGAAACGGAGGGAACGGAGTCAGGATGAACTTGGATCAATATCTCAGTTTTCTCCGTTACCTCCTGTGAAAACAGGTTTCTGGGTATTTATCCGTGCCCATCCGTGAAATCCGTGGTTAACCCTGTCTTGTTTTAATCCCATGCCCTCGTTCCCCATCGTCGACACCCACCTTCACATCTGGGATCTTTCGCGGCTGCGGTATCCGTGGCTGGCGGGCGTGCCGATGTTGAACAAGAACCACCTCATCGCGGACTACCGCACGGCCTGCGGCGACGTGGCGGTGGCGAAGATGGTCTTTCTCCAATGCGAGTGCGACCCCGCGCAATTTCAGGCCGAGGCCGACTGGGTGACGGAAGTCACGCAGGTCGAACCGCGCATCCGC
>CAYWRG010000115.1:397-952 GCA_964460715.1 uncultured Opitutus sp. | reverse complement strand
GGCGTTTTGCCTGCGCCAGGATTTTGTCCGTGGCGTGCAGCTGCTGCCGGAATACGGGCTGAGCTTCGATATTTGCATCAACCACACGCAACTGGCCAACACGATCAAGCTCGTGCGGTTGTGCCCGGGCGTGAAGTTTGTCCTCGATCACATCGCCAAGCCCGACATCAAGGCCGGCCGGCTCGATCCGTGGCGCGCGGAGCTGCGTGAGCTCGCACAGTTGCCCAACGTGTCGTGCAAGCTGTCCGGCCTCGTGACCGAGGCGGATCACGCCGCCTGGACGCCCGCGCAACTGCAGCCGTATATCGACCATGTCATCGCGTGCTTCAGCTGGGACCGCGTGATGTTCGGCGGCGACTGGCCGGTCTCGACGCAGGCGAGCGACTATCCCCGCTGGGTCGACACGCTGGATCCCGCGCTCAAGGGCGCCACGCCCGACCAGCTCCGCAAACTCTACGTCACCAACGCCGAGGCGTTTTACCGGATCTGAGTCGAATCCAAACGATTTAACCACGAATGGACACGAATAGGCACGAATGGCTCTGAGTTCTTAAC
>CAYWRG010000115.1:0-243 GCA_964460715.1 uncultured Opitutus sp. | reverse complement strand
GCCCAAGCCCGATGCCTACCGCGCGCTGCACGTCCAGCTGGCGGCGGTGCTGGCCGGGGAGCGCGACGGTCTCGCCAACACCGCCAACATGGCCGCGCTGCTTTACCAGGCGCTGCCGGGATTGAACTGGGTCGGCTTTTATTTCCTGCGGGATGGCGGACTCGTGCTCGGGCCGTTCCAGGGGAAGGTGGCCTGCATCCGCATTCCGCTGGGCAAGGGCGTCTGCGGCACGGTCGCGCAGCA
>CAYWRG010000114.1:3324-5562 GCA_964460715.1 uncultured Opitutus sp. | reverse complement strand
AGGGCTCGATGGCGGCCCAGCTGATCGTCCAGGAGAAGGACTCCGACTACGACATCGACGACGGGGTCTGGTTCTACGCGGAGGACCTCATCAACGACGACGGCACCAACATGACCGCGCTCCAGACCCAGAAGATGGTCCTGGCCGCCATCAAGAAGAACCACACCTTCAACAGGGAGCCGGAGATCCGCAGCAACGCGATCCGCGTCTACTACGAGGAGGGCTACCACGTCGACATCCCCTGCTACCGCAAGTTCGACGAGGGCGAGGACACCGAGCGCCAGGAACTCGCCGGCGAGAACGGCTGGGGCGCCTCCAATCCCACCGAGATCAATGTCTGGATACTCGACCGGGTGAAGGAGCTCAATAAGGTGCGTGAGGAAGCCGGCAGCCAGTTCCGCCGCTGCACCCGGCTCCTCAAGCGCTTCGCCCGCAGCCGCGGGAAGAAGTGGGACATGCCCAACGGCCTCAAGCTCACCATGCTGGTCGAGGAAAAATTTCCGACCACCTACCTCCGCGACGACGAGGCCTTTTACTGGCTCCTCTCCAAACTCAAGACCCGCCTCACGACCAGCCTCGAGGTCGAGAACCGTGCCCAGCCCAAGGTGCCCCGTGACAAGCTGACCAAGGGCGCCGAGGACGCCAACATGCTCGAACTCCGCAAGCGCATCGGTGAGGCCCTCGAAAAGCTCGCCGTCCTCCACAACTACAACTGCACCAAGAAGGCCGCCCGCGAGGCTTGGGACTGGGTCTTCCAGACCGACGGCTTCTTCGACAGTTACGACAAGGAGGACGACGCCAACGACGAAACGCGCGGCATCGTGTCAGTGGTGCCGTCCGAGGCCGCCACCAAAACCCAATCCAAGTTCGGCTAAGTGAGCGACCCGATCCAGGCACGTTTCGACGCTGCCGCGGCCCGCGCCGAATCCTGGCTGCGTGGCCGCGGCCTGCCCGCCGATGGCACCAACATCAGCGGGCGCTTCCGCCGGAAGTATCCGCTCAAGGCGACGTTCGGCGGGCAGTCCTTCGCGCTGGATCTTCTCCTGCCTAAATCCTACCCGGTCTCACCGCCGCGGCTACAGGTGTCGCCGGCCAGCCAATATTATGGCGTCATTCCGCACGTTGAGCCGGACGGGCTCCTCTGCCTCTTCAACAACGGCACCGAGTTCAACGCCATGGACGTGGAGGGCGTCCTCAACGAAACCTTGGCCCGCGCGGAAAAGGTTCTCGGTTCGCCTGATCCCGCGGACTTCTTCCGCGAAATCCAGAACTACTGGCCCGACCGCGACGCCGGCCTCGCCAGCCTCCACTTGATTTCCGAGCTCCCGGCCACGGCCGCCACCGTCGCGGCCTACCAAGCCAGAGATCACAGCTACGTGGGCATCGACGCCAAGGCGATCGTCACGTGGGTCAACAACTGGGCGAAGACGCCGGGCAAGGAACGGAAGACGATCACCGCCCCGATTCTTCGTCTACCGCAGCCGCTGATTCCCGCCGAGTTTCCCCGCAGCATCGCCGAGCTGCTCGCCCTTGCGGCCAAGCATGACGCGGCCGTGCAGGCCGCCGTCGCCGAGCACTGCGCTGCCGGCATGGGGCCCGGGCTGGTCGTCATCACGTTCCCCTACGACGGCAAGATTCTCGCTGTCGGAGTCAGGTATCCTGAATGCCGGCTCGCGTTCCAGCGGTCGATTTATTCTGGCTTCCGCAAGGGCAATGTGACGGCCCAACTCGCGATCTCCCGTGGTCGCAGCCAGCTTGCCTCGACCCAGATCAAGCGCCTGCGCACTATCCTGGGCACCCATGAACAGGTCCACAGTCGCGGCGGGTCCGGCCATCCATTCCAAAATAAGACGGTTGTCCTCGCCGGTTGCGGCTCGCGCGGGGGCTATCTTGCGCCCCAGTTGGCCAAGGCCGGTGTCGGCAAATTGCATCTCATCGATCCCGAAACATTCGGCTGGGAAAATGCCGGCCGCCATGTGCTCGGCACCGGGGGAGTGGGCGGGGGCAAGAGCGCGAACCTTGCCGCGGACCTGCTTGAGCAGCTCCCGCACCTCGACATCACCCCTCATGCCAAAAGTTGGGCCGATGTTTGGCAGGGGACGCCCGACGTTTTTCTAAAAGCCGATCTCGTTGTCTCCACCATTGGCCACTGGAACGAGGAGCACGACCTCAACGTGCTAGCCCGGCGCGTCACCGGCTTTCCTGCGGTCCTGTTCGGCTGGATCGAACCGCACGCGC
>CAYWRG010000114.1:1345-3314 GCA_964460715.1 uncultured Opitutus sp. | reverse complement strand
ACCAGCCCTACGGTGTCACCGAGATGCTGCCCAGTGCCGCGCTGATCGCCCAGCTCGGCATGGACTATCTCCGCGGCAAGGTGTCCGAATCCGAACTGCGCACCTGGACGGGACCGGCCGCCGTCTTTGCCGAACACAAGGTCACCATGCGCGAAGCTTGGAGTCAGAAGCTGGCCGCCGCACCGCACGGCGGCGTGCACCACCAGCCCTGGCCGGTGAACCCGAAATGCCCGTATTGCACCTGACATGGCCGCGACGACTCCAACTCCGGGGGATTTCCATCTCTCCACCGACGACGCCAGCCAGACACTCGTGTTCACCCGTGACGCCCTCGCGATGATGCTGCAGCACCGTCAGCTGGGATCCACCGAACCGGAAAGCGGCGGGATGCTGTTTGCCCAGATCGAGCCGGGCTGGATCACCGTGCGCGTTGCGACCCCGCCGCACCGCCACGATCACCGCCTCCGCCACGCCTACGAGCCCGATCTGAAGCAGCAACAACGCGAGATCCGCCGGCGTTTCAAGGAGGGCCTGCATTTCATCGGCGAATGGCACACACACCCCGAGGCGCGTCCGCAGCCCTCGGGCACCGACCTGCACTCCATGGCCCGTTGCTTTGCCACCTCTCGACACAGCCTGCGGGCGTTCGTCATGGTCATCCTTGGCACGGCCAAATGGCCCGACGGCCTCTGGGTCAGCCTGCACCGGGAAAATTCTATTACTCGGCTCCATCCGGGAAAATCCGCTGGCCTCATCCGCTGGCTCGGCGCCGGCTGGTTCACTCCCTTCACCGCCTCAAGGCGCAGCCCCAACCCGAAAAAGAAATGACGCTTTCCTTTAGGTAGCCTCTACAGCAGCAACGGGGGCTGCGCCACTTGCGCCGGTGGTCACGCTGGATGTCGTGCCCCGCTAATATAATTGGTGGCTTTCCCCTAAAAACCAACCCGTTCCCCATTCCCTCGGTCGTCGCCAAGGAGCAAGCCATCCGGCGCTTTATAGGCTTACCTCCGCTTCAAACTCAACTCCGACTAAAATCCCGCCGCAACCGATAGCGGGCGGCCGACGTCCGCCCCGTCCGCTCCCCAATTCCCTTCGCTCGCAGGCGAGATAACGCACGGGCGACCTGCGCCGCCGACAGCTCCAGCTCCGATGCCAGCCGCCGTGCGCTAGTCGCGCCATACCGTGCCAGATAGGTTGCGACGGCCCTTTCCGCCGGGTCGGCGATCAAGTCCAGCGCAGTGTGACTGACTGGCGGCGCCGGTGGCGCCGGACTACGCGCTAGGCGCCCGCGCTCCACGATCAGGGCCACGAGTCCGCCGATCCGGCGGAGCACTTCCGGTTCAGGCAATTGGTCAAAGCGATTGGGATCGAGCATCGTCATGATGAACCTCCGTTGGTGGACGCCTGGGGTCCGGGGCGCTTCGCGCCCTGATTAGACGCGCCGGCGCCCGACGCCGGACGCGTCGTGGCAAAGCGGCGCAGGGAACGCCGCGCGGAGCTCCGGCGACTCCCTGCCACTCTCGCCCCACCCACGCACCAGCCCCGTAACTGCGGTTTGGGAGATCGGGCGAGCACTCACCCGGCCCGAATGCGGGTGGCCTTCCCGAGGACCAGACAGGCCTCGCCCACGATTTGGGCTTAGTTGGCGTCATCGGGGCGGCGGTCGATGCGGATCATCCGCATTGAACCACGCCCCGGGCCTGACAGGCGAATAGCCAAGATGCGCCGGTTTGCGGCGGGACATGCGGGTAGTTCGCAGGGTGTCGTCATTGGCAGGTGATTCGTGGAAGGATGACCGAGATCGTCCATTTTGCCAGCCGTTTGGCCGCTCTTTCCTCGCCGGCGGACTCGCCGGTCACACCGGCCCCGGCAGCGCGCGGGCGACCAACGGGAGCCGGGGCGCTGCCACATGGCCGGCCCCATCGCGGCCCGCCGTCGTGCCCCGCCACCGGCGGCGCCCGCCACCGGC
>CAYWRG010000114.1:369-1335 GCA_964460715.1 uncultured Opitutus sp. | reverse complement strand
GGGGCGGGGGGGGGGCCTCCGCGGAGGGTGCGGGGCACGTCTGCGGTTGCCTTGCGACCGTCGCCATCGTTCATCCCGGCCAGTGCATGACCGTGGTGGTGGCCGAGTGGTGGTGTAGTGGTAGCGTAGTGGTGGTGCCCGACCTCAGGCCCTAAGTTTCCTTAGGGGTGGCGTGTCACGCATTCCAGAGGTATTAGGGGCAAGGCGGATGCTCACGGGTCTGCACGCACTGCGTGTAGATTGGGTGCTCGCATTTGTTCGGGAGAGACCCTTCGAGTCTGCGAAGTGAAACTGGTTTAAGCGATTTTTGGATACTCGTCCGGCAGCAAAGCTTGGATGGGGTAGAACCCCTGTGATCTCTTGAATCCCATTCGATGCGGAAACAGTTTCATCGAATCGGAAGGATCGACGGCCACGAAGTTCATTCCTTCAAGTGTCGAGCGCGCAATACCCGCAGTTAGGATAGTTTGTGGCAGGGAATGCCCGCTGGCCGTATCGAGTAGCGTGGCCTTCACGTTCACGATGACGCGTTGCAAGGGGAGGAACGAAAAGAACTCGCGGGCGCAGCGAAGAACACAGCCGCAAACGTAATCCTGGTAAAGTTCTTGGAATTTGCCTTGGGGAATCGCCTTGGTGCTCAGCTTGCCTGCTCGAGTGAGCGATTTCGCCTCACGCGGCACCACCTTTTCGCTTTCTACGACAAGGTCGATCTCAGCCGTGAGGGCATCGGGGAAGGAAATCTCAAGCCCACAGCCGATTTCCTGTAATTCGGCGAGGGGCTCTAACTCCTCAATTGCGCGTCGGTATGCATCGATTTCCCCCGCAAGGATCGCGACCGCCATTTGATGGAGTTCTTGCTATTGTTCAAGCTGCTGCCCGTGGAGCTTGAGGGCACCTTGATGGCTCACGTCATCCCGCTTGCGAGCCGCGACGATCTGTCGCTCAAGTTCTTCACGAAGTGCCGTT
>CAYWRG010000114.1:0-359 GCA_964460715.1 uncultured Opitutus sp. | reverse complement strand
CGAAAATACGCTGCCAGAATCCCGGTTTGAACTTATCTCGCTCCTGTGTGGCAGCGTCTTCCCAGCGACTAGTGCGCTGGGGCGAGAAGGGAGCCGGGCGATCCCGTATCTCGACCCAGTCCATTGGCTCACCCACGTCGTGATGTATGCTGGTGAGTTGCTTCACTCGCTCTTCGAACTCCTCCACCTCGGCCGCTGCCCGTTCGATTTCATCCGCTTTTGCCTGAAGCTTGAGGGCACGGGCATGGAGGCGTGCCTGACGCTCGTTGGCCCGAGCGGCGCGCTTTTGCGCCGCATTTACTTCACGTAGGAATCCGCGTAATGTCATGAGCTAGATTGAAGTGAATTGGGCGCCTCAC
>CAYWRG010000113.1:0-5629 GCA_964460715.1 uncultured Opitutus sp. | reverse complement strand
CCACGGCTATCAAGCCGCGGGAGAGCGTGGGAGAGGAGTAACTCTGTCGGGGCGCGCCTTGCGCGCGCCCGCGCAGAGCCAAGGGCCCGGAGATTTTAACCACGGATGCTCCGCCTAACGGCTGCGCTACATGGTGCAGCTCCGCCTGATCGGCTTCGCCGGGGGGCTTCGGGGGTCGGCTAATCGCCGACTGGGAAACTAGAGATATATGTAAGCGGCGATTAGCCGCTCCCCGGAACCCAAACCGGAGCCGATTAGGCGCAGGGGATCAACAAGCAGAGCCGTTAGGTGATGCATCCGTGGTTAAAAACCGGATCGGTCGTCTCAAAGCACGGCCCGCAGGGACGCGGGCCCTCCACAGGCGGGATCGGCGATCCCACCCTACAGGGGTTCGGTCTCTCAACTCGCAACCTTCAACGCTCAACTCGACGCCGCAGGCGTCGCATACGCTTCAAGCTTGCGCGGAGGATGGCTTCGCCGCCTCCGCATACGCTTCCATGCCGACGCAGGAGCAAACGAGGTTGCGGTCGCCGTAGACGTTGTCGACGCGGCCGACGCTGGGCCAGAACTTGGACGCCCGTGTGTGCCGGTCCGGAAACGCGGCGACCTCGCGGGAGTACGGGTGCGGCCAATCGGTCGCGGTGACCACGGCGGCGGTGTGCGGCGCGTGCTTGAGCGGATTGTTGAGCTTGTCGCTCTCGCCGCTGGCAACCGCAGCCATCTCACCGTGGATCGCGGTCAACGCATCGCAGAAGCGGTCGAGCTCGGCCTTGGTCTCGCTCTCGGTCGGCTCGATCATGAGCGTGCCGGGGACCGGGAACGACATGGTCGGCGCGTGATAGCCGTAATCCATGAGGCGCTTGGCCACGTCCTCGACCTCGAGGCCGTGCTTCTTCCACGGGCGGAACTCGAGGATGCACTCATGCGCGACCAGGCCGCTGCCGCCCTTGTAGAGGACGGGGAACAGCGCATCGAGGCGCTTGGCGACGTAGTTGGCGTTGAGGATGGCGAACTGCGTGGCGCGCTTGAGGCCGTCGGGGCCCATCATGCGGATATACATCCAGGAGATGACGAGGATGCTGGCGCTGCCCCACGGGGCGGCGCTGACGGCGCCCATGTGGTGGCCGCCGGTGTCGGCGTGCAGGTGGACGACAGGATGGCTGGGGAGGAACTCGACGAGGTGTCTCGCCACGCCGATCGGGCCCATGCCGGGGCCGCCGCCGCCGTGCGGGATGCAGAAGGTCTTGTGCAGGTTGAGGTGACAGACGTCTGCGCCGATGTGACCGGGCGAGGTCAGGCCGACCTGCGCGTTCATGTTGGCGCCATCCATGTAAACCTGGCCGCCATGCGCGTGGATCGTCGCGCAGATGTCCTTGATCGCGGTCTCGAACACGCCGTGGGTCGACGGGTAGGTGATCATGAGCGCGGCGAGGTCCTTGCTGTGGGCCGCGGCCTTCGCGTTGAGATCGGCGACGTCGATGTTGCCGTTGGCGTCACAGGCGACTGGCACAACCTTGAAGCCGCACATCGCGGCGGACGCCGGGTTGGTGCCGTGCGCGCTGGTCGGGATGAGGCAGATGTTGCGGTGGCCTTCGCCGCGCGCGCGATGGTGTTCACGAATGACGAGCAGGCCGGCGTACTCGCCCTGCGAGCCGGCGTTGGGCTGAAGGGAGATTGCGGCAAACCCCGTGATCTCGGCGAGCCAGGTCTCGAGGTCCTTGAACATCCGGGCGTAGCCGCGGGTCTGTTCGGCCGGCGCGAACGGATGCAGCTTGCCGAACTCGGGCCACGAGACGGGGAACATCTCGCTGGTCGCATTGAGTTTCATCGTGCACGAGCCCAGCGAAATCATCGAGTGGCAGAGCGAGAGGTCCTTCGCTTCCAGCCGCTTGATGTAGCGGAGCATCTCGTGCTCGGTGTGGTACTGGTTGAACACCGGCGCAGTGAGGAACGTCGAGGTGCGCGCGAAGGGTGCTGCGTAGGTCGTGGCCTTCGTTTCCGGCAGCACGGCGGACTCGCTGAAGCAGGCGAGGAGCGTCTGCACCTCGTCCACGCTTACCGTCTCGTCGAGCGAGATGCCCACCGTGTACTCGTCGACGACGCGGAGATTGATCTTTTTGGCCTGGGCGGCGGCGTGGACGCGCGCGGCGGCAACATTGCCGACCGTCAGCGTATCGAACACGGGCTCAACATTGACCTTGGCGCCCGCGGCCTTGAGGCCGGCGGCGAGGACGTCGGTCAGGTGTTTCACGCGGCGGGCGATGCGACGCAGGCCCTCGGGGCCGTGGTAAACGGCGTACATCGACGCCATCACGCCGAGGAGGACCTGGGCGGTGCAGATGTTGGACGTAGCCTTGTCGCGGCGGATGTGCTGCTCACGCGTGCCGAGGGCGAGGCGCATGGCGGGATCGCCCTGCGCGTCCTTGGAGACGCCGACGAGGCGGCCGGGCATCTGGCGCTTGAAGGCATCCTTGGTCGCGAGGAAACCGGCGTGCGGCCCGCCGAATCCGAGCGGGACGCCGAAACGCTGGGCGGAGCCGACGGCGACATCCGCGCCGAACTCGCCCGGGGAGCGCAGGAGCGTCAGGGCAAGCAGGTCGGTCGCGACGATCGTGTAGGCACCGGTGGCATGGGCCGTGGTGAAGAAGGACTCGAAATCGTTGATCGAGCCCGTGGTGTCCGGGTACTGCACAAGCACGCCGAAGCACTGCGTGGTTGGCTTGAACGTGCGGTGGTCGCCGACCACGACCTCAATGCCGAGGGGCTGGGCGCGGGTGCGGACGATGTCGATGGTCTGCGGATGGCAGCGCTCCGACACGAAGAACTGGCGGTGGGCGGCGGCATCGCCTTCCTTGAGGCGGTGGCACATCATCATCGCCTCGGCGGCGGCGGTGCCCTCGTCGAGCATCGAGGCATTGGCGATCTCGAGCCCGGTGAGTTCCATGACCAGCGTCTGGAAGTTCAGGAGCGCCTCGAGGCGGCCTTGCGAGATCTCGGCCTGGTAGGGCGTGTAGGCGGTGTACCAGCCGGGATTCTCGAGAATGGTGCGCTGGATCACGCCGGGCGTGATCGTGTCATGGTAGCCGAGGCCGATGAAGCTGCGGAAAATCTGGTTCTGCTGCGCGATCGCGCGGAGCTCGGTCAGCGCGGCGGTCTCGCCGCTGGCGGCGGGAAGGTCCATCGCTCCGCGTCGGATGTGTGCTGGCACCGCCCGGTCGATGAGCGTGTCGAGCGACGGCTGGCCAAGCAGCTTGAGCATGGCGGCCTGTTCGGCGGCAGCGGGCCCGAGATGGCGGCGGGCAAATGAGTCGGTCGGAGCGAGCAATTCGCGAAGCGAGGACATACGTCGGCACGCTAGGGCCGGCCTCCGGGCGCGCAACCGCGATTTGGCTTTTCGGTGTCAATTAAGGGGTTGTTTCCCTCGGGCAAGGCGCTCTGTTTCCCTCCTTTCCGATGGTTGCCTCCCCTCAGCCCTTCCGTACCGCGGCGGACCGCGCCGCTCATGTCGACCGGCGCCTGGCCGAGCTCTACCCGGAGACACCGGTGCCGCTCGACCATCGTGATGCCTACACGTTGCTGATCGCCGTTTTGCTCTCGGCCCAGTGCACGGACAAGCGGGTTAACCTCGTCACCCCGGCCCTGTTCGCCCGCGCCGCCACACCTGCGGCGATGGTCACACTGTCCGTCAAGGACATCGACGCCATCGTCCGCCCTTGTGGGCTGGCCCCGCGCAAAGCGGAGGCGATTCACGGGCTTTCGCGCATTCTGCTCGATCAGCATGGCGGCCAGGTCCCGCGGACCTTTGCCGAGTTGGAGGAGCTGCCGGGCGTCGGCCACAAGACTGCGTCGGTGGTCATGGCGCAGGCTTTCGGGGTTCCCGCCTTTCCGGTCGACACCCATATCCACCGATTGGCGAAACGCTGGCGACTCTCCCGCGGCAGCAGCGTCGAGCAGACGGAGCGCGACCTCAAACGCCTCTTTCCCGAGGCGCATTGGAATCAACTCCACCTGCGGATCATCTTCTACGGCCGCGAGCACTGCACGGCCCGCGGCTGCGACGGACACACCTGCGAGCTCTGCGCGACGTTCTCACCGCGGAAGGTGAAGCCGACGGCACGCAAGGCGTAGCGGGTGCTCTGGGCTCGTGCGCGCCTTCCGAACCGGGCGTGGTCAAGCCTCGCCCCTTGCTACGAAATCATCGGAACGGGCGAGCCGCCCGCGCTCCCAGCCCGAGCCCGAACCCAGCCCGTTTCGTGCATTCCGTGTGTTTCGTGGTGCTCCCTCCGGGTTCGCGTCGATTCGTGTGATTCGCGGGCGGTCAAATTTGTGTAAACCGTTGTTGGGCCGAGGATCATGGGGTGTCTGCCCCGGGCCTGGGCTGGACACCCTAGGCGTGATCGGGTGTAATCTGGGGGTGGCGACGACGTTGTCGCCGGTTGCATCATGGAAGCCACTCCCAAACGCGTCTTGCTGATCGAGGATGATGAGAAGCTGCGGACGATGCTGGCCGCTGCGCTGGAGGCGGAGGGCTATCGGGTCGGGCATGCGAGCTCGGGTGAAGAAGGGGTCCGGGTGGCCCGCGAATTTGATCCCACCGTGATCGTCTGCGACGTGCAGATGCCGCGCGGCGACGGCCGTTCGGTGCTGGCGGCCCTGCGTGGGGACAAGCGTCTGGGCACCGTGCAGTTCGTGTTCATGACGGGCGACAGCCAGCGGACCCCGCAGCGCGAGGGCATGAATCTGGGCGCGGACGACTACCTGGAGAAACCCTTCTCGTCGGCTGATTTCCTCGCCTGTGTGGCGGCGCGCTTCGAGCGGGCCGACATCCTGCGCAAGGCGGATGATCGTGCGCTCAACCGCCTGAGCGCGACCGTGACCAAGGAGCTTCCGCACGAACTCTTTACCCCGCTGACGGGCATCATTGGCCTCGCCGAGGTGTTGCTGGAGGAAGGGGAGGAACTCGATCCCAAGGTGGCGCGGGAGATGATCGAGGGCATCCGGGCGAGCGGTGATCGCCTCAATCGTACGCTGCGCAACTACCTGACGATTCTCGAGCTGATCAACAACCGCCCCATCGGCCGCGATCCCGACGCCCAGCTCGATGCGGAGATGGTCCGGGTTGTGGTGGGCGAAGCGGCGATGTCGGCCACGCAGAAGAACAAGCGCGAGGCCGACCTCCGGGTGGAGGGCGAGGGCTTTGCCCTGGTCGGCTCGCGCAACAACCTCTCGGCCGTGGTCGTCGAGTTGGTCGACAACGCCTGCAAATTTTCCGAGCGCGGGACGCCCGTGGTGGTCCGCCTCAGTCGCGACGACGATAACCTGCGGCTCGAAGTGTCGGATCGCGGCCGCGGCATGAGCGCGGAGCAGATTTCGCAGATCGGCGCTTTCCGGCAGTTTGATCGCAACAAGTACGAGCAGCAGGGCCTGGGGCTCGGCCTTACGCTGACCCAGCATCTGGTCGAGCGCGATGGCGGCACCGTGAACATCACGAGTTCCCCGGAAACCGGCACGCTGGCCGTGGCGACGTGGCCGGTGGTGAAAGAGGCGGCCTGAGCGTGAAATGGAGCCGGGGGGGGGGGGGCCCGGGGGGGGGGTTGGGGGGATATCGGCGGTTAGGGGCCGGGGGCGG
>CAYWRG010000112.1:4275-5756 GCA_964460715.1 uncultured Opitutus sp. | reverse complement strand
TACGCGGGCCGACGGAGCGTCCGCGTCATCTTCGAAATCGCAGGCCGCGTTGAACCCCACGCCCTCGGCACCCAGCGAGGGCGGCTCGCCGTGCGCGTAGATCATGAGTGCATTGCCCCAGAAATGGTCGGCATGGCCGGCTTCGTCGCGGGTGGCGGCGATCGACACGCGGCCGCCGGACGTGGTGACGCGCTCGGGCTTACGAAGATCGTCGCGGTAGATGGCGTCGCAGGGATGCTTGATGCGGCGGTCTTCGTACCACCCGAGCAGATCGACGGCCATCGCCTCGGTGATGCGGACGGTCGGGGCCTTGCGTCCCTCGGCCTGGATGCGGCGCGTGACGGCGACGCTCGTCCCGAAGTCGACGCCGACCACCTTCGCGGGAAAGCGCTCTTCCGTGTACTCGAAGAGGCCGAGACCGATGCCGGTCATGTCGATGGCCAGGCGGCGGAATTTCGGCAGCGCGAGGATCGGCTCCAGCCGGCGCTGCTGGTCAGGGAGGCGCATGTCGCGCATGCGCAGGGCGGCGATCACGCGGCAGGTGTCGCCCAGAAACTCGCCGACAGGAACGAAGGTGAAGTCGCGCCGGCGCGCCACGTCGCAGCCGGCGAAGAGGTCGCCCGTGGCCGTGGTCAACAGGTGCAGGGCCGAGTCGCTCCAGGTCTGCTCGCAGATGATGCCGCCGTCCCAGGCCGCGCCGTTGATAAGCTCGTGGGTGAGCAGCGCGCCGGTTTCGCTCGCGAAGGTGCATTCGTAGTTCTGGTCGTAGGCGGCCTTGTCCATGGCCTGCGCGCGGGCCTCGTCCGGCGTGATCGGCTGGCGCGTGTTGGCGTCGTAGATCTTAACGCCCATCTTGTAGGCGTCGGTGCGGCGCACGCGGGATAGCTTGAACTTGCCCTCGCTCGCCATGCGGTAAAACATGTTGCGCGTGCCGTTGCCGGTGGAGGCGATGCGGCAGAGGAAGTCGGGGTTGCTGGACAGGATCGGCTCGGCGGCCTCCCAAATGGCCGTGCTGTCTTCGTGGAAGGCGAACTCGTCGAGAATCAGGTCGCCGGAGAAGCCGCGGGCGGTGCGGGGGTTCGCGGCGAGGACCTTGATGCGGCCGCGCCGGCCCTTGACGGTGATGCCCACCTCGAAGCGCATGTTCTCGTACTCGATGCCGCTGGAGAGGTCGACGCTTTCCATAGCGACGCCGAGCTGGTTGCAGACCTCCTGACATTTGAGCACGAACTCCGCGCCGTTGTCTCGGCTGTTGGAGAGCACGGTGACCAGACGGCCGGGGCGCGTGAGCAGGCGGTCCACCGCCCAGGCGGCGAGCGTGAAGGATTTGCCGATCTGGCGCGACCAGTGCAGGACCACGACGCCGGTCGTACGGTCCATAAAGATGTCGCGCTGGTAGGCGCGGAATTTGATGAGTGCGCGGTTCTGGTCGAGGAGTTGGCTGCTCATTCCGGCACCTCCCCGAAGAGCGTTTTGCGGAC
>CAYWRG010000112.1:0-4265 GCA_964460715.1 uncultured Opitutus sp. | reverse complement strand
GTGAGGCCGGGATCCGCCGCGATGCTCTTGATCTTGTCGGCGGCGGCCATGGCGGCCTTGGCGGCGTCGAACTCGAACTTCTCGCGCTGCAGGCGCAGGGCCTCTTCCTTTGTGTTCTGGGCGCGCTCTTTGATCTCGAGGGTTTTGCGGGTGGCGATCTTATCGCCGATGGCCATGGCCATTTTGGTGAGGGTCATGGCGCGGTCGACGTCGTGGAGCTGCAGTGCGGCGTCGGCAGCGAGCGTCTGGAAGGCGGCCGCAAGTTCGGCGTCGTTTTGGCCGGCACGCTTGGCGAGCTCGCCCGCGCGGGCCTTGGCTTCGATGCACTGGCGGGTGCGCCAGCCGGCTTCATCCTTTTTCATCCGCTCCCAGAAGCGGTAAAGGCCGGAGCGGCTGGGGGCCGGAATGCCGAACTCGGCTTCTACCCATGCCGCGACCTCCCACCACTTGGCCCGGAACTGCACGAACTTGTCATAGGCCTGCCAGCGCTGCACCTCGGTGAGCGGCGTGTCCCATGAGTCGGAACGGGGCTTTTCGTTGTAGGGTTTTCTCGGCATTGGGGCGGAGTGCGTTATTGCGTTAGTGCGTTATTGCCTTAATCGGGGGTGCGGGAATCACATTCCGGCGAGGCGGGTCTTGCCGGCTTCGGTGATCCACCAGCGGGTGAGCTCGAATTCGTCGCGGCGGCTCTGGACCCAGCCGCGGTCGGTGCAGAAGAGGAGCGTGTCTTTCGCCGCCTGGGTAGTGAGCGGGCTGCCGTATTCGGCCTCCATGCGCTCGAGGGCAACGGACTCCTCGATGCCGGCGGGACCGACGCGGTTGAGCGCTTTGCAGAGTTGCGGGTCTTGCTTCATGGTTAACGCCTCCGGAGCAGGATGGTGAGCTTTTCGTCGATGCTCTTGTTGGTCTTGGAGATTTCGCCGACCACGCCTTCGAGCGAGGACACGCGGCTCTCGACCGCGGCCAGCCGCGGGAAAATGTTTTCGTGGTCGCGGAGATTGTCCTTCAGTCGGCCGTTGATGGCGTCGTGCTTGGCGTCGCAGAGCGGGTCGGTGACGTGGCCCGGAACGGCTTCGTTCTGGATCGGTTGGTCCTCGATGCGGGTGGACTGACGCTGGCGGGGAGCGCGGCCGCGCAGGGCGGCCCAGGTGCCGAGGGCGGAGACTAGCGAGCCGACGTGGGTGGAGAGCACGCCGCGGGGGGGGATGGCGATGAGGGTGGTCGCCGCCTGCCCTGCCTCGATCGCGAGGCTGGGCAGGGCCGACAGTCCGATGAGCGCCAGCGCGCATTTGGAATAGGTGCGGCGCGCGGGAAGGAAAGACGGAAGACTTCCCGCGGGGACGTCCGAGGGCCGTGTGTGGTTTCGGCTCCCGTAGCCGCAAGTCCCTGTCCGGCTGCGTTCGGGTGTTTGAGTGTTGCGCGAGGAAAGATTCATTGCCCGCCTTCGGTTCGGCCGGTGTTACCGGCCCGGTTCATACGGCACCTCCTTTCCCTGGTTGGAGATGGCCTTTCGGAATGCGGGCATTATGCTGGAATGCGGGATTTGGGTCGCGGTGGCGGGGGGAGAAAGGGGAAATAAAAAAGCCCCCGCAAGGTGTTGGCTTGCGGAGGCAGCTATGCGCAAATACGCGTAAGAATTACCGTATCGCGGGGGAGGTTGTCAAGCAGTTCGTGTGGGCGGGGGTGCGGGAGTCTCTTGCAGCGGGTTCGGAGAACCCGCCCCACCTTCTTCCGGCATGGGGCCGTGGCGGCCGATGCGGACGAAACAGAGGACGGCCATCAGCTCCTCGCGCTCTTCCGGCGTGAGGATGGCCAGCTCCACGCCGGTGTATTGGCAGTGTCCGGCCGGAATCATGGCGTGCCTCCGCTCTTGGCGTCGATCCAGCGGTAGATTTCGTGCGTTCCACCTGGACGAGGATCGCTGTTCGATGAACTGCCCGTACAGCGCCGTCCACGCTTCCAGGAACTCGTTGAGCATCATGCTGCGCTCGACCAGCTTCTCCGCGCCGCTGAGGGGTTCGCCGTACGGCAGCTTGAGCGCGGTGAAGGCAAAGGATGAGTCGGCGGTACACGTCCAGAGCCGATCGTCCTGCACCATTACGAACCGTGCCTTGCACAGCAGCTTGCCCGCCCGCAGGCAGGCCGCCGCCTCGCGGCTGTTGAGCGGCGAGCCCTTGCGGATCGTGACCTCATGCGCTCCTTGGCCTTCGTGCCAGAAGGTGAGCGGGCCTTCCAGCATGTAGCCGTACTGTGGGCCGTGAAGGGTCACGCGGAATTCGCCGCCGGTGGCGTCGTAGCGCCAGAACAGCCACGTGAGGAATTCCATGCCGAGGTCCACTTCGACCGGCGCGTCAGCCTCCGGCGTGAAGGAGCACGGACTGAGCCCTCGGCGGTCGACGCCGTAGAGCCGAAACGCGGCCGTTTCCGGAGTCAGCAGGACGGGACAGGTCCCGAACGCCTCTCTGAATGCGGCGGCCAGCCGGTCGATCTTGGTGTCCGAGGTGGCCTCGGCCGCCATGATCCGCTGGCGCAGGTCGATCCATGCGCCGATGCCGTCGAGCGCCGGAGGGGTTTCTTTCATCAGCCGTTTGCGGACCGCGTCTTTTATTTCAGCCCGCACGTTGCGGGGAACGGCATCGGCGCCGCTCGCCTTCATCCAGGCTCCGCACTCCTGCGCAACCAACGCGGCCTGCATGTTTTCCGAGACGCGCCGCTCGGCGCGCACATGGTTCAGCCGGAGCGTTGAGCCGCCGGTCGAAACGTGCCCGTCGGTCATGTCCCGGTCGAGCAGGCCGTCCGGTCCGCTCCACCCTTCGGCATACCCAGAGATCTCTTCCATCGCGGGAAGCGTGCGGCTTTTGAGGACGGGGCAGACGCCGGACGCGTCGACCGTCAATTCGGAGAAGGTAAAAAACCGGATGCCCATTGTTCCATTCCAGATGCTCATGCCTGATCCCCTTTCATTAGACCGAACGCCGTCATCAGCGTGGGACGTTCGCAGGTGATGGCGAGTTCGCGTTCGCAGAACTCACGGAATTCTCCCAGCGGCATATATCCCATGTTTCCGCTGTCAACAAGGAAACCCTTTGTGTCATGGAGATTCCGAATGATCTGGACCGTCTTTTTCTCCCAGTCGACTAACGCATTGAGTTTGATGCGGCGGCCAGGTTTAATCTTGAGATTGCTCATGCCGTGACCTCCTCGTAGACGCGCTCTTGCTTTTTGCCGGAGTCTTCGGTCCAGGCGTCGGCGCTTTCGGCGCTGGGGCGGGAGGAATCGAGCCAGCGGATTCCGAGCTCGCCGGCGGCGCTGTAAACGTACTGCGCCTCGGGGAAGAAGCCGAGCGGATCGCGGTCGGACTGGCGCAGGCCCTGCCAGCCGTGGTCGCGCTTGAGCAGGCGGCGGCGGTGGGTGTCGAGCATCTGCCACACCTTTTCCAGCTCGCCCTCGGGGATATCCTGCCAGTTCGACGGGAAACGCATGTGGGCGAAGATGCCCTGGACGTAGGCCCACGGCAGGGGCTGGCGCGCGATCTCGCCGAGCTGGCGGACGAGGTGCTCCATCATCCATTTCCAGCGCTTGGAGATATCCAGCTCCCAATAGCCCGCGGCCTCGTAGTCGCCGGCGGCGAGGGCGGTCTGGAGCATGAGCCGGGAGTACTCGTTGCCGGGCTTGACGGCGTTGATGTTTTCCGTGCGGCCGCCGGTGTGCTGGCGGATCCAGCGGTGGCGGGCGTCGCGCTCCTGGTCGTGGATGACCGCGCAAAGGTCGTAGCGCTCACAGATTTCGGCGCGGGCTTTGCCCCAGAGCCGGAAGAATTGATTGCGTTGTTTAGGTGTTGCCATAGAGAGAAGTTCCTTAGTTCGTTAGTGCGTTAGTTCGTTAGTGCGGGGGACGGCTTCCGTTCGCGGAGGCGGCGGGCGATGGCGCTGATCTCGCCCAGGGCGCCGGAGCGCCAGAGCTTTTTGGCCTCATGCCGCGCGTCGTTGACGGCGCGGTGGCGCGGGCCGCCCTCATCCCAGGGCACGCTGCCGCGCTCGTATCCGGCCTGCTCGAGCGCGGTGCGGACGCAGCGCTCTTGCCTGCAGATCCAGGGGCGCTTAATGCAGCAGTCGGCATAGGCGCGGTCGAGGATGGCGATGTCGAAGCTGGGGCCGTTGGCCCAGATGCGGTCTCGCTGCGGATCCGGCGCGTGGACGCTGAACCATTCACCGAACGCGAACAACGCGTCGTCGACAGCGCTGGGACGGAACACGCACGTCTGC
>CAYWRG010000111.1:0-6536 GCA_964460715.1 uncultured Opitutus sp. | reverse complement strand
GGTCGGCATCATCAAGCGCTCCTGCGACCTGCTCAAGGTCGCGATCGACGACAGCGGCGCCGAAGAGATCGCCAGCCGCGCCCGCGGCACGCCCCGCATCGCGAACAACCTGATCAACTTCTGCCGCGACTATGCGCAAGAACGCGCGAGCGGCCGCATCACCCGCGCCGCCGCGGCAGCCGCGCTTGAGCTGCTCGAGATCGATGCCCGCGGACTCGACGAGATGGACAAACGCGTTCTCCGCTGCATGGCCGAGAACTACCGTGGCGGGCCGGTCGGCCTCGGCACGATCGCCGTCGCCGTCGGCGAGGAGGCCGAGACGCTGGAGGAAGTCCACGAGCCTTTCCTCATTCAGGAGGGCTACCTGCAGCGCACCCCCCAGGGCCGCATGCTCACGCCCAAGGGCTACACCGCGATCGGGCTCTCGTCGGCCGGCGGTGCGCAGGGCGCGTTGCTCTGATTTTTCCGGGGCCGTGGCAGGTCCGCCCCCCCCGATCCGATGTCCCGCGAAACCTGCTACCGCTGCTTCTGGCCGAAGACGCTGTGCTGGTGCCCGTCCATCCAGCCGATGGAGACACGGACGCGCTTCGTCTTCCTGATGCATCCGAAGGAGTACAAGCAGGAGAAGGCCGCCACCGGGCGCCTCACCCACCTCTGCCTCACCAACAGCGAGCTGCACATGGGCATCGGCTTCGATGAGCACGAGGCGGTGCAGGAGCTCATCCGCGATCCGCGCTATTTTCCCGTCCTGCTCTACCCGGGACCGGAGGCCCGCAATCTCTCGACCGGCGGGCTCACCGCCGCCGACCTCGGCGGCCGCACCCTGCTTGTCTTCCTGCTCGATTCCACCTGGAGCGGCGCTCGCAAGATGCTGCGCCTCAGCCCGAGCCTCCAGCGCCTGCCCCGCGTGATGTTCACCGCCACGCACCCCAGCCGCTACGTGATCAAGCAGCAGCCGCAGGAGGGCTGCCTTTCCACCCTCGAAGCCACGCACGAGATGCTGCTCACGCTCGAGCGGGCCGGTCTGGATCGCTATCCGCTGCCCGAACAGCTCCTCGGACTCTTCCAGCGCATGCAGGAATTCCAGCTGCGCTGCGCGGCGGACCCCGCCCTCGCCGGCTACCGGCGCAAGGCCTACACGCCGACCGCGGCCCGCGCCCCCACCGTCGGCCCGGCCTCGCGCCGTCGCCGCTACGTGCCGGCCCCGCCTCCGCCCGCACCGCCGGAAACGGCGTAGTTTTTTCTGGATACATAAGGGAATCCCCCGGGTTTCTGCACTTCGGGCGGGACTTTTTTTCGATTTGCCGGTCTGGGGTCTTGAACCCGCACGGTTCAGTTCCAAAAATCCAGTCATGCCCGCACGAACATCCACCACCTCCGCGCGGCCGCGGATCGCCATGGTCTCCACCCATGGCTACGTCGCCGCTCAACCGCCCCTCGGGGCCGCCGACACGGGCGGCCAGGTCGTCTATGTCCTCGAGCTGGCCCGCAAGCTGGCCCAGCTCGGCTACGACGTCGACATCTGGACCCGCCGGTTTGAGGACCAGCCCGAGATCGACCGCATCAACCCGCGCGTCCGCGTGATCCGCGCCCGTTGCGGCGGCGACGCGTTCCTTCCCAAGGAGTATCTCCACCGCGACCTGATGGAGTGGTGCGAGAACACCCTGCGCTTCATCAAGCGCCACCGCCTCGTCTACCAGTTCATCAACAGTCACTACTGGGATGCGGGTGTCGCCGGCCAGCGCCTGTCCGAGGCACTCGACGTCCCGCACGTGCACACGCCGCACTCGCTCGGACTCTGGAAGAAGCGTCAGATGGAGACCGACTATCCCGATCGTGCCGACACGTTCGAGGAGGAGTTCAACTTCACGGAGCGGATCCAGCACGAGACCATCTTGTACCGGACCTGCGACCTCGTCGTCGCGACCACCCCGCCGCAGCTGGACATGATCAAGGACGACTACGGGGTCGCCGCCGACCGGGTGCACATGATCCCGCCGGGGTACGATGACAACCGCTTCTTCCCGGTGAGCGAGGCCTCGCGCCAGATGATTCGTCGGCGCCTTGGCTTCAAGGCCCCAACCATCCTCGCCCTGGGCCGCCTCGCCACCAACAAGGGCTACGACCTCCTGATCGAGGCCTTCGCGGTCACCGCGAAGCGTATTCCGGATGCCGTGCTGCACCTCGCGGTGGGAGGCAAGAGAATGGACCCGCAGGAGCGCAAGATCCTCGCCGACCTCAAGCGCCGGGCGCGCCGGCTCGGGCTCGCGAAGCGGATCAAGTTCGCCAGCTTCATCGCCGACAAGGATCTGGCCGACTACTACCGCGCCGCCGATCTCTTCGTCCTGAGCAGTCGCTACGAGCCATTCGGCATGACCGCGATCGAGTCAATGGCCTGTGGCACGCCCACGGTCGTCACGATTCACGGCGGCTTGTTCCGCGCCGTCGCCTTCGGACGTCATGCCCTCTACGGCGATCCCTTCGACCGCGCCGATCTCGGCATCATGATGATGAAACCGTTCCGCCACCCGCGGATCGCCGCCCGCCTGTCCCGCATGGGCGCGCACAAGGCCCGCAGCTTGTTCACCTGGACCGGGATCGCGCAGCAGCTCATCAGTCTCGTCGAGGGCCGCCCGGTCCTGAAGGCGCTCGACGACACCGAGTGGGAGGAACCTTGGAACGACGGAGATTAACCCATGACTGAAGCTCCCACCGCCATCCGCCTCTTCAGCAGCGATCTCGACGGAACCCTCCTCGGCAACGACGAGTCGGCCCGGCGCTTCTTCGCCGCGTGGAGCAGCCTTTCGCCGGAAGCCCGCCCTCTGCTGGTTTACAACAGCGGCCGGTTGATCGAGGATGTCCGCTCGCTGATCGCCGGCGGACGGCTTCCCCCTGCGGATTACATCATCGGCGGCGTTGGCACGCAGATCTTCGATCTGAAGGCCGGCCTGCCGATGGAAGACTTCACCGCAGGCCTCAGCGCCGGGTGGGACCTCGCACGGGTGGAGGCGGTCCTCGCCGCGTTTCCTGGCACGCAGCGTCAGCCCGCGGCCTTTCTCCATCCCTACAAGTCGAGCTGGTACCTGCACGACGCCAACCCCGCGCAGCTCGCTGAGCTCGAACGCCGGCTCGCCGCGGCCGATCTCGACGTGCACCTCGTGTACTCGAGCACGCGCGACCTTGATGTCCTTCCGCGCTCCGCGACCAAGGGCAACGCGCTGCGCTGGCTCTGTGCGCACCTCGGCATCCCGCTGACCCAGGTCCTGGTCGCAGGCGACACCGGCAACGACAGCTCGATGTTCCGGCTGCCGGGCGTGCGCGGCATCATTGTCGAGAACGCCCATCCCGACCTCCTCGCCGCCACGGTCGACACCCCGACCTACACCTCGCGCCAGGTCATGGCGGACGGCGTGCTCGACGGGCTCTGCCACCACGGGATCGCCTGCGTGCTGCCCCGCGCGCGGAGCACGGAGATTCCCCGTGAGATGATGCCGCCCGCCTTTCGCATGCTCTTCACCGGCTCGCGACTGGGTTCGCTCAATGCGGACGACAAGCAGCTTCTCCTCACGGCGTACGAACGGGCGCTTACCGCATTGCGCAAGAACATCACGCCGCTCGGGTTCTCCGCCTGCTCCCTTGAGGACAACACCGTCACCGGCACCGACGCCAACTACCGCAGCGTCTGGGCGCGCGACGGTGCGATCACGCTCATCAACACGATCGAGCTCGACGATCCCGACATCCGCGCCGCCCAGCGTGCCACGCTCGAGACGCTGCTCAACGCGTCATCCCCCAACGGCCAGATCCCCGCCAACGTGCGCATCGCCGACGGTCAGCCCGATTTCGCCGGCGTG
Source organism: uncultured Opitutus sp. (assembly GCA_964460715.1). Classification (GTDB taxonomy): domain Bacteria; phylum Verrucomicrobiota; class Verrucomicrobiia; order Opitutales; family Opitutaceae; genus CAMAXB01. The sequence goes on along the minus strand of CAYWRG010000111.1, from coordinate 2,682 downwards.
GGCAACATCTGCTCCATCGACAGCGGACTCTGGATCATCATCGCAATCTACAACTACGTCGCGAAGACCGGCGACCTCGATCTCCTGCGCCGCCACGCCGCGCGACTGCAGCGTTCGATGGACTGGCTGAGCGCGCACGACAGTAACAACGACGCCCTGCTCGAGATTCCCGAGGCCGGCGACTGGACCGACCTCTTCGGCCGGAGCTATAATGTCCTCTACGACGAGGTTCTCTGGTATCGCGCCAACGTCTGCTACGGCCGACTGTGCGAGTTCCTCGGCGACTTCGAGCGCGCCGCCGACTACCTGCGCTGGTCGCAGCGAATCCGCGCCCGCGTCCTCGACGTGTTCTGGCCCACCACCACCGTGCCAGCAGGCGGGCCGCAGCCGTACCGTTTTGCCGACCGGCAGTTCACGCTCGGCGATTCGCAGTACCTCATCGCGGAGGTCACGCCCTTCTCCTTCAACTGGCGCTGCGACGTGCTGGGCAACATCCTCGCCTACCTCGTCAACCTGCTCGACGTGGACCGCGCACGCACCGCCTTCCGCTTCATGTGGGGCGTCGGCGTGAACAACCCGTGGCCGGTCGCCAACCTCTACCCCGTCGTCCAGGCCGGCGATCCCGACTGGAAGGCCTACTACACGGTCAACCTGCTCAACCTGCCGCACCACTACCACAACGGCGGCGTGTGGCCGTTCATCGGCGGCATGTGGGTGCGCTTCATCCACCGGCTCGGGTTTCACGAGGTCGCCTGCAGCGAACTGGTGAAGCTCGCGCGCCTCAACCAGCTCGGACGCGACCAGGAATGGGAGTTCAACGAATGGGTCCACGGCCAGACCGGCCGCCCCATGGGCAAGGCGTTCCAGGCCTGGTCCGCCGCTTCCTTCATCCGCGCCTGCCAGGAGGTCGAGGCCGATCCGGCCCACCTCGCGCACGAATGACCGTTTTTCGTCAGCAACCACAACCAAGATAACCCACCGAAAGGATCGTGATGGATTCATCGCTCGTCGACCTGCCCGCCCTCACTCACCGCATCATCACCGGACTGCCCGCCGCCGCCGCCATTGCCGGAGGCGCCATCGTCCTCCGCATCGCGCTCACGCGCGGGCTCGCCCTGCTGGCCGACCGGACCAGCCTGCGCCAGGAAAGCGTGATGCCCTTTTCAAAGGCGATGAGCGCACTGATCACGGTGGCGGCCATCGTGCTGATGCTCGGGGTGTTCGGATTCAATTTGGGCGGGCTCTGGGCGATGCTGGCCACGGTCCTCGGCATGATCGCGATCGGTTTCGTCGCCGTCTGGAGCGTGCTCAGCAACATGCTGTGCACCGTGATCCTCCTGATCTTTCGTCCCTTCGCGATCGGGGATGAGGTTGAGTTCGCCGCCGAACCCGTGCGCGGGCAGGTCGTGAACCTGAATTTCGTGTTCACCACCCTCCGTACCGAGGACGGCGCGCTGCTGCAGATCCCCAACAACCTTTTCTTTCAAAAGGTGATCAAGCGCCGGCCGGGCTCAGGCACCATCTCGCTCGCCCAGCAGCTCGGTCGGGTACAGCCCGCCGACGCCTGAGGGCGGCACGTCCGCGGGGCGGGCTCGCGCCTGCCCTCGCGGCCCCGCCCATTCGTTGCGGTTGACGATCCCGGCGGGTTCACTCTTATCCGGCCGTTATGACACCGCAGCAATTGATCGAACGCATCTTGGCCCATATCCCGCAGCTGATCGCTGCGCTGCCGGTGGCGCTGCTCGTTGTCCTCATCACGATCTTTCTGAACCTCGTGACCGGACGTACGCTCCGGATGCTCGCACGCCGCACCCACCTCTCGGAGGCGGATGTCCAGCCCGTGGTCTATGTCGTGCGCTGGCTCGTGCGGATCATCGCCGTCATCATGATTCTCGGCGTGCTCGGCTTCGAACTCGGTGGCATCTGGGCCATGATCTCGACCGTGCTCGGCCTCGTTGCCATCGGCTTCGTCGCGGTGTGGAGCCTGCTGAGCAACGCCTCCTCGACCGTGCTCATCCTGTTCCTCCGTCCCTTCCAGATCGGGGATGACCTCGAGATCGCCGGTGAACCCGTGTCGGGCCGGGTGGTCGACCTGAATTTCTTCTACACCACGCTGATCGACAGCGATGGGCGCCTTCTTCAGGTGCCCAACAACCAGTTTTTCCAGAAGACGGTGAAGCGTCGGCGAAACACGGGAGAGATCAGTCTCGCCCAGCAGCTCAACAGCTCGACGCCCGCCGCGCTGCTGCCTCCAGCCAAACCCGAGGCCCTGCCCGCCACGCCACCCAAGGCGCCCTGAGCCTGAGCGGCAGCAGCCAGTCCGCGCCTACGCCTGCAGGCGACGGGGCCGGACCGTACGCAGGTCCCGGCGAACCGGGTAGTACGTCTCGCGCGCCCACACCGGGGCCGGCACCGACTCGCGCTCCTCGGCAAAGACCGCGGGCCGCGGCCGGGTGATCCAGCGCCAGCCTTCGCGCATAGCAAAGGCCAACCCGCCACTCACCTGCAGGCCACCCATGCCAAGCAGCCACCACGCTCGACCGTCCGAACCGTAAATCGATTGGCTCGCGACCCATTCCGGCGCGACGAACGGCAGTGCCATCATGACCAGCCCCATGACCACGAATCCGAATGCGTGAGCGGTGTTCATGCCCCACCCCTTGCGAACGCCGTGCCAGCATC
>CAYWRG010000110.1:0-6732 GCA_964460715.1 uncultured Opitutus sp. | reverse complement strand
CCATATCTTAACTTATTTTACCCGATCCGCTGTCCAACGGACGGGGTCCACCTCATAGATCGGCGGATAACTTCTCGCAGCTGGCTTTCTACAATAATGCAAAGAGTAGTTTGCTGGGACTGTTTCAATGTTATGGCGATGGTACACTAGTCTTCGTCAATAGCCCTGGCTCACTGGTCGAACGAATGCGCATAAGCTCGGCTGGAAATGTAGGCATCGGCACGACGACGCCTTCCTATAAACTGACCGTGAGTGGCTCGGTTCGGGCCACGTCGTTCATCGCCGACGTCAACACCTACGCTGACTTTGTCTTCAGGCCGGGCTACCGTCTGGCCCCGTTGGCGGAAATAGAGGCGCATATCGCAGAGAGGGGGCACTTACCGGGTATTCCGAGTGAAGCTGAGGCTCGCGAAAGGGGAGTCGACGTCGTTGATATGCAGATTCGGCTTCTTCAAAAAATCGAAGAAATCACCCTGCATCAGATAGCTCAGCAAAAGGAACTGGCGGCGCTCAAGGCGGAGAATGCTGCATTGCGGGAGGCGTTGTCGCGCAATTGAGTTTCGCCAACCTCGGTCCGGATAAAGTCGAAATGAGAAAGAGGTAGGTCCTTTCGGAAGCGGTCGTAGCAAGAACCCCGAGGGAGTGCCGTCGTCACCGGGGCCGTGACCACATGCTGCCGTAGAGGCAATGAGAGTCGACTCGGCGGCTCACTCACTGGATTTTCCAACGATTTTCCAAATACCCCAAAAAATGGCCGAATTTGGGCATTCAGGAGCCTCCCGAGTAATCTACTTGTTTTTTATTAAAGCATTGAATGATAGTAGCTTAAGTTGATTTTCCTGTGAGGAAACGCTCTTCTGAGAAAAGGCAGGATGAACGTTCGGGACGTAGAGGCCGCGAGTTCGAATCTCGCCACCCCGACCAGTTTCAATCGCCCGCTTACGCAAGTAAGCGGGCGATTGCGTTTTATGGGCTGCGCCCGCCGCCGCGCGGCGGCAGCTTGGCCACCATATCCGGCAGCGACATCTGGCGGCGGAGGCGAAGCCACCTTAACGCTCTTGCCCGCAGAGCGTCAGCTGCCGCCAAGCGTGGCTTCGCCTAACGCACAAACGGGTTGAAGGCCTGCTCGTTGGCCAGCGTGGTCAAAGGGCCGTGGCCAGGCGCGACGACCGTTCCGGGCGGGAGCTCGGCGAGCAGCCGGTGCAGGTGGGCGTCCAGCCGCCGGTGGCAGTAATACCCGCCGCCGACCGAGCCCGCGAACAAAAGATCGCCTGAGACCAGTAAAGGCACACCTGCGCGGGCCTCCCGCGAGCGTACCACATAACAGTGATGGGCCTCGGCATGACCCGGGGTATCGCGTACGGAAACCTCGAGCGAGCCAAACCTCAGCGTGGTGCCTTCACCTGGCGACGTTGCGCCGGAGATGCCCGCTCCGGCCGGCCCGAAGACGGGAACCCGACCAAAATCAGACTGCAGGCCGTCCAGCCCGCCTGCGTGCTCGGTTTCGCCGTGGGTGATAAAAATCGCCTCCAGGGAACGAATGCTTGGGGGCCAGGCGCGGCGCAGCGCCTCGGAATCATGTCCGGTGTCGAAGAGGATGCCCTGGTGGCTGCTGCAATCGGCCACAATGTAGGCATTGGCGACGCCAATGCCATGGGGCATGCGCAGCGGGTAGAGGCAAAACGGAAGGCCACTGATCTCCGGCAGCGGGTAGCGCCCGCCCGCGAGCGCGGCAAGTCCTTCATCACGCAGCCCAAGCACACCCGCCAAACGGCTGAGCTCTTCCCGGGTAAAATCGTACCGATAATCAATGGCATCGCGAAGCCGCCCCAGCTCAAGACCAGCCTGACGCGCGACCTCTGCCTGGCTCAAGTCGGCATGCCGAAGGGCCTTTTCAAGCACATCGCCCAACTCGTCTTCCAAAGGTGCGCGTTCGATGACCACGATCGCAGCATGGCGGTTTGTCCGCCCATAGCAAAAAAGTTTTGGTTTTCCTGCCGGAGTCGCTTCGCTCCTCGCATGCAATCGACGCAAACGGAGGTTCTCGATATCTTCACCCGCACCAAGGCCCTGCTGCAGGGGCATTTCGTACTCCGTTCCGGTTTGCACAGCGGCCACTACTTCCAGTGCGCGCAAGTCTGCCAGCACATGGACGCGGTCACGCGCTTGTCCGAGCTGCTACTGCAGAAGCTTTCTCACCTTAACTACACCACCGTGCTGGCCCCGGCAATGGGCGGCCTCGTGGTGGGGCAGGAAGTCGCGCGCCAGGCCGGCGTCCGTTACATTTTTGCCGAAAAGGAGAACAACGTCCTCGTGATGCGCCGGGGCTTCAAGCTGGCTCCCGGTGAACGCGTGTTGATCGTGGAGGATGTCGTTACGCGTGGCGGGCGCGTCCTCGAGTGCATTGAGATCGTGAAGCAGGCCGGCGGCGTTCCGGTGGGTGTCGCCATGCTGGTCGACCGCAGCGCCGGCACGGCGCGTTTCGAGATTCCCGCGATCTCGCTGCTGGAACTGAGCTTTCCGACGTACGCAGCGGATGCGATTCCTGACTGGCTCGCGGCCATTCCGGTGGAAAAGCCGGGCAGCTGACGTTGGCGGAAACCCACGGCCTCATTGGCGGTGGGCATAAGCCTGTATCACGTAAACGGAGTAAATTCAGAGGATAACCACGAAACACACGGAACACACGAAAGGGCCGAACTTCGGATTCCCATTTCGCGTGTTGTGTGTTTCGTGGCAGCTGAATCCGTTTCTGTTCGCGCCTCGCGCGGTTCGGCGGCTCAACGCTCGATCACGACGACCAGCGATCGGATCGCACCGCGCGTATAGACGTAAAGCAGGTTGCGGCCTTCGCGCAGAAGCGTGCGGGCCGTGGCCGCGTCGGTGACCGGCTTGCGGTTGATCTCGAGCACCACCATGCCTTCAACGAAGGTCGAGGCATAGGGTGAGTCCGCGTCAACCGAACTGACCGCCACGCCGCTGATGTTGCGGGGAATGCCGAGCTGACGGCGGAGGTCGTCGGATAGTGGATCGACCGTGATGCCCTCGAGCAACTCGTTCTGGGCCGCGGCCTCGCCGGGCACGGCGCCGAGGGTGGCCTTTACCACCCGTTCGTCGCCCTCGCGAATGACGGTGAGGCGAACGTCCGTTCCGGGCGGGAGTTGGGAAATGAGCAGACGGATGTCGTTCGACGAGGTGACGGGGCGATCATTGACCGACACGATCACATCGCTGCGTTCCAGTCCGGCGGCTTCCGCGGCCGAGTCGGGCACGACTTCGACAATCATCACGCCACGCGTGTCCTTCTTGATCCCGAGGGCTTCGGCCAGTTCCGGCGTGAGCGGATCGACTTGGACTCCGAGCTGTCCGCGGGACACGGTGCCGGTCTCGATCAGGCTGCGCATAATGCTGGCCGCGAGATTGACCGGGACGGCAAAGCCGATGCCGATGTTGCCGCGGGAGGTGGAAAGGATGGCGCTATTGATGCCGACCAGGCGACCGGCGGCGTCGACGAGGGCACCGCCGGAGTTGCCCTGATTGATGGCGGCGTCCGTCTGGATGAAGTCCTCATAGCCTTGGACATCGTCGAGAATGCCAACGCTGCGGCCCTTGGCCGAGACGATGCCCATGGTCACGGTCTGACCGATGCCGAGCGGATTGCCGACGGCGAAGACGACATCGCCAACGCGGATGCGGTCGCTGTCGGCGAGGGTCGCGGTCGGGAGGTCCTCTGCCTCGATCTTGATGATGGCGATATCGGTCTTCGGATCGGCGCCAATGACCTTGGCCTTGAATTCGCGGTCGTCGGAAAGGGAGACGTTGAGTTCATCCGCACCCTCGACCACGTGATTGTTCGTGATGATGTAGCCGTCGGCGGTGACGATGACACCCGAGCCCAGGCCTTCCTCGCGGGACTCACGCTCCGGCGGCGCCTGGTCGCCGAACAGTTCGCGGAAGAACGGATTCATCTGCATGCGCTGCCGCACGATCTTGGTGGAGTAGACCGAGACGACGGTCTTTTGCACCGGCTCCACGACATCCGCATAGCTCACGAGCCGCGCGTTGGCGGTCTGCGTGAGCGCGGTGGCGTCGATCTTCAGATCGAGCTTCTTCGTCGCGGTTGCGGTCTGGGCGGAGACCCCGGCGGTGGCGAGTGCCAGTGCAAGGGAGAGGGCAGGGAGCCGGAAACGCATGCTCATGGGAGACAAGACTGACGGGATCCGGCTCCGGGGCAAACGCCCCGGAGCGATTATGCGGGCTTAGAAGCCCTTGATCTTGAAAAGGCTGGTAACGCTCTCGTTGTTGCTGATGCGCATGATCGCCTCGCCGAGCAGGCCGGCGACGCTGAGCACCTTGATCGGCAAACCGCGGGTATCGACCGGGATGGAGTCGGTGGTGATAAGCTCGTCGATGTGGCCGAGGCGCAGGCGCTCGTAGGCCATGCTGTTGAGGAGGGCGTGGCTGACGGCGGCGCGAACGCTGAGCGCACCGCTGTCGCGCATCAGCTTGGCGGCGTTCACGAGCGTGCCGGCGGTCTCGGTGATGTCGTCGACGAGCAGCACGTCCTTGCCGGCGACATCGCCGACCACATTGACGGACTCAACGGTGGTGGCGCTGGTGCGCTTCTTCCAGACCATGCCGAGCTGGGCGCCGAGGATGCCAGCGTAGGCGGCAGCCATCTTCATGCCGCCGACGTCCGGCGATACGACGACCAGATTGTCGGCATTCAGTTTCTCAAGGTACTTGAAGAAAACCGGAGAGGCGAAGAGATGGTCAACCGGGATGTCGAAGAAGCCCTGGATCTGCTGGGAGTGCAGATCCATGGTGAGGATGCGGTTGGCGCCGGCCGCGACGAGGAGGTTGGCCACCAGCTTGGCCGTGATCGGCACGCGGGGCTGGTCCTTGCGATCCTGGCGGGCGTAGCCGTAGAACGGCATGACGGCGGTGATGCGTTGAGCCGACGCGCGCTTGGCGGCGTCGATCATGATCAACAGCTCCATCAGGTGATGGTTCGTCGGGGTGCAGGTCGACTGGACGATATAGACGTCCTGGCCACGCACGTTCTCGTTGATCTTCACGAACGACTCGCCGTCCGGAAAACTGGTCACGGTGGCTTCGCCCAGAGGCATCCCCATGGCTTTGCAAATCTCCTCGGCCAGGGGCCGATTCGAATTACCAGAGAACACTTTCAGGTGCCGCGGAGCGCTCATGCGGGCAGCATCGTGACTATAACGTCACGATGCGGAAGCCTTTTTTAGCCGATCGATCTCCGCTTGCAGCGCATCCACGCGGCGGAAGAGCTCAGGGAGCTTCGGTTGCAATACGGCAAGACGCCGTTCCAGCATGTAGGGCATGGCCGGCGTGCCATTGACGTAAGTCCCCGCAGCAATCTCCGCCGTGATGCCCGCCTGCCCGCCGGCCTTGGCCCCCTTGCGGATGGTCACATGGCCGCCAACCCCGACCTGTCCGCCGAGGATGACGTAGTCCTCCAGCGTCGAACTCCCGGCAATGCCGACCTGGGAGCAGAGAATGCAGTGCTTCCCAATGATCACATTGTGAGCAACTTGCACCAAATTATCGATTTTCGTGCCTTCGCCCACGACGGTGGTGCTGAAGCGGGCTCGATCAAGGGCCGAATTGGCCCCGATTTCGACGTCGGCGCCAATCACGACATTGCCGACCTGCGGGACCTTCTGGTGCTTTCCGGCGACGAACTCATAGCCGAATCCATCCGAGCCGACGACCACGCCGGGTTGCAGCCGGACGCGTTCCTTGAGGATGCACTCGGTGGCGACGATGACTCCGGGCATGAGCCAGCAGTCGTCACCGACCGCGGCATTGCGTCCGATAAAGACCTGGGCCTGCAAATGGGTGCGCTCGCCGATCACGGCGCCGTCCTCGACCACGCAGAGCGGACCGATCGTCGCGCTGGCGGCGATGCGGGCGGTGGGCGCGATGACTGCGCTCGCATGAATGCCGGCCGCCGGCCGTGGCCAGAGCTGTTGCTCCAATCGCGCGCAGATCCGGGCGATCCCCACTGAGGGATTCTCGACCACGAGGAGCAGTTGATCAGCGGTGGGTTCGCCTTCGTATTCCGCCGGCACGAGCACGACCGACGCCCGGGTGCTGGCGACCTCGGCCTTGTACTTGGCGTTGCCCAGAAAACTGAGATCGCCGGGCTGCGCAGAGCCCAAGGCAGACAGGCCGCGCACGGACTGCCGCGTGGATCCGCGCTGGGCGCGGGGCTCGACGATCGCGATGATCTCCTCAGGAGTGAAGACGAGCTTCATCCCGTCAGCCTGCAAGCCGCCTCCGAGGAGGCAAGCCGGGCGTCACCGGTACCAAGTCATTCTCGATCATCGTTCGCATGCTCTCGCTCCCGCCTGAAATTGGGTTGATCCACTTCTCGGTCCGGGAACGAAGAACGATTACGAGAACGAGAAAGATGGGAAGCGGGCGTGACCTAGCCGCGATGGGGAATCAGTTTGCGAAGCCAGGCCTTCGCGTCGTCCACCAATTCGAACACGACCGGCACGACCAGCAGACTGAGCGCGGTTGAGGTGATGAGGCCGCCAATGACCGCGACCGCCATGGGTGAACGGAAACTGGAGCCGCTGATCGCCATGGGGATCATGCCGGCGACCATGGCGATGGTCGTCATCACGATTGGTTGCGCGCGCTTGTGGCAGGCATCGACGATGGCGGCGGTCCGGGTCAGACCGTGCTCGCGTC
>CAYWRG010000109.1:3256-6819 GCA_964460715.1 uncultured Opitutus sp. | reverse complement strand
GCCCGGCGATCGTGGTCGAGCCCGTCTCGCGCGACGCGGTCTCCACGCCCTCGTTGCGCCGCAAGCTCGTGCGGGAGCTGCGCGAACTCGGCGCGGCCCATCCCCACACCGACCTCATCCGGCTCGCGTATCTGCACCCACGCCTGCCCGTGGATGTCCGCCACAACGCCAAGATCCATCGCCTGGCCCTCGCCCGCTGGGCGGACGGCAAACACGGCTACGAGCTCGACAAGCGCGTGGTCCCCCGCGACGCCCTGAAACAATGAAGACACAATCCGGACTTCACCGGAGGAAACAGAGGGAACGGAGCCAAACACACCCCTCAGTTATCTCCGTTTCCTTCTGTGAAATGCCTTGGCCCGGCTTTCTGGAGCAATAGCCATGCTCATCGTCCGGCATAACCTCACGACATTCATCACCGGTGCCAGCGGCTTCATCGGGGGCAAGATCGCCGAGCGCCTGCTCACCGAGGGCCGGCGCGTGCGCGTCCTCGCCCGCCGGCCGCTGCCGCATTTGGAGGCGCTGGGCGCCGAGGTCATCCCCGGCGATCTCGACCACCGCGAGGCCTTGCGCCGTGGCTGCCAGGGTGCCGAAACCGTGTTCCATGTCGCCGGCCGCGTCGGCGTGTGGGGCCCGGACAAGGAATTTTTTGCCGTCAACGTCGGTGGCACGAAGAACGTGATCAACGCCTGCCGCCAAGCCGGTGTGCCGCGCCTCGTCTACACCAGTTCGCCGAGTGTAGTCTACAACGGCGGCGACCTCGCCGGCGTGAACGAGTCGGCCCCCCTCTGCACCGAGGCCCCCAGCGCCTATCCGATCAGCAAGGCCGCCGCCGAGCGCGAGGTCCTGGCCGCGCACGGGCCGACCTTGGCGACCGTCGCGCTGCGGCCGCACCTCGTGTGGGGGCCGGGAGACAAGAACGTCGTGCCGCGCGTGCTGGCCCTGGCCAAGGCCGGCCGCCTCAAGATCATCGGCTCCGGCCGAAACAAAGTCGATGTGACCCACATCAGCAACGTCGTCGACGCCCACCTCCTCGCCGAGGGCGCCCTCGCCACTTGTAACCTAATAGGTTACAAAGGTTCCGATCAGCCTGGTGTGGGCGGCCGCGCCTACTTCATCACCAACGGCGAACCCGTCATCCTCTGGGACTGGATCAACGAGCTGCTGCGCGGCGTGGGCCTCCCCGCGATCACCAAGCACGTCCCGTTGCCGGTGGCTTATGCCGCCGGCGGTCTGATGGAAGGCCTGTGGCGCGTGCTCCCGTTGAAGGGCGAGCCCCCGATGACGCGCTTCGTCGCCAAGGAAATGGCCACGGACCACTGGTTCGACATCTCCGCCGCCCGCCGCGATCTCGGCTACCACCCGCTCGTCACGATCGCCGACGGCACCGCGGAGCTGATCGAGCACTTGAAACGGGTATCCCCGTAGGTGGCGCGCTCGCGCGCCACGTAGCGAGCAAGCTCGCTACCTACATGGAGGGCCCGCGTCTCTGCGGGCCGGTGTTTGCTACTTCGCGAACATCTCGGCCAAACCAGCCAACACAGCCTCCGCCGTGATCGGTTCTACGACGCCCAGTTTCTTCACCAACCGCAACCGGTCCACCGTGCGAAGCTGGTCGAGCACCACCTGGCCGGATTTCCCCTGGATGGTGCACGGCACGCGGGTGGGATAGTCGCGCCCCTTCGTCGTCATCGGCGCGATGATCACCGTGGCGATGTGCGTGTTCATTTCATCCGGCGACACCACCAGGGCCGGACGCGTCTTCTTGATCTCGCTGCCGACGGTCGGATCGAGATTCACCAACCACACGTCAAAGCGCCGGATCACCATTCCCATTCCTCCGCATCGAACTTGGTGACCGTAGGTGAGTCCTCCTGCACCAGAAAATCATCTAAGGCCGCCGCCATGCCGGCAAAAGCCTCCGACCACCCGGCCCGCGGAGTATTGACCGGGCGCAAAATCAGCGCGCCGTTCTTGGCCTGCAGTTCAACCTCTTCGCCAAAACCGCAGGTCTCCAGCATCGCCTTGGGAATGCGGATGCCACGCGAGTTTCCGATAGGGACGATCCTAATAAACATGAGCACAAAGTAATTACTGCTTCCCTCTGGGCAAGCCAACATTACCGCCACCAAGATCGACCTCGGCTACGCGCTTGTAGGCCTTGATACCAACGTCTGCGAAACCACGAAAAAGAAAGCGCACTTCAATAAAGTTAGGTATGTATTAAAGATAACCCTTGACAGTTATTGAGATGTGGTTTTACTGCCTCTCATGAGCAACAATACTCTCGAACCAAAAGAACTCGCCCAAGTCTTCGCCAAAATCAACTCCATTGGGCACGAAATGATCGAGATTCTCTTAACCCAAGCAAAAGAGGCCGCAGAATCAGGTGAAACGAACTGGTTGGTGCAAGTTGGCGGTGATGCTAGGGACATCGAAGATTGCATGGTCAGGCTGGAATCCATCCGAAAACGGATGCATGAAATCCTTACGGAAACCTTGGGGTTTGCGGATCAAACGGAAGCGAGCCCGGAAGATATAAAAAGTATGAAGGGTCTCATGGCCGACTTGGATGGCCCAGTTACGAAACGCCTGCGCCGTATTCGCACCCAAATAACCCAAGGCGAGATCAATCAGAATCTGCTTACCCTGACCTCTGCGAGAAAGCGCGGACACATCCGCTTGGGCGAAACATTCAAAATCAAACTTCCCGATGGTCAGGATTTCGAAACCGAACTTGTTCAACCAGGAAACAAGTTGCGCGAACGCGGCCTGATTGGGGGGTTCTACCGCCAGCAAGTCATCAAGACGGGTGATTATGTCCTGATGGAAGAAACGGAGCCGGGTGTTTGGACGCTGACCAAGGAAACCCCGCCTTCGCCTATCCCGCCGATTTAATCCTCAAGCTCCCCTGAAATGACTCTGCTCTTTTCAAGTCTGGCGACGCGCGCATGCCGGAAGGTTAGATATCCGACCAAGCGAAGCGCGCGCACCACTCGGAACCGACTCCTATATGGCGTTCAGCGCCTCCGTCGTCACCGCCCCGACTTTCTCGGGGTGTATTTCTGTTCCCATTGCTGTGGCTGGCACCTCACCCACCGTCATGAGTGAATCATAGAATCATTTTTACCCAGCCTACCATTTTGTCCGCCAACCCAAAACCCCCGATAACCTTCAATATCACTACGATCATGAACAAGGTTCACTGTGAGCGTGTCGCCCTCTGTATCACGCTGTATCTTCTCTATCAGAACGGCTTCACCGCACCGCACAAAAACAGGTTTTGAATTTCATCCGTTCTCGTGGGCTATTGCGCTTTCCCGGCGAGGAACCGGAAAAGTGTTACGGTTCTGACGCGGATGAAGATATGGCGACGTTGCCCACCACACCCAATCCATGTCGCAAAGTCTCATCCTGCCCGACGATTTTTATCATTACCCACGCCATGCCGAGCGGGTGGGCTCGGCCTTGCTGGTTACTTTTGCGGTTCCTTACCCCTGTGAAGCGGTGACCATCCGCATCGGCGGGCCACCAGATTATATGGTCATGGCCCGGCTCGCCTC
>CAYWRG010000109.1:1447-3246 GCA_964460715.1 uncultured Opitutus sp. | reverse complement strand
GTCCGTTGAGCCGGGATTGTGAAACAGGGTTTGTCCGCGTGTTGGCCGAGATGCGGGGTGAAGTGGAGGTGGTGCGGCACCGCCGAACCATTGAGCAACCAGACGGCCAGGTGCTCTGCCCGGCATTGTTCGTTCCTGGCTTGAAACACAGCTTGCGCGGGGATTTGTCCGCGCTGCGTTACTTTTGGAAGACCCCAGCGGCTGTCTGGCAACAGGTGGAGAACTTTCATCCCGCGTCCCGGTTGCCACTGCTGCGGCTCCTCGCGCGCTGTCCGGAAGCCGCTCAACTCGTCGTAATCAATCCTGCGCTGGCGGTGCTTCTGGCCACAGCGAACACGCCGCGCGCCACGTATTCTCTTCCTGGGTTGTTGCAGTGCAAACAGGTCGATATCTATCGCGCGGTGGCTTTTGCCGCCGTAGACACAGGGATCGTCCGCTCTCTGGCGAGCATGGCCCCCGGCATTTGCACGCTTGGTCACATCGCTATTCTCCAGCGGGCTTGGATGAAGCGGCCGTTCGCGCGCTTGTTGCCGCACTTGCGGATCAACAGGGTATTGCTGCGCGTGTTTGATTCGCCGGGAATCAGCCCGGTGCTGAGTGCGCGGTTGCTGTCGGCTATTTCCCGCGCGAGCGCGGATGAATTGGAGGAAGTGACCGCTTCCTGGGAGACCTTTTGCGAGATGGTCGGTCTCGGCTTTGGCAAGCGACAGCCGCTCGAAATGCTGTCGGATATTTCGCAATGGAATCGCTCTCTGGAACACATGCCCGCCCGATCCGACCTGCCGGTGCCTGCGCCTCCGTTTCCCGGTCAAGCGGGTGTCATTGAGCCGCTCACAGATGCCCCCGGCCTTATCGAGGAAGGCCGTGTGCAACGAAACTGTGTCGGAACGCTGGCGTTGCAGCGTCATCTCATACAGACGCATGCTTGCGTTTACCGCGTGCTATCACCTGAGCGAGCCACGCTGCTGATACTGCCCCGGGGAAGTTGGCGGGGCAGGGAACTGGAGATTTCCCAACTTCGAGGATATAAAAACGCCAATGTCTCGCCTGAAACTACGGCCTTTGTCCAAGAGTGGCTCTCCGTAGCAAACAAAACCAACCACCAGGCTCCGGCGCCCCTCGTGGCGTAAGATCGGGATAAAGGCGACTGCGCGTGAGCGCCGTGCGGCCTTGGGCGGTATGGCTGGAGGCGGTGGTTGGGTTTGGCGGGGATGGTGCGCGCGATCAGCCCGACGACGGGCGCGGGCTGCGCCAGGCGAGAATCGGAACTCCGGCGGTTTTCGCCGCCGCGACCAGTGCTTTGTCGGTTGTGGCCAGCGTCGCGCCGCAACGCATCGCGAGTTCGAGATAGGCGGCGTCGTAAATGGTAAGGCCGTATTGCCGGGCGAGCGCGGCGGTGTCGCTGCAGGCCCGTCGGGTCGTCTCCTCGTCGCTGGCGACCGGCAACGCGGCGACGAGTCCCAGGGCTTCGGTAATGTCAGCTTGCGAAGCGCGTTTGCGGCGCTCGACCATGATCAGGCCATTGGCCACCTCGACCCCCCAGTGGGCGGGAACGAAAATCTTTGTCCCCTTTTCCAAGGCATGGAGCGCCTTCAACGCGATCGCCTCCTGTTCGTCCTTGAGCAAAAAGCCCAGAGTGATCGAACCGTCAATCACCAGCGCGTTCATCGTCAAAGCCGGCGGCCGGCCTCGATCAGATCGCGCGCCGTCTCGCCCTTGGGCAGGGAGATGCGGCCCCGCAACCTCCGAATCCGGATAAAGACGTCCCGATCCGAGGGCGTGGTCGTCGTGACGGGGAT
>CAYWRG010000109.1:0-1437 GCA_964460715.1 uncultured Opitutus sp. | reverse complement strand
TAAGGCGGGCGATGGGGCGCTCATGTTTGGTGATGACGACCTCGCGCCCGCGGGCGACAAAATCGAGCAACGCCGGGAGCGTGGTTTTGGCTTCGTAGGCCCCGACTGTTTTAGTGGCGGACATGGTGTTTTCCAGACTGGTCTGAACACTGGTCTGATTGCCGAAAGTGTCAAGCGGGGCCCACTTGCCGCCACCATCATCCATTCCGCTGCCGCACGGCTTCGAAGAGCGTGATGATCGTCGCCATCGCGACGTTGAGCGAGTCGGCTTGGCCGGCCATCGGGATGCGGACGAGGACATCCGCCCCCTTCATCCAGAATTCGCTCAGGCCGTATTGCTCACTGCCCATCACGATGGCCAGCGGGCCGCGCAGATCGGTGGCTGTGTAGATATTGGTCGTGTGCGGCGTGGTCGCCGCCGTGCGGATGCCCTTTTCCTTCAACCAGGCATGCACCGCAGTGCTTTCCGCCACGACAATCGGCACGGAGAACAGGACGCCCGTCGAGGCGCGCACGACGTTGGGGTTGAAAATATCGGTCACGGCATCGCAAACGATCACGGCATCACAACCGGCGGCGTCGGCGCTGCGCAGGATGGTGCCGAGGTTGCCGGGC
This sequence comes from uncultured Opitutus sp., assembly GCA_964460715.1. Taxonomy (GTDB): domain Bacteria; phylum Verrucomicrobiota; class Verrucomicrobiia; order Opitutales; family Opitutaceae; genus CAMAXB01. The sequence continues at coordinate 822 of CAYWRG010000109.1, read as the reverse complement.
TTCTCGATCGACTCGACCACCAGCAAGAAGGGGAATTTTGTAGCCGGGGTCGCTGACCCCGGTGCCTCGGAATTTTTCAGTCCGGAGTCAGCGCCCCCGGCTACACCCGAGCCGGCTACATTTAAGTCGGCGAGCGTGCGCTTCCATTGCGGCACCACGGCGAGGAGTCCGTCGGGACGCTCGCGGTAGGCCACCTTGGCGAACGCGTCCTTCGACAACTCGAACAGCTGGGCTCCGGTCTGTCTGGCCTGCTCGATCAGCGCGGGCTCGTTTTCGCCTAGGAACCAGTCGGGGCTGAAATACAGCTCCTTGGGCTGCACGCCCTTCTCCAGCGCCCGGCGGATCTCGCGGTAGCCCTCGACCAAGAACAGGCCCGCATCGTCGCGCTCGCGGCGCTCGCGCAGCTTCACGAGCTGTTTGACGCGGGGATTCTGCAGGCTGGTGATCTTTTCCGGGGACACGGGTCGTTTTTAGACAGAATGAACAGAATTAACAGAAGGAAACCTTGGATTTTGCTGCTTACATTTTGTTCATTCTGTAAATTCTGTCTCCTCCGTGCCCAAGAAGAAATTCAACGATCAGCCCTTTCCCTACCATCACGAGCTCGAGCTGGAGGTCGCGACGCTGACCAACCTCGGCGTCGGGCTCGGCCGCGTTCCGGTGGGCGACGGCCAGTGGGTCGTCATGGTTCCGTTCACGCTTCCGGGCGAGAAGGTGCGCGTCCGCGTCTACCGTAACCACAAGAACTACTCCGAGGCCGACCTCGTCACGGTCCTCACGCCCTCGCCGCACCGCATCGATCCCAAGTGCCCGCTGTTCGGC
>CAYWRG010000108.1:5997-6904 GCA_964460715.1 uncultured Opitutus sp. | reverse complement strand
TGAACTCGATTGAATCCGTTCCCGTTGCTCCCGCTCGCGTCTTCAAGGCGCTTTCGTCCGATGACCTCCGCCGCTGCGCTCCCTCGATCTTCGCCGAGCACGCGCGGCCCGGGGTGTCGTCCCGCTACACGTTCGTTTCCACCCAGCAGGTCGTTGCCCTGCTTGGTGCCGAGGGTTGGGAACCGGTGAAGGCGTCCGAGCAGCGGGTCAGATTGGAGGACCGCATCGGTTTTCAGATGCACGAAATCCGCTTTGCCCGGCGGGTTGACCTGGAGGCTGGGGCCTTTCAGGTCGGCAACACCCGCCCGGAAATGATCCTGCAGAACGCGCACGACGGCAGCCGGGCCTACCGCATCGACGCGGGCCTGTATCGGTTGGTGTGCCGCAACGGTCTGACCGTCGCGGATACCGACTTTGCCCAGGTCTCGATCCGGCACATGGACGTTTCCGCCGAGGCGTTTGCCCGGGCGGCGCAATCCGTGGCCGAGAACACACCTCGCGCGCTGGAGGCGGTGGCCAAGTGGCAGAGCGTTCAGCTCCCGCAGGCCACCCGGGTGGAGTTCGCCCGGCGCGCGGCGGGCCTTCGTTGGGATGCCGATCAGCCGGTCATGAAGCTCCTCAGCCCAGAGAAGCTGCTGACGCCGGTGCGTTACGGCGATGCCGCCACGGACCTCTGGACCACCTTCAACGTGGTGCAGGAGCACCTGATCCGAGGCGGCGACCGCTACCTGGGTTACACCGCCGGCATGTGCATCCGCCGCAACCGCACGCGTCCGGTGGGCGGCTTGGGCGAAAGCCAGAAGCTCAACAAGGCGCTCTGGAGTCTCGCGAGCGAGTTCGCGAACAACTGAGTCCGGCACGGGGAGCGGCCTGCGGGCCGCTCCCTTCCTTTCGGGAGGCGTGATCC
>CAYWRG010000108.1:0-5987 GCA_964460715.1 uncultured Opitutus sp. | reverse complement strand
GCTCTTGCGTGCCGCTTCAATCTGCGGCGCCGGTCAGCACACGGGTGACCGGCGCTTTCACAATCCAAAGAAACTCACCATGAACAACGGCACCTCCGAAGCACCCGCCACCGCACGCAACCCCCGCACCACGACCGACGAACTCGACACGCTCAAACGCGAGCTAATGAAAGCCGAGGTCCGCCTCGCCAAAGCCCGCGCCACCGTCGTCAGCGCGGAGATCGACATCAAAGTTTTGAGCACACGGCTCAAGGCGCACGCGCGCTGACGCGTTACTTGGAGACCGGCACTGGCTTGTTGGCGATGATCCGTCGATAGGAGCCGCGGAATCCGGCCGGTTCGTCCGAACGCACGCGCCAGCCGCGTCCGGCTACCAGCGGCTCGACCGTGCGATTCAATTCGGAAAACATGAGTGCCGCCACCTGATTGGCCAGCCGGCGACCCAAACCGGGGGTTTGCCCGGCTGGCAGGAATTTATCGAAGATCGACACCGTGCCACCCGGAACCAGCACACGGTCAACTTCGCCAACGATGCGCTCGGGTTCCGGTGCGACTGCGAGAATCAGGTGCAGGATCACCACATCGAAGCTCCCCGCGGCGAAGGGCAGCGCGCGAGCATCGCCCACCACAAAGACTCCACCGAGACCGCGCCGATGCGCCCTCTCTTCTGCGCGTCTTACCATGCCAGGCGTGAGATCGAGCCCGGTCACCGCAACCCCGGCGGGGATGAAATCCAAGTCGAGCCCGGTCCCGCAACCGACCAGCAGAACCCGCTGCCCGGCCTGTAGACGAAGCGCGGAAATGGCCACTTTTCGCTGTCCGGAGAAGATGCCCGCGATCCAGTCGTAAACGGGTGCATAGAGACCGTAGCGCCACCGGTTCAGCCGGTCGGGGTCGGGCGCTTCGGCATGGGGTGGCACAGTGACGGTCATTCGGGCACAAGCGAGACTGACAGTCCTCGGCTCACGGGTGAAGCGCCTTGTTCGTTTGGCGTTTGCCGCGAATGCGGCGGTAGATGAACAGGACGGTGTCGCAGATTGCGCCAGCCACGCCGCCAACGAGGCCGCCCCCCGTCATCCACAATATATTTCCATGCCAGTAAACCTCGGCGGCCAATCCGAGCAGCAGCCCGATCCCGACTCCCAAAGGGATGACATCGGGTTCCCATTGCACCCTGCGCGAAGGCTTGACCGGCCTCCTCAATGGTCGCCCTGCTCGCATGACACATCACCGGGTGGATGACTTTGGGGCAGCAAGCAGGCGCAGCGCGTTGGCGACAACGAGCAGGGTGGCTCCGGTGTCCGCCATGATCGCCAGCCACAAGCTCGCGTAGCCGATCAAGGTGAGCGCGAGGAAAAGTGCCTTCAGGCCGAGGGCGAAACTGATATTGAAATGGATGATGCCGAGCGTGCGACGGCCCAGTCGGATGGTCTCCGCGATCTTCCCGAGTTCGTCCTGCATCAGGGCAATGTCAGCGGTTTCGATGGCGGCATCCGTGCCCGCGGCGCCCATCGCAATGCCGATGTTGGCCGTCGCCATGGCTGGAGCGTCGTTCACGCCATCGCCGACCATACCGACTACGCCATGTTTCGCCCGCAGGGCCTTCACGGCCTCGACCTTGTCATCGGGCAGCAGGTCACCCCGAGCCTCGTCGATGCCGACCTGACGGGCAATGAAATCGGCGGTGCGTTGGTTGTCGCCGCTCAACATCACCACTTGTTCGACCCCCGCCGCATGCAACGCAGCGATCGCGGCCTTGGCGTTGGGGCGCAGCGTATCACCGACGGCGATGATTCCCAGGACTTCGCCTTGGCAGCCATCGTGCGGACGATGACCGACCACGACGACGGACTGACCCCGGGCTTCGATAGCGGCCAGCCGGGCTTCGACGCTATCCGAGCACACCCCCAGTTCGTGGGCGAACCGGTGGTTACCGACAAAGTAGGCGTGGCCGTCGATCACGCCCTCGGCACCCCGACCGCTGCGGGCCTGGTAGTTGGTGGCGCGTCCATAGGGGATCTGCTGAGACTTCGCGTGCGCGACCACCGCCTTGGCCAAGGGATGCGCCGAATGTTCGTCAATGGAAGCGGCCACACCCAACACTTGAGGCATTGTAGCCGAGCCCAGCAACTCGACGCCGAGCACCTGGGGTTTTCCTTCCGTGATGGTTCCCGTCTTGTCCACGGCCAGTCCCTTGAGTCGGCCAATGGTTTCAAGGTGGGCGCCGCCCTTGACCAGCACGCCGCGTCGCGCAAGCGCAGTCAGGCCGGCGACGATGCTGACCGGCGTGGAAATGACCAACGCGCAGGGGCAGGCGATGATGAGCAACACACAGGCGCGATAGAGCCAGGTGTTCCAGTCGCCGCCCATGAACAGCGGCGGCAGCAGAAACACCAGCAAGGCCACCACGGTGACGGCGGGTGTGTAGTAGCGGGCGAACACATCCACGAAGCGTTGCGTGGGGGCTTTCTGCTCCTGCGCCTCCGCCACCAGCCGGATGATTCGAGCCAACGTCGTATCGCCGGTCGTCTTGGTCACTTTGATTTCCAGCGCCCCCTCTCCATTGATCGTGCCGGCAAACACGGTGTCACCCGGCTTCTTGTCCACCGGCACCGACTCGCCGGTGATCGGCGCCTGGTTGACGGCGGACTCCCCGGATAGCACGACCCCATCAAGGGGAATGCTCATGCCGGATTTGGTCGCGACGGTCTCGCCGAGCGCGACTTGATCCACCGGCACTTCGGCAAACCGTCCATCTCGTTTCACGACGGCAGTCTTCGGGGCCAGTTCCAGCAAGGCCTCGGTGGCCCGCCGCGCCCGCCGATCCGCCCAGCCCTCCAGCCATTCGGCGACACCAAAGAGAAACACCACGGCCGAGGCCTCCACCCACTCGCCGATCACCGAGGCCCCGATGGCCGCGATGACGACCAACAGGTTGATGTCCGGGCGCAGCCGTCGGACCGCCCGCCACGCCTTAGGCAGCAGGAACCAGCCTCCGGCCAGCATGCCGGTGCTGGCAAGCAGGGTGGTGAGCGATGGTCCACCGGCCCCCAACTGGCCGGCAAGGAGGGCGGCCCCCACCAGCACACCTGATACAATCAGGCTCACGGTCTCGAACCGGTTGTCATGCGTGTGCTCGCAACAGGGTTCATGGCTGTGGTCGTCTTCGCTCATGGTGGTCGATCTTATCCTGCAGCGGATGGGGGTGGGACTAGGCGCGCCTGACCGGCATCAATGCTTGTGCTCGCCGCCCTCTTCGCCGTGCTCCTCGCAGATGCAGGCGTATTCGGCACGTTTGCACTCACCGCAGACTTCGTCGTGAAATTCCAGGCGGTAGTTCTTGGGCTTCGCTTGGGCCGAGTCACGGACTTGCACGACGATGCGATAGCCATCGCCTTCGGGCAACGGAGCAGACGACACAAGCGCGCCGTCCTTGGCCGCGAACGCGAGGTTCACTTTGCCGGTCTTGGCTTCGGCCACCGCCGAAACCACCTGGCCGGATGGAGTCACAGGTTTGAGGTCCTTGTCGTAAAAGGACACGGTGACCGTGCGGTCATTCTCAACGAAGAACTCCACATGGGGAGCCTCCGTGGTGACGATCTTGCCGCCCTTGGGGCCGGGAATCGGCTTGGCGGCGAACGCTGCGGCCGTGGCCAACAGTGCAAACGAGGTGAGGATGAGGTTACGGATGGTTTTCATAGGAACAATAGAGGTTTGGGTTTAGGAGTGATTGCCTTCGTGAGCGCGGATTTCGATGCGGACCGTGCCGCTCGGGAGCGGATCGAGCGGAACGCTGTAGCTGGCGTAGTCGGGGCGCCGGGAGCGCCGGGGAATCTGGCGCGGCTCAAAATGCTCCACGCTGCGGCGGAGCACGGAGCCAGCGGCATCGTAGAGCGTCACGTCCAGATGGGTTTGAGTCGTGTCTTCGGCCTCCAGTCGCTTGACGATGTAGCCCTTGACGACAAGCGGACCCGTTTTCCGCTCCAGCCAGATTTTCTCGACCACCACGACCGGAGAGTCGGCCCGCTCAAGTTTGATATGAGCCACATCGGGCGGAGCCCGGAAGGGTGTGGCGCAGCCAGCCAGGGCGACGGCTGCGAGAATCATTAACCATAGGGTGGCTTTCATACATTTCCTTCGGTTGGGGTTGTGGGCTGTTCCGGTGAACCTTGATTGGTGTCGCGCTCGAACCGGTCGTATAACGCGGGCAGCAACACGAGGGTCAGGAAGGTGGCGCTGACGATGCCGCCGATGACGACCGTCGCCAGCGGACGCTGGACTTCGGCACCCGCGCCGTGGGCGAGCGCCATCGGGAGGAAGCCGAGGGAGGCGACGAGGGCCGTCATGAGCACGGGCCGCAGGCGGGTGAGCGAACCTTCGATGGTCGCTTCCCGGACCGTGCGTCCGAGTTCGCGAAGCTGGTTGAAGTAGCTCACGAGCATGACGCCGTTGAGCACAGCCACGCCGGAAAGCGCGATGAAGCCGATGCCCGCGGAGATCGAGAACGGCAGGTCGCGCAGCCAGAGGGCGAAGACGCCGCCGGTGACGGCAAGCGGGATGCCCGAGAAAACGAGCAGCGCCTGGCGCAGGCTGCCGAAGGCGAGGAAGATCAGGAGAAAGATGACGGCGAGCGCCACCGGGACGATGACCGCGAGACGGGCGCGGGCTTCCTGGAGGTTTTTGAACTGCCCACCGAACTCGATGGAGTAGCCGGGCGGCAGCTTGATCGACTCGTTGACCTTGGCGCGGGCCTCGAGGACGAAGCTCTCCACGTCCCGACCGCGGAGGTTCACCATGATCGCGGCGCGGCGCTGGCCGAACTCACGAGCGATGGTGTTGACCTTTTCGGTGATGACGAAGTCCGCAACCTGACCGAGGGTGATCACGCCTTCCTCGTGGGAGGAGCGCAGCGGCAGGTGCTTGAGTTCGTCGAAGGCGGCGCGGAGATTCTCCGGGAGCCGGACCACGATCGGATACCGGCGGTTGCCATCCACGATCACGCCGGTCTCCGTGCCCGCGAGCGCGGTGGCCACGGTGGCGTTCACCTCGCTCGCATGGACGTTGTAACGGGTCATGGCGTCGCGCTTGAGTTTGATCTCCAACATCGGGGCCTTGCCCAGGGCATCGAATTCCACGTCGGCCGCACCGGGAACTTGTTCGAGAATCTCGCGGGCCTCGGAGGCGATGCGCTCGATCTCGGCGTAGTCGTCGCCGAAGACCTTCACGGCGATGTCGGCACGGGTGCCTTCAAGGATTTCGTTGAAACGCATCTCGATGGGCTGGGAGAAGAGGTGGGACTCAGCCGGAAGCTGGGCGGCAAGTTCCGCCGCCATGCGGGTGGCGACCTCGTCCTTGGTCGGCGTGTGTCCGTGTTCGTCCTTCGGCCACTGGTCGAAGGGTTTGTAGAAGATGTAAGTGTCGGCGACGTTGACGCCCATCGGGTCCGTCGCGACCTCAGAAGTGCCGATGCGGGAGAACGTGTAGGTGACCTCGGGGAATCGCTCCTTTAGGATCTTTTCCGACCGCTCCTGCATCGCGATGGCGGCGTCGAGGCCGATGCTGGTCGTGCGGATCATGTGGGCCGCGTAGGAGCCTTCGTCGAGCTGCGGCACGAACTCCGCCCCGAGCCGGGTGAAGAGGACGACGGCGCCGACGAAGAGGGCGACGGCCACGCCGACAAAGAGCCAGCGAAGGCGGAGCGCCACGTCGAGCGTCGGGCGATAGACGGCCTTGGCGGCGCGGACCAGGAAGTTGTCCTCCTCCGTGATCTTGCCGCGCAGGAAATACGAGCAGAGCACGGGCATGAGGGTCAGCGCGAGGATGAGCGCGCCGATCAGGGCGAAGATGACCGTGAGGGCCATCGGCTTGAACATCTTCCCCTCGATGCCGGTCAGCGAGAGGATGGGCACATAGACGATGGTGATGATGAAGACGCCGAAGAAGGTCGGGCGACCGACCTCCTTGGCGGCGGCGAGCACGGTGTGCAT
>CAYWRG010000107.1:0-7109 GCA_964460715.1 uncultured Opitutus sp. | reverse complement strand
CAGTACGACCTGTTCACCTTCCCCAAGGGCAACAGCATCTACCTTCTGGCCGAGGGTCGCCTCGTTAATCTCGGCTGCGCCACCGGCCATCCGTCGTTCGTCATGTCCGCCAGCTTCACCAACCAGACGCTCGCGCAGCTGGACCTGTGGAAGAACCGCGACACGTACGCGGTTGGCGTTTACCGCCTGCCGAAGCACCTCGACGAAGAGGTGGCCCGCCTGCACCTCGAAAAGATCGGCGCCAAGCTGACCAAGCTCACCGACGACCAGGCCAAGTACCTGGGCGTGCCGGTCGAGGGTCCGTACAAGCCCGAACACTATCGCTACTAAGCGGTTACCAACACCTTCAGGCCGGTCCCACCTCAGCGGGGGCCGGCCTTTTTTGTGTCCACCGGTGGGGATCGGGCGATTGTATTATTTATCTTAACTAACCAACCTTAAACACTAAATACCCCTTGAAATCCGGGGATTAACGCCCCACGTTGAACCTTCAGCCATGAGCTCACCCGAATCCGTGTCCGCGACCAAGCCTCTCGCCGCCAACGAGGGCATCAAGACTGCCTCCAATTTCCTGCGTGGGACCATCGCCCAGGAACTCCTCGACACGTCGACGGGTGCGATCTCCGAGGACAATGCGCAGCTGACCAAGTTTCATGGCCTGTACCTGCAGGACGACCGCGACGTCCGCAATGAGCGCCGCAAGCTGAAGCTCGAAAAGGCATTCTCCTTCATGCTGCGCGTGCGCCTGCCCGGCGGCCGCTGCACGCCGTCCCAGTGGCTGCTGCTCGACCAGCTCGCGACCGAGCGCGCCAACGGCTCGCTGCGCCTGACCACGCGCCAGACGTTCCAGTTTCACGGCATTCTCAAGGGCAACCTGAAGCCGCTCATCCAAGGCATGCACCAGGCGCTGCTTGATTCCATCGCCGCCTGCGGCGATGTGAACCGCAATGTCATGGCCCCGCCGAATCCCGAGCGCTCCGCCGCGCACGGCGCGATGTTCGAGCACGCGAAGGGGTTCAGTGAATACGCGCTGCCCAAGACGCGCGCGTACCATGAGATCTGGCTCGACGACCAGCTCGTCGCCGGCGGCGAGCCCGAGAACGAGCCGCTCTACGGCCCGACCTATCTCCCGCGCAAGTTCAAGGTCGGCTTCGCCATCCCGCCGTCCAACGACGTCGACGTCTTTTCGCAGGACCTCGGCTTCATTGGCATCGTCGAGGGCGGCAAGCTGGTCGGTTACAACGTCACGGTCGGCGGCGGCCTCGGCATGAGCCACGGCAATGCCGAGACGTTCCCGCGCCTGGCCGATGTCATCGGCTTCATCACGCCCGACCAGGTCAACCCGATTGGCGGCGCCGTCATCGCCGCGCAGCGCGATTATGGTGATCGCACAAACCGCAAGCACGCCCGCCTTAAGTACACGATCGAGGATCGCGGCATCGCCTGGTTCAAGGGCGAGGTCGAGCAGCGCTCCGGCATCACGCTTGCCCCCGCGCGTCCATTTGAGTTCACGACCATTCAGGACCCGCACGGCTGGCAGCAGGGTGTGGATGGCACGTGGTTCTACGGCTTGCACATCCTGAGCGGCCGCATCAAGGACATCGACGGCTGGCCCATGCGCACTGCGCTACGCGAGATCGCGCAGATCCATACCGGTGATTTCCGCCTCACGCCTTCGCAGAACGTCACCATTTCCGGCGTCACCGCCGCGCAGAAGCCCGTGATCGAGGCGATCCTCGCCAAGCACGGTCTGGCCAACGAGAACGCCCGCAGCGGCCTGCGCCTCAACGCGCTTTCCTGTGTGGCGCTGCCCACCTGCGGCCTGGCTCTCGCGGAGAGCGAGCGCATGCTCAACGATCTGCTGGTCCGCTTTGAGACGGTGCTGGAGGAGGCGGGCCTGCGTGACGACGCGATCAGCCTTCGCGTGACGGGCTGCCCCAACGGCTGCGCCCGTCCTTACCTCGCCGAGATCGGCCTGGTCGGCAAGGCACCCGGCAAGTACGCCCTGTATGTGGGCGCGAAATACAATGGCACCCGCCTGAACCGCCTCATCTCGCCGAGCGCGACGGTGGACGATGTCCTCACGATTCTGACGCCGGTCATCAAGCGCTACGCCACGGAGCGTGCCGCGGGTGAGGGCTTTGGGGACTTCTGCCAGCGGGTCATCCTGCCGGCCGACGCGACGTTCCACTCCGTGGGCACGAAGCCGGCCGCCTGAAGCAGGCGCCTCGGCGCTAGATGATCTCAGCCGGCTCGTCGGGACCTGCATCCCGGCGGGCCTTCAGGATGCGCGCGTAGCGCTCAAGCGTTCCTTTTTTCTCCATCTCGACCAACTCGTCGATGGAGGGGATGCTGAATTCGGTTTTCTCCTGGATCGTCTTGTATGCGCGGATGACGAAGAGCCAGCCCGGGTACGGCATGTCCTCGACCTTGCCGGAATCGAGCTGGGCCTTCGTGTTGCCCGCGAAATAGGCCGCGAGCAGCAGCGACCGGAGCATGGTCTCCGGTGAATCGGCTTCGCCGAGTTCGGCGTTCTCCGCCCAGGGAATGGCCTCCGGATCGAGCACGATCAGGCAATCCTCGCTCAGTTCGACAAAGCGCGTGACCACCTCAGCGGCCTTCAGGGCGTCCGCGCTCAAAAAGCGGTTGCGGAGGGTCTCGATCGCGGCGAGCACTTCACGTCGACTGGGTACCTCAGAGGTCTGGGCGGTGGCGCTGGAGAGCCAGAGCAGGCTGACAATCGCGAGGCCGAGAATGCGCTTGGTCATGGGGAGGGAAGGATCAGCGATGAGAACGCGTTGGGCTCAGCTCGAACCGTAACGCGACGTGAAGAAGGGAATGTACTGCGCGAGCCCGATGACACCAAGGACCAGAAACGTCTGGCGCAGATCCGGCACAAGGAAAAGGCCAAGGATCGATCCGCCTTCGGCCAGGGCTAGCCCGATCACAAACAGGGGAAAAGCCCGCAGGCTTTCGGTGATTCGCGGCAGCACCATCCAACGCAGGCCGGACGACGCCAGCAGCGGAATCATGGGCAGATGCTTGAGCGGGCTCGGCGTGGGCGCGGCCTCGACCACGGGGATTGTGAGGTGAATCGCCAAAAGTCCGGCAGTGATGCCAAACCAAAGCGTCCACCAGATGGGGGTGGCCGGTGCCAGGCGAGGAGGGGTCGTCATGATTAAAGAGGAGCGCGTGGGTCGACTGCGCGGGCGCCTAGCGTGGCGCGGATTCGTCGCCGTAGAGCATGACGGCGTGGGCTCCCGTCGACATGCGAACGCCACGATGCATGCCGGGCGTGTTGAAGTGCAGCGTGAAATTGCCCTGCGCATCGAGCGCGATCACACCGCCGGTTCCGCCGAGGGCCTCGACCTTGGCGATGGTCGCGGACGCGGCGTCCACGAGCGTCCGCTTTGCGTAGGCCATCTGGGCGGCGACGTCGTGTCCCACCACGCTGCGAATGAAAAATTCCCCATGCCCGGTCGCGCTCAGGGCGCAGGTGGCGTCGTCGGCGTAGGTGCCCGCGCCAATCACCGGGGAGTCGCCGATGCGGCCGAATTTCTTGTTCGTCATGCCGCCGGTGGAGGTGCCGGAGGCGAGATGGCCGTGCTGATCCAGCGCCACGCAACCGACCGTGCCCCATTTGCGCTCAGCCACGAGCGGGTCGAGGGGACCATCGTCGTTGTCGTCCACGGTCACAAATCCGACGCGCGCCGATGGATTTTGAGAGGCACGTGCTTCCATCTCCTTGGCCCGCCGGAGCTGCTGGCGGCGGCGCTCGATCTGGAAGTAGTCATTGCCGACCAGGGTGTGGCCGATGTGTTCGGCGAAGCGCTCGGCGCCTTCGCCGGCGAGCATGACGTGCTGGCTCTTCTCCATCACGTCGCGGGCCAGCGTGATGGGATTGCGGATGTGCTTAACCCCGGCCACGGACCCTGCAGCGCGGGTTCGTCCATCCATGATGGCCGCATCCAGTTCGCACAGCCCGTCGGCGGTCAGGACGGCGCCATGGGCGGCATTGAAGAGCGGAGAATCCTCGAGGACGCGCACTGCGGCGACGACGGCGTCAAGCGCCGGTCCGCCCGCCGCCAGCACGGTGTACCCGGCCTCAAGCGCCTCGGTGAGTTTGGCGCGGCATTGCTGTTCCAGCGAAGGCGACACCTCGGAGCGGAGGAGCACACCGGCGCCGCCGTGAATGAGAAGACCAAAAGGTGGCATGGGAGAAAATCAGAAATCCGAAATCAGAAGGACGAAATGACGACCCGAACGTCCTGATCTATAAAACCAGAGTTTGGATCGATTGGATTCGTCATTCGTGCTTCGTCATTCGGATTTCCTGCCGCCTGCGGCAGGCTAGGCTCACGGTTTTGCCGGCGTGAACTCCATCTTCGCGAGCAGATCGGAGAGCCGGGCTTCCAGCATCGCATCCTCCTCGGCCACCGTCTTGTTGAACGTGCGGCGCTCAAGGACTTTTTCGGCGAGCTCGATGCTCAGGACGTAAATATGACCTCCGCGCACGAAGAGCAGGTTGCCGCGCTTGGCGACGGGTGGAGCCTCGCCCGAGGCCATCGCAAGGCGCTCGACGAACATGGTGCCTCCGGGGAGCAGCATGTAGGTGAGGAGCGCACCGTCCTGCACACTGGGAATGAACCGTGCGCTCTCGACGGCAGCGCCGGGGAAGCGTTGCTGAAAGTCGCCCTGCACGAAATTGGTGAAGAACCAGATGAGATAATCCCGGCGTCCCCGGGTCTCATTTTCCCAGCGCTGCGTAGCATCCATCGGGAAGCACGCAATGCTGGCGTGCATCGTGAAGGCATCGCGGAAGGTGACCACAAACTCGGTCTCGTCGACCTGTCCGCCCAGTTCGGGTAACACCGGGATCGCGACGCTGTAGACACCGCTTGGCGGCCGGTAGCGGCCACCGGCCGTGCGCTCACCCAGGGTGGTTGACTGGGCGCGTCCGGAGGAGCAAAGACCCACTGCGGCAGCGGCCAGGATCAAAATTGATCGCAGGATCATTCCTCTATGGGTACTTGACCCTACGCGGGTTTCAAGCCGGCACGAGCGTTTGCCAAAGAATCGTGGGGATTTCCTCGGGGCGGGCGCGGGCATCCAATCCGGCCGAGGCCAGGCTTGCGATCCACGCCTGACCGCCGTCCGGCAGTTTATCCCGGAGCAGGGCGCCAATCTGTTTCCGACGCTGCTGGAAGCAGGCTCGGATCAGGTCCTTGGTGGTGGCCGGAAAGACCCTCGGGGTAGGCTTGCGGACGAGGTGAAGGAGGTACGACTCGACGTCGGGACGCGGGTGGAAGCAGGCCGCCGCGACCTTGTGCCCGGGCGCCAAGTCATAGGCGGATTGAAGGAAGATCGAGATGGCGCCAAAGAGCTTGGTGCCCGGCTCCGCCGCGTAGCGCTGGGCTGCCTCGAACTGGAGCATCAGCACCATGCGCTCGGGCAGCGGTCCCCCGAGGATCGCGTCCATCCACGGGGTGGATATCGCGTAGGGGAGGTTGGCGACCACCTTGAAGCCCTTCTCGGCGAGTTCGAAGGGAAGACCGGCGATGGGGTGCTCGACCGCGTCGCCGTGCAGCAGGTGAAACCGGTTGCCGGAAGTTGGGCCAAGGGTGCTGTTCAGGTGCCCAATGAAATCTCCGTCGAACTCGACCGCCCAGACATCCGCGCCAGACTCGATCAGGGCGGACGTCAGTGTGCCAAGCCCGGGGCCGACCTCGACGACGCGATCACCGGGGCCGATCTGAGCGAGCTCAAGCGACTTTCGCACGATGTTGCCGTCGACAAGAAAGTTCTGGCCGAGGAAGCGCTTGGGATGATGGCCGAGCTTCGCCAGCAGGTCCCGGGTGGATGAAGGGGAGAGGGGCATGGTCAGATACCGGCCGACAGTCGCTTGCGCAGAGTGAGGTCAGTCACCTCGTAGCCGATTGACTGATAGAGCGCGGCGGCGGCATGGTTGAAACCAAAGACATGGAGGCTGACCGATATCATGCCCAGATCACGAGCCATTGACTCCATCGCGAGCATCGCCGCGCGGCCAAAACCCTGACGCCGGAAAAGGGGATAAACATACAGGTCGTAGACATATCCGGCGCCGGCCTTGTCGGCGAGCCAGAGATAGCCGACCCGGGTGTCATCGGACATCAGCGTCAGCAGGTGGTGGCCGGGGGTGGTCAATCCGTGCGTGAGCAGGGACGTGATGGAGTCGCGGGATTTCTCCAGCGATTCCGCCGCGCTCCAGGTTCCATTGGCCACCTTGTCCGCGGCGTACTCGGGAACGATGATCGACCACCATGCCTCGTAGTCGGAAGCGGACATGGGGGCGAGACGGAGAGCCATGGTCAGAGACCGGCTGAGGCGAGGGAGGAGAGCAGGGCTTGGGTGTCGGGCGCGCGCATGAGGGCTTCGCCCACGAGGAGCGCATGAGCGCCCGCGCGCCGGGCCCGGATCGCTTCCGCGGGACTGTGGATGCCGCTTTCGCTGACCGCGATCACGTCGCGAGGGAACCGCGGAATCAACCGCTCGCTCAAGCCGAGGTCGGTGGTGAAAACCGCGAGATCCCGATTGTTGACGCCGATGATCCGCGCGCCGTGGCGCACGGCGCGATCGACCTCCGCTTCGGTATGAATCTCAAACAGGGCATCGAGCCCGGCCGCCTTCGCCGCCTCGTGCAGCATGGTGATCTCGGCGTCATCGAGCGCCCGGACGATGATGAGAATCGCGCTTGCGCCGGCTTCCCGGGCCTCGCGGACCTGGATCGGGTGGACCATGAAGTCCTTGCGCAGGCAGGGCAGGGCGGGGCCTTGGACCGCAAAGTCACCCGTCACCTCCTGCAGGTCCCCGATGCGTCCACCGAAGAACTTTTCGTCGGTGAGGACACTGATGGCGGCAGCACCGTTTTGGGTGTAGATGTCGGCTACTTGAAACAAGTCAAGGTGCGGGGCGAGAATCCCTTTGGAGGGAGAGGCTCTCTTTAGTTCAGCGATCAGGCTCGGGCGGAGTCCGTAGCGGCGGCGCTTGATTGCGGCGAGAAAATCTCGAGGCGCAGGACTCTGCTCTGTGGCGCGGCGCAATGCTGAGGCGTCGAGCGCCGCTATTTC
>CAYWRG010000106.1:0-7919 GCA_964460715.1 uncultured Opitutus sp. | reverse complement strand
GCCGGGGTCGTTGCCCCCGGGGATTGGCGTTTACCTCTAGAATGTCCCAGACCGGGGTCAACGACCCCGGCTACACCTCAATTTAAACCGCTCTAGCTACCGGTTTCCTGAAAATACTCAGAGCAGCGGCGCGAGCAGGCGGCTGAGGTCCTCGGCGAGTTCGCGCGCGAAGCGCAGGCGGCGGCGCGGGCGCGGCTTGAACTCGCGGCATTTGCGGACCAGCTCGCCTGCCCAGACGCGCATGGTGCGCACATCAGGCTCGCTGAGCAGGACAACCCCGATCTCGAAGTTCACGAACAGGCTGCGCAGGTCGAAATTCGCCGAGCCCACCATGCCGATGCGGTCGTCCACGATCATCGCCTTGGCGTGCATCATGCCGGGCTCGTAGAGGAGCACGCGCGCTCCGGCGGCCTGCAGCTGGCGCAGGGCGTGGCGTCCGGCGTAGTCGGTGACGGGGTGGTTCGACCGGGCCGGGACGATCAGGGTGACGTCCTTGCCGGCGCGAGCCTTGACCACGAGAGAGCGCAGCAGGACCTCGTCCGGGATGAAATACGGCGTGATGATCCACACGCTCTGCTTGGCCTCCTGGATCATCGAGACGATGCCTTCGTAGAGTGGATCGCCCTTCACGTCGGGACCGCTGGCAATGACCTGCAGTTCGCTGCCGCCCTCGGTGCGCACCGCGGCAGGATCGAGCTCGCGGTGCAGGGCATCAAGCGACTGGCCACTGGCGTAGGCCCAGTCAGCGAGGAAAACCTCGTTGAGCAACGCGGCTCCAGGTCCGGTGATCATGGCGCCGAAATCGGCCCACCGCTTCCGCCACGGTGTTGAGCCCATATACTCGCGCGCAAGATTGTGCCCGCCAATCATCGCGGTGTGCTGGTCGAAGACCATGATCTTGCGGTGATTTCGCAGGTTGGCCGAGCCGCGTGGCGCTAGCGGGATCATTGGCATGAACTTGACCACCTCGCCGCCTGCCTCGCGCAGCGGATCGACAAAGCCGCGGCTGCTGAAGAGGCAGCCGAGGGCGTCGAGCAGGAGGCGGACCTTGACGCCGGCCCGGGCGCGTTCTGCGAGCAGGTGGACCAGACGCCGGCCGGTCTCGTCGCGCCCGAGGATGAAGGTCATGATGTGGATCGAGTGCTTGGCCGAGCGGATCTGCACCTCGAGTTCGTTGAAGGCCTCCTCGCCGCTGACGAGCAGTCGCACGGTATTGCCGCCGACGGGCTCGCAGCCGCCGGCCGAGACCATGGTGTGGACGGCGGCAATGGCCGCGGTTTCAGGCCGAACCTGGCGGATGCCGGGCAGGTGCGGCAGCAGCCGTCCCTTGTGCTCGGCGAGTTTGCGGAGCTTCCGGCCACCGAAGAGGAGGAAGAGCGGGACGCCGAGATAGGGAATCAGGATGATCACCATCAGCCAGGCCAGCGTGTTGCCGGGCTGGCGCTTTTCGCGCATGAGGCGGGCGACGGCAAAGAGCGCCAACAGGAAGCCGCCGACCGCAAACAAGTGCGGCCAGAGGCTCGTCGTGAGGGCTTCGTTGAGGGCGTCGGGCATCCGGGCGCGATGGCTGAAGCGGAGCGTGGGTGCATGGTCGGTTTAGGCAAGACAGCGTGGCGACAGGGGTGGGCGGGCCGTCGTTGCAACCCTGTGGTGGGGAGGCATGTCCCGCCGTTCGGCCCCTCGAACTTTTTTCTTGATCAGCCCCGGCCGTTCCCTTCCTCTGACCCTTCCATTTTGGGTGGAGTATCCAAGTGGCTAAAGGGCGCAGACTGTAAATCTGTTCGTTTTTAACGTTCGCTGGTTCGAATCCGGCCTCCACCACCAGTTTATCGGCCGCACTCCCGCAAGGGGTGCGGCCTTTTGCTGGGTGTAGCCGGCCTCGCTGAGGCCGGTCCGGAAAGGGGGATATTCAGACTGGGGGCAGCGACTTCCGCTGCACTCTCACAGCAGTCCCGAACTGCGAAAGCTGTACCAGCCGATCCCAAGCGGGTCGGCGCTCGGGGAACCGACGATCACATGGTCGAGCAGGTCGATTTCCACTGTGAGCGCGGCCTCGCGGAGCTGCCGGGTGACCCGGATATCCGCCGCGCTGGGCGCCGGGTCGCCCGAGGGGTGGTTGTGCGCGCAGATAATGGCGGAGGCGGCGGCGCGGATGGCCTCGCGGTAGACCTCGCGCGGGTGGACCAGTGTGCTCCCGGCGGTGCCCGAGCTGATCTCGACGCAGCGCAACAGTCGGTTTTTGCGATTTAGGCACAACGCCCAGAATTTCTCGACCTTCAGCCCGAGGGCGAGCGGCTGGAGGTGGCGCCAGATCGCCTCGGGTTGCTGGAGGTGGGGTGCGGCTTCCTGACCCTGTTCGAGGACGCGGCGGGCGATTTCCATGACGGCGACGAGCTGGAGCGCCTTGACCTGACCGATGCCCTTGAACGGCCGGAAATCGGCTTCTTTCCAGCCCACGAGTGCCCGCAGGGATCCGGCCTCGTGCAAGAGCCGTGAGACGAGGGTCATGACATCCTGTCCGCGGGTTCCGCTACGGAGAAGCAGGGCGAGCAGTTCCCCATCGGTGAGCGACCCGGAACCGAGACGCAGCAGCCGCTCCTGGGGGCGCTCAGCGACGGCGAGTTCCCGTAGGCGGCTCGCAGGATAGGCTTCTGGGGAGGACAACGGCGTGGGCATTCCGGCTAGGTTATTTAATGCAATATTATTGCAAATGAATAAATCTAGCCACCTTTGGATCGGCACCGCGCGGCGAGGGTGAGGGTGGCCGGTGTGAGAGGCCGGGGGGCGGAGTGCCCTCTCGGACCGGGCTCAGCGAGCCCGGCTACAACGCGCCACTGGTCTGGCGCTGAGTTTCCTCGGCGGCTACGCGGCGAATGTGCGCCTGAAAATCCGGATCCTCGCCTTCGAGGAGCTTGGGCAGCAGCTCGCGGAAGTCGCGACGACGGCACCACGCACGCATGTAGTCCTCCCACGTCTGCCACAGGCGGGCGGTCTGGCGCGACATCTTGGTCTCGTAGACGAGGATGTAGGACCGTTCGAAGATGGAGATGAGGATTTCGAACAGGATGTCGCGTCGTTCGACCTGATCGGGCGTGAAAGGGGTGGCGGGCTGCGCCTGCGTCATGAGGCGCAGGTCCGGATGCTCAAGGACGAGCTTGAGGAACTTTTCGTAGTCATCGGCCAGCTGGAGATACACCTCCTCGTCGTCGTTCATGCGCTCCTTGCGCCGTTCCGCGATGAACACCCACAGGGCGAAGGGCAGACCGACGATGGTCACGAGGTAGCTGAGGGCTTCGAGCTGCGTCAGCAGGTTCATGTCGGGAGCTTATCCCGATCAGTGATGCGGTCAACGGGCGCTGCTTTCTGTTCGGGGCCTGATCGGTCGCATCGTTCTCATTCTCATATTCGTTCTCGTTCTCTTTCCGGAACGAGAACGATGACGAAGAACGAGAACGATGCTCTAAGCAGACACAAAAAAAGCCCGGCCGTTGCGGCCGGGCTGAAAGGGGTGGGAGCGCGACGCGACGCTGCGAGGCGTCAGTAGAGCTTCACGTAGCCGTTGCGGCGCAGGCGCTCGAGCCAGCGCTCTTCGGAGACGCGGGCCATGTTCTGGATGAGGATGCGCTCGATCTGCTCGCGGACCTGGTCGATGGCCTGGATGCCGGCGTAGCGGCGATCCTCGGCATAAAGGAGGTAGCCGGCCTCGGGCTGGATAATGGCCGCCGTGGACTGACCCTTTTCGAGCACGAAGAGAGGATCGCTGAACTCCTTCTTGAGGTCGGAGCGCTTCTTCCAGCCCCAGTCGCCACCCTGGGTGCGGCGCGTATCGGAGAGCTGTTTAGCCACTTCCTCAAAGGACTCACCGGCCTTGATCCGGGCCGCGGCCGCGTTGACGCGGGCGGTCAGCTGCGCATCGGTTTCACCCGCGGCGCGGGTGAACTGGATCATGCGCATGTGGACTTCGTCCTCCTGATAAAAGCGTTCCTTGTTCTCGTTGTAGAACTGCTCGACCTTGACCGGGCTGACGATGCTCATCGACTTGCGCTGCTGGCCGCGCATGTAGCCGTAGATCAGGTCGTCGGCCACCTCGACGCGGTAGTCGCGCAGGGTGAGGCCGCGGCTGCGGAGGTAGGCGAGAAACTTGGAGCGGTCACCGTCGAACTGGGTGATGATGTTCTCCGAAATCGCGTTGTCGACGTAGCTGGCCGGGATCTGCTTCTGCTGCTGGCCTTCCTTGGTCTTGTAGAATTCCTTAACAATCAAAACCTTGTCGACGAGGTTTTGGATGACGTCGTCCTGCAGGGCCTCGAGCCGCTGGTTGAACTCCTGCTCGTTGCGGACTTCCTTTTGCAGCTGGGGAATGTAGGGACCAATTTCGCGGCGGATATCATCCACCGTGATGACCTTGCCCTCGACAATGGCGGCGATGCCATTGGCGAAGCGGAGGTTCAGGTTGTCGGGGGCGGACGAGGGAGCAGGCGCCGGGGCGGCGACCTGCGCCATCACCGCCGATGCGGAGAACAACACGAGTGCTCCGAAAGCGGCGGCCAGTGCGCGGGCGGGGGTGGGATTGAGACGGGGCTCAGTGCGCCGGGGCATCATGGATTTGGCAGGTTGTTGAGGAACGTAATGATCTCTTTTAAACGTAGGAGAGGTTTGGGGGCGGTCAACCGTGGAAACCGGGTTCCCAGCATGACAAAATCATCTCGCTGACTGCTGTTGCGCAGGCATTTGAGACGGCTCGACTGGGTTTCGACGCTGAGGATGCCCTTTTGTTCCGCCCGGATGCGGATCTCGGTGATCAACAACAGCGCCCGGACTTCGTCGCCAAACGGCCCGAAACGGTCCCGCAATTCATGTTCAATTTCCTTCAGCTTGGCTGGAAGCTCGGCCAGAGCGAGGCGCCGGTAGAAGTCGATGCGCAGACGTGCCTCGGAAAGGTACTTGGACGGGATGCGGGCCTGGATCGGAGCCACCTCGACCGCGCCGCTGGCATCGTGCTCCGCATCGCGGACTGCGGTGTAGCCATCCTGATGGCGTCCGCGGGTCTCCGTGGCCGACTCCGGCGTGCCGGCTTCGCCGACGAAGACGAAATCGAGCTTCACGCTCGCGCGGACCGAAGCCGCGGGCTTCTCGCCCTTCAGGCGAGCGACCGACTGGCGCAGGAGCTGACAGTAGAGTTCAAAGCCGACGCCGACAATGTGTCCGCTCTGCTCCGCGCCGAGGAGGTTGCCGGCGCCGCGCAGCTCGAGGTCGCGCATCGCGATACGGAAGCCGGCACCGAGTTGGTTGTACGTGCGCAGCGCGCTGAGGCGCTCGCGCGCGAGCTCAACCACCCGGGTGTGCCGGTGGAGCAGGAGGTAGGCGTAGGCCTGGTGCTTGAACCGGCCCACCCGGCCGCGCAGCTGGTAAAGCTGGGACAGCCCGAAGCGATCCGCGCCCTCGATGATGATCGTGTTGCAGTTCGGGATATCGAGACCGCTCTCGATGATCGTGGTGCAGACCAGCAACTGGTAGCGGCCCGCCACGAAGTCCGTCATCGTGCGCTCGAGCTCGTTCTCCTCCATCTGGCCGTGACCGACGCCGATGGTGAGGTCAGGCAGGAGTTCGCGCAGGCGCTGGGCGACGCGCTCAATTGTCATCACGCGATTGTGCAGGTAAAACACCTGCCCGCCGCGGCGGATCTCATGGCGCACGGCGTCGACCACGATCTTCTCGTCGTAGGTGCGGACGATGGTCTGAATCGGATGCCGGTTCACCGGCGCGGTCTCGATCACGCTCATGTCGCGGGCGCCGGTCATCGCCATGTAGAGCGTGCGCGGGATCGGCGTGGCGCTCATCGAGAGCACGTCGACGGTGGCACGCAGGGCCTTGAAGCGCTCCTTGTGCTTCACGCCGAAGCGCTGCTCCTCGTCGATGATGACGAGCCCGAGGTCACGGAATTTCACGTCGGCCTGCAGCAGTCGGTGCGTACCGATGAGGATGTCGACCTGTCCCGCGGCAGTCGCGGCCACGATCTTGCCGATCTCGGCGCGCGAGCGGAAACGGCTCACCATCTCGACCGCGATCGGGTAGCCCGCCATGCGCTCGCGAAAGGTGTTGAGGTGCTGCTGCGCGAGCACGGTGGTCGGCACCATGAGCGCGACCTGCTTGCCGCCCTGCACGGCCTTGAAGGCGGCGCGGATCGCGACCTCGGTCTTGCCGAAGCCGACGTCGCCGCAGATCAGCCGGTCCATCGGTCGCGCGCGCTCGAGATCGGCCTTGGTTTCCTGGATGGCCTTGAGCTGGTCGGGCGTCTCGGTGAACGGAAAGGAACCCTCGAACTCGTGCTGCCACGCATTGTCCGGCGGATACGCGTGTCCGGGCACCGCCTCGCGGGCGGCGTGGATGCGCAGCAGCTCGGCCGCGAGGTCGACGGTCGAGCGTTCGGCGGCCTGGCGGGTTTTTTCCCAGCGATTGGAACCGATGCGGCCGAGCTGCGGGCGCGACTTGCTCAGGCCGACGTAGCGGCTGATGAGATGCGATTCCTGCAGCGGCACGTGCAGGGTCACGCGGTCGTCGAACTCGAGCGAGATGACCTCCCGAGTGCCGTCACGGGTCTCCAGCTTCGTCAGACCACGGTAAAGTGCGATGCCGTGCTGGAGATGAACGACGAAGTCGCCCTCCACCAGTTCCGAGAAGTCGAGCAGCTGGTCGATCTGCGCGCGCTGGGCGAGGGCACGGCGGCCGGTGAGGGGACGGCGTGCCCGCTGACGTCCGAAGATCTCCGTCTCCGTCACGACCACGAGGCCCGCTTCCTTCGGCCCGAGCACCAGCCCGGCGTGCGCCGGGCCCGCGGCCGCGTCGGCCGCCGGTCGCGCGATGCGGAAGCCCTCATTGAGCGTGCCGCGCAGGAACTCGGGCTTCAGGCCCTTGAGTCCGGCTTCCTCGTCGAGCAGTCCGCGGACGCGCTGCTCCTCGGCTTCCTTGGACACGACGAGGACAACGCGATGGCCGGATTTCTTCCAGGCCATCACATGCTGGAGAAAGCGGCTGCGGGCGTCGGACTCCTCCTGGAGGCGTTCCTGGGCGACGAGGTTGTCGTCCGGGAAGTTGCGGTGATGGCGCAGGCTCTCGGTATCCCAAGTGATCTCCTCCACCTCGGCTCCATCGAACAGGGCGGCGGCTTCGTCGAGATCGCTCACGCCGGTGACGGCGCCGCAACGCGCCAGGATGGCCGGAAGGACGGGCGATCCTCCTTCCGGCGTCGCGCCTTCCTCCCGCGCAAACAGGCTGAACTCCTCATCCAGCGACGCCGGTTCCACCAGCACGAGGTGGGTTCCGGGCGGCAGGTAGTCGGCGATGCCGGTGCGCGCCGCCTCCAGCTTGAGCCGGGGCGAGGCGGCGATCGTGATCGCGGCGACCTTTTCGCCGGAACGCTGCGTCACCGGATCGAAGGCGCGAATCTCCTCGATGACGTCGCCAAAGAAATCAAGGCGGTAGGGCTGCGTGGCCGTGACCGGGTACACGTCAATGATGCCGCCGCGCACGGCGTAGTGTCCGGGAGCTTCACAGACCGTCTCGGAGTCGTAGTCGAGCTCGTGGAGCTTTTCCAGCAGGCCGGCAAACGGGTGGGTTTCGCCGGGAGCGAGCGTCATTTCCCTCGTGGCGAACGCCTCGAGCGCGGGCACGGATTGGAGCAGGGCGGCCGGCGTGGTCACGGCGACAAACGGTGCGCCGCCCGCCGTGCGGGTCGCGCGCAGCCGGCTCAGCACGGTGGTGCGATCAGCCGAGGCCGCGAAGGCCTCGCGCATGTCGCGGCTGTCGGGCATCGCCTCAGGCAGCACCAGCACGTCAGCCACCGCCTTGGCCGCACCTTGGAAGAAGGCGATGTCCTCGGCGAGCTGAGGGTGGCCAGGGGCCTTGTACTGAAGTTCGTA
>CAYWRG010000105.1:1006-8019 GCA_964460715.1 uncultured Opitutus sp. | reverse complement strand
TTTGAACCGTTCGGCCGAGCCACTCCTTCACTCCCTCTATGGGATGCCTGTGGTCCAGAACCCGGGAACGCCGGCCATGGGCTTCGCCTTTCTGCGGGCGCATGCCAGCACCGGCGAGGCGCGTTACCTTGAGGCGGCATGGGCGGTGGGCGAGGCGCTCGCGGCCGGCCAGCTCGCCTCGGGTGGGTGGGATTACCTGATCGAGTTCGATCCGGAAAAACGCACGGCCTGGTATCGGCGCGACGACCTCGGCCGCATTTCCCCGGAGGACGCGGCCAAGCGCCGCAACGTGTCGACCTACGACGATGACAACACCCAGCAGGCGCTGCGTTTCCTCGTCGCCCTGACGACGCTGAATCCCGCGGGCGATGGCCCGCGCGACCGGCGCCTGCGCGAGGCGCGTGACTACGGGCTGGCCAAACTGCTGGAGGCGCAGCGACCGACCGGCGGCTGGCCCCAGCGCTGGAACGGGCAGCCGGTCGATCCGGCCGCGTATCCGGTGCGCAGCGCGAGTTTCGACCCGGCCTGGCCGCGTCAGCATTCCGGGCAGCCCTACTACGATCATGCGACGCTCAACGATGACACGCAGCGGGACTGCATCCTCACGCTGCTCGACGCCGCGGAGAAGTTGAATCGGCCGTATCTGCGTGCGGCCGCGCTGCGCGGCGGTGAGTTCCTCTGTCGGGCGCAGCTGCCGGAGCCGCAGCCGGCGTGGGCGCAGCAGTATGATGCACGCATGCACCCGGCTTGGGCGCGGGCGTTTGAGCCGCCGGGCGTTTCCTCCCGGGAGAGCGGCGGGGTGATCAACCTGCTGGTCGATCTCTACCTGGAGACGGGAGAGACCGGGTTTCTCGAGCCGCTGCCGCGCGCGATCGCCTGGCTGCGGCGCTCGGAGATTGCGCCGGGCCACTGGGCGCGACTGTACGAGCCGGACACCAACCGCCCGATCTTTGGCGATCGGGACGGGAAGATTTACTATGCCGTGGAGGAAATCAGCCTGGAGCGGCAGACCGGTTACAGCTGGAAGAGCGACTTCGGCCTTCCGAAGATCATGGCCCGAGCCGAGGAGGTCATGGCGCAGGGCCGCGAGGCCTATCGCACCCGCCAGGCCGCCGCCAAGGCCGCGGACGACCCCGCGAAGCGCGCCGCAGCCCTCGCGCCGCGGGTCAAGGTGGCGATCGTCCGCCTCGATGCGCAGGGACGCTGGCTGGTCCCGTTCAGAGGCGCGCCGGCGATCACAACCGCGGCCTATATTGCCAACGTGCACCTGCTCTGTGACTACCTTGACGCCGAGCGCGCCGTCACGCGCTGAACGGTGTTCGCACGGATTTCCGGTCATGGCGGTCCGGCGGAGGCACGTTCGTTCGTTGTGTTGTCAGGAACCATTCCCTCCACGTTTCCATTCTTACCATGAGCAACTCCCCTGAACCGACTCCGCCGGCAACCTCCCCGTTTCTCCTTCTGTTCCGCAACGCCGGGCCGGAGAGCCACGCGCACCTCACGGACGAGCAAAAGGCGGCGCTGACTCAACAGTGGAACGACTGGTTCGCGGGCCTCACGGCCAAGGGCAAGCTGGCGCAGGGGCGTCCGCTTGCGCTGGGCGGCCGGGTGGTCTCGGGCCCGCAGGGGCGGGTGGTGACGGACGGACCCTTTGCCGAGGCCAAGGAGGCGGTGGGGGGCTACTTCATGCTCACGGTTGCGAATCTGGAGGAGGCGACCGAGATCGCGCAGCAGTGCCCCGGGCTTGCCATCGGGCTGACGGTGGAGGTGCGGCCCGTGTTGACGTGCAGCCCAGTGCTGCAGGGCGTGAGGGGCGGGTGAGGCCGGCGATCCCTCCGCCATGGCCAAGCAGTCCAGGATGACAGCGGCGAAACCCCGACTGACGGGGGCCGCCACACTCGACGCGTTCATGGCGGCGCTAGAGCATCCCTTGAAAGCGGACATCAGGAACGTTTCGGCGCTCATCCTCGGGGCCGCCCCGGGTATCGAGGCGGCGATCAAATGGAATGCGCCGAGCTTTCGGACCACGGAGTTTTTTGCCACGACCCATCTGCGTTCGCTCGATCAGGTGCAGCTGATTTTTCACTTGGGCGCCAAGGTGCGGGCTGAGTCGGTGCAGGGAAATGTCGCGGATCCGGCGGGCCTCCTGACGTGGCTCGCCAAGGACCGGGCGATGGTGTCGTTGGGAACCGGGAAGGCGCTGGCCGCAAACGAGAAGGCCCTGGTTGATTTGGTTCGCGCGTGGATCCCGTTCGTTTGAGGTGCACCTGTCCGAGCCTTCGCCGTTGCCTTGGGGAGCGGCGGACGCATGTTCGAGGCCGACGTGGGCCCCACGAACGCGTGGTGATCCCTGTGGTGAGAACCCCAACCCCTGACGATGATGAAGCCGAATCCTGTCCTGTCGCCTGCACTGGTCGTACTGGTCTGCCTGGTCCTTGCGCCGTTTGTCCGCGGACAACTCCCTGCCACCGGCTTCATTGAAGGCACGGTTACGGGACCGCGTGGCCCCGAGGCCGGGGTGTGGGTGATCGCCGAAACGACCGAGCTGCCGACCAAGTACGCCAAGATCGTCGTGACCGATGACCTCGGCCGCTACGTGCTGCCCGAACTGCCGCCCGTCAACTACGACGTTTGGGTGCGCGGTTACGGCCTGGTTGATTCGCCCAAGACCAAGGCGGCCCCCGGCCGCACGCTCGACCTCAAGGCCGTCCCGGCCCCCGATGCGAAGGCGGCGGCCAAGTATTACCCGGCTGGATACTGGTTCTCCCTCATCAAGGCCCCGGCCAAGGAGGAATTTCCCGGCACCGGCCCCGAGGGCAACGGCATCGCGCCGACGATTCAGAATCAGGCCCAGTTCCTCCGCCTGGTGAAGTCCGGCGGCTGCATGGCCTGTCACCAACTCGGCAACGAGGCGACGCGTTCGCTGCCACCGCAGTTCCGGGATTTCCATACGACCGAGGAGGCGTGGCAGCGCCGCATCCTGTCCGGTCAGGCCGGCGGCAATATGCTGTCGACCCTGCAGCAGATGGGGCGGGAGCGCGCTCTCAAGATGTTCGCCGACTGGACCGACCGCGTGACCGCCGGAGAGGTCCCGCCGGCACCGCCACGTCCGCAGGGGATCGAGCGCAATGTGGTCATCACGCAGTGGGATTGGACCGATCCGACCGACTACCTGCACGATCTCGTCACGACGGACCGCCGCAACCCGACGCTCAATGCCAACGGTCTGATCTACGGCGCGATGGAACTCAGCGCGGATTATCTGCCGGTCCTCGATCCGATCCGGCACACGGTGAGCCGGATTCCGCTGACGGTCCGCGACCCGGCGACGCCGCCGACCTCGCCCGACATGCCCCAGCCTTCGGCTTACTGGGGCGACCAGGTGCTCTGGGACAGCAAGGCCAACGTGCACAACCCGATGTTCGACCACCTCGGTCGCGTCTGGATCACCGCGGCGGTACGTCCGCCGGAGAACCCGGATGTCTTCAAGGCCGGCTCGTCCCATCCGTCAGCGAAGGTGTTTCCGGTGAATCGCGCCAGCCGGCATCTCGGGGTCTACGATCCGAAAACCGGCAAGTACACCCACGTCAGCACGGGTTTCAGCACGCACCACCTCATGTTCGCCGAGGACGCGGATCACACGTTGTGGACGAGTGGGGGAGGCTCGGTCATCGGCTGGCTCAACACCCGTAAATTTGACGAGACCGGCGATGAGCTGGCCTCGCAGGGGTGGACGCCCCTGATTCTCGACACCAACGGCAACGGTCGGCGCGATCCCTACGTCGAACCGAACCAGCCCGTGGATCCGACGAAGGACAAGCGCCTCGGCGCCGGTTTCTACGCAGTCTCTCCGGCGCCCGACGGCTCGGTCTGGGGATCGGCCCTCGGCTATCCCGGTGGGCTTATCCGGGTCACGCCGGGAGCCAATCCGAGCGAGACCGCAATCACGGAGTACTTCGAACTGCCTCTCGACGAAAAGGGTGAACCGATCGAGGGCTTCACCCCGCGCGGCATGGACGTGGACCGCAACGGCGTCGCTTGGGTTGCGCTGGCAAGTGGTCACCTCGCGAGCTTCGATCGGCGCAAGGTGAAGGGCCCGCTCAACGGACCCACCGCCACCGGCCAGCATGGACGCGAAGGCTGGACGTTTTATCCGGAGCCGCTTCCCCAGGTCCAAGGCGTGAACACCCCGGGCAGCGCGGAGGCGAGCTACTACACGTGGGTTGATCAGTTCAACACATCCGGTCTCGGTGCCAACACGCCGATCAACACCGGCAACGGATCAGAAGGCCTGCTGGCGTTGAAGGACGGCAAGTGGGTGATCCTGCGCGTGCCGTATCCGCTGGGCTTCTTCACCAAGTGGGTTGACGGCCGGATCGACGACGCGAGTGCGGGATGGAAAGGGCGGGCGCTTTGGGCGACGATCAGCACGCGGGCGCCCTTCCACATGGAGGGCGGCAAAGGCACCCACCCGAAGGCGATGAAGTTCCAGATCCGGCCCGATCCGCTCGCCCGTTAGCGGGCAGCAAGAGGATGGCAAAACTGGGTGCGGGTTGCGTTTGGACCGGTCTGGGGTCCCTTTGGCCCTCCTTTCTTCCATGCATCACGCTTCCTTGTTCACGCCGGTCAAACTGGGCGCCTTGGCGCTCCCCAATCGTATCCTCATGGCGCCGCTTACCCGTTGCCGCGCGGATGCCCAGCATGTGCCGACGGCCATCATGGCCGAGTACTATGCGCAGCGCGCGGGCGCAGGGTTGATCGTGGCTGAGGCCACCATGGCGATCGAGGGCAACTCGGCCTTTGGCGGACGCGAGCCCGGCATCTACTCCGACGCCCAGGTCGCCGCATGGAAGACCGTGACCGATGCGGTTCACTCCAAGGGTGGTCGGATCATTTTGCAGATCTGGCACGGCGGCCGGGCCTGTCACTCGCTGCTCAACGGCGGCGCGCAGCCCGTGGCGCCGAGCCCTCTGCCGATTCGCAACGACACGACGCACACGCCGCAGGGGAAGAAGCCCTATGAGACGCCGCGCGAACTGCGCGATGACGAACTGCCTGGGATCGTGGCCGGCTTCCGGAAGGCGGCCGAGAACGCGAAGGCTGCAGGCTTCGACGGCGTCGAGGTCCACGGCGCGAACGGCTATCTCCTCGACGAGTTCCTGCGCGACGGCAGCAACCAGCGCACGGGGCCGTACGGCGGCTCGATCGAAAACCGGGCCCGCCTCCTGCTGGAAGTCACCGACGCGGCTATCGCGGTCTGGGGCGCGGATCGGGTCGGCGTCCGCATTTCCCCGCTCAACAGCTTCAATGACATGCTCGACAGCGATCCGGTGGCGATCACGCGCTATGTCGCCTCTCAGCTCGAATCCCGGCGCGTGGCCTTTCTTCACCTCATGCGCGGCGATTTCTTCGGCGTGCAGAAGGCGGACGTGGTGACCCCGGCGCGCGCGGCCTTCAGCGGCGCGTTGGTGGGCAACATGGGCTACTCGCCCGAGGAAGCGGCGCAGGCCATCACGAACGGCACACTCGCGGCGGTGGCGTTTGGTCACCACTTCATCAGCAACCCGGATCTGCCGGAGCGGGTGAGGGCAGGGGTTGCGCTGGTCGAGCCCGACAATCGTACGCTCTACAGCCCCGGACCAAAGGGGTACACCGATTATCCGCCGATGGCCGCGGAGTGACGCGTTCGCGGCTGTAACCGGAGACCGGTCGGGGCCGTCAGATGGTGGATTCGGACGGTTCCCCTGCATGATTCCCGGCTCCTTCCTTAACGCGGATTCCTGCCGATCGCTCTGTGCGGTCGTGGCGGGAGTCTTCGCATTGGGTTCAGGCACGCTGGCCTGGGCTCAGGGCTTTATGGGGGGCGGCCAAGTCTATGTTCCGCCGAACGCCACGACGGCCCGCGAGGTGGAGTCCCGCAGCACCGGCACGCCGACGTGGGAGTACCCGAAGGGGTTCGATCCCGACGTCTTCACGGTGGCGAGACTGCGTTATGACCGCGGCGGACGTCAGCCGACCACTCGCGGTGGCGGCTGGACGACGGATTTGCCGGATGCGGACCTGAATCTTTCGTATCGTCTGCAGCAGATGACCTCGCTGAGCGTCAGCCCGAATGGCCGGTTGATTCGCGCGTCGGATCCGGACTTGGTGAAGTACCCGTTTCTGTTGGTGACCGCTCCGCACGCGATGACGTTGAGCGAGGAGGAAGTCCTGGCCCTGAGGAATTACCTCGAAAACGGCGGGTTCATCCTGACGACCGATTCCTGGGGCGAGCAGCAATGGACGGCGATCGAGCGATCCTTCAAGGAGATCCTACCTGACCGGCAGTTTGAGGAGCTCCCGATTGAGCACCCGCTCTACCGCAGCGTGTTCAACGTCACGGAAAAGGCTCAGGTGCCTAATATCCGCATGGGCCTGAAGCAGCCGGGGACGACCATCCAGCACCGCGTGATTTTCGACGCCAAGGGCCGGATCATGGCGATGGTCCTGCACAACTCCGACGACAGCGACGGCTGGGAGCGCGAGGGCGAGGACGGTGAATATTTCCGGCTCTACTCCGAGAAGATCGCGTACCCGCTGGCGATCAACATCGTGTTCTACGTGCTGACGCACTGAGCGAGCAGTCGTGAAAGCGGGAATCGGTGTAGCCGGGGTCGCTGACCCCGGAGACGGCCTGTGGTGGAGCGGCTTGCCCCCAAGACGCTGGATCGAATCGCCGGCCCCAGGTAGCAAGCCAGCGGGGTGAGGCAACACGCTCCACCGTCGGACCCGGGGGCGCGGCCCCCGGGTCATTTCAGAAACCCCCTTGAGCGCGCCTTGATGCGCGGGGGCGGGCGGCGCGCCCAGCACAACCCCGGAAACCACGCCCGTCGCCGTGAGGTCGGCTTGGCCAGCGGTTTCATAGACGGCCGCAAGGTTGACCGGCTGAGCGACAGGCGCGCCGGGGAGGCCGACGTTGACCGTCACCGTCGCCGGGGCGGACACGGGATCGAGGGAGAGTCGGACGGCGAGGT
>CAYWRG010000105.1:0-996 GCA_964460715.1 uncultured Opitutus sp. | reverse complement strand
GGGGGGCGCCCCCCCCCCGGCTACATTTCAGAAACGCACTTGAGCGCGACTTCATGCGCGAGGGCGGCCTGCGCGAACGCATGACCAAGGCCCGGCAAAAGTGCCGGGCCCGATCATAGGTCCTATTCGTCGCATCCGTCCTATCGGTCCTATTTCCGCTCCCTCAGACCGCCACCAGAATCGCATTCAGCGTCGCGCTCGGGCGCAGCGCGGCGGACGCCTTGGCGTCATCCGGCTGGTAGTAGCCGCCGATGTCGGTCGGCTTGCCCTGGACCGCGACCATCTCGGCCACGATCTGCTTTTCGGCGGCCGTGAGCTTCTCCGCAACCGGGGTGAAGATCTTCTTCAGCTCCGCATCGACGTTCTGCGCCGCGAGGGCCTGGGCCCAGTAGAGCGCGAGGTAGAAATGGCTGCCGCGGTTGTCGATGCCGGCGCCGACCTTGCGGGCGGGCGACTTGTCGTGCTCGAGGAACTTGCCGTTCGCCTCGTCGAGCGTGTCGGCGAGGACCTTGGCCTTGGCGTGCTTGAACACGAGGCTGAGGTGCTCGAACGACGCGGCCAGCGCGAAGAATTCGCCGAGCGAATCCCAGCGGAGGAAATTCTCCTCCACGAACTGCTGCACGTGCTTCGGGGCCGAGCCGCCGGCGCCGGTCTCGAAGAGGCCGCCGCCGTTCATCAGCGGGACGATCGAGAGCATCTTCGCGCTCGTGCCGACCTCGAGGATGGGGAAGAGGTCGGTGAGGTAGTCGCGGAGCACATTGCCCGTGACCGAGATCGTGTCCTGCCCGGCCTTGAGGCGGACGAGCGTCGCTTCGCAGGCGGCCGCGGGAGCGAGGACCTTGAGGTCGAGGCCCTTCGTGTCGTGCTGGGCGAGGTAGGTCTTTACCTTGGCGATGATCTGCGCGTCGTGGGCGCGCTTTTCATCGAGCCAGAAGATTGCGGGCGTGTTGGACAGGCGCGCGCGGTTCACGGCGAGCTTCACCCAATCCTGGACCG
>CAYWRG010000104.1:0-8315 GCA_964460715.1 uncultured Opitutus sp. | reverse complement strand
ATTCCAGATCTTCGGCAAGGGCTCCAAGAGCGCGGCTGACCAGATGTGGGTCGCACGTTACATCCTGACCCGCCTGACGGAGTCCTACGGCATCGACATCGAGTGGCGCTGCAAGCCCATCCTCGGGCCCTTCAATTCCGCCCTCGATTGGAACGGTTCCGGCATGCACGCGAACTTCTCCACGAAGTTCATGCGCGAAGTCGGCGGCAAAGCCTACTTCGAGAAGCTCATGGCTGCGTTCGCCAAGAACATGGACGAGCACATCGCCGTCTACGGCCCGGAGAATCACCTCCGCCTCACCGGCCTGCACGAGACGCAGTCGATCGACAAGTTCAGCTACGGTTTGGCCGATCGCGGCGCCTCCGTCCGCGTTCCACACAGTTTCATCAACAACGGCTACAAGGGTTACCTCGAGGACCGTCGTCCGAACTCCGCCGCCGACCCGTACCTGGTCGCCGGCCGGATCCTCAAGACGATCCAGTCCGTCCCGACGGCCTGAGTCAGGCCCGGTCATTGTTCTTCTCAGCGCCGTCCTGCGGGACGGCGCTTTTTTTTGGCCCCTGAAGTCACTGGAATGGGGGTAGCCGGGGGCGCAGCCCCCCGGTCCGCGTCCGGTTAGTTGCTTGGCGCGCTTTGCGTCCTTCGTGTAATGGTCTCAACGCCAGCAGCCCCTTGGTCTCACCCCCTGACGCATGAACTCCGCCGCGCCCTCGACGTCCGCCCCGTGGCTTGATTGGGCCGTGGCCGTTCCACTGGCGGCCTGCATTGGGTGGACCACGGTGTGCCTCGGCGGCTACCGGCCGGAGACGGTGCTGGTGCCGGCGCTGGTGATCGCCGCGCTCGTGGTTGGGCTGCTGCTGGCGCGTGCGGCTGGCGTGCGGCGGGCGCCGTTCGATCCGGCCGGGCTGTGGCCGTTGCCGTTTCTGCTTTATGCAGGGATCAACGCCGAGTTCCTGAGCCCGGTACCGTGGCTGGGCTGGGCGGACTGGATGGGCTGGGCCATTTTCGCTGCGGTTCACTGGCTGGCGCTCAACGGTCTTGGCTGCGGCGCGCCGCGGCGCTTGGTTCACGGCTCGATTGCACTCGTGGCCGTCGTGTCGGTCGGGCTGGCCTGCTACCAGCGATGGGTCGACTCCGACTGGCTGATGCTCGGGCGGACGCAGACCATTTATTTTGCGGGGCGCACGAGCGGAGCTTTCGGCATCCCGAACAGCCAGGCGGCGTTGCTGCTGCTCCTGCTGCCCGTCGTGCTCTGGCGGACGTTTGCGCACACGCGCGCGGCGGGCGGTCGCCTGCTCGCGGCCGGGCTGGCGGTCCTTTTTCTCTTTGGCCTGGCGCTGACCATCAGTCGCGGAGCCTGGCTCTCCTTTGCGGTGGCGCTCGCCGTTTGGCCGCTCACGACTCCGGGCCGCAGTTGGCGCCGACGGATCGGTCTTGCGACCGCCGCGCTCGTCCTGAGCCTGCTGGCTGGGCTCGCGCTCTCTACGTGGGTGCCAAGTGTGAAGACGCGCTTTGTGGCGCTGATCACCCAACGGGGCGAGACCACGCGTCCGATCATGTGGAAGGGGGCGTGGGAGCTCTTTCGCGAGCATCCCGCCACGGGGAGTGGAGCAGGCAGCTACAACATCCTCTTCGAGAAGCACCGCCCGATGGGGTTTCGCGACGAACCCCAGTGGGCGCACAACGACTACCTCAACGCGCTGAGCGACTACGGGCTGGTCGGTGTCGCCCTGCTGGCGGGCGGATTCCTGTGGGCGGCCGCGCGCGCGATGCGCTCGGGGCAGTGGAGGGATCCTTGGATCCGTGCGGTCGCGATCGGCGTGGTCGCCTTTGGCCTTTCCCTCTTGATCGATTTTCATCTGAAGATCCCGGCGCTGGCCATGATCGTCGCGGTGGCACTCGCGGAGTGTCTTCGCTCGCCGGACACCGCGACGCCTCCGGTCGCGGCGTCATCGCTCCGCCGCCTCGGTTTGGCCGGTGCTGCCTTGGGGGTGGGAGCGGTCGCGCTCCTGGTCATCGCGCCGCACTACCGCGCGGAAGCCGAGCGCTACGGCCCGCGGCGCGAGATTGACTGGCTCGCCGGAGCGGATCCGGATTCGCCGGAGTCGCGCCGGGTGGTCGAACGGGGTCTCGCGGCGTTTGACCGGGCGCTGGCAGCCAACCCGGCCAATGCGCAGGCGTGGTCCGACCGCGCCTACGCGCTGGCCTTGCGCGCCCATCATGAGCCCGGCGACACGCGGTCTCTCGGGTTGCAGTCTGAGGCGGCGGCGCGCCGGGCCCTCGCGCTCTCGTCCGTGGTGCCCGAGTTTTGGTGGCGGCTGGGTGTCGCGCTGGACATGCAAGGCCGCTGGGCCGATGCCGGATCGGCTTTCGCGCAGGCGCTCGCGCTTGCGCCCCACAGCACCCTGGCGTGGTACCACCAAGCCTATCACTTCAGTCTCAAACCGGCGACGCATGCGCTGGCCCGCGCGGCGGCGGCCACCTGCCTACAGCTGGATGGCGGGCATCATCCGGCTGCGGAACTGTTGCGGACCTTGGACTCCGGGCGCTGAATTTACATCGTTTTCCCAATCGCTCCTGCGGCTTTCCCTCGGTGTTCGCCGCCGCAACCCTCGGCGGGCAACCTGTTTGCGCCTTGACCCGTGTCGTGTAAAAAATGATCCTCTTGCGGTCAGCGACGCCCGCTCCGGTGCGCTCGGTGAGACGATTTTCATGCACAAGCATCTCCTGCATTGGGTCTTCCTGCTCGGGTTGGTCGCGATGGTCGCCTCACGCGCCTTTGCTCAAGGTACCGAGCCGGGACGCATCGTGCTCGCGC
Organism: uncultured Opitutus sp.; assembly: GCA_964460715.1. Classification (GTDB taxonomy): domain Bacteria; phylum Verrucomicrobiota; class Verrucomicrobiia; order Opitutales; family Opitutaceae; genus CAMAXB01. The sequence goes on along the minus strand of CAYWRG010000104.1, from coordinate 5,497 downwards.
GGGTGACCGGAGCGGTGACGCTTACCAACAAGGCTGATAATTCCACTCGTGCGGCCACCAACAATGAGCAGATCGCGGCCGGCTATGTCGTGACCACGGCGGCCGAGGCCAGCGTGGTGCTTGTGTTCTCCAACGGCTCGACCGTGAACCTGCGGGGAGACTCGCAGCTCGATATCGAGACGTTCATGCAGGATCCCTTTGCCGAAGACTTCCGTCTCACCGAGGCAACCGCCGAGCCCTCGACTTCCACCACCCGCCTGAACCTCAGCCGCGGTGAACTGATCGGCAACGTCAAGACACTCAATTCCGCCGGTGGCTCTTCGTTCGTGATTCAGACCCCGGTGGGTGCCGCCGGCATTCGCGGCACCACCTTCCGGATTGTGTTCCGTCCTGATGGCGCCGGCAACGCGTTCTTCGCCCTGACCACGGTAGAAGGTAACGTCGTGCTGGCGCGAGGCGGGGTGGAAACGCCCGTCGCCGCGGTGGACAATCAGGCGCGGGAAGTTTCGATCACTGTCGAGGTGACGCTTGATACCGCCACGGGGGCGGTGACGGTCACGACGCCGGCCGGCCAGACCTTCACGGTGCAGACGGCCGCCACCACCACGACCGCCTCCGTTGTCGAGGCCGTCCAGCAAACCATCCAGGCCATCGCCACCGTGGTGTTCACGCCGCCGGCGACCACGACGACGAACCCGACGAGCCCGACCCCCACAACCACCGAGACGCCGCCGGCGACGGAAACGCCGCCGGCCGCCCAGCCGACACCGCCGCGAACCACGACGGGCGACGGCGTGAGGTAGTGCGGACCGGGTTTCCGCTTTCATGGGTCCGTTCACGATCTAGCTTCACCCCGTGGGCCGGACCAAACTGCTTGTTGCCGCCGGGCGGCTCTCCCTGCTCGGGCTGATCGTGGTCGGTTGGTGCGTGGCGCACCACCGCAACTGGGGAGAGTTCTTCGAGAACAAGCTCGTCGACCTCCGGTTTCATTACCGCGGCGAAATCGATGCACCGGTGAAGTTGGTGTACGTCGACATCGATACCGACGCGATCCAGCAGTACAAGTGGCCGTGGAATCACAACCGCTTCGCGCAGATCCTCCAAACCCTGTTTGAGGTCGGGAAGGTCAAGGCGGTCGGCATCGACCTCGTGTTCTCCGACAATGCGCTGCCGGATTTCGGACGGGAGGAACTGATCGCGGGCCGGCGCGAGTTCGGCCGTGCGGTCTACAAGTACCGCAAGGTGGTGCTCGCCGCCAACTACGTGCCGGGCCCCGGCACCCTTCGCTACAGCCGCGAGTTCCCGTATGTTTTCGATGGCTACACGGACCCTGCGCGCAACGACACGCCGGAAGCCCCGGGATTCCCGATTGCGGGCCCCAGTCATGGCATTGTTGGTTTGATTGACACCTATCGCGGAGAAACGCGGGCGGCTCCGTTCTTCGCCGAGACGGCGACAGGCATCTTTTATCCGCTTTCGCTCCAGCTCGCGCTGCTGGAGTGGGGGCTGGGCCAGGACGCGGTGAAGCGGTTTGACGACCGCATGGAAATCCAGCGGCCGGACGGAACGATCGTCACGACGATTCCGCTCCAGCGTGGACAGCTCGTCGATGTGAACTGGTTTTCGCCGTGGATTTCCCCGCGCAACCCGCGCGCCAGCGTGGCGAACCTGGGTGACTTCCTCACCCAGCTGGAAAGCGAGGATCCGGAAAAGCAGGCGCGCGGGCGCGCGTTCTTCGATCAGTTCAAGGATGCGATCGTCCTGATCGGACCGGTGGATCTGCTGCTGCAGGATCTGGGGCCGGCGTCCTTCGATGATCAGCCGGTGCCGCAGGTGGGCTTTCACGGCAACATGCTCAAGACGATCGTCTCGGGGCAGCATCTGGTGCGCCTGCCGGAGTGGACGACCTATGCCATCATCTTCGTGCTGGCGGCGGGCGCGAGCCTCCTCGCGGTCGCCGGCGGTCCGCGTTCCGTCTTCTCCAAGACCATCGCCCTCCTGACGGTCATCGCCTACGTGATCGGCTCGTTTCATGTGTTCGCGGAAATGCATCTGGTCCTGCCCATTTTCCTGCCGGTGGGAGCGGCGCTTTCCACCAGCTTCAGCGCGCTTCTGATCCAGGTGATCGAGGAGCAGAAGGCCAAGGGGCGGATCAAGGGCATGTTTGGCACCTACGTCTCACCCCAGCTGGTGGAACGAATGATCGAGTCGGGTGAAAATCCGCAGCTGGGCGGACACGAGCAGGAGATCACCGCCTACTTCAGCGACATCCAGGCGTTCTCGAGCTTCTCGGAAAAACTACCGCCCGCGCGTCTGGTCGAGCTCATGAACGAGTACCTCACCGCCTGCACCGACATCGTGCAGGAGGAAGGCGGCACGCTCGACAAGTACATCGGCGACGCCGTGGTCGCGATGTTCGGCGCGCCGATCGCGTTGCCGGACCACGCCCTGCGCGCGTGCATTGCGACCCAGCGCGTGCAGCGCAAACTCGCGGAGCTGCGGACCAAGTGGCAGGCGGAAGGGGATCGTTGGCCGGAGATCGTCTGGCACATGCAGTCCCGCATCGGCCTCAACTCCGGCTCGGCCGTCATCGGCAACATGGGCAGCCGCACCCGGTTCAACTACACCATGATGGGTGACAACGTGAACCTCGCGGCCCGCATGGAGTCCGGCGCCAAGGCCTACGGGGTCTACACCATGGTCACGGAGACGACGCGCCGGGCCTGCGAACAGCACGGTGCCGATCGGCTGGTCTTTCGCTATCTCGACAAAATCGTGGTCAAGGGCCGGAGCATCCCGGTGCCGATTCATGAGGTCGTCGGACTCAAGGAGGACGTGTCCGACCGCACGCGCGAATGCCTGGAGGTCTACGCCAAGGGCATCGAGCGTTACCTCGCGCAGGACTGGGACGGGGCGGAAGCGCGTTTCAATCAAAGCGCGTCGCTCGAACCGAACCAGCCCGGAGTGACGCCCGGCGTGGAAACCAATCCCTCACTGACTCTGATCAAGCGCTGCGCCCATTGGCGCGCAAACCCGCCGGGTCGCGACTGGGACGGCGTGTACGAGATGAAGGAGAAGTGAGGTGTGGCCGGGGTCGCCGACCCCGGGGACGACGCTTGGCCCGTAAGGGTCACGGACCGGCCTCAGCGAGGCCAGCTACAGCGGAACCAGCCTTACCGCGCCACGCCGAGGTACGTGCTGAGCTGGGGCACGTGGGGATAGCCCATGGTGCGCTCGGTGACGTAGTTCCGGTAGAGGGGATCCTGCATGAGAGTCACGCGTCGGTCGGTGGCCGGAATCGTCGTGCTGTAGATGCGCAGTTCGCCGTTGGTGAACGTCACAATCTCCTCGCGCCAGTCGCCGAGCAGGTCGGCCACCTGATGCGTTGCGTCCTGGACGCCGCGCGTGAGCGTCTCGCCTTTCCACTTGCCGATCGTGCGTCCGAGCGGGGCTGCCGGTGCGACCGAGGCCGGACCGCCGCCGGTGATCTGCTCGCGGAGAAGGTCGGCGTCCCACCACACCAGATCGCTGGTTGGCGGAACCATGCCGGGGATGGACTCACCGACCGCGGAATAAAACAGCTGCTTCAGGCCCTTGTTGGCCCAGATCTCCATGCCGGGGTAGGCGGGGTCGATGTCGCCGACCATGAGCTGATCGATCGCGTTGTCCTGATTCGGCTCGCGCGCCCCGAAAAGCAGGTCGCCGTTGCGGGCATCGCGCAGGTTCAGGCCGAGCTGCGGATGCGGTTCTTCAATGATGTAGGCGATCTCCAGTCCCGGCCGCTGGGGATTGATGTCGGTGAGATAGAAGCGGTCGCCATGGCCGAGCCCGGTGGTCCACATCGTGCGCCCGTCGTTGTCGATCGCGAGCGAGCCGTTGATGATCTCGTCCATGCCGTCGCCGTCGATGTCCCCCACGCGGATGCTGTGCTGACCCTGGCCCTGGTAGTTGAAGGGCGCGCGTTCATTCGTCCAGCGCCAGACTTTTTCGAGCTTCCGGTTCTTCAATGTCCACGCATCGACCTTCATGAGGCCGTAGGTGCCGCGCGCGGCGAGGACGGAGGGCGTCTTGCCGTCGAGGTAGGCGACGGCCATGAGGTGACGGCTGGCGCGATTGCCCGTGTTGTCGCCCCAGTCCTGCACGGTGCCGAGTTCGATCCATGGCGCCTGATCGACGAGTTTGCCCGTCTCGCCGTCGTAGACCGCGATGAACTCCGGGCTGTCGAGAGCGTTGCCGGCGCGGGCGCCTGGTGTGGCTTCATCGAGCGAAGCGGCGTAGGGCGCGCTGCGGACGACGACCTCGGCCTTGTTGTCGCCGTCAAGATCGCGCACGACCATGGGGGTCCACCAGATGCCCATGTCGACGTTCCAGCCCAGGTCGATGGTCCAGAGGTGGTGTCCGGTGCGACCGTCGTAACCGTCGAACTTGTAGGTGTCGCGGCTGAGCGTGATGCGGCCAGGGTCCTTGCCTCCGCCCGGATGCTTCACGACGAAATCGTAGGTCCCGTCGCCGTTGAGATCGCCGACACCGACCATGGAGATGCTCGTGAGTCCGTCACGCAACTTGATCGCACGGTAGCCGGTCGCGAGTTCGTTGGCCTCGAGCGTGATGCGAGGCGACTCGGGCAGCTCGCGTCCATCGACGATTGGGCGCACCCACCAGGCGTTCGGCTGACCGATTGGCGCGGTCGCATCGATGAAATCCGTTGTGGTGCGCAGTGGTTCGGCGTTGAGCTTCACGCCGGCACCGCCAGCCGTGGCGCGATAGACGTTGAAAGAGACTCCGGGCGCGTCCGCGCGCAGCAGGCGCCAACCGAGGTAGACCTTGCCGCCGTCGATCGGCAGCGCGATGAGGCCGCGATCGAGCTTTTCCTCGATCCGCTCGCTCGCCCAACCGAGCGGGGTGCCCGGTTTGTAGAGCGGGTCGATCGCATAGAAATTCAGGTTGGGCGCGATCTCCTCGGGACTCAGCGGACGAAGGCCGGCGTCATTTCCCTCCGGGGGACGCGTATCGAGGGTTTGGAGTGCGTTGGTCTTCTGGCCGGGCGTCGGCTGGGCTTGGGCGATCGCCAGACGGGTGGTGAGCAGGGCGGCGGACGCGACGGTGACGAGCGAAAGCAGGGATCTCATGGGTAACCAGGAACGAACGGGGTGGAATTTCCGCGGGGGGGCGGCTCGTGGGGGCGACGAGAGGTTAACAGATTGGGGTGGTCGCCCGATCACGATGAGGGCGGTGATCGTCTGACAGTGCGAGCGTGGACGGCCGTTTCGGTCGATGTAGCCGGGCTCGTTGAGCCAGGGGATTGAGCGCAATCTCAGACCGGCCTCAACGAGGCCGGCTACGCCGATCATCAGTGCGCGAGCACGAAAAAGCCCGGGCGACGGGCGCCCGGGCTGAAATCGAACGGGAGGGTTTCCTCCTGCTTCCTTACTTGAGGATCATGTCCTTCACCGTCTTGCCGGCGGGGATCATGGGGATTACGTGCTCGGTGTAGGGC
>CAYWRG010000103.1:0-8340 GCA_964460715.1 uncultured Opitutus sp. | reverse complement strand
CGGCGCCCGCAAGGGTCTCGCCGACACCGCGCTCAAGACCGCGGACGCCGGCTACCTCACCCGTAAGCTGTGCGACGTGGCCATGGACGTCATCATTGCCGAGGACGACTGCGGTGCGCGCGATGGCATCTGGAAGAAGGCCATCTTCGAAGGTGACGACGAGATCGTCGGCCTCCGCGAGCGTATCGTCGGCCGCTGCTCCAGCGACGACGTCCCGAACCCGCTCAATCCGACCGAGATCCTCGTCGAATCCGGCGAGCTCATCTCCGAGGAACTGGCGACCAAGATCGTGGACGCCGGCATCGAGCGCGTGAAGGTCATGTCCCCGCTCACGTCGAACAGCCGTCATGGCATCGACGCGAAGAGCTACGGCATCAATCCCGCGACCAACCGCATCGCCAAGATCGGCGACTCCGTCGGCATCATTGCCGCCCAGTCGATCGGCGAGCCCGGCACGCAGCTCACGATGCGTACGTTCCACATCGGTGGCGTCGCCTCGGGCGGATTCAAGACCCCCGAGATCCGCGTCCGCTCCGGCGGTATCGTCAAGTACAAGGGCCTGCGCCTGGTACCGACGGCCGACGGTGCGAGCATCGTGCTCAACAAGACCGGCACCATCCAGATCATCGATGCTGAGGACAAGGAACTCGAGTCCTACAACATCGTCGTCGGCTCCTACCTTCCCGTCGGCGACGGCGAGAAGATCGACAAGGGCGAGGTCCTCGCCCAGTGGGATCCGTACAACGTTCCCGTCCTCTCGGAAAAGGGTGGCTCGCTCGTGTTCAAGGACATGATCCCCGGTGTCACCGTGAAGCGCGAACTCGACGAGTCGTCGGGCCGCATCGCCACGGTCGTCATCGAGCACAAGGAGGATCTCAATCCGCAGATCGAGGTGCGCGACGAGAAGAACAAGCCGCTCGCGGCCTATTCGATTCCCGTCGGCGCCCAGATCGCCGTGCAGGAGGGCGACAGTATCGCCCCAGGCGCGCTGCTCGCCAAGACCCCGCGTCAGGCGTCGAAGACCAAGGACATCACCGGCGGTCTGCCGCGCGTGGCCGAGCTCTTCGAAGCCCGTCGTCCGAAGGATGCCGCCGAAATGGCGCGCATCGACGGTGTCGTCTCGTTCGAGGGTACGCTGCGCGGCAAGCGCAAGCTGATCGTCCGCAACGAGGAGACCGCGCAGGAGGAGGAACATCTCATCCCGACCGGCAAGCACATCATCGTGCAGCCGGGCGACGTGGTCCACAAGGGCCAGCACCTCACGGAAGGCGCCGCTGATCCGCACGAGATCCTCGAGATCCTCGGGCCGTCCGCGCTGTATGACTTCCTCATCAGCCAGGTGCAGGAGGTTTACCGCCTGCAGGGCGTGACGATCAACGACAAGCACATCGAGATCATCATCCGCCAGATGCTCCGCAAGGTTCGGATCACCGATCCGGGCGACAGCGAGTACTTCTGGGGCGAGCAGGTCGATCGCGCCGCGTTCCTCGCGGACAACAAGCGCATCGAGGAGGCCGGCGGCAAGCCGGCCGAGGCCGAGCCGATCCTCCTTGGCATCACCAAGGCCTCGCTCGAGACCGAGTCGTTCATCTCCGCCGCCTCCTTCCAGGAGACGACGCGCGTGCTGACCGATGCCTCGACGCTGGGCAAGATCGACAACCTCAAGGGCTTCAAGGAAAACGTGATCATGGGTCACCTGATCCCGGCGGGCACGGGCCTGCCGACCTACAAGAAGCTCCGCATCAGCCTGCCGTTCGGCGCCGACCTCCCTGAGGTCGAGGCCAAGGCGCCTGAGGCGAGCTAAGCTCCCGGGTCTCCCTTCACTTCAAAGGCCGCGAACGCGAGTTCGCGGCCTTTTTCTTTTCCGCGCGGGGAGGGTGGCAATGGGCTGATCGGCTTCGCCGGTGGACCAGCGCCCCGCATTGCCTCGACGCTACGGATCGATCGAGTGCGAGGATTGAGAAGGCCGGTCCCCCGGTGTTGCGGATTGCGCTTGGTCTGCCCCGGGGTTTGCTCGTTGGCGCCACCAACGAATGTCTGTCCACTTGGGAGTTTGCGGCCACCCGCTTCCCTTTGGAGTGACTTTGGAATTTCCCCGCCCAATCGCGACTCTTCCCTGCATGCTGCCCTTTGCCCTCACCATCTTCACCGGTGCGTTCCTGCTTTTTCAGGTCCAACCGTTGATCGGAAAATACATCCTGCCGTGGTTTGGTGGGAGTCCAGGGGTCTGGACGACCTGCATGCTCTTCTTCCAGGCATTGCTGCTGGGCGGTTATGCCTACGCGCACTTTTCCACGACCCGGCTGAAACCCCGCAAGCAGGTGATCGTCCACCTCGCGCTGCTGTTACTGGCGGTGCTCCTGTTGCCCATCACACCGTCCGAGTCATGGAAACCGGCCACGGCCGGTGATCCGGTTGGACGCATCCTGCTGCTGCTGACGGTGACGCTGGGGGTGCCCTATTTTGTGCTCTCGTCGACCGGACCGCTACTGCAGCACTGGTTCAGTCTGACGCGCCCGGGCGTTTCGCCCTACCGGCTCTACGCCCTGTCCAACATCGGTTCGCTGCTGGCGCTGATGAGCTACCCATTCTATTTCGAGTGGGCCTTCACCCGCCAGCAGCAGGCGGCGCTTTGGTCGGTGGGCCTGGGCGTCTTCGTGCTCGTGTGCGCCTACTGTGCTCTCCTGGTGCGAAAGGTGGATGTCACGACGGCCGGTCGCGGAGAGGCGCAGGCCGAGGGATCTGAAACCGTCTCGGAGCCCTCGCTCATGGACAAGGTCATGTGGGTGGTGCTGCCGGTCATTGCTTCCGTGCTGCTCCTTGCCACGACCAACAAGCTTTCGCAGGACGTGGCGGTTATCCCGTTTCTCTGGGTGCTCCCGCTGGGATTGTACCTCCTGACCTTCATTCTCTGCTTCGACCATGCGCGTTGGTACCGACGCGATCTCTTCGCCGGGTTGTTGGTCATCGGCATTGGCGTCGTCTGTCATCTTCTTTTCGAGGACAACGGTGCGCCGCTGGGGCTTCAGGTAGTCGGCTATGCGTTCACCCTTTTCGTCGCCTGCATGGTGTGCCACGGCGAGCTCTATCGCCTGAAGCCGGCGACGTCCCATCTCACTGCATACTACCTCTACATTTCCGCGGGTGGCGCCTTGGGCGGACTCCTCGTTGGCGTGATCGCGCCGATGGTGATCAATCAGTACCTCGAGCTTCAGGTGGGCTTGTGGGCACTGACCTACCTGATGGGCTATGTCTGCCTCAAGGAGGAGAATCGCCGTCTCACGTTGAGCGCCGCGATCGGAATCCTGGCCCTTGCCGCGATCATGCCGGCGCTGCAGGTGAACGTGTTCGATGGCGGCTGGAGCCTGCTGTGGGGTGATCTCGTCGATGCCTATCGCGGATTTTACTCCGAGCACTGGAAGGAGGCGCTGCTGGTCGTGATGCTGATCGGGGCCTGCTTCTTCGACCGCCGCCGGGGATTTCTGCGCGAGTGGCAGCCGCGCATGGGGGGCTTTGTGATGTTCCTCGCCCTCGCGCTGGCGGTGACCTTCTTCGTCGAACTCCGGCAATCGAGCCGGTTCGTGATTGAGGGAACCCGTAATTTCTACGGCATGCTCAAGGTGGTCGAGTTCAACGCAGACGACCCGACGACGCATTACGACATCCTGCTGCACGGCGGCACCACCCACGGTCTCCAGTTCCGGGATCCCCTGTTGGCGATCCTGCCCACGACGTACTACGGCGAAACCAGCGGGGTAGGGCGGGCGATTCGCAACCTGACCGGTCCCGCCCAACCGCGAAAGTACGGTTTGGTCGGTCTCGGCACGGGGTCGCTCGCAACGTATGGCGAAGCGGGCGACTCGATTCGAATCTATGAGATCAACCCCGAGGTTGAGCGACTGGCACGCAGCCGCTTTCGTTACCTTGAGCAGTCACCGGCCGAGGTGGAGGTTGTCCTGGGCGACGCCCGTCTCTCGCTGGAGCAGGAACTCAAGGCGGGGCAGTCGCACCAGTTTGACCTGCTCGCGCTGGATGCCTTTAGCAGCGACGCGATCCCGGTGCACCTGCTGACCCGCGAGTCGATGGAACTCTACCTGGCGCACATGAAGGAGGACGGGGTCATCGCGGTGCACATCTCCAACCGTTATCTGGACCTCGAGCCGGTCGTGGAGAACCTCGCGCGCCACTTCGGACTGAGCTTCGCCATCATCAACGACAACGAACCGGAGAATTGGTGGGTTTACCGTACGACCTGGATCCTGCTCTCGCGCGATCATGCGTTTCTGGATCAGCCAGCGATCGCCGACTTCATGTCCGCGCCGCCGTCGCGGGAGAACGACGTTGGGTTGTGGACAGATGATCAGGCCAGCCTGTTCAAGGTCTTGCGCTAGGGCAGGGAAGTCGTTTCTTGCGCCGCGATGAACTTCCTTGTCACGACTCTCGGCCGGCTGCGCGCCATTGGCATCCTCGAAGGCCTGTCCTTTATTGTGCTGCTGGGCATTGCCATGCCGCTGAAGTACTTTGCCGGCCGCCCGGAAGCCGTCCGCGTGGTCGGGATGGCGCATGGTCTCCTCTTTCTCCTCTATCTCGGAGCAACCGTCCAGGCGGCCCTGGAGTACCGTTGGGCGTGGAAGCGCACCCTCGTGATTGCGGCCGCCAGCCTGATCCCGTTTGGACCTTTCTACGTGGATGCCAAGTTCTTGCGTGATTCCAAGAACGCTCGCTAGGCGCCGTTCTTGGCCTGTATTGTGAGTGAATTGTGAATAACTCCGCCTTGTCAACCCGCAGCGCAAACGAATGCTTGCGATCCCTCCCGCCAAAACGGTTTGTAGAGCTTAGCTCCCTGCCGTTTATCGCCCGGCCCTTGTGGCCGGGCGTTTTCTTTGGTGGGGTGGGAAACCGCCGGAAATCAGGGTTTAAGTCTTGTGTTCCTGGGAGCACGGCCGAGCATCCGACCCCTTTCGCCTTATTCTTCGCGCGTCCCTCGGTCTTCACTGACTGACGAACACCCGCCCGCGACGCCAGATTACCTCTGGATTTCGCGCAATGTGTGGTTTTCGCCAGAAAGTGCTTGCCGAGCTTTTGACGCTTCCCCACTTTCTCTCCTCTTTTCCCAAATTTTCATCCTTCACTCGTATGCCGACCATCAACCAACTCGTGCGCAAAGGCCGTCGCCAGATCAAGGCGAAGTCAAAGTCGCCTGCGCTGTCTGGCAACCCGTTCCGCCGTGGTGTCTGCGTGCAGGTCATGACCCGCACCCCCAAGAAGCCGAACTCCGCCATCCGTAAGGTTGCCAAGGTTCGTCTCACGAACGGCAACGAGGTCATTTCCTACATCCCGGACGAGGGCCACAACCTGCAGGAGCACTCCATTGTGCTCGTGCGTGGCGGTCGCGTGAAGGATTTGCCTGGCGTTCGCTACCACATCGTGCGTGGCACGCTCGACGCCACCGGCGTTGAGAAGCGTCGTCGCAGCCGCTCCAAGTACGGCGTCAAGCGCCCGAAGGAAGCCAAGAAGTAACCCGCGCCCCCAAGGAGAATTTAGACCATGTCACGCCGCCACAGAGCCGACAAACGCCAAGCCGAACCGGACGTTCGCTACAACAGCCCGCTCGTTGCCCATCTGGTCAACGTCATCATGAAGAGCGGCAAGAAGAACGTCGCCGAGCGCATCGTTTACGGCGCCTTCGAGAAGGTGTCCGAGAAGCTGGAGAAGGGCGACCCGGTCGACCTCCTCATCGGCGCGTTGGAAAACGCCCGTCCCCGCCTCGAGGTCAAGAGCCGCCGCGTCGGTGGTGCGACCTACCAGGTTCCGATCGAAATTTCCTACGAGCGCCAGGAGAGTCTCGCGCTACGCTGGATCGTTGACGCCGCCACGGGCCGCAAGGGCACGCCGATGAAGGACGCCCTCGCCGCCGAGATCATCGACGCCTATAACAACACGGGCTCGGTTGTGAAGAAGAAGGAAGACACGCACAAGATGGCCCAGGCCAACCGTGCGTTCGCCCACCTCCGCTGGTAAGGCAAGAAGGTCCCATCATGTCCGTCGAATCTCCCAAGATCACCATCGTCACCGACAAGGCGAAGATTTCGCCCGTCAACGCGAAGGCTCGCCCCTTCCCGCTCGAGTGGACGCGCAACATCGGCATTGCCGCGCATATCGACGCCGGAAAGACGACGACCAGCGAACGCATCCTTTTCTATTCGGGCAGTGTCCACAAGATGGGCGAGGTCCACGAAGGCACTGCGGTGACCGACTGGATGGAACAGGAGCGCGAGCGCGGCATCACGATCACGGCTGCCGCCATTTCCTGCGCCTGGAACGCCTCGTGCGGTCCGTGGAAGGGAATCAAGCAGCGTATCAACATCATTGATACGCCCGGACACGTGGATTTCACCGCCGAGGTTGAGCGCTCGATGCGTGTGCTCGACGGCGCTGTGGCTGTTTTCTGCGCCGTCGCCGGCGTGCAGCCCCAGTCGGAGACCGTGTGGCGCCAGGCCAACAAGTACGGCGTTCCGCGCGTTGCGTTCATCAACAAGATGGACCGCACCGGCGCCGATTTCTTCCGTGCGATCTCCGAGATGCGCGAGAAGCTCAAGGCCAACGCCCATGCCCTTTTCCTGCCGATCGGCAAGGAGGAGAATTTCGCGGGTGTCGTCGACCTCGTGCACAATGTTGCGTACATGTTCGAGGACCCGTCCAACATGGACCTCGACCCGAAGCTGCACCCGATCCCGGCGGAGTATGTTGCTCAGGCCAAGGAGTATCGCGAGAAGCTGATTGAGGCCGCCTCTGATTTTGATGATGTCCTCGCCGAGAAGTACCTCGGTGGCGAGGAAATCACCCCCGCCGACCTCCTGATCGCTGTCCGCAAGGCCACGGTCTCGATGAAGTTCACGGGTGTCATCCCGGGTTCCGCCTTCAAGAAGAAGGGCATCCAGCGCCTGCTTGACTGTGTCGTCAACTACCTGCCGTGCCCGATCGACGTTCCGCCGATGCGTGGTCAGGACAGCGACGGCAACGAAGTCGCGGCCACCGTGGACGACAGTGCCAAGCTTGCCGGTCTTGCCTTCAAGCTTTGGACCGATCCGTTCGTCGGCAAGCTCGTCTTCTACCGCGTCTACACCGGCACCCTTCAGAAGGGCATGTCGCTGTACAACCCGCGCACCCGCCGCTCCGAGCGCTGCTCCCGTCTCGTGCTCATGCGCGCGATGGACCGCGAGGAGATCGACATGGCGTATTCGGGCGACATCTGCGCGCTGGTTGGCGTCAAGGACGTCATCACCGGCGACACGCTCAGCCACGAGGACTACGACATCCGTCTTGAGCCGCCGTCCTTCCCGGAGCCGGTCATCGCGATGTCGATCGAGCCGAATTCCAAGGCCGACCAGGAGAAGCTCGGCACCGCGCTGCAGCGTCTCGTGGCCGAGGACCCGACCCTGCGCGTCAAGACCGACCCGGACACCGGCCAGACGATTCTCGCCGGCATGGGCGAGCTCCACCTCGAGATCATCATCGATCGCATGAAGCGCGAGTTCAAGGTCGAGGCGACCTCGGGCAAGCCGCAGATCGCGTATCGCGAGACCGTGACCGCCCCCGCCGATGGCGAGGGCAAGTTCATCCGCCAGTCCGGCGGCAAGGGCCAGTACGGTCACGTCGTGCTCAAGATCGAGCCGAATGAAAAGGGCAAGGGCGTCGAGGTCCTCAACGAAACCGTCGGCGGCTCGATTCCGAAGGAATTCATCAAGCCTGCAACGGAAGGCATCCTCGAGGCTGCCAACAATGGTGTCGTCGCCGGCTACCCGGTGGTTGATGTCATCGTTCGTCTCGTTGACGGCTCCTTCCACGAGGTCGACTCGTCCGAAATGGCGTTCAAGATGGCCGGCATCTTCGGCTTCAAGGACGCGATGAAGTCGGCCAAGCCCATCCTCCTCGAGCCCATCATGGGCGTCGAAGTCACCACTCCGGAAGAGTATCAGGGTGATCTCATCGGCGACATCAATCGTCGCCGTGGCCAGATCGCCGGCATGGAGAACAAGAATGGCGCCTGCATCATCTCCTCGACCGTGCCGCTTGAGAGCCTCTTCGGCTATGTGACCGACATTCGCTCCCTCTCGAAGGGTCGTGCGAGTGCCGCGATCACGCCTTCCCACTTCGAGCAGGTCCCGAACTCCCTGCTCACCAAGATTGTCGAGTCTTCCACGAAGGCTCCGGCCCGCACCTAACCCTCGTTCTTTGTCCCGCATGAAAGGTCAACGCATCCGCATCAAGCTCCAGGGCTTCGACTATCGAGTCATCGATCAGTCCGCCCTCGAGATCGTCGAGACCGCCAAGCGCTCC
>CAYWRG010000102.1:8700-8976 GCA_964460715.1 uncultured Opitutus sp. | reverse complement strand
CGCTCAGAAGGCATGACTTTTCCTTTCAAAAAAAACTTTTAGGCGCTAGGGGCTGCGCAATAAATCCCGTGCAACACCTGCAGAATTTGCAGTGCCGGCCCGGGGGGAACACGGTAGTAAATGGTTTGCCCTTCGCGTCGCGTGGCAACTAAGCCTTCCTCACGCAACACCGCAAGATGCTGCGACAGCGCTGACTGCGACAAAGCCAATGCGGTGTTCAACTCGCCGACACAGCGCTCGCCCTCGCCCAAAAGACACAAAACCATCAGGCGGTGC
>CAYWRG010000102.1:0-8690 GCA_964460715.1 uncultured Opitutus sp. | reverse complement strand
CGGATTGGCCAGCGAGCGCAGTAGGCGCGCAGCCTCATCCGCATGAACGGCTATCGCATCGGAAGATGTCATCAATTGCCCAAGCATCATCAATCCAAGATATTATTTTTATCTAATTTAGATGCGTCTAATATATCAGAGATATTAAGGATTTCAACCCTTTTTTCAATCAAAGCATTGAGCAGCACAAAGCCTACCCTGCTGCTGGTGAGGTCCTAGTACCTCAAAAAGGCGCCCCTCTACAAATCCTCTATCCGCAAAGGCGCATAAGCATCCCATGCCTGACAGCCTGGGCAATGCCAATAATGGCGCTGACCCTCAAAACCGCAGGTATTGCAGCGATAGCGCAGCAAAGGCTGTGCCGTTTTTTGCAAGGCCAGCACCACATCCTGCGGCAGTAGGGTGTGCATAGCATCGGCCTGGGACTCTAGCCAGCGTGCCGTCGCTACCAGAGATGGCTTATGCCGCAAATGTCCTAAGTAGCTCTGCGCGGCCGCATTGCTGCCACCTTCGGCCTGCTGCCGAACAGCAACGAGCGCGCCCAGAAACTCGGGATCTTTGACCTGCTCGTGGTCGGCCGGGGCGGCGGCAGCCTCGAGGATCTGTGGGCCTTCAATGAGGAGGTCCTCGTTCGCGCGGTTGCGGCGTGCCCGATTCCGATCATCTCGGCGGTGGGGCATCAGATTGATTTCACGCTCAGCGACTTCGCGGCCGATGTGCGCGCGGAGACGCCGAGCGCGGCGGCTGAGCTGATCTCGAGTCTTCACCTCGCCTGCATCGAGCGCCTGCTGGCCGCGGCCGAGGCGCTCGGGCGGTATGCCGATGACGCTTTGGCGGATGCACGCGACCAAACGGCCGGGCTCAAGACGCGTTTGCGCCTGCTCGCGCCGGCCTCGCAGGTCGAGCAGGGCTGGCTGCGGCTCGACGACCTGCGCAACCGGCTGGGCTCGTCGCTCGTCCAGAGCGTACAGCGTGCGCGGGGGCGTCTCGGCGAGGCTAAGGCGGGGCTGGCGCAGCGTTCGCCGGAGACGCGTGTGCAGATCGAGTCACACCGCCTGCTCGCCTTGTGGAAACGCCTGCAGTCGGCCAGCCCGGCCTCGGTGCTCAACCGCGGCTTCGTGATCATGCGCGACGAGCAGGGCCGCCCGGTGCAGCGTCGCGAAGGGATTGCGCCTGGGCAGGCGCTCGCCGCGGAATTTGCGGACGGTGCGGTGCGGGTGAAGGCCGATTAGGCGAGGGATCGGAAGCGCCCGCGAATCACGCGAATCGTCGTGAATAAACGGAGCTGTTCACCACGGAATACACGGAACACACGGAAATAAATTCAGGCATCGGAATCGAATCCTTCTGTGCGTTCCGTATATTCTTTGGTTCCACCGGATCGAATTCGCGTCGATCCGCGTGATTCGCGGGCATTTCAATTATACAGCCAATACTTGCGGCTCTGCTGCTGATAGACTGCGGCCTTTTGCCGCCAGTCGGCGAGGAAGGCCTGCAAATTTACCTTGGCTCCGTCGCGCTTCATCGCGCGGTAGAATTCCTCGGAGCCCATGTGACGCAGGAAGCCGCCGGCCTGCACGTCGCTCAACGCGGCCACGGGGTTCGTGGGTTTGAACTTGGGGGCGAGCGCCATGAGGTAGAACGAGAGTTCGGTTGGGCGCCAGTCGTCCCAATCGGTGACCTCGACGTACACGCCGGTCGCATTGCGGCCATCGGCGCCGGGGACGCTCACGCGGCGGAAGCCGAGGCCGGGCAGGTCGAGCGCCTTGAGTTCCTTCTCCAGCACCTCGCTGCGAACCGACGTGTGGGAAAGTCCGCGGAACGCGTACTGCGCGCCGACGCCATGACGGAAGCCGAGGTCGAACTTCTGGTTGGGATCGAAGTACGTGCCGAGCCCGACCATCGCGTAGCCCACGCACGCCGCGAAATCCTGCACGTAGGGCGACGTCGGCACGAAAGTCAGGCCTGTCTCCGGCCAGCGCATGCTCCGGCGCCAGCCGCGCATCGGGATCACGGTGAGCTTGCCCGCGAGGCGGTGCTTTTCCGCGATGTTGAGGGCGTTGGGCACCTGCATGACGCCGGGGGCGTCCTTGGCCATGCGGGCGAGTTCGCCGATCGTGAGGCCGTGGACGTACGGCACGCGGAACGCGCCAACGTAGCTCTTCCACTGTGCGTCGAGCGGCGGGCCGTCGACCTTGAGGCCGCCGAGCGGGTTGGGGCGGTCGAGCACGATGACCTCGACGTTGTTCTCAAAACACGCGCCCATCGCGTAGAGCATGGCGCTGACGTAGGTGTAGCTGCGCGTGCCGATGTCCTGCAGGTCGATCACGAGCGCATCGAGGCCCTTGAGCATGGCGGGCGTCGGTTTGCGGTGCGTGCCATAGAGGGAAAACACGGGCAGGCCCGTGCGCGGATCCTTGCGGTCGGGGATTTTCACCTCGGCCTTTTCGTCGCCGTAGATGCCGTGCTCGGGTCCGTAGAGCGCCACCAGCTGCACGCCGGGGGCGCGTCGCAGGACTTCGACGGTGCTCAGGCCGCGGCGGTTGACGCCGGCAGGGTGAGTGAGCAGGCCGATGCGCTTCCCTTTCACCGCGGCAAAGCCATCGGCTTCGAGCGTGTCGATGCCGAGCATGACCGGGAAAACCGAGGCGGGCCGCGTCGATTGGACCGCGGGCACCGTCACGGACGGGGCCTTCACGGCTGCGACCGGAGCCTTGGTGGTGGTGGCTGCGGCTCTGGTGGCCGCCGGCCGGGTCGGGGTCTGCTGCGTGTTGGTGGACGCGCAGCCAAGAAAACCGCCGAGCGCCAGCCCGAGCAGGGAAACGAGCGACAGAAAGCGATGCGATCGAGGGCGGCCGGCCATGGCGCGATTACATTGCGCCGGACGTCGATTCCGTCGAGCCGGAATGATCGATTCTGGTCATCTAAAGGTGGAACGCACCGCAGCGTCGAGGAAGGCGGACGTCCTCGGCAGCGCGTCGGTGAGCGGCAGATCTGGCGGAGTGATGGCGTGCAGGTGCAGTCCGGAACGGGCCGCGGCGTCGACCTGACCGGCGAAGACATGCACCGTCTTGCCGGCGGCCAGCGCGCGGGCGGCGATCGCGCCCGGCCCCTTGCCACCGAGCGAACTTGAATCGAAGCGACCCTCGCCCGTGATCACGATGTCGGCGGCGTCGATCTGGCGGTCGAGGTCGAGCCAATCCGAGACCAAATCGAAACCGGGCAGCAGGCGGGCACCGAGCGCGCCCATCAGGCCAAACGAGATGCCGCCGGCCGCGCCTGTTCCCGGCGTGGTGACCAACGACTCCGGTTGACCGCAGTGGACGCAAAGCTGGCGGGCGACGGTGGCACTGAGCGCCTCGAGGCGATCGCGGTCAGCGGCACGGAGCCCTTTCTGCGGCGCAAAGACGGTGGCGGCGCCGCGCGAGCCGAGGAGCGGGTTGTCGACGTCACAGGCGATGAAAACCGGCGGAAATCCGGCCGGCGGGCCGCCTTCGATGCGGGCGAGCCGGTCCCAGTCGGCAGGCCGGGCCGGGCCGAGATCCTGGCCATTGTGGTCGAGAAAACGAAATCCGAGGGCGTGCAACGCACCCAGGCCGAGGTCGTGGGTGGCGCTTCCGCCCACTCCGAGCAGAAGGGCGCTTGCGCCCGCCTCTGCGGCGGCGCGCATGAGTTCACCCGTGCCGGCCGAGGTCGCGGTCCAGGGATCGCGCTGGTCGGTTGGGACGAGGGCGAGACCGCTCGCGGCGGCCATCTCGATGACTGCGACGGTGTCACCCTGGCCGCTGAGACGTTGACGCGCAGCGGCGGGGACGCGGGGGCGGGGGACCAGGGCCCACGTGGCTTCGAGGGCGTTGCCTCGGGGCCCAGTGACGGCGGTACGGAGTTCCGGAGCGTGGGTGGCCTCGGCGAGGATTCGCACAAAGCCATCGCCGCCGTCGGTCAGCGGGGCGGATTCGATGATCCAGTCGGGGTGCAGCGCGTGGAGCGCGCGGTTCGTGACCGCGCAGGCATCGTGCGCGCGAATGGCGTCCTTGAACTTGTCGAAGGCAACGAGAACGCGCATGCCGGCCGAATCGACGGGAAACCGGAGCTCAGGCCGGTCCGATGTACGTGAAACGCGGGACCTTGCCCGTCGGCGTGTCGACCATGCTCATGAACATCTCGCGCGGGCGGACCCACAGGCCGAATTCATCGTAGAGGGGGCGATAGACAACAAACTCCTCCTCCGTTTCGGAGTGGCGGGCGACGCCGAGGACGAGGTAATCCTTCTCCTTGTAGTGGCGATAGCGTCCGGGCAGGGGACCGTCCGGGTGGGCCGGGAGTGGGCGTTTCACGGAAAGGAGGATGGAGGCAGAAACCGGTTGGATCAAGCAAACCCCGGTACGCAGAACCCCCTAAGCTTGCGACCTTCGCAACGTTCGTTGTGCTCATCGGATGCCGTCCGTTGCGCCACTGATCCTGCGTTCCCTCTCGTCCACGCCACTCGACATCCCGCTGTACGCGCCCTTCGGCATTTCGGGAGGCGCCCAGGATGTGGCGCGTAACGTGTTGGTGACCGTCGAGCTTGCGGATGGCACGCGCGGATACGGCGAGGCCGCGCCGCTCCCGGCCTACAATGGCGAAACCCAGGCCCAGGCGCACGCGGTCCTGCAGGCGGGACGGGCGGCGGTGGTTGGCCAGGACATCCGCGACTGGCGGGCGCTGGCGGCGCGCTTTCGCGCGGCGGGGGGCGGGGCTTGCGGATCGGCCCAAGCCGGCTTCGAACAAGCGCTGCTCGATGCATTGGCGCGGGCGGAGGGACGCTCGTTGACGGCTTTCTTTGGCGGTGCCGGGACGGAACTGGAAACCGACATGACGGTGACAACGGGAACGGCGGCCGAGGCGGCGGAGGCGGCGCGCGATATACAGCCCCGCGGGGATGGACGCAACAAGCTGAAGGGGGGCGGCCACGGGGGACCGGCCCTGGATCTGGCGCGACTTGCGGCGATCCATGAGATCGCACCGGCCTCGCCCTTGATCATCGACGGCAACGCCGGCTTGTCGCGGGCCGATGCGGGCGAACTCGTCCGCGGACTCAAGGCTCGTGGCATCGTGCCCGCGGTGCTGGAGCAGTGGCTGGCCAAGGACGACCTCGCCGGCCTGCGCGCGCTAGGCGCGGAGTCAGGCTGGCCGGTGGCGGCCGATGAGGCCGCCTGCACGGCGGACGATGTGCGCAAGATCGCCCGCGAGCGCGCGGCGCAGATCGTGAACATCAAATTGATGAAGGCCGGCATCGCCGAGGCGCTCGACCTGGTGACGGCGGCGAAGGAAAACGGTCTAGGGTTGATGATCGGCGGCAACGTCGAGTCGATCCTGGCCATGACCGTGTCGGCCTGTTTCGCCTGCGGCCTCGGCGGCTTCCGCTACGCCGATCTCGACACGCCGCTCTTCCTTGCGACGAATCCTTTCAACGGCGGCTACGCCCTGGACGGCGGCCGGATTTCCGTCGCGCACATCACGTCCGGCCACGGCGTGGTACCGGTGTAGCTGGGGTCGCGACCCCGGTCCGGGGGGGATGGGCGCAGCCCCGAATCACCGGCCTCAGCGAGGTCAGCTACATCAAACCGAATCACTTCGTTGCCAGCGTGACCGTTGAGAGGACGTTGTGCACGCCGTCGGTGTCGAGGGCGATTGCCACGGCGCGGCCGAGGTGCTCGGCGGTGGGGACGGTGCCGCTGAGCGTCACGGCGCCGTCGGTGCAGGCGACGCGGATGTCCAGCGCGGACAGATCGCGTTCGACCACGTACTTGGCCTTGATGACCGTGACGATGCGAGCGTCGGTGATCTTTTCCCCGGCGACCTTGGCCTTGGAGCGGACGATTTCGCCGCCCTTGGCGAGGTCGCGCTTGATCGCGTCCGTATCGAGATCCCACTCCTGGAGCTTGCGCGTGATCGAGTCACGGGCGTCCGCTGCGGTCTCGCGCGCTTTGTCGGCGAATGAGGTCTTGCCGGCGGGTGCGGTCGTGCTGCCCGGCGCCGGGCTTTCGGCGGTGGCCGCGGGGCTGTCCTTGTAGAGGTACAGGCTGACGCCGCCGGCGATGGCGCCGAGGAGGAAGAAGATAAAGGCGGTTTTCACGAAGATATGGACCGGCGATGACCGGAATGGTTCGCCGGTTGCGCAAAGGGATACACGCGACCGAGGGCAGGGAGGAATCAGAATCTTGCGCGAAGATCTCCGTGGGTAGTCAGGAATTGCCTCTCCCGGGAACCGTCGTCTTTCGACAGTGACAGGGAGGAATCACGAAATACACGGAATACACGAAAAAGAATCATGAACTCCGGAATCGGAAGATTTCGTGTGTTCCGTGTGTTTCGTGGTGACCCGGATCGAATTCGCGCCGATTCGTGTGATTCGCGGGCGGGGATCCCGCCGGGCCGGTCGTGGCTGACGAAAATGCTTTGAAGCGCGGGCGGGTGGGGTGTTGCTTCAATGGCCATGTCCGTCCCGTCTGCCTCTGTGCCCGTTTCGCCCGTGTCCACGTCGGTCGCCCGTCCGGGCGCGCTCGTGCTCGGGCAGCCAGGCTTTGAGGACCTGCTGGCCCGCGAACTCACCGATGGCGGAGGCAAGGTGGTGGGGAGGGGCGGAGGCTGGGTTCAGGTCGAGGGGATCGATCCGGCGGCGGAGTGGTGCTTTGCGCACACGGTGCTGCGGGATCCCGTCGAAGTGACCGGCGATTCCGTCAATCAGCTGGCCGGGCGTTTGGGCGACATGTTCCTCGCGGCGATCCGGACCGAGCGCATCGAGAGCGCCTGGCCGTGTCTGTTTCTGGCCGCGGCCGGGCTTGACGGCTTGGGGCGGCGGGTCGACGGCGTGGAGAAGGCGTTTTTCGAGATCATCCGCAAGCGCATGTCGCGCGTGGCGAAGCTGGCGGTGGCGGATGCTCCGCGCGGCGTCGCGGTGGCGACGGGGCTGTATGTGGTGTTTGTGGATTTCAAGCGGGCGCTGGTCTCGCGCACGGCGGCCTTCGGCGGGCAGCGACGCATGGCGGACGACGATCTGGCACCGTCGCGTTCCTACTTAAAAGTCGAGGAGGCCTACACCGTGCTCGGCCGCGAGCCGGCGGCGGGCGAGACGGTGGTCGACCTCGGCGCGGCGCCGGGCGGCTGGAGCTACAGCGCGGCCAAACGCGGGGCGCGCGTCATCGCGATCGACAACGGCCCGCTCAAGGGCGGCGCGCTGAATCACCCACTGATCGAACATCGCCGCGAGGATGCATTTGGTTTCCGTCCAGCGGGCGGAGAGACGGTGGACTGGATGTTTTGTGATCTGGTCGAGGATCCTCACCACGTGGTCCGCAACCTGATCACGCCTTGGCTGGAGAACCGCTGGTGTCGGCGGTTCGTAGTGATTCTCAAATTTGGCCGCGTCGACGCGATCGCGCTTCTGCGCGAGGTCACTTCACCTGATTCGCCCTTCGTCAAGCACACGACGTCGCTGCGCGTCCGTCACCTCTACCACGACCGCGAGGAGTTTACGCTGGTCGGGGAGGTTCGGTCATGAGTGCGCGTCCTACCGAGCTGACAATTTGCGGCCTTGCCGCGGTGAAGGCGCGGTTCGAGCGCGAACCGGGCTCGATCGTACGCCTGTTCTTTGACGAGGCGACCAGCCGGAGGATTGCGCCGATGTGCAAGGCGCTCGCGGCGGCGCGGAAGGTTTATCGGTGCGTGCCACCCGCGGAGTTGGAGAAGGTGGGCGGGACGATTCATCATGGAGGCATTGTGGCCGTGGTGACGGCACCGGCGCTGGGGTCGCCGACGCAGGCGGATGTTGTCCGTTGGGCGAAGGCCCGCACGCCCGTGCTGCTCCTTGATCGGATCGGCAACGCCCACAATCTCGGTGCGCTCGCCCGCACGGCGGCTTTTCTTGGGGTGGAGCACCTCGTCATCCCTGCGCACCCGTCGGCCGCGGTGCCCAATGACGCGGCCTACCGCGTGGCCGAGGGCGGACTCGAGTCGATCAAGGTCTGGCGGGTCAACGATCTCGCCGCCTTTGCCAAGGCGCTCGCCGCGGCAGGCTACGAGGTCAGCGGCGCCGCGACGCGCGGCGGTCGGGTTGATGCACTCACGCCTGGCTCCAAGCCGGTCGCGCTTATCATGGGCAATGAGGAGCACGGCCTGGATCCCAAGGTGTCGGCGGCCTGCACGCGTCTCGTGACCATCCCCGGCACGGGCAAGGTCGAGTCGCTCAACGTGTCGGTCGCCGGTGCGATCCTGTTGTACGCGCTGCTGCGAGACCGGAGGTGATTTAACCGCGATGGGATTCAATCCATCGATCCGTTAACCACGGATGAACACGGATAGACACGGATTCAAACCATCGGACCTTGGGTCGTGGCTCATTTTGCGGCGCCGATCGGATCGTTGTAGCCGGCCTCGCTGAGGCCGGTCCGAGGTCAGCGACCTCGGCTACATCAAAATGAGTCACCATCGGATCTTGGATCCCATCCGCGTGCATCCGTGTTTATCCGTGGTTAAATTTCTGAATTGGATCGGATCGGAATTTGGTCACGAGAAGCACAAAAATGGCCCTGCCTGCGCACGGATACCGTCCGCGCGCTTAGAGGCGCCTCGGGAGCTTCCTGCGCCGTACGTTTCTTCGTGATGGTATGCGTTCAATCCGAAAGGAACGAACTTGTTAAGCAAAGCGG
>CAYWRG010000101.1:764-9000 GCA_964460715.1 uncultured Opitutus sp. | reverse complement strand
TGCCTTCCCCTTCCTCCCATTCCTCCCTCAGCAAAGCCGACCGCCTCGCGGCCGGTCCTGCTTTGCGCTGCGCGGGGCTGCACCGGTATCTGGGGCATGATGAGGGCCGGGTGCATGTGCTGAAGGGGGTGACCTTTGAAGCGGAGCCGGGCCAGGTGTATGCGATCGTGGGGCCGTCGGGCTGCGGCAAGTCGACGCTCCTGTACCAGCTCGGCCTCCTTGACCAGCCGGACGACGGCCAGCTGTGGATCGGCGGAGAACTGATGTCGAACAGCAGCGACGAGCTACGCACAGCGGCGCGCAACAAGCACATCGGCTTTGTTTTCCAGTTCCACTTCCTGATGCTCGAATTCACGGCGCTCGAGAACGTCATGATGCCGATGCGCAAGCGAGGGCTCATGACGGACGACGCGATGGAAGCCCGCGCGGCCTCCCTGCTCGAGTCGGTGGGGCTGGGTGCCAAGACGCATCGCCTCGGGACGCAGCTCTCGGGCGGCGAGCAGCAGCGTGTCGCGATTGCGCGGGCGCTGGCCAATGAACCCTCGATCATCCTAGCGGACGAGCCGACGGGAAATTTGGACCAGAAGAACTCCGGCATCGTCTTTGACCTCCTGACTCGCCTCGCGAAGGAAAACGGCCAGGCGATCGTCCTCGTGACGCATAACCCCGAAATCGCCAACAGCTGCGATTTCGTCCGTCCCATGAGGGACGGCGTTTTCGTCTGACGCGAAGCGGCAGGGCAAATCCAGGGTTGGAGGTTGGGTGTTGGGAGTTGGAGGCTCGATAGCAGCGGGCTGTGCCCGCGGTAGGAGGGTGTGGTGTGGGTTGCGCAGGGGAGATGCCGAGTTTGGGGTTTGGGAACATCCAACTTCCAGCCTCCAACACCCAACACCGAGGCGTGGCTTCCAGCACCCTCGCAGCATCACGTGCCGCCCTTTTGGCGGGCGGCACGTTGGAGATAGGCGATATAGCCGCTGATCAGTCCATGGGCCGCATTCGCCTTGATTCGGCCCGATTCAAACTGTTCTGCTGAAAGCAGACCCTCATCCTTTGCTGTGATGAGATGATCCAAAGTTTCGCAGCAGGAGCCCAGAGCATTGCGGCAAAATTTGGAATTGTCCGCGAAGTGATAGCGCCCAAAGCCCTCGGCGATGTTCGCTGTGACGGACCGTGCTGATCGAAGAAGTTGATCTGAAAGACGCGTTTTCTCGGCGGTTGGCAAATTCGGAACCACCATTCGGGCCACAAACAGTCGAAGCTCCCTTCCTGCTTTCCAGCACTCGAGTTCCTCAAAGCTCCGCAAACTCATGTTGCAATAATAATGCAATAAAATTGCTGCAACGCAAGTTTCAAGTTACTGCTTTTCCCTCTCAAACCACGAGCGGCGAGCGCAGCTCGCCGCTGCTCTTAAGCCCCCAACCACCAACCTCCAACTAACAACCCGGCGATGGGGATGAACCGCGCCTACCGGCGTGGTTCATCCCCATCGTCCTCCTCCGTCACATAGTACTGCTTGTACGACTTGTCGTAGTAGTGCTGGTAGTAGTACCCGCCGATGTTGCGGTCGAGGCCGTTGAGGACGGCGCCGAAGGTGGGGACGTTCACTTCCTGCAGGCGCTGGACGCAGAACTGGGCGGCCTTGCGGCGGACCTTGTTGAAGAATATCGAGTAGATCGCACCGTCGACCATCGGGAGGATGACAAGTGCATCGCTCACGAGCGCGATGGGTGGGGTGTCGATGATCACGCGATCATAGCGCTTGCAGAGCTCAGCCAAGGCCGCCTCGAAGCGGTTACTGCTCAGGTTCTGGGCCGGGCTCTTGGAGCGGCCGCCGGACGGGATCACGTCGAAGTTGGGCTGGACGTTCTTGATCACGACGTCGTCGATCGCGGTGTCGTTCGTGCAGAGATCGATCACGCCCTTGGCGTTCTCGAGCTTGAGGTGGCGGTGGACGACCGGGCGGCGGAGGTCGCAGTCAATCAGGACCACCTTCTCGCCGTGGGAAGCGAACGTGAGGGCGAGATTGCGGGCGATGAAGGACTTGCCTTCGCCGGGTACCGTGCTGGTCACAAGAATGGTTTTGGCGTTCTTGGCGTCGTCACGGACCTTGAGTCCGGAGTAGAGGGTCGAGAAGGCCTCCATCACCTCGGGATCCTTGGGCGGCGAAAAAGCTCCCTTGGCAGATTCGACCGATGAGCCCGGGTCCTTGAACTTGGGCACGATGCTGAGCAACGGCAGGCCAATGACCGACTCGATATCATAGGAGCTCTTGACCCGATCGTCGATGAACGCGACGAGGAAGGCGAGGGCGAGGCCTGCGCCGAGCCCACCGATCACGCCCAGCCCAATATTGAGCAGATAGTTGGGAAAAACCGGCTTGTTCGCCGCCTTGGCGCGATCGATCAGGCGGGCATTTTGCGTCTCCATCGTCCCGCTGAGCCTATCAACCGGGAGCTAGTAACTGATAACCGCCGAGCCGAAGCTTCGGCTCCCATTAACCATTAACCTCCAACCAACAACCGCGCGGCGCTTCGCGCTGCGCACCTTGACATCAATTTTAGTGGCATCATGATGCCGCCATGCGTACCACCCTCACGATCGACGACGATCTGGCGGTCGAGATCAAGCGACGCGTCCGGCGGAGTGGGGCGCCGTTTCGCGATGTGGTGAACGACCTCTTGCGGGCTGGGATGGCGGCGCCGGCTGCGACGGCCACCGTGGCTCCCCACGTCACGGCCGCGCACGATTTTGGACTGAGTTCCGGGCACGATCATGTCCGGGCGTGGGACCTGCTCGCGGCCGAGGATGCGGCGGAGTATCGCGGGAGTCAGCCGTGATCATGACGCTGGTCGACCTTCGTGGGAAGTTGTGGCTGGGGTCGCTGACCCCGGCTGATAGCATCTGGGGTGGATCAGCCGTACCGCTCGTTCGGACCGGCCTCAGCGAGGCCGGTTACAACGATCAGGATTCGGAGACTTTAGTGCGCGATGACCCTCGTTGATCTCAATCTGATCCTCTATGCGACTGACGCAGGCTCGGTGCACCATGCGCGAGCGCGCACGTGGTGGGACGGTCTGCTTTCCGGTAGTGAACCGGTGGGTGTGTGTTGGCTCGTGCTCAACGGGTTCATTCGGCTGACGACCCATCCGCGGATCATGCCCCGTCCGCTTGCCGTGCCGGATGCCGTGGCGCGAGTCGATGCGATCCTCGCCCGTCCCGCGGTTCGCATCCTCGAGCCAACGCCCGAGCACTGGTCGATCTATCGGAGATATCTGGCCCAGAGCATCCATGGGGGCAATCTTGCGAACGATGCCTATCTGGCTGCTTTGGCCTCTACCCATGGCGCCGTGATCGCGTCGGCCGACGCCGATTTTGCGCGATTCAAGGACGTGGTATGGGTGAATCCGATTGGGGCGTAGCGCGCTTCGCGCGCGGTTGTTGGTTGAGGGTTGGGCGTTACTGGTTCTGATCTCCAACGGCGAGTTATGACGCCGTCGCCCAATCGGATCTGCTGCTGCCAACCAGCAACCCGCAACAACCAACCAGCAACGGCACCCTTAGGGGTGCAATTTCTCCCATGCTCCGTCAATTCGTGCCGAATGGGCGATAAGCGGGACGGGTTAGGGGGCGGCGTCACGCTAATTCCCCCTTCGTGGAAAAAGTTCCGTGGGAATTTTTTATTTACTTTGGAAGACCCGCTCCCTTCGCTCTTTCGCTGACTTTGACCAAACCACGACGACCAGTGACTCCCACCCATTCGCGAAAGTCCTTCTTCGGCAAAATCGCGGGCCTGATCGCCGCCGTCGGCCTCACGCCCCGGCTGCTCGCCCGTACCCCTGAGGCTCCGGCCCAGAATTCTGCCGTCTCGTCGCCCACGCCGTTCACGCTCCGTCCCGACACCCGGGCCGTCGCGCGTCGCGAGGAAACCGTTTAACCGTCCGGCCCTCCGGAGACCCAAGGACCATGTCTAAATTGTTCCCCAAATCGGCCAACCGCCTGCCGCTGCAGATCATCGTGTATCTGTTCCTGCTTGGCGGCATTGTGACGGCCGCCACGACCTACTACGCGACGCCGAAGTACACGCGCGTCGGCTACGCCCCGGTCCAACCGGTGCCGTTCAGCCACGCGTTGCACGCGGGCCAGCTCGCTCTCGACTGCCGTTACTGCCACTCGACCGTCGAGAAGGCCGGACACGCCGCCGTCCCGACTTCGCAGACCTGCATGAACTGCCATAGTCAGGTCAAAACGGACAGCCCGCTCCTCGCTCCCGTGCGCGAGAGCTACGAGACCGGCAACCCGGTTCCGTGGGTCAAGGTCCACCAGGCGCCGGACTACGTTTACTTCAACCACTCCGTCCACGTGAACCGCGGCGTCTCCTGCGTGGAGTGCCACGGCAAGGTCAACGAGATGGAAGTCGTCACCCACACCAAGCCCCTTTCGATGGGCTTCTGCCTCGAGTGTCACCGCGAGCCCGAGAAGTTCATCCGCTCGCCTGAACTCGTCACCAACCTCGACTGGCAACATCCCGGCGGTGCCGCCGGCCAGCTCGAACAAGGCAAGAAGTTCGTCCACGACTGGAACGTGAAACCTCCGCAAAGCTGCTCCGGCTGCCACCGCTGATCGCCGACGATGAAACGCCAATTTCACCACCCTGAACCTTCCCCGGCTGAGCTCAACGGTCCGCGCTACTGGCGCAGCCTCGACGAGCTCACCGCCACGCCCGGCTTCAAGGCCCAGCTGCAGCGCGAATTCCCGGAGGATGCCTCCAATCTGAACGGCGTTGACCGCCGCGCGTTCTTCAAGCTGATGGCCGCGTCCTTCGCCCTCGGTGGCGTTGGACTGGCCGCCGGCTGCCGCCGCCCCGAGGCCCACATCCTCCCGTACGGCAAGTCCGTGCAGGGTGTGATCCCCGGCCTCCCGCAGTACTTCGCCTCGGCCATGCCGTCGCGCAAGGGCGCGATCCCGATCCTCGCCGAGACCCACCAGGGTCGTCCGACCAAGATTGAGGGCAATCCGAGCTACGCGCCTTTCGGCGGTGGCACCAATGCCTTCGTCCAGGCGTCCGTCCTCGATCTCTACGATCCGGATCGCGCCACGACCTCGACCGTCCGCGGCGCCGCCGTAAACGCCGCCGTCGTTAACGACCTCCTCGCCAAGATCGGCCGTGAGGCCGGCAATGGCGCTGGCCTCGCGTTCCTCGCGGGCCAGTCCTCCTCGCCGACGCGCGCCGCCCTTGTGGCCAAGCTCAAGGCGAAGTTTCCGCAGGCCACCTGGGCCGAGTACGAGGCCGTCACCGACGAGGCCCCGCTCTCCGCCGCCCAGGCCGCGTTCGGCAGCCCGGTCAAGCCGCTCTACCAGTTCGCCAAGGCCCGCCGCATCGTTTCGCTCGACGCCGACTTCTTCCAGTCGGAGTCCGGCTCGCTCTTCTACAGCCGCGAATTCTCCAAGGGCCGCAAGGTCGTCAAGAAGGACGACCCCATGAACCGCCTCTACGCGGTCGAGAGCTCGTTCACCCTCGTCGGCTCCATGGCCGACCACCGCCTGCGCCTCGCGACGAGCCACATGCTGGCCTTCGCCGCCGCGCTCGCCGGCAAGGTGAGCGGCAGCACGACCTTCGCTCCTCTGGCCCAGGGCCTCGAGTTCAAGGATCAGGACAAGTGGCTCGACGCCTGCGCCGCCGACCTGCTTGCGCACAAGGGCACGTCGATTGTCATCGCCGGCAGCCACCTGCCTCCCCAGGTCCACGCGATCGCCTACGCGATCAACGCGGCCCTCGGCAACATCGGCCAGACGGTCGAGATGGTTGAGGTCCCGGCCGATACGGCCGCCTCGATCACGACCCTCGCCAACACGATCAAGGCCGGCACGGTCAAGACGCTCGTCATCCTCGGCGGCAACCCCGCCTACGATGCGCCGGCCGATCTCGATCTGCCTGCGCTGATCAAGACAGTTCCCGAGGTCATCCGCTACGGCTACTACGTCGACGAGACGTCCGCCCTAGCTGGCACGCACCTCGCTGCCGCCCACTACCTTGAGTCGTGGGGCGACGCCCGCACGGCGGACGGCACTGTGGTGCCGGTCCAGCCGATGATCCTGCCGCTCTTCAACGGCCTCACCGAGATCGAGGTCCTCGCCCGCATCGCCGGCGAGACCGTCAACGATCCCTACACGCTGGTCTACGACACCGTCACGGGTCTCGCCCGCGGTGATGCGGCTGCCGCGTTCCGCAAGTTCCTCCACGACGGCTTCCTCGAGGGCAGCGCCTACCGCAAGGCGTCGGCCGCGTTCAGCGCCAACGGTCTCGCGCCGCTCTTCGCGCTCGCGCCGTCCTACCAGGCCCTCTCGAAGGACAACCTCGAGGTCCGCTTCACGATCGACGCCAAGGTCGACGGCGGCCGCTACGCCAACAACGGCTGGCTGCAGGAGTGCCCGGATCCGATCACGAAGATCTCGTGGGACAACGCCATCCTCGTGAGCCCGCGCCTCGGCAAGGAACTCGGCATCGATCCCGCCGGCTCGGCCCTGCAGGTCGCCCGCAAGGAGGTCGCGAACTTCACCCAGGGCCAGGAAATGGCCCCGATCGCGGAGGTCACGCTCAACGGCCGCACCGTCCGCGGTCCGCTGCACATCCAGCCCGGTCTCGCCAATTACACCCTCGTCCTCCCGCTCGGCTACGGTCGCACGGTGACGGGCCGGGTGGGGAAGGGCGTCGGCCACAACTTCTATCCGCTCCGCACGACCGCCGGCCTGCATGCCGCGACGGGCGCGAAGATCACCCTCACCGGTGAGACCTACGCCCTCGCCAACACGCAGGAGCACTGGTCGATGGAGGGCCGCGACATCGTGCGCGAAGCCAACCTCGACGAGGTTGCCAAGGCCGACGGCCATGGCCTCGGCTTCGTGAACCACATGGGCATCGAGTCGCACTCCCCGCCGAATCTCGGCGAGGAGAATTCGCTTGAGGCCCTCGCCGCTCTCTCGCCCGAAGAGCGCGCCAAGCGCAAGGCCGAGATCGCGGTCACCACGCCGCGCGGCAACGGTCTCTACGAGACACCCAACTTCGACGGTGTGCACCAGTGGGGCATGTCGATCGACCTCAACACCTGCATCGGTTGCAACGCCTGCATCATCGCGTGCCAGGCTGAGAACAACATCCCGATCGTCGGCAAGGACCAGGTCCTCCGCGGCCGTGAGATGCACTGGATCCGTCTCGATCGCTACTACTCCGATGGCAAGCTCGAGGCTGCGGCCTTCGGCGGCCCCGGCAACAAGGAGCTCCCCGAGGATCCCCAGGTTTCGGTTCAGCCCATCGCGTGCGCCCAGTGCGAACTGGCCCCGTGCGAAATCGTGTGCCCGGTCAATGCGACCGTCCACGACAACGAGGGTCTCAACACGATGGCTTACAACCGGTGCATCGGCACGCGCTACTGCGCGAACAACTGCCCGTACAAGGTGCGCCGCTTCAACTTCTTCGACTGGAACAAGCGTTCCCTCGACGAGCTTTACCTCGGGCCGCTGGGCAAGTCCGGCATGCCTGAGCTCGTCAAGATGGTGAAGAACCCCGACGTGAGCGTCCGCATGCGCGGCGTGATGGAGAAGTGCACGTACTGCGTGCAGCGCATCCAGCAGGCCAAGATCAAGCAGAAGGCCGCGGCCCGGGATTCCAACCACGTCGAGATCCCCGACGGCACGATCAAGGTGGCCTGCCAGCAGTCCTGCCCGGTCGACGCCATCGTGTTCGGCAACGTCAAGGACCCGCTCAGCGCCGTCTCGAAGGTCAAGGCCCTCGAACAGGACTACGCGCTGCTCGGCTACCTCAACATCCGCCCGCGCACGACCTACCTCGGCAAGCTCCGCAACCCGAACCCGGCCATGCCGGACTACGTGGACCTGCCGCTCAGCCGCCAGGAGTACAATTCCAAGAACCATCCCGCCCACAGCGAGGGTCATGATTCCCATGACCACGCGTCGGCCTCGTCCCTGAACGTCGGAGGACTCAGCTAATGTCCCACGCATCTGAACACGCCGCCGCACCGGCGATTCTCAAGGAGGTCAACCCGGCCCATTTCCCCCGGGCGACGCTCGTCGAGAACAACCGGAGCTTCGGCTGGATCACCGACAAGATCTGCGGGATCATCGAGGGCAAGACCCCCACCTGGTGGTGGGTCTGCTTCATCCTCGCCTGCTGTGCGTATTCGCGCACTCTCAGCAGGCCTGAGCCGTCAGGCCCGCACCC
>CAYWRG010000101.1:0-754 GCA_964460715.1 uncultured Opitutus sp. | reverse complement strand
CTAATGGCACACGCTGAAGACACTGTTGCCGCGCCGGCGATCCTGCAGGAGGTCAAGCCTGCGGTCCTCCCGCGCGCGGTGCTCGTGGCGAACAACCGCAGCTTCTCCTGGATCACGGAGAAGATCTGCAGCCTGATCGAGGGCAAGACCCCTGCCTGGTGGTGGGTTTGCTTCGTCATCGCCTGCTTCGTCGCCTCGTTCACGGTCGCCGGCATCACCTACCTCGTCGCCACCGGCGTTGGCGTGTGGGGCCATGCGAACCCGGTCAACTGGGCGTGGGACATCGTCAACTTCGTCTTCTGGATCGGTATCGGCCACGCTGGTACGCTGATCTCGGCCATTCTGTGCCTCCTGCGCCAGAAGTGGCGTACGTCGATCAACCGCGCGGCCGAGGCCATGACGATCTTCGCGGTCGTGTGCGCCGGTATCTTCCCGGTGTTCCACGTCGGTCGCGTCTGGTTCGCCTGGTACCTGTTCCCGATCCCGAACTCGAACGTCATCTGGCAGAACTTCCGTTCGCCGCTGGAGTGGGACGTGTTCGCGGTCTCGACCTACGGTACCGTCTCGGTCCTCTTCTGGTACGTCGGCCTCATCCCCGACCTCGCGGTGCTGCGTGACCGCTTCTACGCGGCCGGCAACAAGCTGCGCTCCTTCCTCTACGGCTTCTTCGCCCTCGGCTGGCGCGGCTCCAACCGCCACTGGAGCAACTACGAGATGGCCTACCTCATCCTGGCCGGCATCTCGACCCCGCTCG
>CAYWRG010000100.1:0-9287 GCA_964460715.1 uncultured Opitutus sp. | reverse complement strand
CCCACCTGTTACCTATGTCCTGAATACAAACTGTTACCCTTGTCCTGACCGCACCACAGCACCGTCCGGAAACTCAGGTTTCAGGTCTCAAGTTTCAGGTTTCTCCTCCCCTGTCCTCCTCTCACTACCTCCCGCCTCCCTCCCGCTGCGAATCCCTTGCCGCGCTCGCCGCGCGTTTCGGTGGAAAGATCGAGACGCGCGCACCCGCGCGCAGCGTGACGTATGCGTTGCCGACGCATGCATGCGACGAGGTCCGCGCCTTCTGGGCGACGGAGACCCAGGCCGAGCTGGGCGCGGAGCTCACCGTTCACCTTCCCGGCGGCCGCGTTTTCGGCGCTGGCGCCGTGCTCGCGCCCGACGGCACGAGCCTCGCGCGCGACGTGTCGATGGACTTCGGAAAGCCCGCCCATGAGCATTGGCTGCTCACCTACGCGAAAATCCGGCCGCCGCAACCGATCGCCGGTACCACGGCGGTCATCGCCAGTGCACTCGCCTCCGGCTACGGCCACTGGCTGCTCGATGAGCTGCCGCGCCTGCTCAGCCTCCCGCCCGATGCCGCCGGGACCCTGCTGGCCCACACCGCCGAGCCCTACGCCCGCCTCGCGCTGGCGCAGCACGGCTGGCGTGGAGCGCTGCTGCAGCCGGGACGAACCACGCACCATCAGGGCGAACACCTCATCGTTCCCAGCCTGCTCGGCTCCGTCGTCCAGCCTTCCCCCCGCGCGCTGGATCTCATCACCACCTTCACCGCTGGCCTGCCCGTAGAGAATTCAGTGAGCAGCGGTGAACGCCTCTACCTTTCCCGCGCCCGCGCGCAGCGACGGCGCGTGACCAACGAGCCGGAACTGCGCGCGCTGCTCGAGGCCGCCGGCTTCACCGCGCTTCACCTCGAGGACCTCACGTGGCCGGAGCAGATTCAGGCCTTTCGCCGCGCCAAGGTCATCGTCGCCCCGCATGGCGCCGGCCTCGCCAACCTTGCGTTCTGCGCCCCCGGCACGCGCGTGATCGAACTCTTCCACCGCTCGTACGTCCACGGTTGCTTCTGGCGCCTCGCCGCCCTCCGCAGCCTCGACTACCGGCCGCTCATCACGCCGGGATCCGAGCCGCTCGGACAATCTCCCGGGAACAACCGGCTCGATTTCGCCGCCAACCTCACCCAGGTCCGCGCCGCGCTCCGCGATTGAATTCATGGGATCGATCAGGATCGAGGAACCACGAAATACACGGAACACACGAAAAAGATCTAGGTTCTGAACCTCAGTATTTCGTGTGTTCCGTGTATTTCGTGGTAACCCATTCTGAATGGGTGCTGATCGGCGGTTGGTGGTTGAGGCTTAGACCTAGAAACCCAAGGCTCGCGTCACGATCCCCGTGCGCCCTTCCCGCTTCCGCCGCCTAGAGCTTAACGCTTATTGCGTACCACTCCTGAGCGCCCTCGCGCTCATGCTCACGTCCTGTCGGTCCCCGTCGACCGAGCGAACCTTCGTCCCGCGCAAGGGCGACGAGATCGTGGTCGCCGGACAGCTCTTCCACACCGGCACGCGCGTGATCACGTGGATGGATCCGGGCGGCTACGATGCCTACCGCGTCGAGCGCCGGTTCAGTCCGTACGCGGAGAGTGGCTGGGCGCAGAGTCAGGAGGCCGTGAAGGAACTCGCCTCGCCCAACCGCTACGGACTGCGCGCCGCCGTCCTCGACCCCGAGACGATCGAGCGCGTGCGCGGCGGCGGCTGGGAACTCGCGCAGCTTCAGGCCGTGGTGGATCAGTTCGTCGTGCACTACGATGCCTGCGGGCTCAGCAGGATCTGCTTCAACGTGCTCCACGACCACCGGGGACTGAGCATCCACTTCATGTTGGATCTCGATGGCACGATCTACCAGACGCTCGATCTGAAGGAGCGCGCCTGGCACGCCACGACGTCCAACTGCCGTTCCATCGGGATCGTGATCGCGCACGTCGGCGCGTTCGCGCCGGGCGACACGAAGACCACCGACCGCTGGTACGGCCGCGGGCCGGACGGCGGTACAGTCATCACGATTCCCGCAAGCGTGGGCGATCCGCAGATTCACACGCCCGGTTTCATCGGCCGCCCCGCGCGGGCCGAACCCGTGCCCGGGGTCATGCAGGGGCAGACTCTCGTGCAGTATGACTTCACCCCGGAACAATACGCGGCGCTGATCAAGCTCACGGCCGCCCTCACCACGGTTTTTCCCAAGATCACGCTCGACGCTCCGCGGGGTCCCGATGGCCGCGTGCTCACGACCAAACTGCCCGACGACGAACTTGCCGCGTTTCAAGGCGTGATCGGTCATCATCACATCCAGGCCAACAAGATCGACCCCGGCCCGGCGTTTGACTGGGACCGGGTGATCGACGGCACCAAGGCGCTGCGAAAAAAACCGGAAGCGATCTCCCGCGCCCGCTAGCGCGATTCAAATTGAATTGTAGCCGAGGTCGCTGCTCCCGGGGGTTGCAGGGTTCATCTGCGCGGTACCGGACCGGCCTCAGCGAGGCCGGCTACATCCATCGGCTCAGCTGATCATCATCAGCCGCACTTCGCCGGGCTTGGTCTCGGGCGCACGGTGGATACAGGGCGGCACCGGGTTATTCGGCGTCTGGCAGACGATGCGCCAGAGATTGCCCACGCCAAACACGTAGGGCCGCGCGCCGGGCCGCGGCGCATAGTGCAGGTCGTAGCAGTGATCGCGCAGGAATTCCTCAAATTCCTCGCCCTCCGTCCCGCCAAAACAGCGGAGCAGCTCCGCGCGCGTCTCCGGCACCTCAATCCGGTGCAGGGCTTCCTCGTTGAGCAGGCCTTCGCTCGAGGGTCCGAAATAGGTGCAGAGCCACGTGTCGGCCTGGATGGGCGCGCTGTCGGCGTGAAAGGAAAACACGTCGGTCGGAATTCCCTCGGCCTCCTCATCGCGCGGGTAGGCGTGGATGATATTCAACTCGGGCGCGAGGCCTTGCTCCTGCAGCCGGCGCCGGTCGGCGAGCATGACGTCGATCGCGGTCCGACCTGCCGCGCTCACCGCGAGCGTGCGCAGCCGTTCTTCGTCAATCGCGACAATCCCCTCGCCGCTCCCCAGCGCACGCGCAACCTCGCCAAAGTCCCCGGCCAGCGTTCGCTCCCAGCACAGCGCATTCACCCCGTTCGCCATCGGCGTGGTGAGCAGCTCCGAAAAACTTCCCACGCGGCGAACACGGGAGCCATCCTCAATCGGTAAAGGAAACGTAGTCATCAGCGCTCGCAGAGAATCAGGAATCAGGCGGAGCGCGAGTTTCCGCACAAGTAACCCCATAGGTTACTTATTGATCGGACGGCAGAGGCCGGCTGCGCCGCGCGCCCGGAGGGATATCTTCGCTTTATCACTTCCAGTCTCACGCAACGCGCGCGGCATTTCACACCCAACCAAGGCTCCAGTGGCTTGCATATGGTGCCGTGCGCCCTAGCCTCGCGTCGTTTCCGATGAGCGACGACACCCCATCCTCGCATCCAAACCGGCCCAACCTTCCGGATCGTCGCCCGTCGGGCGAGCGTGGCGATGCCTTGGACGCGGTCATCCTCGACGCGCTCCCGGCGCATGTCGCCGTTCTCGACGCGGAAGGGGTGATCGTCTCCGTCAATGCCGCGTGGCGGCAGTTCGGCGCGGACAACGCCCTGCAGGGCATCGGCTACTTCGTCGGCCGCAATTATCTGCAGGTCTGCGAAACCGCCACCGGCGAGGGTGCCGAGGAAGCCCGCGCCGCCGCGCAGGGCATCCGCCGGGTGCTCCGCGGCGAGACCCCGGAATTTTCGCTCGAGTATCCCTGTCACGCCCCGACGCAGCAGCGATGGTTCCGGCTGACAGTCACGCCGTTCGGTCGCGAGGGCACCGCGCGCGGCGCGGTCGTGATGCACCTCAACATCACCGAGCGACGGCGCAACGAGGAAGCCCTGCGGAAAATCACGGCCACCGCCACCATGGCCAGCCGGCTGGCGCGCATCGGCGCGTGGTCAGCCGAACTGCCTGACCTGACCCTCACCATGTCGGATGAGGTACTCGTCATCCACGAGCTTCCTCCCGGCACCGTCCTGAGCAAGGAGGAGGCAATCGGCTTTTACGCACCCGAAGCCCGCGCGACGATCACCCGGGCCTTCGAGGCCGCCATGCGCGAGGGCAAACCCTACGATCTCGAGTTGCCCATGATCACCGCCCGCGGCCGACCCATCTGGGTCCGCACCATGGGTGAGGTCGAACGCGACGCGACCGGCACCATCTGCCGGATCCAGGGCGTGTTTCAGGACATCACGGACCGCAAGGCCAACGAGGCCGCCCAGCGCGAACTCGCCGAACGCCTCAGCACGACGCTCGAAAGCCTCACCGACGGATTCTTCACCCTTGATCGGTCGTGGCGCTTCACCTACGCCAACCGCGAAGCCGAGCGCATGCTCCATCGGCCTCGCGCCGAGTTGCTCGGCCGCAGCGTCTGGGACCTCTTTCCCGAGGCCGTGGGCAGCGTCGCCCAGGTCCAGTACGAGAAAGCCATGCGCGAAGGCGTGCCCACGCAGTATGAGTACTTTTTCGAGCCGCTCGCCACCTGGTTCGATGGCCGCGTCTTTCCGTCCCCGCAGGGACTCGCGGTGTACCTGCGCGACATCACGGCGGTCCATCAGGCCGACGATGCGCTGCGCGTGAGCGAGGAGCGCTTCCGCCTGCTCGCCAAGGCCACCAACGACGCCGTCTGGGACTGGGATCTCGCCAGCCACTCGCTGTGGTGGAACGAGGGGTTCGAGACCCTCTTCGGCTACAACCGCCATGAAGTCGCGCCCACCATCGAGTCGTGGACGCATTGCGTGCACCCCGACGACCGTGAGCGCGTGCTCAACGGTATCCAGCGGACGATCGACGAGGGGGCCGAGACGTGGTCCGACGAGTACCGCTTTCTGCGCAAGGACGGCTCCTACGCCTACGTCATCGACCGCGGCCACGTCATCCGTGACACCAGCGGCAAGGCCGCGCGGATGATCGGCGGCGTGACCGACCTGACGGAGCGGCGCGAGGCCGAGCGCCGTCTCGCCGAGCAGGCTGACCTGCTCGACAAGGCACGCGATGCCATCATCGTCCGCGACCTCGGACACCGTATTTCCTTCTGGAATCAGGGCGCCGTCCGTCTCTACGGCTGGACCAAGGCCGAGGCCGTCGGCCGCTCCGCCCGCAACCTGCTTTACATGGACCCCGCCCCGTTCGACGAGGCCATGGTCAAAGTGCTGGCCGACGGCGAGTGGATCGGCGAGCTGGCCCAGACGCGCAAGGATGGCACCGCTGTCTCCATCGAGGGTCGCTGGACGCTCGTCCGCGACAAGGAGGGTCGCCCCAAGTCGATCCTCGCCATCAACACCGACATCTCCGAGCGCAAGAAACTCGAGCAGCAGTTCCTCCGCGCCCAGCGGCTCGAGAGCGTCGGCACGCTCGCCGGCGGCATCGCCCACGATCTCAACAACCTGCTCGCCCCTATCCTCATGGGCGTCGAGTTGCTGCGGCAGTTCGAACCCAGTCCGCGCAGCAAGCCGATCATCGACACGCTCGAGCGCAGTGCCCGCCGGGGCGCAGGCCTCGTCCGCCAGGTCCTGTCGTTCTCCCGCGGCGTCGAGGGCGCACGCGTCATGCTCCGGCTGGAACGGATCGTGGAGGAGGTCCAGGCCATCGTCGAAAACACGTTCCCGAAGGACATCTGCTTCGAGCGGCGGCTCGCGCCCGATCTCTGGCCGCTGGTGGGCGACGCCACCCAGCTCAACCAGGTTCTGCTCAACCTTTGCGTCAACGCCCGCGACGCCATGCCGGAAGGCGGCAGCCTGACCATCGCCGCCGCAAATGCCGACGTCGACGACACCAATGCAGGCCTGCACCCGGGCGTATCACCCGGCCGCTATGTGCTGCTCCAGGTGATCGACACCGGCACCGGCATCCCTCCCGAGGTCATCGACCGCATCTTCGAGCCCTTCTTCACCACCAAGGAGATTGGCAAGGGCACGGGCCTCGGTCTCGCCACGGTGCTCGGCATCGTGCGCAGCCATGGAGGTGGCGTGAATGTCACCAGCGAAATCGGCGCAGGCAGCACCTTTCACATTCACCTCCCCGCCCAACCGGGCGAGACCGCCACCCCCACCATCGCGCCCGCCGAGGACCGCCTCCCGCGCGGGCATGACGAACTCATCCTCGTGGTCGACGACGAGGTCTCAGTCCGCGAGGTCACGCGTCAGACGCTCCAGACCTTTGGCTACCGTGTCCTCACCGCCGTTGACGGCGCCCACGCCGTGGCCCTCTACGCCACGCATCGGGGAGAGATCGCCCTCGTACTGACCGACATGATGATGCCGGTGATGGACGGCGCCGTCCTCATGTCCGCCCTCCGCCGCATGGATCCCGGCGTCCGCATCATCGCGAGCAGCGGCCTCAACAACAGCGGCATGATCTCCCGCGCCGCCAACTTCGGGGTGAAGCACTTCCTGCTCAAACCCTACTCGACCGAGGCCCTGCTCATCCTGCTCAAGCAGGTCCTGGCCGACACGCGGTGAGTGGAAAGACCTGAGACGTGGGGATCCGCCCAGAGTGGCGGGAGCTTCCAGCTCCCGATCCGGACGACGGGAGCAGGATGCTCCCGCCACCTTGATCGGATGTCCGGCGTCCGCCGTAGCGGATTCCACCCCTCTCAAGAACTCAGGTTTTACGTTTCAGGCCTCTCTTCTCGCGCTTCCGCACGACGAGCCACGCGATCACCGCATACGCCGGCTTGCCCGGGTGGACAGACTCCGCCATGGCTCCTCCCTCGCACCCATGCCTGCACCCACGCTCTTTGTCGTCGGCCACAAACGCCCGGATGCCGACGCGACCGTGTCCGCCTGCGTCGCCGCCCGTCTGCTGGCCCGCACCCGGCCTGGCGCAGCCTACCAGGCCATGCTCCAAGGTGATCCCGGTCCGCAGGCCAAATGGCTCTTCGCCCGCGCGGGGCTTCCGCTCCCGCCCATCCGCGACGATGTGCGGCCCACGGCGGGCGAGGCGGTCATCCACCCCGAGGTCATCCGCGCCGACACGCCGCTCGGGGAGGCGCTCGACCGGCTGAGCGAGACCAACTTCAGCCTATTGCCGGTCGTCGACCACGAGGGCCGCTTCATCGGTGCGGTCGGTCCCGCGTTTCCGGAAAATCGTTACCTCTACCATTTCAACCTCGAGGATTTCGTCGGCGCCCTGCTGGAGATCCCCGACCTCCCGCGCGGCCTACGGCTCGTCCCGCTCAACGTCGCCGCCGCCAGCCCGAGCGCGGGCGGTCACGGCTCGTTCGTTGTCCATGGACACGCCCGCGCCCTCCAAGCGGGCGATGTCGTGCTGGGGTCCAGCCGCGACGCCGTCACCGACGCCCACGCCGCCTCCGCCTCCGCGGTGATTCTCGCTGACTGCAAGCTCGACGAGGCCCGCAGTTGGGTCGGCCAGGTTGCGCTGCCCGTGTGGCACTACCCTGGCTCCCTCCTCGCCCTGATCAGCGAACTCCCGCGCGCGATCCCGTGCGGTCGGGTAATGAACACCCAATGCCCGACCGCGTCGCCCGACGACCGCCTCGAGGACCTGCGCCCGCTGTTCCTGCGCACCCCGCATGCGCTGCCGGTCCTCGACCCGCAGCGCCGCCTGCTCGGCATCGTCTCCCGCCGCGAAGCCCTTCAACCGCCCCGACACGGCCTGATCCTCGTCGACCACTTCGAGCGCAGCCAGACCGTCCGCGGCTACGAGGCCTGCGAGATCGTCGAGATCATCGACCACCACCGCGTCGGTTCGATCGAGACCCTCGAGCCCGCCCGCGTGGACTGCCGCCCGCTCGGCAGCACCGCGACCATTCTCGCCCTGCGTTTTGAGGAGGCCGGACTCGAACCCGAGCCCGGCGAAGCGCTGCTCCTGCTTGGCGCGCTCGTTTCCGATACGCTGCTCCTCACCTCGCCGACCACGACCGACGTCGACCGCCGCCTGGCCCCGCGCCTCGCGACGCGCGCAGGGGTGGACCTTGCGGTGTTCGGACGCGAGGTCCTCGCGCAAAACGACGGCCTCGCGACCGAATCGGCCGACGACCTCGTCAATCGCGACCTCAAGGAATTCTCCCACGGCGAGACCCGGTTTCTCCTCGGCCAGATCGAGACCGTCGACTTGGGCCTCCTGACAAGCGAACGCCGCGCGGCCCTGAAGTCCGCTCTCGAACGCGCCCGCGCCCAAGCCGGCGCCGCCTTCGCACTCACCATGGTCACCGATGTGCTCGGTTCGCTCAGCGAACTCGTGTCCGCCGACCCTGATTCCCGCCGCACCGCTCACCTCCTCGCCGACGGCGACACCCGCCGCGCCGGCCTCGTTTCGCGCAAGAAGCAGCTCGTGCCGCTCGTCCTCGCCCGCCTGGCGGATTGGAGAGGGTGAGGATGAGGAAAGGGCTGAAACCTGAGACCTGAAACCTGAGTTTCAGAAAGGGCGAGCAGGCGGATCGAATACTCAGGTCTCACGTTTCAGGTTTCTTTTCTTGGTCGCGCTTCCGCGCGACCAGCCACGCGATCACCGCATACGCCGCGCCTGCGAGATGCGCGCTCGTCGCGACGCGCACGCTGGGGTCGTCAAAGCGGATCATGCCGCCGCCTTCCCCGCCGCGCGCGATCTCAAGTCCGAGTTCGGCCACGTAGACAGCGAGAATCGCCGGCCAGAACCAATCGCGCCAATTGCGCTGCCAGCCGCGGCCCGCAAGATAGAGCAGCATGCCGAGATCGAGCGCACTCAAGCCGGCGTAGCGCGCCATGCCCGGCTCAAACACATAGAGGCAAAGCGAGATAAAGAGCGGCATGACCGCAAAAGCCAGGCGACTGAAGCAGGCGTGCGTTCGCCCCAGCGCATGGCCAAGGATGAGCAGAAGCCCCACATCCGCCACGGCATGTGCCCAGCCAAAGTGGACCAGATGTCCCGTCCACAGCCGCCAGATCTCCCCGGTGCCGATCGCCGCACGATCGTAGATCAGACCTCCGCTCCAAGCCGGATTGAGCTGGATCACGATCGCCGCGATCACGATCCCGGCGAACAACGACGGATAGGAGCGAACCGCCTCCACAGCGACACTCATGAACGTCGATCGCTCCTTGCCTTGCATGCGGCCAGCAGTGAAGCCGCGGCGGAGGTAAGGGGGAAGCGAAACCTGAGACCGGAGACCTGAAACCTGAGTTTCCGAACCGGTGCGGTCAGGACAAGGGTAACAGTTTGTATTCAGGACATAGGTAACAGGTGGG
>CAYWRG010000099.1:0-9534 GCA_964460715.1 uncultured Opitutus sp. | reverse complement strand
ACTCCACATCGGGGTGAAGATGCCCATCGCCTATGTCGGCGTTCAGTGGGAGGCGACGGACCTCATGTTCGTGGTGTCGCCCCGGGCTAGCCGCTTCGTGGCCAGGGCACTGCTCAAGTCGTTCTTCGCCTGGGCGGAGACCGACAGTCGGATTGTTCGGATTCTGCCGGCGGTAACCGACATCGTGGCCGACTGGCGTCCTCTAGCGAGTACTTATGAAAAATTGGGTTTTCGCCAAACGGGCGTCATCGTGGAACGGATGATCAATAGAAAGAAGGGAGCCGCTGTGGCGGCGTAAGAGGAGGAACCAATGTCTGGTGTCGTGCGCGGAGTTAAGAAGATTTTTAAGCCGGTGTTCAGGGCCGTGAAGAAAATTGCGCCTTATGCGGTGCTGGCCGGCGCGGTGATCTTTACCGCTGGTGCCGCTCTTGCGCCGGCGGGCGCGATGGCAGGTGGCTGGGCCGGCGCGTCAGCGAGCATTGGCTCCCTATTCGGGCCGACCCTGGCACCCATCGTGAGCGGCGCGGTTTATCAAAGCGGACTAGGCGCGGCGATTGGGGGCGGGATCGCCGCGGCGACAGGCCAGAAGATCAGCCGCGGGATCAAGGGCGGTGCGTTGGTCGGCTCGCTCACGGGCGCGGCCACGGGATTGCTCGCGCCCGGTGCAGTGCCGACAAGGACTCTTGCGCAAGCGAACGCGCCGCCGGGAACCACGACCGTCGGCCAAGGTGCCGGCACCATCACGCGGACACCGCTCGATCCAGCGGCGCCGAACCCGGCCAACTCAACGCAGTTGGCGGATGCAAGTGCTGCTGCGTCGCCGGCGATCAAGCCACCGTCGCCTACTTCCCTCGATGGGAGCGGTGCGGCACCGCAGCCATCATGGTTCGAACGAAATCAGGGCATCGTCGGACCGGCGATATCGGCGACTGGCACTGGCTTGCTGTCGATGGGACAAGGCGATGCTGATATCGAAGCGGAAGAGCGTCGAGACGAAAGAATCCGCGAGAACTATGGCGACGTGTCGGCCTACACGGGACTACTGCGTCCCGACGACGTCCGTGGTGATGGTGTGGTGCGTCCGACGCCTGGGGAAAAGTACCGCTACTCGTTTGAAGTCGCCTGGAACCCGCAGACCCGGCGGCTCGAAAAAATCCCACTCACCACCGCGTAGGAGCATGCGATGAAAACAGGAACTGGATTGCTGATCGCCGCCGGCACGGCACTCAAGGTCGGCGGCGATGCGATCAATCAAAACTGGCAGCAGCGTTGGGAAGAGAAGATGGAGCGCCTGCGTCAGAAGTACCGCGCCGACGAGCGCGCCGAGGATCGGGCCTATCAGGACAAGGTTCGCGGTGAAGAGCAATTCGAGGCGCTGGGCCGTGAGGCGCGGCAAATGACGCGAGATCGCGAGCGCGATGCAGTAACCGATGCGCGCGCTGCCAGCAAGGAACGGAGTGAAGAGCGCCGTCACCAGGATACTCTGAAGTCCGAAGCTCTGGGCAGCGCGAAAGACTATCTCGAGCTGATCGAGAGGGATGACGGTACGCTGGCCACTCTCGATAAACGTACCTCCAAAATCACGCCGGTTATGGATGGCGATCAGCCTGTTCGCGGAAAGAAAGCGAACGCGGTACCGATGCCGCGCGAGGGACTGTCC
This sequence comes from uncultured Opitutus sp., assembly GCA_964460715.1. Taxonomy (GTDB): domain Bacteria; phylum Verrucomicrobiota; class Verrucomicrobiia; order Opitutales; family Opitutaceae; genus CAMAXB01. The sequence continues at coordinate 7,874 of CAYWRG010000099.1, read as the reverse complement.
GCCAGCGACGACCGCTATATGGAAGCCCTCGAGCGGCAGGAGGGATACGACGCCCGCCGGCGTTATAACCCGCAGGATCGGGATGCGATTTTCGGTCGTATTGCGGCGAAGGCGCGCGCCGCCGGCCGAGATGACATCGCCAAGTATTACGATCCGCTTCAGGCGTCCCCGAAAAGTCCCGCTGCCGCACCACCTCCGCCCGTGGCGCCCGAAGCAGCTCGAGCACAACAGCCGCCGGCGCCGGACACAACGCCGCCCGCACCGCGGGATCCCGCGCAGCGCGAAGTCGGGCAGAGATACCGCGCTCCCGATGGTCGCATGGTGAAATGGACCGGACGCGGCTGGGAGCCGGTACAGCAGTAATGGCTCTCCTGACAGACAACGACATCTTCGGCTCGCCGGCGCTCCTCAGTGACGCCGACCTGTTCGGCCCAACATCCGCTGGCCTTCTGTCGGACAACGACCTCTTCGGGCCGGACGAGCCAGGTGCGATCTCTCGAGGATTCGTCACCGGCATGCTTCAGCAGAATCCCACCACCATGGCCGAAGCTTTCGAGGGTCTTTCCTATCGCGCGCCCGAGCAGTTTCGCTCCGGCCTGCAAAGCGCGGCGGCCGACACGCGCAAACTCGCGGCGCTTTCCCCCGATGCATACAAGACGAAGTCCGGCTCGCTGTGGGACGTCGGCGGTGTGTCCGACGCGATGACCTGGGCAGGCGAACGCCTCGGTGAAGGCCTCGCGTCGATGGTGCCGCCTATCACGACGGGCCTTGCGGGGGGGAGCGATAGGGCAGCGCGTCGCCGGCAAGACCGGCGCGCGCGTGGGTGCACTCGCCGGAGCCGCCGTGCCGTCTGCCGGCCTCAATTACGGCGAGCTCTACCGCGCCTTGAAAGAGGAAGGCGTCGCGCCGGAGAGCGCGTCTGAGTACGCCATCTATGGCGCGATCCCTATGGCAGCCCTCGACACGGCGAGCGTGGGACCGGTGATCACGCGGCTCGGCGGCGCCGACGAGGTAAAGCGCCAAGTCGCGCGAGGCATCGCCAGGCGCATTGCCGCCGAGGCCGGGAAGGGTGGCGCGCGCGAGAGCTTCACCGAAATGGCGCAGGAGGCGGTGAAGGAGGCGACTGTCTCGATTGCGGCCGACAAGCCTTTTTGGACCGTCGAGACTGGCAAGAACTTGCTCGAAGCGGGCGCTGCGGCGTTCCTGCCCGGCAGCGCCGTCGGTGGTATCAGCGGCGTGCGCGCCGACCAAGTCGAGGCGACCTCGCGCTCCCCGACTGCTCCGCCTCCTGTAGAGATCTCGCCCGAAGTGGCCACGACACTCACGGCCGAAGACGCGGCGAGCCCGATAGCGCAGGTGCTCGGCCCCGATGTCATCCTCGAGGGCCGGCAAATCGTGAAGGATGCTGCGGAAGGGAAGCCGGCGTCCGCCACCGCCGTGACTGCCGAGCTGCTACCCGAGGCCATGCCGACCACCGGAACGGCACCGGTCAGCCGTGCACGGCGTCCCGACACCGAAATTCCGACCACCCAACCCGCGCCAGCACGTTCCACTGTGGTTGCTGCGCCGCCGCCGGTCGCGAGTCCTCCCCCCGCACCGGCGGCACCTGCCCTTGACCGTCAGGTGCCGGCCGCAGCGCCGGCGGTTGCTGAAACTCCAAAGACCCTTCTCTCCGACGGCGACGTCTTCGGCGATGTCGAGCGGCAGATCGAATTCCGGAAGAACGGTCAGCCCTGGCTGACGGCGGCGGAAGCCACGCTCGCGTCAAGAGCGCGGCCGGATCTCCGAGGGCGATCGCTCGAGCCGGTGCGAGTTGAGGGCGGGTGGGCGCTCGGCGTGACCGCCGGTGATCGCGTACAAGAGAGTGCCGCCGATGCTTCCGATCCGGGTGGTAAGCTCCGTCTTGGCGCTACGCAGCCGGACCATCAAGCGGTCCTACGTGCCCCGACCTCCGGAGAGGGTCATGCAGTTCAAGGAACTGCACCCAGGATTTCGACTGGGACGGGTCCGGCTGACAGACCTCCCTTGCGGGAATCCTCGGGCCGGCTGGGAGCGGTGACGGCGGAAGGTGTAGCGTCGCAGCTCGGTCCCGACAAGGCTGTGGTGGAAGTCCCCGAAGGCCCGCCCGTTTCTGAGGCGGCCGCCCTAGCTGAGGCCGGGGTAACGGACTTGGATGGTGCCCTCGGAGATCTCGAGCCTATCACGGGACCGCTCGCCGCTGCCGCTCACCCGAGGCAAGCGCCGAACGGTCCTCGGTATCATGGCAAAAAGGTCGCCATCGCCGACACGCCTGTGCAGTTCGACGGCCAGCCGTTTCCGCAGGCCCGAGTGCGTGCGCAGGAGTGGGCGATGAAGAATGTACGCGGCGATCACCGCAACGCCGATACCGGATGGACGATCAGCGTGCCGGCCACGGGCATCAAGAAGGCGACGACCGGCACGCGCACTTACCGCGACCTCGACGTCGTCGCGCACCTCCCGAAGCTCCTTGAGGGAGCGGTTCATGTGGACGCCGCGGCGCCTCGCTCCCCCGAGCAAGGCGTCAAAGCATATCACACGCTGTACGGTGCCTTTTCGCATAAAGGGAAACTGCACCGCGTGCGACTCACCGTGCGGGAGATGACCAACGGCCGGTTCTTCTACGACCAGCACAGCGCGGAGATCGAGAACGCCGGAAATGAAGAACCCCGGCGTCCAGAACGCGGGGCTGCATCCGAAGATGTCGAGCCGACCGCTAGGTCCGCCGGGGTCCAGGATGGTCCTACCCGGAGCGAGCCGGGTGCGGAGGTCACCACTTCCGACAGTATGGACCCGGTAGGCACTAGCGGCAAGGCGCCGCGGACCGAGCTTTCCGTTGAAGACCTTCTGCAGGGCGTCAACCTCGAGGACGGCCGGTCGGCTGTGCCGGACCGTTCGGGCGAGCGCGGCTTCATCCACCTCTTCGGTCCTCGGCCGAAGCGCGAGCGGAAAGGCACTCCGGGTCAGCGGCGGGCTATTTCGAAGGTGATCGCCGACCGGGCGGACGAAACCTTGCAGCGCGTCCGAGACACGATGGACCACCTGCGCGAGCAGGCGACCGATGGCTTCATGTGGGCAATCCCCGATGAGTTTCATGCTCTCCGGAAGATCGGCAAGCAGCTCCAGCCCGAAGCTCGCGACGGGCAACTCGGCGCCTACGTCGCGGCCCGCCTGGCGAGACACCCCGCCGGTCAAGTCGAAGCCTGGCTGCGCGAGGGCGCTCCGAAGTGGGACGGAGACGACGGCCGCGTGGACATCGACGACGATATTCCCGGCTTCTATGAGATCGTCGCGCCCATCTTCAAGAAGGGGTTGGCCGACGAGTTCGAGGGCTATGCCTACGCCAGACGAGTGAAGACGCAGAAGCTCATCGAGCAGGGCCGCGAGCACAACCTCACCGCGGCCGATGTCGAGGAACTTCTCGGGTACGAACGCGCGCACCCTGAATTCAAGACTGCCTTCGACGAGATCCAGCGCTTCAAGAAAGCGGTGCTCGATACCGTCGAGGGCATGGGCCTCATCAACGCCGACCAGCGCGCCACCTGGGAACAGGCCGACCACGTACCGTTTTATAGGTCGGTTGAGGACAAGAAGCGGTCCGGCCCCTCTCGCCGGCGTGCTCTCGGCAATCAGTCGCCGCAGATCAGAAAGCTCACCGGCGGTGAAATCACCTACGCCGTCGTCGAAGAGGCCTCCGGCGAGGTGATCGAGCGCTTCCCTCGACGCGACCAAGCCAAGCTCGAAGCGCAGCGCCGGGGGCAGGGCTTCAAAGTCCAGGAGATGGGGCAGCCCGTCGCCGGCATCATCGAAAATATCGCGCGCAACGTCTCCCACCTGATGGACGCGGCGATGAAGAACCACGCCGCGCAGCTTGCCATCGACGAAGCAATTGCGGCCGGCTGGGCTGAAAAGGTCCCCATGCAGCAAGGGCAAGTGCTGGTGCCGCAGAGCGTGATGAAGGCGGCGCTTGAGCGCATCGGTCACTCAGTGAAAGGAAATCCTGAAGGCGTCGCAGCGGTGAGCGCCATCATGAGTCCGGTCCACCCCGGCAGCAACGTCGTGGCGATCCGCCGTGATGGCAACGTGGAATATTACGAGGTGCATGACCGTTTCCTCTTCAAGGCGCTTGGAGGACTCCACCAGGCCCGCATGCACTGGATCACGAAGGCCCTCTCGGTCGTGAAGATGGTCTTTACGCGGACGACAACGGCCACGCCCACCTTCATGGCTAAGAACTTCGACCGCGACACCCTGGCGGCGTGGATCCAGACCGAGCATCGCAGCCTGAACCCACTCACTGAAATCGTCGCATCGGCCAAGGAGATCGGCCTCCACTTGAAAGACCCGGCCCTGCGCGCGGTCATGGCGGCCGGCGGTGACACGGGCTGGTACAAGAACGCCCCCGAAGATGTCGTGAAATATCTCCGCCGCCTTGAGCGCAACGGCAAGGGCTCGATTTTTACCTTGGCCGATCCCCGGCGGTGGCTTGAGCAGTGGGAGAAGGTCGGCCGCGCAGTCGAACTCTCGAACCGCATGCGGACCTACAAGAAGACTCTAGAGGCAACCGGCTCAAAGCGAGAAGCGACCTTCGAGGCCATGGACGTATTGGACTTCCAGCTGCGCGGGGGCCATGAAGTGACCCAGTTCTTCATGGCGGTGATCCCGTTCCTGAACGCACAAACCCAGGGGCTCTACAAGCTCGGCCGCGCGGGCATGTCGAAGAGCAACCGGAAGAAGTTTCTGACGAAGGGCGCGATCCTCGCGACGTTCTCCACAGCTCTCGCCCTGCTCAACGCCGACGACGAGGACTACAACGACAAGCCGACCTGGGAGAAGATTGCGTTCTGGCATATCCCGCTTCATCGGCTCTACGGCAAGGAGATCGCCGAGAAGACCGCCCTGCCGATGTTTCTCATGATCCCGAAGCCATTCGAGTTGGGTTTCATCTTCGGCACAATTCCAGAGCTTGTGGTCGGATCGCTCAACCGCACGACCACGGGCCGCGAGGTACGTCAGGCCCTTTGGCTGACCCTGGTGAGCACCTTCGGTGCAAACCCCGTGGGGAACCCGGCCTCGAAGGAAATCATCGAGCAGGTCACCAACTACGACTTCTTCACTGACCGCGAGATCATCAGCGAGACGCTTCAGCGCCGGCCGCGGCCGCAGCAGTTCGACGCCAGCACCCCCGAGACCGCAAAGAAGGTTGGCGAAGCGACCGGCGCCTCACCGCTCCGCATTCAGCACGCGGTCGAGGGCTTCCTCGGCGCCTTTGGAACAACCATGCTTGCGGCATCTGACGCCGCGCTCGATTGGCTCTACGACGTGCCGGCGAACCCGCACCGTCGCCTCGACGAAAGGCCGGTGCTCAAATCGTTCATGAAGCAGGCACCCGCGAAGACCACGAAGTGGGTCAACGAGTATTACGACACCCGCCGCACCGTGGAGCAGATCCTTGCCGGCATCAAGGAGCACGAGCGCGCCGGCGACTTCACCGCGGCCGACGCCCTTCGGGATAAAAACACGAAGCTGCTCGACTGGCACGACTCTCCAGAGGCCGAGGCCGACGCCGACCGCCTAGCCCAGATCAGCCGGGAGATGCGCGACATACGGGCGGATCGGACCATGACCGCCGGCGAGAAGCGTAAGGCGCTCGACGCCCTCTTCGCCGAGCGCAACGCCGTAACGAAGACAGCAGCAAAGGAGGCGCGTCAATGAAGGAACGGTCCCTAACTTTCGAACTTCGCGATGTCGAGGTGCCCATCGTTCTGGCGGGCGCCGCCGAGCAATGCGACTTCACGGAGTTGATGTCCTCTGGATGGCTGGCAACTCGGGCCTACCTGAAGCACCTTTCCGGAGAGCCCATTACAGATAGCGACCGTTACACGCTGGCGTGGATGGCCGCGCGATTTATCCAGGCGGCCAATGAAACGGCGAAGGCAAACCCAGCGCCGCGAGCCTTCACGCTGATCCCCGGTGTCGGCGGGCCACCAAGTATTGGTTCGTAGCTTCACGGCGTTGTAATCGCCGTGCACGCCTCTAAGATCGCCACTGGAACACCATGCGATACCTGACTGCCATAACCGCTCTCTTTGCTCTCTCGGCCTGCGTCGCCGTGGCCGACCGCGCGACCCTTCGGCCATCACAAACCGAGGACGAGGTCGCAGCCTTCACTCGCGCGTCGCTCCCAGTAGGGCGGGCCACGGCCGCGCTTGAAGTTGGGAACGCCGACCTCTGCGCCGGCCGGTGTGACATTCGCGTGTGGTTGGCCGTCGCCGACGGGATCGGCGCATGGGCGAGCACCAAGGAAATATCGATCACGATACCGATGGTCGAATTCATGGGAAACGACGACGAGGTGGCGCTCCTGCTGGCCCATGAGTGGTCGCATCAACTCCTTGGGCACCCTCAGAGGTACACGTCCTATGACGTCGCCCAGGAGGTCGCCGCAGACTGCGTCGGCGCCTTCCTTACCGAGAAGGCCGGCTACAGCGCTGAGCGCGGGGCGGCCGCCTACCTTCGCATGCAAGACGCTGAGCGACGGGAGACCCTGCTCTTCGCGATGGTTGGCATTTTCGGCGGAAGCGCAAAGCTCGACTGGAGTCAGCGGTACGAGCGCGCGACCGAGGTCCATCGGAGAGCTCGAGCGCGCCCTGTCACGCGCGAGGAGATCTCGACCCATTGCGGAGTTTCGCCGTGAATTTTGGCGAGGGTGCTTAACGGCGACCTGACGGAGACGAGAACGGGGGATACGAAAGAGCGTGGCGAAACTCACCGACGACATCAAAACATTTGTAGTTCAGCAGCTTGCGCAATATCGCACGCCGACTCAGGTCGCGGAGGACGTCTCCGTGAACTTCGGCGTGAAGATCGAGCGGAACCAGGTGTTCAAGTACGACCCTGATGGTGCGGCGGGCTCTGAGCTGGCGCAGCGTTGGAAAGATTTGCACGCGGCGACTCGTAAGGCGTTCCTCGAGACCACGGCCGGCATCCCGGTCGCGCAGCGCTCCTATCGCCTCATGAAGATCCAAGGTGTAGTTGAAAGGGCTGAACAGATGGGCAATTCGAAAATGGTGCTGGAGGCGCTCGAGCAAGCCGCGAAGGAAGAGGGCGACGTCTTCACCAACCGACAGAAGATCGAAGCGAGCGTTGGCCGGACGCATGAGGACTGGCTCGCGCTCCTTCCACCCCCTGAACCTTGGAAGCCGCCGGCGGACGGAAAATGAAACGACAGGCGCTGGACCGCGGCATCCGCGAGGCGGTTGACCGTGCGATCGCCCGCGAAATCGCCCATATGGACGCCGTCGCTCGCATCGCGATGGAAGAGGAAACCTGCGCTGAGTTCCGGGAGCGCATAATTACCGCGCTCGCTCATCACAGCGGGGCGCTGCGGGGCAAGGAGCCTGGTAAGTACCAGCGCTGGCTGGACCTGCTGAACTGAGTGAAGACGCGGTCTCAAAAAAGGGCCGCCGCTTTGAAAAACAATCAAAGGATATCAAACGTGGCCAGGGGTGGAGCGCGCGCGGGTGCGGGCAGGAAGAAGGGCGCGAGAAACCGGCGCACCGCTGATATCGAAGAGCGGCTTCAGGCACTCGGTTGCGATCCTATCGAAGGTATGGCTCGGATTGCTCTGAATCCGAAAAACCCTGTCGCATTGCGCGGCCGGATGTTTGCGGAAATCGCCCAGTTCGTGGCGCCGAAGTTGCGCGCTATCGAACATGCAGGACAGATCGATATCACAGATCTCGACGAGGCGAAAATTGACGCTGAGCTTGCGCGCCTACTCAAGGAAAGCCGTAGGGGCGACCCGTAGATCGCCCCTCGGTGGACGGCCTCATTCTGCCGAGCAATAGGCAATG
>CAYWRG010000098.1:2232-10156 GCA_964460715.1 uncultured Opitutus sp. | reverse complement strand
TTCTCCTGAGTTTGGGTTAACGATCCGCGGTGTCCAACTTTCGGGGTCCACCTCAAAGCCTGTGCGGATCCGATCCCGCACCCACGTGGCATCCTTCTGGGCCCATCCTTTATCCTCCATCAAGTACCGCGCTAAGTCATCGGGTGACGTTTTTGCCTGCGAACGATGTAGCCCACAGGTGAAGCGATCAAGTCGAGCAATGTCCGCTCCGTGATAGGTCAAAGGGTACCCGTGGAGATAATCCAGAAAGAGTTTTCGACACAGCTCTCCGCGAACTACCTGTTCGAGCCCAAGGTCCTCGGCAGTGACACTTACTGCGAGCCCAGATCCACGATAATCCGGCACCTCCTTGAAGTTGGTCACGAAGCGCACGGCCAGCGCATTGTATTCGGCCAGCGAGATCCGCCCCATCTTGACGGGGAATATGTTCGGGGAATGAAAGCGTAGCCGTCGAGTGGCCTCGCTAGACGTCAGCGCAACCACCGCCGCAGGCAGGCCAGATTCTCCCGCAAACTGGATCAGATATTAAAGCCGATGGGAAGATCGAGGGCGCCGACCGCGCTCACCGGTACATTTTGCAGGCAGTCAAACAACTCGAAGGTCATGTTCACCTTCAGATACTGGTGCGGTCCATTGGTGAAGCGTACCGCAACATCAAACTGCCTTCCATCGATCTGCTCATCCCAGACGACCGTGGCGCCTTGACTCGTCGCAAGTTCAATTGCGGCGATAATGCGTTCGAATCTACGCCAGCTCTTTTTGTCAGGCCCAGCCATGTCAAACAAGGGTCCTAAGGAATTCTGCCACACGAACGAACACGGCAAGCTTACGAATGGACCTGTATTCTCCCATAACCTCTTCCACGTCGACGACCATGCGCGGTCCATCGTCATCCTCATTTCGGAATTTTTCGCGCAGCTTCAAAAGTCCCTCTCGCACGATCGGCTCATCCAAAAATGGCGTAAACTCGCGAACCAGTCCCGACAGGCCATCGGGATAGTTTTCTAGGCAGAAGTGAATATCGTAGGCATCCTTCGGTTTGAGCCGGCTGGCCAGTGCGATGCTCTTCATTACGATGAAGGCAACGATCCCAGCCACTCGCACCTGGGCTCCATCGGGAACGGAGATCGGCTCAACGGAATTGTCCTGGAATGCGATCTCGGCGCCTCGAATCGGGTGCGGCGCAATCGGGGAGTTCAAAAATGTCTCCGCATGATGGCTGGCGCTGGTGAGCAGGTCGAGTTGGGCCGCGACGGTCTTACCTCTCCCGATCGCCATGTCCTTACCGCCACCCAAGAACGCGTCTCCTATGCCCTGCCTGAAGGTGCCTTTTGCCCGACGGTTGAGCGACAACCGTATCGTCGACGCGAGCATGGTGAATTCAGGCAAGGGATGCGGCTGTGTTTGCGGCGCATGCGGCACAGGCCTGATTGCACGACATCCCAGGTTATCGAAGCGCGTCCATCACTTCGCACACCACGCCAGCTTAGAGAGACCCTGCAAAACCGCCCTCGAAACGGCGCTACACAAAGCGGCCAAGCAAATCATCCACGAGCTACCTGCGATTTGGCTACCGGCATCGGTCTCCACCCCGGCGAGTCTGCTGGCCATTACTGAGTCTCACATTGAATTCGCCGCGCACGGCGTAGTGGCTGATGTGCTGGTGCGTGATCAGAACGGACGCTCCATCGCGGTCGAAATCCGGGTAGCGCATGAGGTCGCCCAAGTAAAACGGACGAAGTTGGCTGCGGCCAGGTTTGAGACCATCGAGATCGATCTGCGCAAAGTCACTCGCCTCATCCTCTATGGTGACCTCGTTGCGCTTCTCTCGGGACAGACGCTACCAGCATTCTGGATCTACAACGACCCGGATCGCATCAAAGCCGAAGCAGACGAGGCACGTAGACTCGAAGCCCTGCAACGGGCGGAAGATGATCGGAAATTCGAGGACGCCCTCCGACTCAAACGGGAGGCTGATGCCCGGCAGAGCCAGCAGGAAGAAAAACGTCGAGAGTGGGCGAAGCTGATGCCGTGGGCACAGGATTCGAGATGACGAGAGAATCGCGGTAAATCAGCTCCTTAACCTTCAAATGGAATCCGTCCGTCGATGTATGCGCGAACAACCGTACGCGCCACATCTTGAAGCGTAAGCAAGCAGTAGCGCATCCTCCAAAAGACCGATCAGGTCGACTCGCTCAAGCTGCGGGTTCACGGACTGGAGCTAACGCTCGTCATCGAGCGAAGCCCTGGCCTGTTCACCGTCCTCACCCGGGAGGAACTGAACCGCAAGATTCGCCAGACCGGGTTGGGAAACTTCTTCTGAAGCGTGGGAGAATCATGGCAGCCCATGCCTTGGCAATCGGGCGAGCAGGCATCACAAAAGATCTTTTCGAACCCGGATTTTCCAAAATGGCCTCAAAATTTGGAAAATCGCCCAAAAACAAAAGAGCCACTTACTCACGTAAGTGGCTCGTAATGAATGGTCGGGGTGGCGAGATTCGAACTCGCGGCCTCTACGTCCCGAACGTAGCGCTCTACCAGGCTAAGCTACACCCCGAAAATTTGCCCCGGGGACCTTGCGATCCTCGGGGCAGAAGAGGGAAGAGCGCGCTTTCGCGCTCTGCAACCAAATTATGAGCGACCCGAAGGAGCGGCTGCCGGCGCCGGAGGAGGCGTCGCCAAGGAGCTCGCCGCCGCACGACGGGAGATCATCTCGGTCATGCGCTGAATGTTCAGCTCGGCATTGCGCTTGGCAATGCGGGCGAGCTCAACCTTCTTCAGCAGCTCGAGGTTCTCGCGACCAACGGCTTCCTTCTGCGTGCGGAGGGCCGCGAGCTCACGCTCGAGGTCCGCGATCATCTTGGTGAAGCGCTGGGCATCGGACTCGTAGCCACCCTTGTCGTCGAGGATCTTCTTGTTGTCGGCGTTGTACTTGGCGAGACGCTTGTCGGCCTCATCCATTTCCTTGGCGGCGCGGTCAGCGGCACGCTTGGCGGTGTCCTCGCGGGACTTGCGCTCGGTGTCAGCCTTCTTGGCAGCCTCGGCGGCGACAATCGCGGCCTTTTCCTGAGCCTGCTGAGCAACCTTGGCCTCATTCTCCGTGAGGAAGCCACGGTAGAAGAAGATGTAGATGACCAGCAGAATGGTCGGGGCGATGATGTAGATCTTGTTCATGTCGTCGTAATCTTAAGAGGTTACTTCTTCTTGGCGGCTTCGGCGGCAGCGGCGGCAGCGGCGATGCGGGCGTTGTCAGCGTCCTGGATGGACTTGAGGACGCCCTCGAGGCTCTTGGCATTGGCATCGGCCTGGCTAACGTACTGACGGAGGAAAGCTTCCTCATCGACGGCGAACTTCTTCTGCTTCTCGATCTCGGCGATCGCAGCCTTTTCAGTGTCAACTTCCTTGGCGAGGCGCTCGGCCTGCTTGCTCAGGCGCTCCTGCTCGCGGAAGGCCTTGTCGCGGTCATCGGTGATCTTGAGGCGGTACTCCTTGTCGGCGACCTCCTTGGCTTCACGGTCGGCCTTTTCCTTCTTGCGCTGGGCCTGAAGGACAAGGGCGGCGTCGATCGCGACTTTGCGATCAGCCGCCTCTTTCTTGAGGGCGGCTTCGCGATCGGCCTTGGCGGCGGCGATCTTCTCCTGCTCCTTCACCGCGAACTCCTTGGTGAAGTTCCAGTAGAAGAAGGCGAAGACGAGTACGCCGATCAGGGGTCCGAGAATGTATACTTTTTTCATGCTCTGTAGAATGTGCGGGGGTGTGGAAGTGGATCAGGACTTGGGCTTGAGAGCTTCTTCGCGTTCAGCGATGATATCCTTGGTGGCTTTGAGGAGACGGACGGCATCCTTGGCATTCGGATCATCCTTCACGGCTGCCTCTAGAATTTTGGCGCCGGCCTCGAACTCCTTCAGCTCGAAGGCGAGATAGCCGGCAAACACGCGAACCTGCTGGACGCGGGGAAGGTTACCCTTCTCCAGGGCGATCTGCGCGTGCTTGAACGCATCAGCCACCTTGTCCATCGAGTAGTAAATGTTCGCAATCTGGTAATCGAGAGCGCCCGCTTGCGGGAAGAGCTTCGAAGCCTCAACCAGCGTCTCGATCGCCTTCATGTCCTTGTTGACCTGCTGATAGGACGAGGCGAGGAACTCCCAATTCTGCTGGATGTTCTCGATGCCACCGTCGCGCAGCCCCTTCTCGAGAAGATCGATCGCCTGATCGAACTTCTGCATGTTGATGTAGAGACCAACGAGGTTGAAGTTATCGCGCGGCGAGTTCATCAGGCCCTGCTTCTGCGCGCGCTCGATCGTGAGGATGGCGCGGAGGTTGAGCTCGAACTGCTCGATCGGAACCTTGGTCTCACCGGCGAGGCCGAGGTAGCTGGCGGCGAGCTGCGGCCAGTACTGCTTGTTCGTCGGATCCTTGACGAGCAGGAGTTCAAGAAGCTCGGTCGCGTCCTTGAGATTGCCCGACTGCGTGAGAATGGCCAGCTTCAGGAGATAAAGTGCGTCCTTGGGCTGCGGGCTCATGTAGAGACCGCGCTCGGCCTCGGCCAGGGCGACCTTGAGGAGCGCCTGATCGGGATTATCGGCGTCGAAGACGGCGAGATTATAGAGGATCGACGAAGCGGCGACGTGGTTGTCCACGTTGGTGCCGGGATTGTCCCGCAGCCAGCGCTGGATGTAGGTGGCAGTCTTGGCGGCGAGCGGCTTGCGCTGGGCAACCGTACCATTGGCGGCATTGGAAGCCTCCTGGAAGTACAGCTGAGCCAGGTAGAAGACGTACTCCGTGACCTGCGCCTTTTCGAAGAAGCCGTGCTTGTCCGAGAGGGTGATCATCAGCTCGAGCGGCGGAATCGCCTCGGCGAACTGGCCCTTCTGCAGAAGGATCTGAGCCTTGGTCTGGGAGAGCCACGCGCGATCATAGCTTTCCGCACCGGTGGCCGGAAGGAGCGAATTGATCAGCGTGAGCGCACCGTCGAAGTTCTGCGCGTCGAAGAACTCGCGCATTTTCGGCAGTTCCTTCGAGACCGCTTCGGAGAATTCCTTGGCTGGACCGGCGGCAGCGGGCTGCTGCCCCACAGCCAGGACCGGCAGGCCGACCGCGAGGAGCGCGGCGAGCAGGCGGGACTTGGTGCGGCGGGAGAGAGTCGGGAGAAGAGTGGGCATGACGGTCGGTATTAACGGTCGTTCAAGCTGAACACGATGGGCACCTGCATGCGGGTATTGACCGCACGACCGCCCTTACGGCCCGGCCGGAAGGTCCACTTGCTGACCGCCTGAATGGCGGCCGCTTCAAATTCGCGTTGGGTGGAGCGGACGGCATAGACCTCAACAGTCTTGCCTTCGCTATCGACGATGAAACCAACGACCACCTCACCCGTGATACCGGCGCGGCGCATCTCGAACGGATACTGCGGCTGAGCCTGGTAGCGGGGCTGGGGAACTTGGTCGAGGTTGGCCAGATCGAAGAGGTCCTTCATGCCGGAGGCAGCCTTGGCCGCGCTCGTGACAGCAGGGATGGACATCTGACCCGACGGACGCTGCATAGACGGCGGCGGGGGCTGAATCTGCTGCGTGAAGGCGGAGTCGATGCTCGCGGTCGGCACGTCGGCCTGCTGGGGCGGGACGTACTCGATTTCCTCCGGCGGAGCCTCGTCAGGCGGGACATCCGGCTCGTCGGGTTCGATGATCGGCATCTGCATGATCTCGATCACCGCCTCTTCCTCTTCCTCAGCGGCGGCCACGACGGTCTTCTTCGTGAAGTAGGACGCGAAGAGAATGCCGCCGTGAAGGGTCGCGGAGAGAAGCACACCCACAATAATATCTGCTTTCATTATCCAGTAAGGGGTTGAGGGTTACTTACCGGTGGGGCGGAACACGGTTTCGATCGAAACCTGCTCAATTTGAGCCCGGCGAACCTCATCGAGAACCTCGATGGTGTCACCGTACTTGGCGTTGTCGTCGGTCGCAATCAGCACGCGCGGATTCGGCTCGTTCGTCTTATACTGCTGGAGACGCGGACCAACCTCGTTGGCGCCGATCAGCTCCTTGTTCCAGTACAGCGTGCCGGATTCCGTGACCTGAAGCGTCACGGACGTGTCTTCTTCGTCCGAGTTCTGGGGCTTTGCCGTGCTGACACCCGGGAGGGTGATCGGCACCGACTGAATGCGATTCAGCGAAAGCGTGAACAGAACGAAGGTTGCGAGCAGGAAGAAGATAACGTCGATCAGAGGGATGATCTCGATACGCGCTTTCTTCTTCCCGTCTACGGGTTTATTTGAGCCGCCACCAGCCATTGATTGAAAGGAGTTGAGGTGTTATTGCCTGAAGAATCCGGCCGGCCGCTCAGAGCGGCTTGGTCCGGGTTTCAATCAGGACCTTGGTGATGCCGGACTTGCGCACTTCGTCGATGACGTAGCGGGCCTGGCTGAAGAACGCAGTCTCGTCACCGTTGATGAGAATGCGGGCGTCCGGTCCCATTTGATTCTTGTAGGTCTGAAGGCGGACGAGGAACTCATCGAGGGTGATGAGATCCTTGTTCCAGCCGAGCGTGCCCTCGGCCGTGACCGAAATGGTCACGGAGTTCGAGGGATCACGCGGCTGGCTCGTCGCAGTCTTCGGGAGCGAGACGGGCAGACCCTCGGATTTGATCAGCGAAAGCGTGAACAACACGAAGGTCGCGAGGAGGAAGAAGATGACGTCGATCAGAGGAATGATCTCGATACGAGCCTTCTTCTTGCCGCCGCCGCCGCCTGAGGGTGCGCCTGCCATGATAGAGTGGGATTAACCGTTAGTACGGATGAGGACGTCTTTTATTAGACGCCAGCGCCCGACTTGTTGATGATGACCTCGAGGGCGTTCGACGCGTCAGACACGTCATGCTTGGCCTCGTCGGTCTTGGCATTGAGGTAGTTGAAGGGGAACAGGCCGGTGATGGCGATGGCGAGACCGCAAGCGGTCGCGATCAGACCTTCAGCGACACCACCCGTGATCTGGCCGGCGGCCGAGGCGACGTCACCCGTACCGAGAGCGCCGAAGGTGTTCATCATGCCGGTAACCGTACCGAGGAGACCGATGAGCGGGGCGGCGGTGATGCAGGTGTCAAGCGTGGCCATGCCCTGCTGGTAGCGATTGAGCTCCTGGTTGGCAGCGCGGGTGAAGGCGTTCTGCATGGAGGACTCGCGGTGGGTCAGAGCGTAGACAACGATGCGGGCAACGAAGTCCTTGCTCTTCTTGCCGAGCTCGATGGCGCCGTCGATGTCGCGGGACTCGACGCGCTCAAGCATCTTCTCGACAACCTCCGGCTCGCGGGTCGCGCCCTCGCGAACGATGAAGAGGATGCGCTCGATGGCGACCGTGACGGTCAGGAAGGAGAGGATGATGACCGGCCACATGACAGGGCCGCCGTGCTTGAAGAGCTCCATGGGGGTCTGGCCCATGAGGGTGAAGAACGCGAGAGGGAGGCTGGTCGTAATCATGATTTAACTACTGATGAGTTTGGGAGGTTGCGTTTGTATCTTGAGGGTCTCGGTCGAAAGAACGGGAAATTGGAACAATGCTCACCGGCGGGGTAACAATTCGCGCGGTCGGTTTTTGATTCAGGGGACCCGTAGGTGAGCAACCAGCGGGCCATTTGGAATTCAAAAAAATGATGGGCGCTTGGGTATTAGGGAGTTCGCTAGTCGGTATTCGTTGACGGACGAATCGCAGGATAATCGTCGCGTACGAGAGGGGATCTACTTCAAGGAAGGGCTTGGAGGAAGGGGCAAAACAGGGACGAACTTCGAGACTGTCTCCGTTCGTTTTTTCCTGTCAACGCTGTTTGGGAATTTATGAGACGCGTGTAAAAATTGGCTGCCCGACTAGGACTCGAACCTAGACAGAACGAGTCAGAGTCGTTCGTGCTACCATTACACCATCGGGCAGTG
>CAYWRG010000098.1:0-2132 GCA_964460715.1 uncultured Opitutus sp. | reverse complement strand
TTGGTGGCTCCCCGGGGACTCGAACCCCGAACCAATTGATTAAGAGTCAACTGCTCTACCATTGAGCTAGGAAGCCATCAAACGAAAGGTCGAGAAACTCCGAATCGGACCCTCCGTGTCAACCCATTTTCTGACAGGTTTGTTAAATCACCTCATCTCCCCTCCTAGACGCAGCCTCTGTCTCCGCGCGACTTCATCCTGAGCAAGCCCCCCCCCCATGAGACGCTTCGGTCAGGAATTTCGGGACTGCACCGTGATCGCTGTCTGACACGATTGAAAGAATCCGGAGCCAACAATGACCCGTTTGATGAATCGAACCGACCAGCGAACGAGTTCATGACGCCTCAGCCACTTTCCCCTTGCCAAGCAGCGGCCCACTCTCTGTTTTCGACCACTCTCTCCATGCAAAAGACCAAAAAGTCCGTAGCCAAGCGATTCAAGCTCACCTCCACCGGTAAGCTCGTTCGCCGCACGCCCGGCTTCCGTCACCTGCTGGCCTCGAAGAGCACGAAGCAAAAGCGTCGTGCCTCCCGGGACAAGCTCGTTGCCGAAGGCCACGCTCGCCCGCTCAAGCGGTGCCTGCCGTTCGGTCTCTAATCAGACCGGGAGCGCAACCGAAACCTGCCGGGCGGGTGAATCCTAACGAGACGACCCGCCGGCTCTAAAACCCATAAAATAACATGCCTCGTGCCACGAATGCCGCCGCTTCCCGCAAGCGCCGCAAAAAAGTCCTGAAGTACGCCAAGGGCTACTTCGCCAGTAAGTCCAAGCTCTTCCGCTACGCGAAGGAAGCTGTCCAGCATGCCTGGCAGTATGCCTACCGCGATCGCAAGAAGAAGAAGGGCGAGATCCGCAGCCTGTGGATCATCCGTCTGAACGCCGCCTGCCGCAACGCGGGCATCAGCTACAGCCGCTTCATCGAAGGTCTCAAGGCCGCCAACATCGGCCTCGACCGCAAGGTGCTGTCCGACATCGCTATCCGCGATGAGGTGGCCTTTAATGCCCTGGTCAAACAAGCTCAGGACGCGTTGAAGACCAAGGCCGCTGCCAAAGCGAAGGCCTAAATTCTCCTAACGCGAGCCCTGGCGGCTCGCTCCCAAGGCAGGGCGCCCTCACCGGCGCCCTCCCTCCCGAGGACGGGCCTCTTCCCGAGGTTCGTCCTTTTTGTTTTCATCACCTGCCCCGTCCGTCGTCCGACGCTTTCCCTCTCTCTTCCATGCAAGACCAACTGTCCGCCCTCGTCGCCAAGGCCGAAGCCGAGCTCCCGACGCTCGCCGCCCGCCCCGAGTTCGAGGCTGCCAAGGCCCGCTACGTCGGCCCCAATGGCGAACTCACCGCGCTCATGAAGCAGATGGGCTCCGTGCCCAAGGAACAGCGCCCCGCGATGGGCAAGCTGATCAATGAGGCGAAGACACGCCTGCAGGCCCACCTCGACGCCGCCCTCGGCCGCATCGAGGCCGCCGAACTCGCCGCACAGCTGGGGCCGGCCGTCGACGCCTCCCTTCCCTCGCCCGACCCCCTCCCCGGCACCGGGCACCCGCTCACCCTCGTGCGCGAGGAGATGTGCCGCATCCTCCGCAAGGTTGGCTTCACCGTCGTCGAGGGACCGGAAGTCGAGACCGAGTATTACTGCTTCGACGCCCTCAACACGCCCGCCGATCACCCGGCACGCGACGCCCAGGACACGTTCTACTTCCCCGAGGCCGCCCGCTTCGGCAACGTCGCGAAAAAAAATCCCGCGGAGAAGTACCTCCTGCGCACACACACCTCCTCGGTCCAGATCCGCACGATGCTCAAAGGCGAGCCACCGATCCGCATCGTCTCGCCAGGCCGGGTCTATCGTCGCGACACCACCGACGCCACCCACTCGGCCAATTTTCACCAGCTCGAGTGTCTCTACGTGGACAAGAACGTCACCGTGCGCGACCTCAAGGCCCTGCTCGACTACATCTTCGCCTCCCTCCTCGGCAAGGACACCAAGACGCGCTTCCGCCCGCACTACTTCGGCTACACCGAGCCGAGCTTCGAGGTCGACCTCTCCGCCAAGCACCTCGGCAAGATCGGCAAGGAGTGGGTCGAGATCATGGGCTGCGGCATGGTCGATCCGGCCGTGTTCGAGTCCGTCGGTTACG
>CAYWRG010000097.1:0-10404 GCA_964460715.1 uncultured Opitutus sp. | reverse complement strand
CGGCCGCCACGCTCGCGCTGGCACGCACGGAACTGGCGCGCGCGCGCCGGCTCGCGGACGAGCGCGTGATCTCGCGTCAGGACCTCGATACCGCCACGACCCGCGAACTCACGGCGGTGCAGGAGGAACGCGCCGCGACCTTTGGCCTGCAGGTGGCCGAGTACGAACTCGAGCAGGCCCGCGCCGTCCTGAACCGGGGCCAGCCGGGCGCAACCGGCGAGATCTCAGTGAACGTCACCTCGCCGGTCGGCGGACGCATCCTGCGTGTCATGCAGGAAAGTGCGCGCAATGTGCCCGCGGGCTTTCCTCTGCTCGAGGTCGGTGATCCTGCGGATCTCGAGGTGCGCATCGAGGTGCTGTCGCGCGACGGCGTCGCCATCGCGCCGGGTGCGCGCGTGTTTCTCGAACAGTGGGGCGGCGAAAGGCCGCTGGAGGCGCGCGTGCGCCTGGTCGAACCGGCTGCGTTCACCAAGATCTCTGCGCTCGGCGTGGAGGAGCAGCGCGTGTACGTGATCGCGGATTTCGTCGATCCATTCGATGCGCGTCCGACGCTGGGCGACGGTTATCGCGTCGAGGCGCGCATCGTGCAGTGGTCCAGCGAGAATGTGCTGCGCGTGCCGGCCGGCGCGCTCTTCCAGCGCGACGGCGCCTGGCAGACCTTTGTGGTCGACGGCGGGCGCGCCCGCTTGCGCACGGTAAAGCCCGGACGCTCGAATGGCATCGAGACGGAGATCGTCGACGGACTGACCGAGGGCACGACCGTTGTCGTCTACCCGGGCGACCGCGTGGTCGACGGTTCGCGCGTGAGCGCGATCGTGGTCGCAGCCGGAAAGTAGCCAACGCGCGAAGTTCAAATGCGGCGTCCTGCACTGGCCGGCGTCGGTTTGAACATTCGTCATTCGGATTTCGTTTTTCGGATTTTTCCCCACGCCCAGCCCGTGCTTTGATTTTGCCCTTCGCGGGCCGCCGCGTTTCGGTACGGCATGGGCCTTCCGTCCGATACCATCGCCGCACTCGGCACGCCAGTCGGCACCGCCGCGCTGGCGGTGATCCGCGTCAGCGGGCCGGCATGCGCTGAACTGAGTACGATCGTCGGCGGGGTCACTCCCCCACCCCGCGTGGCAACGCACGGCGATTATCGGGATCGCCGTGGGCAACTCGTCGACGACGTGGTCGCGACGTTTTTCAAGGGCCCGCAGTCCTACACGGGCGAGGACTCGCTGGAGATTTCCTGTCACGGCAACCCGCTGATTGCGCAGACGATCCTTGAGGATCTGTACGCCCGCGGCTGTCGACCAGCCGAGCCCGGCGAGTTCACCCGGCGTGCGTTTTTAAATGGTCGCCTCGACCTGAGCCAGGCTGAGGCGGTGATGGACCTGATCCACGCGCGCAGTGAGCGCGCGCTCGCTGCCGCCAACCAGCAGTTGCGCGGAAGTCTCGGCCGACACCTCGCCGGGCTGACCGAGGCCGTGTTGCAGGTGCTGGCCCGCGTGGAGGCGTACATTGATTTCCCCGATGAAGATCTGCCCTCTGAAGACCGGGCCGTGGTTGCCCAGGCCCTCGCGGGCGTTCTACGTGGAACCGATCGCCTGCTGGCCACGCATCACTACGGCGATCTCCTGCGCGGCGGAATCAAAACCGTGATTCTTGGCGAACCCAATGCCGGCAAGAGCAGCCTGCTCAACCGGCTGGTCGGACACGACCGCGCCCTGGTCAGTGCCGAGCCCGGAACGACGCGGGACTATCTGGAAGAAACCCTCTTGGTCGGCCCCCATGCCCTGAGATTGATCGACACGGCGGGGTTGAGACATGACCCCGGCGCTTTGGAAAAGCAGGGCATCGCCAAGACACTCGAACAGGCTTCGGAAGCGGATCTCTTTCTCTGGGTGCTGGATGCAACCCAGCCGGCGCCTGTTCTGCCGGCCGAGATTTTCGCCCGGATGACCCCCGCCACCACGGTGGTGGTGCTGAACAAGGCCGATCTCCTGTCCGGCCAAGCGTACCGCCCGACCCTGCCTACGGATTACACACCGGTGCTCGTTTCGGCGCTGACGGGCGACGGATTGGAGGATCTCACCCAGGCGATCACCGCGCGAGCGGATGCGTTTCAGCCGCTGCAGGGTGACGAGCTCATCGCGATCAACGCGCGTCACGCGGACGCCTTGCGACGGGCGCGGGAGTGTCTGGTGGCCGCTCAAGCCAAGCTGGCCCCGGGCTCCGCATCTGAATTGCTGGCCAGCGACCTCCGGGGCGTCCTCGACGCGCTCGGCGAGATCGGCGGCAAGATCGACCACGAACGCATGCTCGATCACCTCTTCGCGACCTTCTGCATCGGCAAGTAGGTCTTTGGGGAGCCAAATCCGAGTTCAACCACGGATGGACACGAATGAACACGGATTAGGAGATCATTGCTCCTGAATTCCGTATTGGTTTGGAATCCGTGTGTACCCGTGTCCATCCGTGGTTAAAGGCTCCTGTTCCTAAGAAGTGATCTATAATCGTACACCTTTCGACGTCATCGTCTGTGGCGCTGGCCATGCGGGCTGCGAGGCTGCGCTGGCGGCGGCGCGCATGGGGGCCTCCACCCTGTTGCTGACCGGCAACCTTGATACGGTCGCGCAGATGAGTTGCAACCCTGCCATTGGCGGGCAGGCCAAGGGACAGATGGTGCGCGAGATCGATGCCCTCGGCGGCGAGATGGCCATCACCACGGATCTGACCGGCATTCAGTTTCGATTGCTCAACGAATCCAAGGGCGCTGCCGTGCAATCCCCTCGGGCTCAATGTGATAAGAAAGCGTATCAGTTTCGGCTCAAGCACACCCTCGAGCTCCAGCCCAACCTTCAGGTCTTCCAAGCAACCGTCACGGGATTGATTTACACCGGCCAGAAGGTCACCGGTGTCCGCACCAACCTGGATATCGATTTCACCGGGACGACGGTCGTGGTCACCACCGGAACGTTCCTCCGTGGGTTGATGCACATCGGGCTAAACAAGAACGAAGGCGGTCGCTTGGGCGACTTCAGCGCCAAGACCCTGTCAGCAAGCTTCCTCGAGGCCGGGATCGAGCTTCAGCGCCTCAAGACCGGGACCCCTCCCCGCTTGCTCGGCCGCAGTCTAGACTTCTCCAAGATGGAGGCCCAGCACGGCGACCCCTCCCCGACCCTGTTTGCCTTTCACGACACCCGCGACCCCGAGGCCAATCTGTTCCACGTGGAACACACCGGCGAGCAGCGCCTCGGCTGGACCCCGGGTTCCAACCAGGTCGCCTGCTGGATGACCCACACCACCCCGGAGACCGCCCGGATCGTGCGCGACAACCTCACCAAGTCCGCCATGTACTCCGGCGAGATCGAGGGCGTCGGGCCCCGCTATTGCCCCAGTATCGAGGACAAATTCGTCCGTTTCGCCGACAAGCCCCGACATCTGCTCTTCCTGGAGCCCGAAGGCCGCGCCACCAACGAGTACTACGTGAACGGCCTGTCGACGTCGCTCCCGTTTGATGTGCAGCTGGACATGGTTCACAGCGTCCCTGGACTTGAGTCCGCCGTGATCCTGCGTCCGGCCTATGCAGTCGAATACGATTTCGCGCCGCCAACCCAACTGTTCCCATCCTTGGAATCCCGCAAGGTCGAGAATCTGTTCTTTGCCGGCCAGATTAATGGGACCTCCGGCTATGAGGAAGCCGCCGCCCAAGGCTTGATTGCCGGCGTCAATGCCGTGCACAAGGTCCGGGCCGAGTCACCGTTGGTCATCGCCCGGCACGAGGGTTATATCGGCGTGCTGATCGATGATCTGGTCACCAAGGGCACCCGCGAACCTTATCGAATGTTCACCAGCCGGGCTGAACATCGGTTGCTGTTCAATCACGGCAGCGCCGAACTCCGGCTGCTCCATCACGCCCGGGACCACGGCTTGGTGCCGGCGTCGCGCCTGCAGCGCATGGAGCACAAGCAGAAGCAGATCGACCATTGGATCGCGACCTTTGAGCGCGACCGGCCGCCGGGCGGGCAGGGCACCTGGGGCGATCACATCCGTCGCGTCACCAGCGGAGGGCAGGGGACGATCCCCGCCTATCCCACGGCCTTTGAGGCGGAGCCGGCGGCCATCCGCGACGAGGTCATTTACCGCGTCAGCTACGCCGGTTATCTCGACCGGGAAAAGCGTCAGATCGAGAAACTTTCGATGATCGAACGTATCCGGATTCCCGCCGATCTGGACTACGGGCAGGTGAGGGGACTTCGTCGCGAAAGTGCGCTTAAACTAGCTGAATTCCGGCCCTACAATCTCGGGCAAGCCAGCCGCATCAGTGGAGTTAACCCAGCTGATATCAGCATCTTGCTGATTTATATTGAGGCCGGCAGGGGAGCAAGCACCCGCTAAACCTAGCCCAGGCTTGTGTCCCGGTGGGGACGTTGTAACATTTGTGAAACGGCCCGGTTTTCCGCTGGGCCGGGCGCCGGTCTCGTCCTAAAACCGTAACATCATGAGCGAGGTTAAACCGAAGAAGATTCTGGTGGTGGATGATGAATCCGATGTGACGGATTTGGTGGCCTATCACCTCAAGGCGAAGGGCTATCAGGTTGAGACCCTCAACGACCCGAACCGCAGCATCGGCACCGCCCGCTCCTTCGTGCCCGACCTCGTGATTCTCGACGTGATGATGCCCGACCTGAGCGGGATCCAGATCTGCCGCATGCTCCGGGCCGACCCAAAGCTGCGCAAGGTCCCGGTGGTGTTCCTCACCGCCAAGGCCGAGGAGAGTGATCGCATCCAGGGTCTGGAGATCGGCGCCGATGACTACATCAGCAAACCATTCAGCACCAAAGAATTAGTCCTCCGCGTCCAGACCATCCTGCGTCGCTTGGGCGAAAATCCGCCCGAGGAACCGCGGCGCATGCAGGTCGGCGGAATCGTGATTGAGGTCGACCGCCACCAGGTGTCAGTCAACGGAAACCCGATCGAGTTGACCGCGACTGAATTCAAGTTGCTGCACCTTCTGATGGAACGCCGCGGCCGCGTGCAGACGCGCGAGCACCTCCTGATCAACGTGTGGAACTACGAGACGGAGATCGAGACCCGCACCGTCGACACCCACGTGCGTCGCCTGCGGGAAAAGCTCGGCCCGGAGGCCGATTGGATTGAAACGATCCGCGGGGTGGGGTACCGCATGGCCGAGCGCCGGGCGCAGGAAACCGCCTCCTAAGCGGGTCGGTTTTCGTCGCCCCCGGCGCTTCCCGCATGCTGCTCACTCTCACGATTCTCCTCGGACTGGGTCTCGCCTTCGCGTTGATCAAGCTGTGGGTCCACCACCGCGCGGTCCGGAGCCTGCGCAGCGCGCTGTTCACGCGCCAGCCCCTGCTGCAAGAGGACCTGCCCGGGTCCCTGGGTCAGGCGTGGGATTCCCTCTGCGCGACGAGCAACGAGCTGATCGAAGAGGCCACCCGCCTCCAGCGGCTGCGCTCCAGCCACCTCGCCCAACTTGAGGCCACACTCGGCTCCCTCCAGGAGGCCGTGCTCATCGTCGACGCCAGCAATTACATCATCCTCGCGAACAAGGCTTTGCAGGATATCTTTCCGCGCGCGACCAACATCCTTTCCCAGCGCCTCGAACTCGTGCTGCAAAGCGCTCCGTTTCTCGCCTACGTTGAATCGGTCAGGCGAGGGGAGGCCGAGCCCCGCCGCGAGATCGAGTTCGCCGAATCATCGGGCTCGGTGTGGCTGGAAGTCACCGGCACCTCCATTCCCCCACTGAACAGCCAGAAGGGCCCTTGGGTGCTCTTCGTTCTCCACGACATCACGCAGCGGCGAAAACTTGAGGCCGTGCGCAAAGACTTCGTGGCCAACGTCTCCCACGAACTTCGGACGCCGCTCGCCGTGATCAAGGGCTACATCGAAACCCTCGTCGATGGACATCACGAGATCCCGGCGGAGGACCGCGAACGCTTCCTGAAGACCGTCCAGCGTCACACCGAGCGGCTCAACTCACTCCTCGAAGACCTGTTGACCTTGTCCCGACTCGAATCGAGCAGCCCTGGCTTGCGCCGCGAACCCACGAATCTGGCCGGCTTGATTGGCAGCGTGATGGAGGATTACCGCGCCCGGCCCGCCGCCGAGGGCCACCGGCTCAACGTCACGGTTGATCCGGGGGTGGGCGAGGTGCCGATTGATCCGCTGAAGGTCACGCAGGTGTTGGAGAATCTCCTCGATAACGCCCTCAAGTACAGTCCGCGTGGCTCGCGGCTCGAGATCTCGGCCCAGCGACGCTCCACCGAGGTGGAAATCTGCGTGCGCGACAACGGCCCGGGCATTCCGGCCGAGGATCTGCCGCATATTTTTGAGCGCTTCTACCGGGTGGACAAGGGTCGCTCGCGCGAGAAGGGCGGCACCGGCCTTGGCTTGAGCATCGTGAAGCACATGGTGCAGCTGCACGGCGGCCGCGTCTGGGTGGAGAGCACGCCGGGGCAGGGGAGTGCGTTTTACTTCAGTCTGCCGCTGCGCGCGAGTGGCTGACGCCACTCGCGGTTAATGGTTAATAGTTAATCATTTATGGTTATTGGTTTATCGGACCGCAGATCGCTCCGAGGTGAAAGGGGCGTTTTTGCCTTCCCAATAACCCATAACAAATAACCAATAACCGCGGCGCATCGCGCCGCACCTCATGCCCATCGACCAAGCCAACGCCGTCCGCGACGCCCGCCTGGCGGAGCTGCACCCGCAGCTCGACGCCGCGCTGACCGGACGGAGCCGGGTCACCCTCGAGGTCGGCTGTGGCCATGGCCATTTCCTAACCGCCTACGCCAAGGCCCATCCGGAGGAATTTTGTGTCGGGATCGACCTGCTGGCCGACCGCCTGGCCCGGGCGGGACGCAAAAGCCGGGCCGCCGGCCTCACGAATGTCGCCTGGATCCACGCCGAGGCGGCGCTGCTCCTTGAGGCGCTGCCGCCGTCGATCCGGCTGGGCCCGGTGATTTTCGTGCTGTTTCCCGACCCGTGGCCCAAGCGCCGGCACTGGAAGCATCGGGTAATCCAGCCGGCTTTCCTCTCGCTGCTGGCCGCCCGGGCCGAGCCCGGCACCCGCCTGTGCTTCCGCACCGATTATGCGCCCTACTATACCGAAGCCGTGGCCGCGGTTACCGGGCACCCGGATTGGGCGATCGACGCTTCCGCGACATGGCCGTTCGAACAGCCGACCGTGTTCCAGTCCCGGGCCGAGAGTTACCAGTCCCTGATCGCCCGAAAGCGCTGACCGCCGGAAACCGCGGGGTGGGCCTTCTAATTATTAGCGTACCTGACCATTAGTTCAGGTCATTTCAGAGGTTGACGGAGGTAGCCCCGTTTGCCTTGGTTAGACCCTTTCAAAACCTCCCAGACGCCACACGCATCCATGTCACGGGTCACTCAACTCGCCACCCTCATTCCTCTGCTTCCGGCCTTTGCCACGGCCGGCTTTGCCGCGGAAGGCGGCGGCGTCGCGCCTGCGGCGGCGAAGCTCATCGATTTCGGCGGTGGCTGGGCCATCACGAACAGCATGCTCACGGGTTGGACGATCTCCGCCCTCATCGTGCTCCTGATTCTCTGGCTGATCGGCAAGCCATCCCTGCTGCCTTCCAAAGGTCAGGCGGTCGTCGAGTCGCTGATCGAGGCACTGCGTGATCTGCTTGAACCGATCGTTGGCAAGAAAGCGTTCCCCGCTGCGTTCCCGCTGCTGGTCACGTTCTTCATCTTTATTCTCGTCCACAACTGGATGGGCCTGCTTCCCGGTGTCGGCACGATCGGCTGGGGCCATGACGTTGACGGCGCATTCCACCTCACCGCCCCGTGGATTCGTCCGCACAACGCCGACTTCAACGGAACGATCGCCCTCGCGCTCGTCTCGTTCGGCGCGTGGCTGATCATCATCTTCAAGTACGCCGGTCCGAAGCTGATCCTCTTCGATCTGTTCGGCAACAAGGCCGACAAGAAGGAAACGCCCGCGGCCCTCTACGCCGTGCTCTCGCTCGTGTTCCTCATTGTCGGCTGCATTGAGGTCTTCTCGATCCTCATCCGTCCGTTTACGCTTTCGGTTCGTCTCTTCGGCAACATCTACGGCGGCGAGAATCTGCTCCACGGCACCAGCTTCTTCTTCGTGTTCTATTTCATGGAGCTGCTCGTCGGCCTGATCCAGGCGCTCGTCTTCACGCTGCTCTCATCCGTGTACATCGGCCTGATCTGTAATCATGGCGATGACCATGATCACGAGCACGGCGCCGAGGGTGCCCACGCCAAAGAAGGCGCACACCACTAAGTCCCTTTCCCGCCGGGAGCGTGCCAACGCGTGCGCACGGCGGCAACACCACAACCACAGACATCCACCACCATGATCACCACCATCGCTGAAATCACCGGCAACATCGCCAGCGCTTTCGGTCTGCTCGGCGCCGCCATCGGCGTCGGCATGATCGGCACCAAGGCCGCTGAGGCCGTCGGCCGCAATCCCGGCGCGTCCGGCAAGATCCTCGTCCAGGCCATCATCGGCATGGCGCTCGCCGAAGGTCTCGGCGTTCTCGCGCTGTTCCTCGCCCGCTAATCGTTTCATTCTGGCGGCGCGCGCCCCGCGCGTCGCGCCGCCAACCCTCTTTCCGCTCCCCGCTACGCCATGACGCCTCTCTTCATCGCCGCCGTCGAAGCCGCCGCCACGCATGCCGAACCCGGCATCGTCGAAAAATTCGGCATCGAGCCGAAGTACGTCGTGATGCAGGTGATCAGCTTCCTGATCCTGTTTCTCGTCCTCTA
Organism: uncultured Opitutus sp.; assembly: GCA_964460715.1. GTDB lineage: Bacteria > Verrucomicrobiota > Verrucomicrobiia > Opitutales > Opitutaceae > CAMAXB01. Next base: position 1,629 of record CAYWRG010000097.1, on the reverse strand, counting down.
TTTCAAGGGCATCAAGCCGACCATCTCCGCGATGGACGAGCGCGCCAAGAAGATCGGCGACGGCCTGAAGTACGCCGAGGAGACCAAGGCCCAGCTCGCCAACGCCCAGCAGGAGGCCGCGGCCATCGTCAAGCAGGCCCAGGCCGACGCCACCAAGTTCATCGAGGGGGCCCGCAAGTCCGCCAAGGAATTCTCCGAGCGCGAGACCGCCGCCGCCACCGAGCGCGCCAACGCCCTCATCACGAAGGCCCAGCAGGCCATCGATCTTGAGCACAAGAAGATGCTCGACCAGGCCCGCACCGAGATCGCCCGCCTCGTCGTCACCACGACCCAGCGCGTCCTCGCCAAGGAACTCACCGACGCCGAGCGCACCCGCTACAACGACGCGGCCGCCCGCGAGCTCACCGTCGTCTGATTTCATCTTAACTTCCCATGCGCGGCTCCAAGCAGATCCAGCAGTTCGCCCGTCAGCTCTTCCAGCTGAGCCTCGACAACGGCCGGCTGTCCGCCGACCGCGTCGCGGGCGTTCTCCAGTACGTGGAGAAGCATCCGCCCGCGAAGCCCGTCGCGGTGCTCAAGGCCTACCAGCGGCTCATCGCCGCCGAGTTCGCCAAGGGCCAGGCCGTCGTCGAGCACGCCGGCCCGGTTGCAGCCAATCTCCTCGCCTCGATCGAGGGTGCGATGTCCCAGCGTTACAAGCGCCCGGTCGTCGCCGTCGCGAAGCCCGCGCCCGCACTCCTCGCCGGTCTGCGCGTGCGCGTCGGTGACGATGTTTACGAATCGTCCGTCGCGAACCAGCTGGCCGCCCTCTCCGTCTGATCACACCCGCCCAATTCCCTTTCCGCTTTAACTGTCCAAACCCTCCCGCGCATGAGCACCGTTCTCGAACAGATTGAACAACAGATCGCCAAGCTTTCCTCCAAGGCGGTCCGCAAAAACACCGGTGTGATCCGCACCGTCGCCGACGGCGTCGCGAAGATCGACGGCCTCTCCGACGTGATGTACAACGAGATGGTCTCGTTCCCCGGCGGCGCGATCGGCATCGCGCTCAACCTCGAGGCCGACGAGGTCGGCTGCGTCGTGCTCGGCGACGTTTCCAAGCTCAAGGAGGGCGATGAGGTCGCCACCACGGGCAAACTCCTCTCCGTCCCGGTCGGCAAGGCGCAGCTCGGCCGCGTCGTTGACGCGCTCGGCAATCCCCTCGACGGCAAGGGCCCGATCGACTCCAAGGAGTTCTACCCGGTCGAGAAGATCGCCCCCGGCATCATGGTCCGCAAGTCGGTCAACGAGCCGCTCTTCACCGGCATCATGGCCATCGACTCCATGATCCCGATCGGCCGCGGCCAGCGCGAGCTGATCATCGGCGACCGCGGCACCGGCAAGACCACCATCGCGATCGACACGATCATCAACCAGGCGAAGATCAACAAGGTCGGCCTCGCCAGCGGCGACAAGAGCTTCCGCCCCGTCTACTCCATCTACGTCGCGGTCGGCCAGAAGAACTCCAACATCGTCCGCACCATCGCCGCCCTCGAGGCCGCCGATGCCCTGCAGTACACGATCATCGTCGCCGCGCCCGCCGCCGACAATCCCGCCAACCAATACCTCGCCCCGTTCTCCGGCGCCGCC
>CAYWRG010000096.1:0-10455 GCA_964460715.1 uncultured Opitutus sp. | reverse complement strand
CGAGCAGATCAGCCCCGCCGGTTTCCAGTGTGGCGAGCACCGTCCGTCCGGCCTCGACGATCGCGCCGGGTTTGAAATCGATGCGTCGCAGGTGGCCCGCCACGGGACTCGACACCACGTAGCGGTGACGCACGCGGGTCTGACCTTCCTCGTCGACCGTCACCATCAACGGCCCACGGGCCGCCGTGGCGGTTTCGACCGGCAGCGGCCGTGGCCAGAGACCGGCGACAATGAGCGCGAGCAGCAGGGCTCCGCCGGCATAGGGCAGCCAGCTCCGTTTACGCGGGGCGGAGGGAGCGTCGCCATCGAAAGGTGCAGGTGCTGAATCAGAGCTCATGGGAAGGGAGGTTGACCGCGAAAGACACGGAACACACGAAAGGGTGAAGCTGGGGAAAAACGAGCAGGTCCGTCGGTGAAAGGGCTGAGCGGAAGAAAGGAGGCCTTCGGCTCCGACCCTCCGATTTCGAGTGTTCCGAGTGTTTCGTGGTGAAAATCATGATGGGATCTCAGTCGCGGGCCTTCAATACGCCGACGAGGTCGAGTTGGTTGAGGCGACGGCAGGCGAGCAGGGCGGAGCCCGAGGTCGCCAGTGAAACGACGAGCACGGCGAAGGCGTAGTTGGAGGCGGTGAGGATCAGCGGTAGGCGGACGGTCTCGGTGTTGACCGTGCTGAGGATCGCCTTGGCCATGAACGATCCCGCGACAAGCCCGAAGGGAATCGCGATCAGCGTCAGTATCACCAATTCCCCTACAAGTACCGCGCCGACCTCGCCGCGGCTGAATCCGAGCACCCGCAGCGTCGCAAGCTCGCGTGCGCGCTCCGAGAGCGAGATGCGCGCGCTGTTGTAGACGATGCCGAAGGCCACCGCGGTCGCGAAGCCCAGGTAGATCGTCTGGAGCAGGCCGATGCTCTCGGCGGTGGTCTTGCGGAAGCTGGCGCGCATCGCCTCCTTGATGACCACGCCCGCCGCCTGCGGGGTGTTCTTGATCGCGGTGAGAAATTCGCGCCACCGGCCCGCCGCCACGGTCAGCCGGGCGCCCGTGATCCGGTCGCCTTCCTGCAGCAGGCGGTTGAGTGCGTCCATGTCCATGTAGGCCGCGATGCCGGCGAAATCCTCCGCCAGTCCCACCAGCGTCACGTCGCGCACCGGGCGCTCGCCGGTGAGGATGCGCAGCCGCACCGTGTCGCCGGGCGCGAGCCCCAGGCCCTCGGCGAGGGCGCGGGAGAGCACGACGCCGCTCTTCGGCAGAATGATCTGGCGTCCCGTGGCGTCGATCACGCGGCTGAGTTCCGCGCCGGCGGGAATGCCCGAGAGCGCGAGGCGGCGCGTGCGGTTGCCGGCGCGGAGCTCAACCGGCGCTCCGCGGAAGGGTTCGGCATTCACCACGCCGGGGAGGGCACGCAGATCGGCGAGCGCGCGGGTGGGGCCGGGCTCGACCAGCGAGACGGTGACCGTCTGCCGCTGCGAGAGATCCCACTGATAATCCAGAATGTGACTGATGCCGTCGCGGAGGGAATTCGGGATGACGAGAATGCCGGTCGCAAGAGCGAGGGCCGCGCAGGTGAGGGTCGCGTGGACCGGCTTGCGCTCAATGTTGCGCAGCGACATGCGGAACGAGACGCTGAACCAGCGTGCGGCGCCGATGCGCTCGAAGAACGCCGGCCGAAAACTCGCGGGCGGCTCAGGGCGCATCGCTTCGGCAGGGGACAGCGCCGCGATGCGCCGCACCGCACCGGCCACGCCTGCGAGCGCGGCGATCGCGCTTGCCAGCGCGGCCGCGATGAGAGCGCCGGTCGCGAGGACGAAGTCGAGCTGGGGAAAGCGGAAGAACAGGTGGTACATGCCGACCAGCTTCTGTCCGAGCAGCCAGCCGCCGACGGCGCCGCCGACCGTGCCGATGGCGACGATCACGAGCGCGAACTTGATGAAATGGAATCCGATCTGCCGGTTGGTGAAACCGAAGGCCTTGAGGATCGCGATCTGCTCGCGCTGCAGCGTGATCTGCCGGCTCATCACCGCATTGGTCATGAACGCGGCGACACTGAGGAACACGAGCGGGAAGCCGAACGAAAGGCCCTGCAGCACACGGATCTCGTCGTTCACACGCACATCCGACGGATGGTCGGCGCGCCCGTAGGCGCCGAGGCCGCCGTACGGTTCGAGCACACGGTCGATGGCGGCGATGACCGCGCTCTCGCTGCCGCCGGGCGCGAGCGAAACGGCGAGCGTGTTGAAAGCGCCCTCGAGACTGTAGGCCTCGGCGAGTTCCTCCTCGCGCATCCAGAAGACGCCGAAGGTGCGGTTGTCGGGCAGCGCGGCGCCGGGTGGCGCCTCGAAGACGAACTGCGGGGCGAGCACGATGCCGGCGATGCGCAGCGGGACCTTGCGGCCGTTGAGAATTGCGGAAACCGCATCGCCCGGCTTGAGGCCGTGGGCCTCGGCAAAGGCTTCGCCCACGAGGGCCTCGTTGCGTGCGCCCGGCGCGAGCATCCGTCCCGTGCGCAGGTAGAGACGGTTGAGGATGGGTTCGCCGCGGTCGGGCAGGGTGTTGATCAGCCCAACGGCCGGCTCGGGCATCGACGGCAGGTCGAGCGTGACCTGCATGGCCACGGAGGGCTGCACGGCGGCCACGCCCGGCAGCGCAGCGATGCGCTCGGCGACGGACTTCGGCGCGCGCTTGAGCGAGGTGAAGACCTCGGCGAAGCGATGGCGCTCGTAGTAATCCTGACGTGCGCTCTCGAGCGAGAGGATCAGGCTGCGCGTCATGATCATCATCGCCAGGCCGCAGGCCATGACGATGGCCACCGCGAGGGCCTGGGACTTCAGCGCCCGGAGATCGCGCAGCAGCTTGCGGTCGAGGTGGTTCATGGCCTCATCCGCCTGCTCACCACGCGAGGGTCTCGACCGGTTTGGGCGACGCGTTGGTACGGCCTTGTTGGATACGTCCGTCGGACAGCGTGAACACGCGATCGGCCATCTCGGCGAGGATTGCGTTGTGCGTGATGACGACGGTCAGGGTGCCGAGCTCGCGGTTGATGCGCTGGACGGCCGAAAGCACGGTGATGCCGGTCTTCACGTCGAGCGCGCCGGTGGGCTCGTCGCAGAGCAGAACCTCCGGTCGCTTGGCGATGGCGCGGGCGATCGCGACGCGCTGCTGTTCGCCGCCGGAGAGCTGGGCAGGGAAGTGGTCGGCGCGCGGCGTCAGGCCGACGAGGTCGAGCGCCTCGGACGTCGGCATCGGGTTGCGCGCGACCTCGGTGATGAGCGCGACGTTTTCGCGCGCGGTCAGGCTCGGGATAAGGTTGTAGAACTGGAAAACGAAACCCACGACATCGCGGCGGTAGCGGGTGAGACCAGCCTCGTCGGCCTGGCCGAGGTTCCAGCCGCGGTAGCGCAGCGTGCCCGAACTGGGTGAATCGAGTCCGCCGAGGAGATTGAGCAGCGTGGATTTGCCGGAGCCCGACGCGCCGAGCAGGACCACGAGCTCGCCGGCGTGAAGATCCAGGTCGACGCCGACCAGCGCTTTGACCGCGGACGGCCCGGAGCCGTAGGTCTTGCAGAGATTGCGGACCTCGAATGCATGGGCGCCGGTGCCGGCGGGCATGGTTTGGTCGGCGAGGTCGGCGGGGTGCATGCGCGAAGCGGAAGGGATTGTGGTTTAGATGAACGTCCAAGGGCAAACGAGGGTCAACGGCGCTGCGATCTGCTTGTTAAGCTTCGTATAGAGTAACTTAACGGCTGGCAGGCGACGGCGGTTTCAAAAAGCAAAAAGGCCGGACGCGCGGGCGTCCGGCCGGGAGAAATGAAACGATGCGACTGGCGACCGATCAGGGCTCGGAGGCCTCGCCCGTGACGCTGGAGCCGCCCGTGACGGTGACCTTTTCCATGATCGCCTTGGTGAGCTTGGCGGCGAGCTCGGGCTTGTCCTTGATGGCCTGCTTGGCCGCATCGCGGCCCTGGCCAACGAGTTCGCCCTGATAGGCGATCCAGGCGCCCTTCTTCTCGAGGATCTTGTGCTCGAGGCCGAGGTCGAGGATCGAGCCGCTCTTGGAGATGCCCTCGTCGTACATGATGTCGAACTCGCACTCGGTGAACGGGGGGGCGATCTTGTTCTTCACCACCTTGATCTTGGTGCGGTTGCCGATGACCTTGCCGTCCGGGGTCTTGATCTGGTCCTTGCGGCGGATGTCGAGACGGATGGACGAGAAGAACTTGAGCGCGCGGCCGCCCGAGGTGGTCTCGGGGTTGCCGAACATGACGCCGATCTTTTCACGGATCTGATTGGTAAAAATGCAGATGCACTTGGTCTTGCTGACGACCGCGGTGAGGCGGCGCATGGCCTGCGACATCAGGCGGGCCTGGCTGCCCATGGTCATGTCGCCCATCTGGCCGTCGAGTTCGGCCTTGGTGATGAGGGCGGCGACGGAGTCGATGATGATGACGTCGATTGCGTTGGAGCGGATGAGCGTCTCGGTGATGTTGAGCGCGTCTTCGCCGGAGTCGGGCTGGGAGACGAGGAGGTCGTCGAGGTTTACGCCGACGACGCGGGCGTACTTCGGATCGAGGGCGTGCTCGACGTCGATGAACGCGGCGAGGCCGCCCCGGCGCTGGGCCTCGGCGATGACGCTCAAGCAGAAGGTCGTCTTACCGGAGGACTCCGGGCCGTAGATCTCGATGATGCGGCCGCGGGGCAGGCCGTTGCCACCGAGGCAGAGGTCGATCGCGAGCGAGCCGGTCGAGACGGTCTCGACCTTCATCTTGTGATTATCGCCGAGGCGCATGATCGAGCCCTCGCCGAACTGTTTGGTGATGGAACTGACGGCGAGTTCGACGTTCTTGCGGGCGGCGACGTCGGGCGTGGCGACGGCCGGAGCGGCGGAGGCGGAAGCTTTGGCGGGGGCGGCTTTGGACATAGGAAAGGAAAAGAGGAAAGTGGGTCGGTGAACGTAAGTGATACCCGAGGGTGCTGACAGCGTTATGTCAGGAGACCTTCAGGACCGGACAAAAAAGGCGGTGATCCGCTCGAAAAAGCGAAGCGAGACTGACCGTGCGCCTTTCAATCCGCTAGGCAAGCGGGGAGTGCCCACAAAATCCTGTAGATGGTTGGGGTCGATGTAGCCGGGGTCGCTGACCCCGGGGCCGTGAATCGTTGATCCTTGGGTGCTCGATCTCGGACCGGAGTCAGTGCCCCGGCTACATCATTCTTAGGCCCTCAGTGGCCGCCGGGAGTGCCGCCGGGCTTGAAGGCCGTGGCAAAGTACACCGCGAGCATGATCAGGCCGAAGCTCACGGCGTAGTTCCAGGTGAGCCTCTCCTTCAGCACAATCCAGGCGAACACGGCAAACACGACGAGGGTGATCGCCTCCTGGATGATCTTCAGCTGGTAGCCGGTGAAGGTCCCGCTCAGGTAGCCGGCGCGGTTGGCGGGCACCATCAGACAGTACTCGAAAAATGCGATCGCCCATGAGACGAGGATGACCCAGGCGATGGATTTCCCCTCGAGGAACTTGAACTTCAGATGACCGTACCAGGCGAGCGTCATGAAGATGTTCGACGCAACGAGCAGGAGGATGGTTTTCAAAGGTAAAGAGCAGGAGAAATAAGTGAACCACGGATGGACACGGATAAACACGGATTCCGAACCACCGCGCAGATCAGCCGAGGGAATGAAAAGCGTAGCATTTACCTGAATTGGGATCCGTGTTCATCCGTGTCCATCCGTGGTTAAACTTCGGATCGTGGGTTGGCGCCTATGGCCAGGACTCGGCGGTTGGGGTCAAACGTTGTAGTACGCCTTGAACCACTCGACGAAGCGTCGCAGGCCCTCCTCGAGCGGCACTTTGGGCGAATAACCGACGGCGGCCTTGACCCGGTCGAGGCTGGCGCAGGTCTCGACCATGTCGCCGGGCTGCGGCGGGAGGAGTTCGATCTCGGCTTTGCGGCCGAGCAGTTCCTCCAGCATGCGGGCAAAGAGCTGCATCTCGATCGGCCGGTGGTGGCCGAGATTGAAGACCCGGTGGGGCGCGCCCGGAGGCGGCTCGGCTGGCGGGTAGAGGAGGACCTTGAGCACGCCGTCGACGATGTCGTCGATGTAGGTGAAGTCGCGCAGGTTGCGCCCGTGGTTGAAGAGCTTGAGCGGCGTGCCCTCGCTGATCGCCTTGGCGAAGATAACCGGCGTCATGTCGGGCCGGCCCCAGGGACCGTAGACGGTGAAAAAGCGCAGGCCGGTGATCGTCAGGCCGTAAAGATGGGCGTAGCTGTGCGCCATCAGTTCGTTGCTGCGCTTGGTCGCGCCGTAGAACGACACCGGGCGGTCCGCGGCCTGGTCCTCGGAGAACGGCACCGTTGCACCGGCGCCGTACACGCTGCTGGAGGAGGCGTAGACGAGGTGCTTGGGCGGCCGCGCGCGGCAGGCCTCGAGGACCTTGAGGAAGCCGTCGACATTGCTGTGCAGGTACGCGGCGGGGTTCTCCGTGCTGTAGCGCACGCCGGCCTGGGCGCCGAGATGCACCACGTAGTCAGGCTTGAAGGTGTTATAGAGCCCGGCAAAGGCCTCGCCCTCGGCGAAATCGGCCTGCACGAAGCGAAAATCGCGGGTCGAGGCGAGTTCCGCCAAGCGGGCGCGCTTCAGGTCGACCGAGTAGTAATCGCTCAGGCTGTCCACGCCCAGCACCGTGCAGCGCTGCGTGGCGGCGAGCCGGCGGCACACATGGTAGCCAATGAATCCGGCGGCGCCGGTGACGAGGACCTTCATGGAGAGTGAGTAACGGCGCTGATAGCCCAACCGGCGGTCCGCCGCTAGCGAAAAGGCGCGCGAGGCTTGGTGTAGCTGGGCTCGTTGAGCCCGGGGATTGCGATTTTGCTTTCTCACAAGCTTCCGGACCGGGGTCAGCGACCCCGGCTACCATTCGCCGCACAAGTAACCTATTGGGTTACACGATGGCGGCGGGATTGTGTTCATGGGGCGGCCCCGCGGCCCGCCTTGTGCTGAAATTCCTGAACCTTTCTCTTGAATGCGAACGATCCGGCCCTTTAGGTTGCCCCGCTTTTGTCCATAGCTTTACTATCCGCATGAAGATCCAAGCTTATCTCAAGCCGCACTGCGGTTGGTCCAATGGCGTTCGTGCCATCATGCGCAAGCACGGCCTCGCTTTCGAGGACATCGACATCATCAACAACCGCGACAACTACGCGGAGATGGTGCGCAAGTCCGGCCAGCCCCTCTCGCCCTGCGTCGAGATCGACGGCGTCATGCTGGCCGATGTCTCCGGCGAGGAAGTGGAGAACTACCTGATCTCCAACAACCTGGTGAAGCCCAACGACATCGTCCCGGACGCGCCGACCAACGCCGCGTGCACGGACGAGGAACACGCCAAAATGGCCACTAAAACGATCCGCTTCTTCTAACGAGGCCATCCGCACCACTTCACCCTTGGGGCCGGCTCTCGTACGCGAGACACCGGCCCTTTTTTTGCGCCTGGCGCATTAGATTCCCTCTCTCGACCTATTTCCTCCCCTACCATGGCCAAGATCATCCCCTCACCGCTGTATCATCCCGATCAGGAGCATGACGCCTGTGGCGTCGGCTTCATCGCCAAGCTCACGGGCGAACGTTCCCACGACGTCGTGTCCCGGGCGATCGCGGCCCTCAAAGCGCTGGCCCATCGCGGCGCGATCGATGCCGATGCGGTGACGGGTGACGGCGCCGGCGTCCTCACGCAGATCCCGGTCGAGCTCTTCCGCGAGACGCTCGCCAAGAAGAAGAAGACCCTCCTGCGCGACGTCGACCTCGGCGTCGGCATGCTCTTCCTCCCGCGCGACGACGAGTCTGCCCAGGTCGCGTGCAAGAAGATCGTCGAGAAGGCGATCAAGCACGAGGGCCTCCTCTTCCTCTGCTGGCGCGATGTCCCGACCGACTCGGCCGGACTTGGCCGCAAGGCGCTCGAGACGCAGCCCCTCATCATCCAGGCGCTGGTCTCGCGCCCCGACGAGGCGATCACTGACGACGAGTTCGAGCGGAAGCTCTTCCTCGCGCAGAACTCCATCGAGCGCCAGGTGCTCGAGGCCGGCGTCTACGGCTTCTACATCTGCTCGTTCTCCTCGCGCACGATCGTCTACAAGGGCCTGCTCACGCCGGCGCAGATCCGCAAGTACTACAGCGACCTCAAGTCGCCCAAGTTCACCAGCGCCTTCGCGCTCTTCCACCAGCGCTACTCGACGAACACGTTCCCGACGTGGCACCTCGCGCACCCGTTCCGCATGGTCGCGCACAACGGCGAGATCAACACGATCCGCGGCAACCGCAACCTGATGCGCGCCCGCGAGCGGTCTACCGCCTACGGCGTGTGGGGCGAGCGCTTCCACGACCTGAAGCCGCTCGTGCAGCCGAACATGAGCGACTCCGCCACGTTCGACAACGCCCTCCACCTCATCACGCTCGGCGGCCGCAATCCGCTCCACGCCTGCATGCTCATGATGCCGCCCGCGTGGGAGAAGGACAAGACGCTCTCCCCCGAGGTCCGTTCGTTCTTCCGCTACCATGCCTGCATGATGGAGCCGTGGGACGGCCCCGCCGCGATGGTCTTCACCGATGGCCGCGTGATCGGCGCCGCGCTCGACCGCAACGGTCTGCGCCCCGCGCGCTACAAGATCTTTGACGACGGCTACGTGATCCTCGCCTCCGAGGCCGGCCTCGTGCACGACTTCCCGGGCAAGGTCATCGAGTCCGGCCGCCTCGGGCCGGGCCGCATGCTCGCGATCGATCTCGCGGAAAAGAAGTTCTTCCGCGACGAGGAGATCAAGTCGCGCTTCACCGCCGACCCGCACTTCAAGGAGTGGTGCGAACAGCACCTCGTGAACCTGCACGCGTTTGCCGCCGCGGCCCCCGCGCCGGTGCCGACGCCCTCGCAACCCGCGTCGATCGCCGCGCAGATCGCGTTCGGCTACGACTCCGACGAGCAGGAGATGGTGCTCACGCCGCTCGCCGAGGGCCTCGAGCCCACCGGCTCGATGGGTGACGACACCCCGCTCGCCGTCCTCTCGCGCCGCCCGCGCCTGCTCTACTCGTACTTCAAGCAGCTCTTCGCGCAGGTCACCAATCCGCCTATCGACTCGATCCGCGAAAAGGCGGTCATGTCGCTCACGATGTACCTCGGCGGCCGCCTCGGCCTCTTCGAGGAATTTCCGAAGACAAGCGGCTTCGCCGAGCTCGACTCGCCCGTCCTCATGGACACTGAGGTCGCCGCGCTCTTCGACGTGCCGTTCCTCAAGAACCGCGTCACGCGTCTCAGCGCGCTCGTCGATGTCTCCACCGGCGCCGCCGGACTCGAGACCGCGGTCAAGGATCTCGCCCGTCGCGCCCAGGCCGCGGTCGAGTCCAACAACGCCAAGGTCCTCATCCTTTCCGATCGCGGCGTGACTGCCGAGAAGGCCGGCATCCCGATGCTCCTCGCCGTCGGCGCGGTGCACCAGCAGCTCGTCCGTGCGGGTCTGCGCCTCAAGTGCGACCTCGTGGTCGAGACCGGCGAGGCCCGTGACGTGCATCACCTCGCGTGCTTGCTCGGCTTCGGCGCCAACGCCGTCAATCCTTACCTCGCACTCGACGTCGTCGCCGAGCTCGCCGCCGCGGGCAAGACCGGCAAGCCCGTCACCGCCGACCAGGCGCGCAAGAATTACAAGGAGGCGATCGACGCTGGTCTGCTCAAGATCATGGCCAAGATGGGCATCTCCACGCTGCACAGCTACCGCGGCGCGCAGATGTTCGAGGCGCTCGGTGTCTCCCGCAAGGTCGTCGAAGAGTGCTTCACCGGCACGCCGTCGCCGATCGGCGGCATCGACTACGCGCAGATGGCCGAGGAACTCCTCCGCCGTCACCAGCGCGCGTTCCCTGCGCTCGACTCCGCCGATCCCGATCAGGTCGGGCAGAACGCTGCGCTCACGCTCCAGCCCGAGGGCTACTACCGCGTGAACAAGCGCGGCGAGGGCGAGTTCCACGGCTGGAATCCCAAGGTCGTCGCCTCGATGAACAAGTTCGTCAAGGCCGGCACCTTCGAGGGCTACCAGGAATGGAAGGGCCAGGCCGACGATCATCCGCCGGTCTCGATCAAGGACTTGCTCAAGATCCGCTTCGGCTCACGTCCGGAAGTCGCGATCGACGAGGTCGAGGCGATTGAGGACATCCGCAAGCGTTTCACCACCGCCGGCATGTCGATGGGTGCGCTCTCGCCCGAGATGCACGAGGCACTCGCCATCGCGATGAACCGCATCGGCGGCAAGTCGAACTCCGGCGAGGGCGGCGAGGACGAGGAGCGTTTCAACATCCGCGCCAACGGTGACAACGCCAATTCCGCGATCAAGCAGGTCGCGTCCGGCCGCTTCGGCGTCACCGCGGCGTACCTCTCCTCCGCAAAGGAAATCGAGATCAAGATGGCGCAGGGCGCGAAGCCCGGCGAGG
>CAYWRG010000095.1:0-10751 GCA_964460715.1 uncultured Opitutus sp. | reverse complement strand
GCCGCGTGGACGCTCCCCGCTCCGGCCTGGCGCACCGTCGCCCGCTTCGAGAGCTACGAAGCCGACACCGACAGCACCGGTACCCGCAGCGAGACACTCACGCTCGGACTCACCTACCGCCTCAAGGGCGACGACCTGAAGTTCTCGGTCAACTACCTGATCGGCGATCCCGCCGGCCCACTCTCGAACCAGAACCGCATTCTGACCAGCGCCCAACTTGTTTACTGAAGCCATGAAATCCCTCCTTCGTCTGACCACCCTCCTCGTTGTCATCCTGACGTCTGCGTTCGGCGCCGCGCCCGACGAGGCCAAGTTCCGCGCCATCGCCGCGGAGAAGCTCGCGCCGCTGACGCGCGATCCCGCGCTGGTCGAGGCCGTGCGCGCGCAGAATGCCCTGAACCGCTCGCTCGCGGACATTCAGGCCGCCGACAAGGCCTGGATGGCCACGCCCGGCATCAATGAGATCATGCGTCCGCTCATCGACTCTCCGGTCGCCGCGACCCTGCGCGCCGCCCGCGCCACTCTGCCCGCCCTCTCCGAGGCCTTCGTCATGGACAAGCTCGGCGCCAATGTCGCGATGACCGACAAGACGTCGGACTTCTGGCAGGGCGACGAGGCCAAGTTCACCGAATGCATCAAGGACGGCGCCGCGATCTGGATCGGCAAGGTCGAGTTCGACGAGAGCAGCCAGTCCTACTCCGTCCAGATCTCCCTTCCGGTCGTCGACGGCGGCATCGTCATCGGCGCGGTCTGCTTCGGCCTCGACGTCGAGCAGCTCTAATTTCCCGTCCCTCCGTTTTCTCTCATGCGTTCCCTCTCCATCAGTCAGAAGATCATCCTTGGTTTTGCCGCCATGGCCGCCCTGATCGGCGCCACCGGCTACATCGGCTATCGCGCCGGCCAGTCGATCTACGGTCACCTGCACACCGCCACCGAGGTCACCATTCCATCGATCAACCTGCTCCTGCAGGTCGACCGTGACCTGCACCAAACCGTCGTCGCCGAGCGCACGATGATCTTCGCCAACCCTGCGGCTCCGCAGTTCAAGACGCTGGCCGAGGATCACGCGACCAACATCAAGCAGGCCGAGGATCGCTGGGCGCAGTTCAAGGCCATCGGCCACTTCCCTGACGAAGTCCCCGCCCTCATCGCGGAGTACGAGAAGCTTATCGCCGTCTGGATGACGACGACGCGCCGTATCGCGGAGGTTCGCACCGCCAACACGCCCGAGGGCCGCCGCGAAGCGATCGACCTTTCCAACGGCCCGGCCGCCGCCCAGTTCGAGGCCGCCCGCAGCCGCATCAACGCCATCACCGAGTTCATCGAAGTGAAAGCCGACCACGCCCGCGAGGACGCCTTCGCCACCCAGCGCGCCGCCGCCTGGACCAGCCTCGGCGCCACGCTGCTTGGCGTTCTCACCGGCACCGTGCTCACCTGGTACATCGGCATCCGCCTGGCGCGCACCTTGCGCGAACTCGCGTCGACCCTCGTGCAAAACGCGGACCAGACGTCCGCTGCCGCCACGCAGATCAGCACCTCGAGCCAGAAGCTCGCCGAAGGCGCCAGCACCCAGGCCGCCTCACTCGAGGAGACCAGCGCCTCGCTCGAGGAGATCTCGAGCATGACCAAGAACAACGCCGAGCACGCGCGCAACGCCCGCAGCCTCGCGCAGCAGACGCGTCAGGCCGCCGAAAACGGCGCGACCGAGATGAAGCAGATGATCGAGGCCGTGAACGCCATCGAGGAGTCCGGCGACAACATCGCCGCCATCATCAAGACCATCGACGAGATCGCCTTCCAGACGAACCTCCTCGCCCTCAACGCCGCGGTCGAGGCCGCCCGCGCAGGCGAATCCGGCGCCGGCTTTGCCGTCGTGGCCGGCGAGGTCCGCTCCCTCGCCCACCGCAGCGCCGAGGCCGCCAAGGAAACCGCGGCCAAGATCGAGGACTCCGTCGCCAAGAGCCGCCACGGTGTCGCCCTCAGCGCCCGCGTCGCCGCCTGCTTCACCGACATCAACACCCGCGTCCGCGACGTCGACAGCATCGTCAACGAAATCGCCAATGCCTCCGGCCAGCAGGCCGATGGCATCGCGCAGCTCAACACCTCCGTTGTCGCCATCGACCAGATCACCCAGACCAATGCCGCGACCGCCGAGGAATCGGCGAGCGCCGCCGAGGAACTGAGTGCCCAAACGGTCTGCCTCCACGAGGCGATCGCCCGGTTGAATGACATGGTCGGTGGAAGCGCCACGCACCAAGCGATCGTCTCACCCACCATCGCAACGGCGCCTCGCGCCAAGGTCGCGCCCTTCACCGCTCCCACCACCAAGGCCCGCACCGCTCCCGCCGCCCGCGCTACGGCCACCGTGAGCACCGGCAAGGGCAACGATTCGTTCTTCGCCTGAGTTCCCGCTCACGCGCAGCCGGCACCCGCCCCATCGGGCGAGTGCCGGCTCGCATCGCGCAAAGCACTCGCCGCTCCGGTTAAGGCACGGCGAGGACTTCGAGCAGCGCCAAGCCAACCGGATGCTCAGGGTCCGCCAGCGTTACGGTGTATGTGCCCGGCGCGAGCGTGACGAGGACCGCCGCGTCGCGGCTGCCCGACGCCAGACTCATTCCACCCGCAGATTCCGCTGCAGCGGCCAACGCCGCCGCGCTCGCCCCACCTGACTCGGGTGAACCCCAGTCATCATTCAGCGCCACCACTGCACCGCTCGCATCGCGCACCTCAATCGCGGGATCCACGGTGCCGTCACCGATCCCTTGCGCGGCGAGCGCCGGCCCGAGGCCGCGGATCAAGACGGTCTGCGCCGTGTCACCCTCGATCGCCAGCTGGCTTTGCAGCGTCGACGCTCCCGTCGCCGTCGTGCCCACCGCCGTCATCGCCACGAACGACGCGTCCGCGGAATCCACTTCGCTGATCTCGGTGCGAACCCAGCCGCCTTGGCCCCCGGCATCCTTCACGTCCAGCTGATACGCTCCGGGAGCGAGGTTCACCACCAGCGAGGGCGTCGCGCCAACCGCCGAAGCGAGCGACCGCGGATTCTCCGCCGTTGTCAGCACCAGCGAGGGCGCGACCGCGACGAGGGCCTCGGTCAACCCCTCGGGCCGCGCGCCAGCCGCGCGGATCCACACCGTCTTGGATTCGCTCCCTTCGATCACAAAACCCACGAAAGCGGACGCGCCCCCATCGAGTGCCAGGCTCGCTGTCAGGCTGACTAGACGACCTTCCTGATTCGCCGCGGCCGCCGCCGTGAGTCCGCCCGCGCTCCCGTTCGTAGCCGCATCCGACGCCGCAGACGCCGCTCGCGCATCGGCGGCCGCCTCGTCGGCGAGGGCATCCCCCGCGGTCAGGGTTGTGTCACCGCTCGCGGTTGGAGCGTAGCCGTAGCCAGCGGGCGTCGTGTTCACAAACTGCCACACCGCCTCGACCACCCCGCCGGAGCCACCCTGCGTCACCGCCAGGATGCCGCGCGCGCGGACCGAGTAGGGCGCGTTTGCGGGAAACACCGGGCCACCCGACCACTGCCAGGTACCCGTGCCGCCTCCGCGCGTGCCCGCGCCAAGTGTGGTCCACGTTGTGCCATTCGCCGACCAGGCAAATTCAACCGAGGTCAACGCGGCCGCGCCCCCTGTTCGCACCCACTGCACCGAATCGCGACCGGCCCCGACCGTGAGGCGCTGATCCGCCGTCACCGCGTCACCCAGACGCGCGATCAAGGTGCGCGCCGCCCCGTTCACCGTCGTGAACGCACCGGCCGCCACCATGCGCCCATCCTCCAGCGGCACGAGCGTGCGCACCTCGGCATTGGCCGGTTCGTCAAAGGAGGTGTCCAGCGATCCGTTCGCCTGCAGACGCGCGACGCGTTCGCGCGCCGCGCCGCCAATCGCCGTGAACGAGCCCGCTACCGCGATGCGGCCCCCGGCCAGTACGGCGACCGAAGCCACGGCCCCGTTGGGCGCCGGATTGAAATCGGTATCGAGCGACCCGTCCGCATTGAGCCGGGCGAGGTTGGACCGCGCGCCGCCCGCCACGGTGGCAAAACTGCCCGCGACCAGCACCTTGCCGTCCGCCTGGACCGCGAGCGCAGTCACCGCACCGTCCACCCCGGGCGCAAACGTGGGATCAACCGTCCCGTCCGCCCCCCCCCGCGCCCGCCCGGGGCGGGGGGGGCCCGCCCCATGAGAGAAATAGCCCCCAATCAGGGCCGCGCCATCCGTCTGCAGCGCGAGGGCCGTCACCGCGCCGTTGATCGCCGGCGCATAACTGTCGTCGAGCACCCCATCGGCGCCAAAACGCGCCAGGCGCGTCCGCGGGCTCCCCGCGATCGACGTGAACGCACCCGCCACCAGCACGCGGCCGTCCGCCTGCTCGGCCAGCGCCTGCACCGCGGTATTCGGATTCGGGACAAAGCCGGTGTCCGGATTGCCGTCCAGATTCAGGCGCGCGAGACGCGGCACCGATAGACCACCCACCGTCGTGAACTCGCCGCCCACAAAGAGCGGGCGCGCGTTATCCACCGCCGTGAACGCACCGCCTGCCAATACGGCATCATTCGCCGCGGCCACCAGCGCGTACACCGTGCCATTGGCGTTGGCGTTGAACGACAGGTCGACGGTGCCGTCGGAGTTCAGACGAGTGATGCGCCGCCGCGTCACCGATTCCTCCGCATCGTTCGGCGTGAAGGTGGTGAATGCACCGCCCACGTAGATCCCGCCGCTGGGCTGGATGGCGAGCGCATTGACGCCCGCGTTGGGCGTCGGCCGAAAATTGCGATCCAGCGATCCGTCCGCATTCAGACGCGCAAGGTAGAAGCGCAGGGCGTCGTCATCCGTCGCTCCGTCGCCGTCGTCATCGTCCGCCTCGCCGTCATCAAGCGCGATCTGGGTAAAGTCACCGCCGATCACGAGCTTCCCGTCCGCCTGCAGGGCCATGGCCCGCACCGCCGCGTTGGGGCCGGGGTTAAACGTCGCGTCCACCGCGCCATCGAGACCAACCAGCGCGAGGCTGTTGCGGGAGACCGCGGTGTTGGTCCCCGCTGGCGTAAACGAGCTGAAGCTGCCCCCGAGATACAGCCGTCCGTCCGCCGAGGGTAGGATCGACTCGACGATGCCGTTCGGGATCGGACGGAAGCTCGTGTCGTACGCGCCCGTGGATGACATCATGGCGACATACCGCACCGCGGTGTCGTCGGTGGTCGAGCCGTCGCCATCATCATCGTCGTTCTCCCCATCATCGACTTCCATCGCGGTGAAGAGGCCGCCGACCACCACGCGCCCATCCGGGAGCAGGGTCATCGCGTTGACCGTGCCGTTAAGGGGGATTGGCGTGAAATCATCCACCGACCCGTCAGGGTTCAACCGCGCCACGCGATGGCGCACCAGATCGCTCACCGCGGCAAACGCACCGGCGATCAGGATCTTGCCGTCGGGCTGGACGACGATCGCATTCACCGCACCGTCGGGTCGCGGAAGGAACGTCGTGTCCACCGTGCCATCCGGACGGATTCGGATGATCTCGCGCGAAGTCGTGCCGGCGCGGTTGCTGAAGTAGCCACCCAGGAGGATCGCGCCGTCGGCCTGCACCGCGATGGCATTGACCCGCCCGCTCAGCTGCTGCGTCCCGTCGATGCTGAACCCGCCGTGAAAGGCGCCGTTTCGCTCCAGCCAGGCAAAGGCGTTCCCACGATTCGCCTCCGCGCCGGAGGCCGCATGGACCAGCAGCGCCCGGACCGTTCCGTCGGTCGAGGCCCGGAAATCCGCGTCCACATTGCCGTTGCCATACAGGCGCAGGAGGTTGGTGGCGGTCGATCCGACAAAGTCGGTGAACCGGCCGCCCACGAGGATCTTTCCATCCGTCTGGAGCGCGAGGGCCTCAATCTGCGCGCCGCTCGCGGCCGAGATCAGCCACGAGGATTTGACGGAGCCGTCAGCCGCGAGCCGCACCACGTGGTTCTCGGTCGGCGTCGAGGACCCACTCGCTCCATAGACCGCAGTGAAGCGACCCGAGACCAGCATCTCCCCGTCTGCGATCGGCTGGAGGGAGAACACGTTGTCATTCGTCTGGAGATCGAAGCCCGTATCGACCGTGCCGTCCGCGTTGAGCCGCGCGAAGCGCTGCCGCGTGATCTTGTCGCCCGTGGCGCCCGGCTGGAGCGTCGTGAAAGCACCGCCGATGAGCAGTTTGCCGTCCGCACGAGCGTACAACGTCGTCACGGCTGCGTCCGGCGTCGGATTGAACGTGAGATCGAGCGTGCCGTCGGCATTGACGCGCGCGAGGTAGTCGCGGTCCGCGTCATCGTTGGTGAGGTCGTCCTCGTCATCGTCATCCCCCTGCTTGTCGTCGAGCTGGAGCGTCGTGAACGTGCCTCCGAAAACGATCTTCGCGTCCGGCTGCACCGCGATGGTCCGCACGAGGGCGTTGGGTGAAGGATTAAACCCCGTGTCGATCGAGAGGTTGGTGTTCAGCCGGGCAAGGTAGTTGCGCGTGGTGTTGGCGATGAAGGTGAAACTGCCCCCGACGAGCAGCTTGCCATCGGACTGGTGTACGAGGGAATACACGGTGCCGGTCGGCGCCGGCGACCATGAGTCGAGCGTGCCGTTGGCGTTGAGGCGCGCGAGGTACGGACGCGAGGTCGAGGTCGAAGCGCCGTTGGGCTGGAACGTCGTGAACGATCCCCCGACGAGCAGCCGGCCGTCGCTCTCGAGCAGCAGCGCATAGACCGACCAGCCGGGAGCGGGATCATAGTCCGCATCCAGCGACCCATCCGGATTCAACCGGGCGAGGTAGGTCCGGTCCGTGCCATCAATGATCGTGAAATCACCACCGATGAGGATGTCACCGTCGGACTGCAACGCGATGGTGTGAATCTGCCCGTTGATCTCGGGTTTGAACGTGGGATCGAGCGTCCCGTCCGCACGGATGCGCGCGAGGTTTGTACGGCTCACGCCCGCCACGCTGTCGAAAAAGCCACCGAGCAGGATGCGCCCCTCGTTGTCCTGCGCCGTGGCGTTGACCCAGCCGTCAACATCGCTGGCAAACGCGCCATCGAGCGAGCCGTCGCTGAGCAGGCGGGCCGCCCGGTTGCGCACCACCGTCGTGGTGGCACCGGCGGAATCGACGCGCGAGAAGTAGCCGCCAACCACCACACGACCATCCTCATACAATCCGAGCGCAGCCACCGCGGCATTGGGCTGCGGGTTGAAGGACGTGTCGACCGCGCCCTCGGTCGTGAGCCGGGCGAGCCAGGGCTTGGCGATCGTGGTGCCGGTCACACTCGGAAGAAACGTCGAGAACTGGCCCGCTACGAGGATGCGGCCGTCGCGCTGCACGGCGATGGCGGTGAGCGTCGCGTTCGGGCGCGGGTTGAACGTTGAGTCGAGGCGTCCGTCCACCTCGATTCGCGCGAGGTGCGCGCGCTGGCTCAGGGTCTCGTCCTGCTCGGGGTGGATTTCAGTGAAGTCGCCGCCCGCGAGGACTTTCCCATCGGCCTGGATCGCAAGGGTCATGACGCGGTTGTTCGCCCGTGGATGGTAGGTCGCATCGAGCGAACCATCGGTGTTCACGCGCGCCAGGCGGCGGCGTTCGATCGAGGCGGAGCCGGCCGGTTGGAATGCGGTGAAGGCACCGCCCACGACGATCCGCTGGTCGGCCTGCAGCGCGAGCGCGAAGACGATGTTGTTGGCTCCGGGATTGAAGCCGGTGTCGACCGAGCCGTCGGCGTTGAGCCGCGCGAGGCGGTTGCGCGCGTAAACAGTGCCGCTGCCGCCGGGCTGCAACGTGGTGAAGGCGCCCCCCACCACGATGCGTCCGTCCGCCTGCACCACGATCGCATAGACCGGCGCGAGCGAGATAGAGGAGACGCCACCCGGCGCCGGGTTGAAGGCGGGATCGACCGTTCCATCCGCCGCAAGCCGGACCAGACCGTTGCGCGCGTAGACCGTGCCGCCCGCGCCAGAGCGGGCCTCGGTGAACTTGCCGCCCACGAGGATGCGCCCGTCCGCCTGCACGGCGATCGCCGTCACATCGCCGTTGAGCAGCGGACCGAAGGTCGGATCGAGCGAACCATCCGGGTTGACGCGGCCGATGCGGTGACGCTCGACCGGCGCGCCCTGGCCGTTGGGCTGGAGCGTCGTAAAGCTGCCGCCGAGCAGCACGCGGCCATCGGCCTGCACGACGACGGCATACACATTGCCGTTGGCATTGGGATCGAATCCATCGCTCAGCGCCCACAGGCGCGGCGAGACCGCGAGTGCGGCCAGCAAAAGGAAACGGAACCAGGTGAGGAAACGCAGGTGTGACGAAGCCATGGGAAAGGAATGCGTGGGTCAGCAGATGTAGCCGGGGTCGCTGACCCCGGTGTCTTTGGATTGAAGATTGAAAAAATCGGACCGGGGTCACCGACCCCGGCTACAACACAGATGGTTAAAACCGCGTGGTGATGCCGAAGCGCACGCCGACACCGCTGGAGATCTCGATCTCGGCGCCGCGTTCGCCAGCGCTGATCGTTCCCTCTTTCGAAAACTGCTCGTAGTAGGCGCTGCCGAAGAACCCCGTACGCCGCGTCAGCCACCACTCGGCATCGAGGCCGGTGAACAAGCCGCCCACGCCATAACTCTGACTTTCAGTCTCGTCGATTTCCTGGATCAGCGTGCTGGTGCTATCGCTGATCAGGCGGCCGTTGGCCGCAACCAGACGCTCATCGTAGCGCATCTGCAGGCCGAGCCAGGTGATCACGCCGCCCGCGCTCAGGCGTAGGGAGAATTTCTCAGCCGGCTGCCAGCGCATCCACGGGCCGGTGCGAATGGACATCGAGGCACCCTTCACCTGCCAGAACCCGTCGATCTCCGCGCCGCCTTCGAAGGTTTCCTCGACGCGGCTCTCCGGCCGGTTCGCCAACAGAGTCGTGGTGTCGACCACATACGAGGTCGTCGTCCCGTCGGCGTTGGTGACGGTTTCGATCCGCTGCGAAGGCGACGTGTAGCCGACACCGTCCGTATCGTCGATGTCGTCATCGGAGTCATCATCGCCGTCGCCGACATCCGGCACCGCCGCCCCCAGCAGCGAGTACGTGTCGGTCAACCGGTGCAGCGTGGCGTAGATCTTGCCGCTGGTCTTCACATTGATGTCGCTGAAGCCGATGCCGACTGCCAAGCCCCAAGAAACCCGGGCAGGCAAACCCGGAGCCGGACGATCAAAGAGCCCCAGACGCAGGGAGTACTCGACGTCGAGCCCCGGGAGGAGGTCGGACTCGGCGCTGCGGCTTTGTCCGTCGGAGACCGAGCTGTACTGATGAAACGAGATGCCACTCTCGTCCGGCGTGACCTGCGACGCGGAGTAATAGTACCAGCTGTTGGTGCGTCCATCGTCGAGCAGGTCGTTGCCGTCGGTGTCGGTGCGCGTGTCCTTCGAGACACGTCCGTCGTCATAGGTGCGAGTCACCTCACTCGTCAGATCCGTTACCTCATGCCCGGACGACACGCCGCCGAGATTCGTGAAGTTCACGCTCGCGCGCCCGACCAGCCGGGTGCTGATCGAAAACGCATTGACCGGACCATCGACAAACTCGAGGTCGGCAAGGCGGAAATCATTGAGGGTCTGTCCGACGACAGGCGCAGCCAGTCCGAGCAGGCCGGCCGCGGGCGGAATCAAGCGGGAAAGAGAACGCATCTCCGAACTGAGACACGGGAAATTCCCCGCCTCGGCCCGCAGTGGGATGGAACCGACCCCATGCGGGACGAACGCCCCCAGGATGAAGCAAGCCCGCGCGGGTTTGGCAGCAGGTCGCTCCGTTGTAGGGGCGTGGCTCGACCACGCCCGGTTCGGAAGGCGCGCACGAGGCACGCCCCTACAGCTTACCGGAGGCAGAGCCGCACTGACCTGCAACGGAGACGGCGCGCTCGGACAGTCCCGCGAGCTTTCACTCGCCTCCGGCCCGCCGGTTGTTAATTATCATCTTCCCCATGAAAAAAGACGCCATTCTTTCGAAGATCCGCACGGAGAAGGTCATCGCGCTGATTCGCGCCGAGAATTCCGACGGCCTGCTCGACTGCGCCAAGGCGCTCGCCGACGGCGGGCTGACGAGCATTGAGCTGACCATGACCACGCCCGGCGCGATCCGCATGCTGGAGAAGGCCACGGCTGAACTGCCCGACTTCCTTTTTGGCCTCGGCACCGTGCTCGACGCCGAGACCGCCCGCGCAGGCATTCTCGCCGGCGCGCGCTTCATCGTGACTCCGGCCCTGCGTCCCGATGTCATCACGCTCTGCAAGCGCTACAGCGTGCCGATCTTCAGCGGTGCCCTCACCCCGACAGAAGTCGTCAACGCCTGGGAAGCCGGCGCCGACGCCGCCAAGATTTTCCCCGCCGAGTTCTTCGGCCCCGCCTACATCAAGTCCCTCAAGGGCCCCCTGCCCCACATCGAGATGGTCCCGACCGGCGGCGTCACCGCCGAGAACGTCGGCGAATTCATCAAGGCCGGGGCCTACGCCACCGCCGCCGGCAGCTCGCTCGTCGAGGCCAAGGCGCTGAAGGAAAAGAACTGGGCCGCCATCACCGCGAAGGCCAAGGCGTTCGTCGCGGCCGTCGCCGCGACGAAGTAAGGTCCGTCCCCTTTCGCTTTGACGTGAAGAGAGGCGCCTTGAGCGCGTCTCTTAAATGCCCCGTCCACGAGCCACGGAAGTCGCGCAGAGGCGCAGAGCCGCAGAGAATACCCTGCGGAGAGCAGGTTTTGTTTCGTAACTCTGCGGCTC
>CAYWRG010000094.1:0-10867 GCA_964460715.1 uncultured Opitutus sp. | reverse complement strand
CGGTGCGGCCCAGATCATTCAGGTCGGTGGTCATGGCGAGATTGCGCACCATCACCTCGGTGGTCCCGGTGGTGAGGAACCCTCCGGTGGTGGTGGTCGCCGCGGCCGCGACCGCCGCCTCGAGTTCGGCGAGGCTGATCTCGTAGGCCTGCATCCGGCGGGGATCCGGTTGCACCTCGATCTGGTGGATGCCTCCCCCCATCGCGAGCACCTCGGCAATGCCGGGTATGCTCTGCAGTCGTCGCCGGATCGTCCAGTCGGCGAGAGCCCGCACGTCGCTCGGCGGCAAATAGCCCGGCTGGCCCTCGGCGATCGTTGAGCGAACGCCGACGAGCAGGATCTCGCCCATGAGCGAGGCGACCGGAGTCATGAAGGGCTGTACATCTGCGGGCAGCTGGTCGCGCGCGGTTTGCAGGCGCTCCTGCACGCGGAGACGCGCCTGCGCGAGGTCGGTCTTCCAGTCGAACTCGGCATAGACCAGCGACAGCGCGACATCGGAGTTGGAGCGAAGGCGGGTGAGTCCGGCCACCCCCAGCAGTGCGCTCTCGAGCGGGCGGGTGACGCGGGATTCCACTTCTTCAGGGGCAAGTCCGGGCGCCTCGGTCAGGATGACGACGGTGGGCTTGGTGAGATCCGGCAGCACCTCGACGGGCAGATCGCGACCGGCTTGAAAGCCGAGCCCGAGCACCACGAGCGAGAGCCCGAGCACCAGCGCGCGATGCGTGAGGGACCACTGGATGAGACGGTTGAGCATGGGGGGGCGTTTTCCGCGAAGGCTTAGGTCGAGACCGGCTTGCGCCAGAAGCCGACGATGAGGAGCGCGATGAACAGCACCCCGCTGACGATTTTCCAAAAGGGGCTTTCATGCTCATTCTCATGCTCGTGGTCGTGGTCATCCGCCGCCGGTGCTCCGGGGCTGGCCGTGATCTCCGAGCCGTCGGCGTTGTGCGCGTGGCCATGCGCGGCATCGAGAGCCTCCTTCAGCGACAGGCTCCCGCTGCCGGCAAAGGCGAGTGAATAGGCGCCTTGGGTGACGACTTCGTCCGCCGGCAGGAGCCCGCGCACGATTTCGACGAAGCGCTCATTCGTCCGGCCGACGACGACCGGCACCTTGACGAAGGCATGGGGGAGGTCGAAGTCCTTGACGTAGACAAAGCGATCGGCGGGTGTTCCCTGCAGGGCGCTTAAAGGGATGCTGGTCACGCCGGCGGTCTGGTCGACCACGATGGAAAACTCGGCGCGCATGCCGGGACGAAGAACGAGCCCCGGGTTATCGACATGAAACGCAGCTTCGACCGAGCCGCTCTCGGCATCAGCGTTGACTCCGAGGTGCTCGAGGGTGGCGGGGAAGACGCCACCGGCGGCGGCTGCGACGGTGATGAGCGCGGACTGACCCTTCTTCAAGCGGGCGGCCAGGTGCTCGGGTACGCGGGCGATCGCATAGACCTCGTTGAGATCCACGATTTCCGCGAGCACGCGATCCGGGCTGACGGGTTCGCCAGGGACAACGGACAGCGTGCTGACGAGGCCGGAGATCGGTGTGGTCAGCGCAATGCTCGGCGGAGGATCTCCGGCTTGGCGGCTTTCGATCACGACAGCGACGTCGCCTGCGCTCACGGCGTGGTCGTGCTTGATCCGCACCTCGAGCGCGCGCCCGGCAATGCGGCTGCTGACCACGGCGCGGCGCCCGGGGTAAACCTCAATCCGTCCGAGGGCGAAGACCGTTTCCTCGAAATCACGGGCTTCGACCGTCGCGGTCTGGATGCGCAGGTTGCTGACGCCGGTCTCGTCGAGCACGACGGTGTTGGCCTGGCGTTGATCGGGCTCGGCGCCGGCAGCGGATGCGACCAGCGACAACGCAAGCAGCGGAAGGAGGAGGGAAATCTTCATGGCGACGAAAGGAGGGTGGTGGTGAGCGGAAGCGCAGGATTGGCCAGGGACTCGGCGCGAACGAACGCCGCGAGGCAGGCGGCCTCGGCATCGAGGAGGGTGCGACGGATCCCGGCGAGTTCGCGCTGGGCATCGAGCACGTCGATCAGCGGGAGTTCCCCCGCCTCGTAGGCGCGCCGAACGACGGTGTGGGCTTCCTCGGCCGCGGGAAGCGCGTCCGTGCGCAGTGTGGCGGCGATGTGGTGCGCGGTGGCAGCCTCCTGCCAGGCTGCGGTCACTGCGGTGCGCAGAGCGGACTCGATGGCGTGAAGCCGCTGCTCGGTCCCGGCGAGTTCGGCGCGGGCTGCGCGCAGGTTGCCCTCGTTGCGGCCGCGCAGGGGAAAGGGAATGGAGACCCCGGCAACGAATGCGGCGTCGCTGTCCGCGCCGAGGAAACGCACGCCACCACTTGCGGTAACGTCCTGGGTTGAGCGTCCCTGCTCCAGTTCGAGGGCGGCCTGCTGGCGGGCGATGACCGCCGTTTGCAGAGCGATCTGCGGGTGTGCGGGCAGCGCCGCGAGCAAAGTGTTCTCCGGTGGCAGGGAGCGGGGAAGGGCGAATCCTCCGGTCACACGGCTGACGTCCGCGGCCTGACCGCCCCACGTGGTGGCGAGCGCGGTGCAGGCGGCGGCAAGCCCTGCTTCGGCCTGCGTCAGCTCGGCGCGAGCCAGGGCGAGTGCGGCGCGCGCGCGGGCGGACTCGGCGGGTGAAGCGGCGCCGGCTTGGACGCGGGCATCGACGGCGGAGAGCACTGCCTGCGCGAGCCGAACCGGATCTTCGGCCAGGGTGAGACGCTGCTCGGCGACGAGGACGCTGGTGAAAGCCTGGGCGGTGAGGGCGATGACCTCCGCGCGGTGGACGGCGAACTCGGCGGACGCCACCTCGCGGTCACGTCGCGCAAAAGCGATGCGTTGCGTCCGCTTGCCGCCGCGTTCGAACGTGCGGCTGGCCTGGACGGTGGCCTCGATCCCGCGCACGCCCTGCGCGCGCCCGGTGCCGGCGATGTTTTCCATGTTCACCTCCAGCGTGGGCGCTGGGCCCACGCCGGCCTGGTCGATGCGGGCCTCGGCGGCGCGTTCGGCCTGACCCTCGGCGAGGAGGCTGGGATTGCGCGCCTCCGCCCGGGCCAAGGCCTCGGTGAGGGTGAGCGCAGCAGGCTGCGCAGGGACGCTGATCGCGGCGAGGAGCCACGCCAGCCCAGTGGAGACACGGAGCAAGTGCATGCGGAAAATCACGGACAGGACGAAGAGGAAACCGACGGAGGGAGGGAAACCCACGAAGGACGCGCGCAGGCGTCATCGGGGCGCAATCAACCAGGGAAATCCGTTCGCGCGGAACGGATCAGGCTACGCAGTCAGGAGCCCGCGCCGGCAGCGCGGCGCGACGGGCAAACGACCAGGTGCGGTGCAGAAGCTGCACCTCGGGCGGATTGATGATCGTCGTTTCCGCCACGGTCTCCGCTGGCACCAGCACGCAAAGCAGGCAGGCACACAGGAGCGATTCCGGCGGCGGCAGCGCACGGAGCACGCTGGCATTCTTGGTGTAGGATACACCTTCCACCGTCCCGCAGGTATCCTGCGCGCAAGCGTCTTGGCAATGATCGGCGGCATGCGTCTCATGGGCCAGAAGCTCGGCGGCGGCGGCCTCCAGATCGCAGTGCTGGGTCGCTGGCAGCCAGAGGGCCGACAGCAGAAAAGCGACGATCTTGAAGAGGTTTTTCACGCGGGAATCGCCGGGAACGAAGTCCAGGATTGGGGAAATGTCGATCAAAACGATCGCTTCACCGGATTGGGGTTCGGTGAACCCAGAGGCACTTTCTCAGAGGATCCACTGTCCCGCCGCAGCCGACAGCGCGACGACGAGCCACGGCGGCGTGCGCCGGATTTCCAGCAGCACAAAGGCAATCACGGCTGCGATCACATCCGCGATGCCGTGGATGCCTTCCGTGGCGACGGGAGCGTAGAGGGCGGCGAGGAGGACGCCGACCACGGCGGCATTGGCGCCGCGCAACGCCGCCTGCGCCCAGGCTTTGCTGCGCACAAGATGCCAGAACGGCAGCGCGCCGCCGACCAAGAGCCAGGCGGGCAGGAAAATCGCGGCCAGTCCAATCAGCCCGCCGATCCAGGCTTGGGGGCCGGTATGAATCACCGTGCCCAGGTAGGCGGCGAAGGTGAAGAGAGGGCCCGGCACGGCTTGGGCGGCGCCATAGCCGGCGAGAAACGCATCGTCGCTGATCCAGCCCGTCGGCACGACCTCGGCGCGGAGCAGAGGGAGGATGACGTGTCCACCGCCGAAGACGAGGGACCCGGCGCGATAAAAACTGTCGAAGAGGCCGAGCGTGCGATTGCCCGTGGCCGTAGCGAGGACGGGCAGGGCGAACAACAGGAGCAGGAAAACCACGAGGGCACCGGCGGCCCAGACATGGGCGCGGGCGAGTCCGGCGTCGGCGCCCTGATGGGTCGGAAGCGATTGGCGGTAGAGCGCCCATCCGGCGATTGCGCCAATCGCAATGACCCCGATCTGGCTCCACGCTCCGGGCAGGCTCAGCACGGCGACGGCAGACAACAGGGCGAGGCTGATGCGGGGTCCGTCGGGGCAAAGTTTCCGGCCCATGCCCCAGACCGCCTGCGCGACGACCGCGACGGCGGCGACCTTCAGGCCGTGCAACCAGCCTGCGGCCTCCAAATCGCCCGCGGCCGTGACGCCGTACGCGAACAAGATCAGGAGAATCGCCGAGGGCAGCGTGAAACAGAGCGAGGCGATCATCGCGCCGAGGAGACCGGCGCGGTTCATGCCAAGGGCAAACACGACTTGGCTGCTGGCCGGTCCGGGCAGGAACTGGCACAGCGCCACGAGATCGGCGTAGTGGGCGTCATCCAGCCAGCGCCGCTTCGTGACAAACTCCTCCCGAAAGTAACCGAGGTGAGCGACCGGTCCGCCAAACGAGGTGCAGCCCAGCTTGAGAAAGGCGGCAGCGATTTCGGAGAGCGAGGTGGACATGGCGCGCAGTGCCTCGGCAGCGTTGGCGCAATCGGGCCGTGGTTCGAGTCTTTCCGTTGTCACAAAAACGTGACGTGGCGGTCTGCGATCTCGCGTGGTTCGGATCAAGCGGTCGCGACCAGGGTTTGGGATTTCCCTCACGCCGGCGCTGCAGTCCGGCCTCGGCGAGGCCGGCTACATCAAACTGCGATCAGCGGGCGGCTGCGGCCTGCGCGCGCCACGCAGGTAGTCGCTTGAGCACCTGCGCCGGCTCGTCGCCGAACCAGCTGTAACCGTCGCGGCGTTCCCGCGAAATCGCGTCGATGGCGTAGTGGATGCTCTTGTCGCGATCACCGAAGATGGGTTTGTCCGTGCCGATTTCGTAAAGCCGCGACCAGAGCGGCCCCGCGCCCGGAGTCGGGACGAGGCGGCGGCCCTGACCGTCTGGGTCAGCCCAGGCCTGATCGATGATCTTGGTCCGTTCCATCCACGCGGCCGCGGCCTCGACCGCCGTGGTGATGGCCGGGGTGTGCGGTTGCACCGACATGAGGAACACCGCGAGCTTGGCGCTTTCCGCCGAGCAGAGGCTGGCGGGTTCGTAGTTGCGGGCGGCGCAGGGCTGGAGGGTGAGGGGATCGTGCTGCTGACCCCAGGCCGTGAGCTGGTCGTTGACCCGGATCTGGGTGGCGAGGATGCAGGCGATCCCGCGTTCCAACCGGCGGGCGGCTTCCGCGCGCAGTTCCGGGGCCACGGATGCGAATGGTCCCGTGCCCGCCGCGGTGTCACGGAGCAGATTGAGCAGGTTGGGCATGACGTTGTCGTTGAACGTGAGCCCGTCGTGATAGCCGCCGGAGAGCGGATAAATCTGCGGCCAGCCTCCGTTGGGGAACTGGGCGGCAAAGATGTACTCGAGTCCGCGGACGAAGGCGGCCCGGTATGCGGTTCCGCTCTCACCTGTGGCCTGTGCAACCAAAGCGAGAAATCGGAGCTGGGGCACCGTGGCGTCGTTGTCGAAGGTGCCGCGAAAGCGGGTCTCCCGTCCAAAGTCCTCCCCCGGCGCGCGGGCCTGCGAAAAATTCACGCTCTTGTTCCAGCCACCGGCCGGAGTCTGGTAGCTCACGACGTGATCGGCCAGCAGCCGCGCCTCCGCCGAGGCGTACCAGGCGGCTTCGTTCTTCAGGGGAAGCGGGGTACTGCGTGCGTTGGCCGGAGGCGTGACTTTGGGCTGTCCGAGACGGCTGAGTTCGGCGGCGACGAAGGCCTGGTCGAGCGCGCGGCGGCGCTCCGACTCGGCGAAGTAGGCGGACCAGGGGCCTTGCTCGCCGGCTGGAAGAGCGGCGATACGCTCGGCCGTCACGGGCAGAAAGCCCGGGCCGTCCCAAGTGCGCGGCGCCTCAACGCCCCGCAGTGCCGTCGCGGCGATGATGCTGACAAAAACCAGACGGGTCAGAATGGGCATGGGGAGAGACGCAGACGATGCCCGGATGGACGAAGAATTGCACGGCGGAAAGCGGAACCAGCCCCCGTCGAACTGGTCATCGGGGGTTGAAAACTGACCGGCAAAAGCTTGATTCCCGCCATGACTGCTCGCCCCATTTTTCTTCTCGTCGCCACGGGTCTGTGTCTGACCGTCAGCCTGCCTGAAGTTCGGGCGGCAGCGCGGGATGCTGCACCCAAATTACTCTCCACCACCGGAGGCAACGTCCCCCGCTGGAAGGACGATGCGGAAATGAAGCGCATGGCCGAGGCGGGCGATGCGGAGGCCTGTCTGGAAATGGGCCTATTGGCCGAAAACGGTGGCGCGACGCCCCCCGACTACATCGAAGCCCGGATGTGGTATGAGCGGGCTGCGAGCAAGGGCGTGATCGAGGCCGAATTCCGTTTGGGCAAGCTGGTGAGCGAGGGCCTCGGTGGCTCCGAGAATCAGTCCGCCGCGTTTCAGCACTATCGCAAAGCGGCCGAGGGCGGCATGGCGCTGGCCCAGTACAATGTCGGCGCGATGCTCTCCAGCGGTCGCGGTGTGCGCCGCAACTACATCGAGGGACTGGCGTGGCTCATCGTGGCGAGCCGCGACCCGGAGGTGGATCCCGAGGGCGAGAGGCGCCTGCGCGAACACCTCAGTCGTCGGCCAGCCGACATCGCCGCCGCGGAGAAGCGGGCGGAAGAGATCGCGGCGCAGGTGGCGGAACGCCAGGCGAAGGCCGACGCCGCCAAGCCGGCAAGCCCTGAGCGTTGATCGCTCATCCGTCCCATCAGTCGCATCGGTCCTATAGGTCCTATGGGACGGATGTGACCTATAGGACCGATGGGACGGATAGCCGATGGCGCCCGGTCGACCGTCAGGGCCGAAACTGCAGCTCGCTCAGCCGGCGATAGAGCCCGCCTTCGCGGGCGCTCAACTCCAGATGCGTGCCGAGTTCGACCACGCGGCCGGCGTCGATCACCGCGATGCGGTCGGCCTCGCGGATCGTGGCCAGACGGTGGGCGACGATGAAGGTGGTGCGGTTTTTCATCAGCCGGTCCAAGGCCTCCTGCACGAGCTGCTCGCTTTCGCTGTCGAGTGAACTGGTGGCCTCATCGAGGATGAGGATGGCGGGATCCTTCAGGATCGCGCGGGCGATCGCGACGCGCTGGCGCTGGCCGCCGGAGAGCTTGATGCCGCGGTCGCCCACGACGGTCGCATAGCCCTCCGGAAATCCGGTGATGAAGTCGTCGGCATTGGCGAGTCGTGCGGCCTGTCGGATCTCCTCCTCGCTGGCGCCGGGTTTGCCGTAGCCGATGTTCTCGGCGATCGATCCGCCGAAGAGCAAGACATCCTGGGGCACGATCGCCAGCTGGCTGCGCAGACGCGGCAGTGGATAATCCCGGGCGTCCTGGCCATCAATGAGGAGCGCTCCGGAGTCCGGATCGTAGAAGCGCAGCAGCAGGGCGGTGAGGGTTGATTTGCCGGCGCCGCTCGGGCCGACGAGGGCGATTTTCTCGCCGGGTGCGGCGTGCAGCGAGATGCCGTTGAGGACGATGACGTCGGCCCGCGAGGGATAACGGAAGACCACATCGCGGAATTCGACCTCGCCCTTAAGGCGTGGTCCGGGGGCGACGCTTGTCTCGCTGGACGGGCCTGACTCGGTGGGTTCGCGCAGAAGCTCGCGCACGCGCTGGGTGGAGCCGACGGTTTTCTGGATCTGGCTGAAAAGCTCGGCGGCCTGGCCCATCGCGCCGGCGACAAAAGTGGTGTAGAGCACGAAGCGCGTGAGTTCGCCTGCGGTGATCTCGCCGAGCTGGAGCAGGCGCGCGCCGTTCCAGAGCACGACCACGATGCCGCCGAAGAGCGAGGCGATGACGAGTGAGTTGAAACCCGCCCGCCAGCGAGAGGTGCGCAGGGCGAGGGTGAGGACGGATTCGTTGATGCGCTGGTAGCGCGACTGTTCGTAGGCCTCGTTGGCGAAGGCCTTCACGCTGGCGATGCCTTGCAGGGTTTCCTCGACGATTGTGCCGGTCTCGGCGAGCCGGTCCTGGGTCTCGCGCGCGAGGACGCGCATCTTGCGGCCGAAGTACACGGCGGCGGCGATCAGGATCGGAAGCGTGCTGAGCATGATCAGCGTCAGTCGCCCGGAAGTGATGGCGATCAAGGCGGTCCCGCCGACGAGAAGAAAGGCCTGTCGGAACATCTGCGGCAGCGAGAAGATGAGTGCGCCCTCGATCTGGCCGATGTCGGCGGAGATGCGGCTGGTGAGTTCACCCACGCGCCGCTGGGAGAAGAAGGCCATCGGCAGGCTGATCAGGCGGGAGTAGGTGTCGCGCCGCAGATCAATCAGGGCCTTCTGACCCACGCGGTTGAAGGAGAGCGAACTCAGGAAGGCGGCGCAGGCTTGCAGAGTCACTGTGCCGGCCAGCACGAGCGCGACCTGGTCGAGCGGGAGCGCACCGAGGACAGGGACGGTCGCTCCGCCGGGCGTCAGTGCGGCGTCAATCAAGGCGCCGGCGAGGAAGGGAAAGCAAAGGCCGGCGGCGTTGCCGACTGTGAGTGCGAGCATGCCCGCTGCGAACCAGCCTCGATACGGGAGGACGTAGGCGAAGAGCCCGGCGGCCTCGCGCAGGGATTCGCGGTTGAGCTTGGCTTTGGGCAGCCGGTCGATGGCGGCGCGGTGTGGATGAGCGGAGCGACGGGACACGTGACGAGAGTCCTGCAGATCGGCGCGGAAGACAAGCGGACGCAGATTGCAGGCCTGCGGCCTGCGTTCACTGCAGCCACTGATCGAGACAGCGGGCGAGTTCGTGCTGGCGAACGGGCTTGGAGAGGAAATCGTTCATGCCGGCCGCGAAGCAGGCCTCACGATTACCCTCCATCGCGTCAGCGGTCAGGGCCACGATCGGTACGGCGCGGTCGGGCAGGCGCTCCCGGATTCGGCGCGTGGCTTCGAGCCCGTCGATGCCAGGCATGCGCAGGTCCATCAGCACAAGATCCCACGAACCGGAAACGACGCGTTCAACCGCCTCAAGACCATCGCCCACGAGGTTGACCTCCAGGCCCTCGCGCTCGAGCAGGACGCGAATGACGCGCTGATTGCTGGCGTCGTCCTCGACCACCAGCACGCGTCCCTGGCGGCGAGGTGCGGGCTTGCGCGCGGCCGCTGCGGGTGCGGCTGACTTGGGTTGGGCGATCGGACAACTCAGCTCGACGGAGAACTCGGAGCCCTCACCGGGCTTGCTTTGGACGGTGATGGTCCCGCCCATCTGCTCGACGAGCTGACGCGCGATCGCGAGCCCGAGGCCGGATCCGCCGTAGCGGCGGGTCATGGAGCTGTCCCCCTGGCTGAACTTTTGGAACAGCTTGGCGCGGGTGGCCTCATTGATCCCGATGCCCGTATCGCGGATGCGGAAGCGCAGCTTTGCGATCCCCTCCTGAAGGCCGATGGTCTCGACCGTGATGTCGACCTGGCCGCGCTCGGTGAACTTGACCGCATTGCCGACGAGATTGAAGAGGACCTGCTTGATGCGGGTGGCGTCGCCGTTGACGAGCTCAGGCGTGCCGGGCTGGACGTGGCAGCGGATCTCCAGGCCCTTGGCCACGCCGCGGGGCGCCAGCAGGGCGCGGACCTCCTCGACGGCCTCGGCGGGCGAGAAATCGAGCCGCTCGAAGGCGAGCTTGCCGCTTTCGATCCGGGAGAGATCGAGAATGTCATTGAGCAGGCGCAGCAGCGTGTCGGCGGATGAACCCGCGATCTGCACATACTTGGTCTGCTCGGGATCGAGCCGCGTGGTCTGCAGGACCTGGAGCATGCCGATGACGCCGTTCATCGGCGTGCGGATCTCGTGGCTCATGGTGGCGAGGAACTCGCTCTTGGCCCGATTGGCGGCCTGGGCGGCTTGCATGGCGCCTTCCAGATTGGCGGTCCGCTCCTCGACCTTTTGTTCCAGGAGGCGGGTGCGTTCAAAGAATGACTTCTGGCGGTGCCAGAGGAAGAACCCGATGGCGGCGAGGAGGGTGAAGATAGCGAGGAGGCGGACGGAGAGGCGCTGGTGGAGAGCGGGATCAGCAAGATCTTCGTCTCCACCGCGGGCTTCGACCGGAAGAGCTACGAGGAGCTCTATCGAAGCAAGGATTACGACAAAATGCGCGGCAACATCCTCGATCTGCTCCGCGGCTTTGCTGGAGGTTTGGACGACGAACTGATAGGAAGCGGGGTTGAGGGAGGTGTATTGTTCGGCGCGCTCTTCGTTGCAGGGGCGCCAATTGGCGTCCCAGCCCTCCATACGGAGGCGGCAGAAATCGCCGCCGAGGGGATCGAGGCGAATGGTTTGGAAGAGGAACTCGACGGTACGGGAGCCGGCGGGGATTTCCTGGGGGCTGTTGTCCTCCTGGGGTGAGCCGTGGCTGCTGAGTTGGCGGAGGACAGCGACGGGGGGGCGGATGTCGCGTTCAAAGTCGGCGGGTTGGACGGAGATGAGACCGAGGAGG
>CAYWRG010000093.1:0-10911 GCA_964460715.1 uncultured Opitutus sp. | reverse complement strand
CCTCTGACCTCTGACCTCTGACCTCTGACCTCTGACCTCTGACCTCTGACCTCTGACCTCTGGTCCACTGGACTCGCGCGCGAATCTGGCTAGGTTTCCCAAACCCGTCCCGCCGATGCGCCGCCTCATCTCGTTTGGATTGCTCTGCGCCCTGATCACGACCGCGGTCTTTGCCGCCGAGCCGCCCGCTCGGCCGGCGGAGGCGGCGTACGTCAGGTTGTCCAAGCGGGACCGTGACGGGATCGGCAAGGTGTACTTCGGGCGCGAGATCGCGCAGGTCATGGGGCATCAGGCCGCGGCGTGGCTGGAGCGACCTGAGCGGCAGGACGAGGAGCGAACGGATCTTTTGCTCAGCGCCCTCCGCCTGCAGCCGGGTGAAACCGTCGCGGACGTTGGCGCTGGCACCGGCTATTTTTCGTGGCGCATGGCCCAGCGCGTGGGCGAAACCGGGAAGATCTACGCCGTCGAGATCCAGCAGGAGATGCTGGACCTGCTGATGGACAACATGCGCAAGCGCGGAATGGCGGAGCGCGTTATCCCGATCCTCGGCACGACGCAGGACCCGAAACTGCCCCCAGACTCCCTCGACACGATCCTGCTCGTCGATGTCTACCATGAGTTCGATTTCCCGTACGAGATGACCCAGGGCATGCTCCGCGCGCTCAAGCCCGGCGGGCGGCTCGTGCTCGTCGAGTACAAGGGCGAGGACGCCTATGTCCCGATCAAGCCGCTGCACAAGATGACCGTCGCGCAGGTGAAAAAGGAAATGTCCGCCCACGCCCTGACCTTCGAGCGCACGATCTCCACGCTCCCCTGGCAGCACATCCTCGTCTTCAGGAAATAGACTCGGGTGGATTAACCACAAATGGACACGAATTCACACGAATGGATTCGATCCACCGAACCGCCGATCCATTTACCACGGATGAACACGGATAGACACGGATTCAAACCCTCGGATCAGCGATCCAATCCGTGTGCATCTGTGTTCATCCGTGGTTAAATCACTTCTTCGCCGGAACGCTGAGCAGCTTGTGGCCCCGGAGGATTTCCAAGACGCGTTCGGTCGGGAGGGCTTCGATCGTGCGGCCCTCGTAGCCGGTAACGGTGGTCGCCATGAAGAGTGAGTTGTAGACCGCCTCCTCGGTCGCCTCCTTCACCGCCTGGAAGAGCGGGGACATCGCGTCGTTGGCCAGGAGTTCGCGGGCTTCGCGCACGGTGGAGAAGGCGATGATGTACTCGCCGCTGCCGTTGCTCGTCGCCGAACCCGTCACGCCGAGACCGAGCTCGGCGCGGGACGCGAGGCGGCGCAGGTTGCGCGCATCGATCGGGGCGTTCGTCGCGACCACCACCATGCACGAGCCGCCCGGCGCGGGTTCGGCGTACTCCTTGAGGTAGTATCGCCCGAGTTCACGCCCCACCGGCGCGCCGGCAATCGAGAGAATGCCGCCGAAGTTTGTCTGCACCAGCACGCCCACGGTGTAGCCGCCGAGCGCGGCCGGAAGCACGCGGGACGCGGTGCCGATGCCGCCCTTGTAGCCGAAGCACACGGTGCCCGTTCCCGCCCCGATGCCGCCCTCGGCCACCGGCCCGGTCGCGGCCGCGCGAATGGCGGCGATCACGTGCTCCTTCGTGACCGCGCGGCGGCGGATGTCGTTCAGCGAGCGGTCATTCGTCTCACCAACCAGCGCGTTGACGCTGAAGACCTGCTCGTTGCCGGGTTGGGCGAGCGTCCACTCCACCGCCCCCGCGATGCCCTCCGCGACGCTCAGCGTGTTTGTCAGGATGATTGGGGTCTCGAGATTGCCGAGTTCCTCGACCTGTGTGCTGCCGGCGAGCTTGCCAAATGCATTCGCAATATGGATACCGGCCGGGACCTTCTGCTGAAAGAGGTTGTCGCCATGCGGCAGGATCGCGGTCACGCCGGTGCGGATCCCGGCGCCCTCCGTGAGGGTCACGTGTCCCACCTTCACCCCTGCGACATCCGTGATGGCGTTGAGCGGCCCGGTCGGCAGCACGCCCGGCACGATGCCCAGGTCCCGGGCACGGCTGGCAGCCAGCGCGGCCGGCGCCGCCAAGGCGAAGAGAAGGATGAGCCCGGCCGGAAGCCTTGATTTCGTGGTCATGAAGAAGGTGGCGTTGTCGCCATCAACGTCATGGCCCGGCGATCTGAAATTTGAAATTTCCGATTTCACATGCAGCCGGTTTTCCGGCCGCCGGTCGGCCTTTTCGTGAAAACTTGAGGAAAATCGGTTGCCAACACCTAGGGTGTTTTATCTAGATTGGCCGGACCGGATTCCCGGTTTGCGCCATGAAAGCCGTCCTTCTCCTCTCCTCCGCCCTTTTGCTCGCGAGTACGATGACGGCCCAGACGACCCCGGAAGGCGAGACGATCGCCGAGACCCAGCCCGTGTTCAACGAAGTCAGCTTTACGGGCGAATTCGTCACGTTTGCCGAGGCCAAGCCGAAGTTCCGCCCGCTTCATCAGGAGCAACCCATTTACCCTGAAGCCTTTCTGAATAAGGGAATCGAGGGCTATGCGGTGATTGCCTTCCTCGTCGACTTGGATGGCACGCCCAAGCAGTGCCAGGTGTCCGAGGCGAGCGACCCGGCGTTTGGCGAGGCCGCCCGGCTGGCGATCGCCCAGTGGCGTTTTTCGCCTCCCGAGTTTCGCGGCAAAGCCGGCCCGATCCTGATGCAGCTGCCGATCGATTTTTCATTGGCCGAGACGGCCGCCGTCGCGCCCGTGTCCTCGTCTCCCTCGCCTTCCGCGGGCGGTTGAGGGGGTTGCCGGGTGGGGCAATGTAGCCGGGCTCGCTGAGCCCGGGGTTTGCGCGCTTCTCGACAACAATGCGGACCGGCCTCCACGCGACCAGCGACATCAAACCGTCGGCGGCTGGGCCGCGACGAGGAAGATGACGATCATCGCGACCGCGCACACGAGGCGGCCGGCGGTGGAGAGCACAAAGCCGAACGCGGCCCCGACCCCGGCGAGCATGGATTCGCGGTGGGTTTTCTTCGCCACGTAGCGCTCCGCCGCCACGGCACCGAAGACCGTGCCCAGGATCAGCGCCGGCAGGGAGAAGAACATCCCCACCAACGCCCCGCCACTCGCGCCGGCCATGCCCCAGCGACTGCCGCCGAAGAGCCGCGTGCCGATCAGCACGCCGGCAAAATCGATCACGACAGACAGCGCCCACACCGCCGCGATCCAGCCCAGCGCACCCGCGCCAATCCCGTTCGGCATCAGCAGCTTGTGCACGATCATCGCCACCAGAATCAAGGTCGTCCCGGGCAACAGGGGCACAATCACGCCCAGCAGACCGATCAAGGTCAGCCCCAAGGTGAGGATCCAAACGGCAATTTCCATGGGTTTACTCCTTATGACACCCAAAACAGGTCGGAAGTTGCGTCGCATCGCCCCTTACGTGCAACGAACCACGGTCATCGCACAAAGGCGCAGAGCCGCAGAGTTTTCAAACACGACCCGCGCTTGGAGTGGTTTTCTCTGCGGCTCTGCGCCTCTGCGCAATTTCTGAATCAGATCGACCACCTCCACCTCCGCCTACGCGGCCTTCAGACCCGCTCGAGCGACGGCGCCCTGTGGTCCGCGTCGCAGGTCAGCATGAAGCGCCCATGCACGCCGTCCGGAGTCACGAAGGACCGAAAAATCGAGGCCGGCAGCTGCACATTCTGCCCTGTCGTCGCGCGCACGACCACATGCTGAGCCGTCCCGCGGTAGAACTTCAGGTACTGCTCTGGCTTGAGGTGGATTTCGAATTCGTAGCGGTTCACCACCTCCTGATCATCGACACACTTCCCCCATCTCCCAAGCCGATGGAGGACAACTCCCGATCATCACATTCCAACCTTCTTTTTATTAACGAGTTGCGTTTCTGCACCGCGACGCTTCTTTTTCGAAAAGGGGCCCGAAAACTCCGGGAAGGCGAAACCGGGTCCGCGCCTCTCACGTCTCGCTCCCAGCCTGCCCCTTAAGCCCCGAAGAACCTCTCAGAAATCTCGTCATTCGGTCTTCGGATTTCGTCATTCCCGCCCACCCTTCCTTCCCCATGAACATGACCCGTCGCGATTGGATGAAACTTGGCCTCGGCGCCACCGCTCTGGCCACCTTACCCCGCGCCTTTGCCCAAGGTGCCGCGCCAGCCACTGCCGGCAGCAGTTCGCTTCCCCTCATCACCAAGGCCATTCCTTCGACCGGTGAGCGCATCCCCGTCATTGGCATCGGCACCCGCACCTACGAATCGCTTACCGATGGGATCCGCGATGTCATCACCGGCGTGCCCGTCGCCGGCTGCAAGATGATCGACACCGCCGACAACTATGCGCGCGGCGCCTCCGAGGATGTGATCGGCCAGGTGCTCGAGTCGGCCAAGATCCGCGACTCGGTCTTCCTCGCGACCAAGGTCAATGCCCGCGGCAAGGATGCCGGGCGCGCCAACATCGAGGCGTCGTTCAAGAAACTTCGCACCAACAAGATCGATCTCTACTACGTCCACAACCTCGTCGACACGGACAACCAGCTCGCGACCTTGCTCGAGCTGAAGAAGGCCGGACGCGTGCGCTACGTCGGCATCTCGATCTCCAGCGACAACCAGTACGCTGAGCTCGAGCGCTACATGCGCGACCAGCCCCTCGATTTCATCCAGATCGACTACGCGATCGACAATCGCGGCGTGGAGGACCGCGTGCTGCCGACTGCGATCGAGCGCAAGATTGCCGTCGTCACCAATCTGCCCTTCGGCCGCGCCAGCCTTTTCCGCCGCGTCGGCGACCGCCCGCTCCCGGACTGGGCGGCGGAGTTCGACTGCAAGAGCTGGGGTCAGTTCTTCCTCAAGTACAACGTCTCGCACCCCGCGATCACGGTCGCGATCCCCGGCACGACGCAGCCCAGGAACCTACTCGACAACGTCCAGGCCGCACGCGGCCGTCTGCCCGACGCCGCCACGCGCACCAAGATGGAGCAGTTCATCGGCGCCATCCCGGCCCCGGCCTGAGCGCGGCGCGGCGCCATGCGCCGCAAAACCCGAATGACGAACGCCCGGTCACTACGACCGGGCGTTTTGCTTTTGCGGGGTGTAGCTGAGGTCGCTGACCCCGGTCCGAATTCGAGGTTCTCACTGCGCGAAATCCAGGCAGGCAACTCAATCTCCGGGGTCAGCGACCCAGGCTACATCAAAGCCCTATCAGCTCCCTTCCACCGGCTGAGCCTCGGGCAACGCCAGCGCGCGCCGGGCCGCGAGTTCGGCGTCGCCCTGCGGCAGCACCAGGCCGGCCTCGGCCCAAACCGAAAACCAGCCCCACGCAAGGTCGCCCGGCAGCTCCCCCGCATCCCCTGCCGCGGCCGCCCGCCGCGCCTGCATCACCGCCAGCGCAGCCTCGGCCAACCGCGCAACGAGTTCAGGCATGCCGGCGCGCAAGCGTGCACGGAGTTCGGAACCCGCCGCCGCCCACGCGTCCGCTTCTTCTGCCTGCGAGGGCGCGCGCGCACCGGGGTCAGCGCGCAGCTCCGCATGGACGCTCAGCAGCACGGCGGCGTTCTCCTCCGTATTCCCTTCCGTCTGCGCCTCCACACCATTCACCCACACCACCGAGGCGCGCAGTCTGCGCGGCAACGGCTCGGTCGACGCCGAGGCTTCGCCCGGCGTGCCATCACGCGGGGTCTCCGCAGAGGCCGGCGGCGCGTTCTCCGCTACCGGCGCTTCAACCCGCAGCACGAGCCGGGGTCCGCGCGCGGCGACCTCGACGGTCCTCGCGTCCGCCGCCCGCAAGGCCACCACCGCGGGCAGCGCCGGGGCCAGGGTTTCGTGAAGCGCGTGATCGAGCTCGGTCGCGACAGCCTCGAGCGTCTCCGCCGCCAGTGCGGCCTCTGTCTCCACCGCGCCGAGCTGTGGCGGCGTCAGCCACACCGTGAGGGCATGCGTCTGGGTAAACTCCTTCCGCAGCGTCGCGGCCAGATCCTCCTCGTCCGCCAGCCCCGCCGCCTTTGCCTGATCGAGCGCGAACAGCGCCAATCCCGGCTGCCCCGCTTCGCGCAAGCGCTTCGCCCACGCCCGGTACGCTTTCGCCAGGCGGGCTCGAATCGCGGCCGGATTGCCGCCCGACGCCCGCGCCGCTTCCGCCTGCGCGACGTCTGGCGGCACGGCCAAAATCTGCGCAACCCGACGCGGTCTTCCGGGTGCGGAAGCGGTGGCGGTGGCTTGATCGCGAGCCGGAGAACCGCCGCCAGCCATGCGCGCGTCGCGTTGCGCCGCCGCGGAGGGTTCACCGACGAGGCCCGCCACCGCTTCATCCGTGACAGGCGTGGGTGACGCGGTCGCGCCCGCCGTCGGCGCACGGGCCGGCCTCTCGTCCGTTTTCACGGATTCACGCGCGGCCACCTGGTTCGCCTCGCGCGCGGGCGGGTTCGTCTGACGCGCAGGCGGCGGGATCGAGGGCGACCCCGGATCCTCCGGCCTGATCGCGGTGGGCGCCTCCGCCTTGGGCCTGAATGCCGACGCCGTTTCTTGGTCCCGCGGCCGTTCATGATCGACGCGGGTGTCCGCGGGACGAGCGGGTTCACGCGCCGGCGACGCGGCGCGCGGGCTACGGTCCGGCGACGGCGAGACCACGGCTCCGTCGTTGATGCGCGCAGGGACACCGGAGTCCCGCCGCGCGGCCAGCGGCTCGCCTCCACCCGCCGTCGGCATCCCCGCATCTTCCTCCGGTCGCAGCGTGGGCCAGCGCGACCACTGCCGGTAACCCACGCTGAAACCGAGGAACAACAGCAACACAGTCGCCAGACGAAGAGCCTGGCGTCGCCACGCCACCGTGAGGGTCTCGCCCCGCTCCAGCGCCTCCCGCAACCGGATCCACTCGGCGCGGCGCAAGCGCTGCACGGTGGCCCGCCACCAGAAAATGCCGGGCACCAGCCCCACACCCAGACCGCTGCCCACAAAAAGTGCCCGCCGGCCCGCGTCCTCCGCGAATAACCCGAAGGTCAACGCCCCCGCCAAGCCACCCGCCAGCGTCGCGAGGAGCGCAAAAAAACCACCGTCCATGTGTCGGTTGAGTCGGCGGGGCAGACGATCGGCCGCCGCATCTACCTCGGCCGCCGTGACCACCCTGGCCTCGGCCTCCGCTGGCCCCGCGGTGCGGCCCGCGGCGGCCCCCTGTCGACGACGGGCGGCACCGGCGGCCGCATCCTCACGCTGGATGAGCACATCGTGTGCGGCGGTCAGACGCGCGAGGCCCTGTTGAAAATGCGCCTTGTGACCCGGCGAGGGCGCCTTGGCCCGCTTCTCCTTAAACACCCGCGTCTGCTCCGCGTAGCTCTGCTCGATCTGCTCGCGCCCGGCCCCTGGCTCGAGTTGGAGGACGTGATAGGCTTCGGCGGGAGTCATGGGCGCTCCCTTGTAAGTCGGCGCGGTTCCCCAAATCCGAAGCCAAGGTGGGCGGTTTTGTCCGCCCCTTGCACCCGCACGCCGGCCGGAGAACCGGCCACGCGAAAACTTATCCTCCTGTTTATCAGTGGATTGAATCAAATCCGGAACAGCAGTTCCGGTAAAGCTGTAGCCGGGGTCGCTGACCCCGGTCCGAAGCCTTTGAGAAGAGAAACTCAATCTCCGGGCTCAGCGAGCCCGGCTACAACTGAACTCAAAACGCCCTCACCGATCAGGGCGATGCTGGCACAATCAGGTACCCGGTCGCCGCCTCGCCATAGGCCTTGAACGAACCTTCGGTGAACCTCTGGGCGGCGAGTGCGCAGAGGGTCGCGTCGATTTCATCGATGGTGGCCAGCGCGGCCACGTTGATCCCCGCGCGCTGCAGCAGGGCGGTACGGACCGGACGCTTCTCCTTGGCGGAGACAATCCCGCCCGCCAGCGCACAGGCCACCGCTTGGGGAAACGTTTCAAAACACACCGGGCCCTCGTGCGAGCGTCCCGCGTAGAGCGGATAAAATCGCTCCAGCGCGGCAAACACCTCCGCTCCGCCGAGCATCCACTGGAAGAAGGGATGGCCGGCGGCGCGCTCCCGCGTGGGGGTCGGAAAACACGCCATGCCCTCGCGCGCGAGTTCGCGCTCGGCCAAGCGGCCGGGTCCGCCCGGAGGTCGCCAGCGACAGGGCGCATCGACCGCCACAGCCTGCGCGTCATGCGCACGGCACCAGGCCGCCAGCTCCGCGGCCACCGGCGTGCGCAGGCTCGCGTGGATCCGTGAGCCACTCAGGGCGATGGCATGAAACCCCTTACGCGGGCCGCCGACATCAACGCCCACCACGGTGCCCGCACGGGTTTCTGCCTTGCCCTTGCCCATTTCCGTCGGGTCCCGCGCCACCGCCAGCGCTTTAGTGCGCCGCCAGCACCGCGTCCGCCGCGGCGCGGCCGCTGGCAAGGGCGGTGTTGATCGACGCCACGCCGCAGTGATCGCCGCATTGATAAACGCCCGGCGAAAGCGTGACGGGCTTTTTCTCCACCGTAGGCTGCGCGGGCACGGCCGAGGGAATCTGGTAGGTGCGCAGATGGCGCCATCGTTTCACCGCGTTGCCGCCGAACCAGTCGCCGAGCTGGACGCGCACGCGCGCCTCCAGATCCTCGGCCGCCATCGCCGCCCGATCAATCACGGTCACGGAAATCAGGTGCCGCCCCGCCGGCGCGCACGCCGGGGTCACGGCGCTCATCACCGCCAGATTATTGATCGGCCCCTGGCCCTCGCCGTTGAGGACAAGGATGCGATCTCCCGGCAGCAGCGAGGAGGACGGCGCATCCGGCGCGTCGAAATAGAGACAAGCCACACTGTTGACCGCGGCGGGCGGACCACCACGACCCGCGAGCCGGTCGGCCTCGCGGAGATCGGTCGCCAGCACCACGCTGCGACCCGCGAGCGTCGTCCCATCCGCCAGACGCACGCCCGTCGCATCATAGGCCACCACCCTGGCCCCAAGACGCAGCGAACCCGCCGGCAGCGTTACCGCGAGTTGCGCCGGAATCTCGCCCATCCCGCGCGCCGGCACCGCGGTGTCGCCCCGCGCAAAGGTCTGCAGCACCAGCTCGGCCTTGCGGACCGTGGTCGTCAGGGCTGACTCCAGAAAAACTCCGCCGAGAAACGGACGGAAGAAGCGCTCGATCAGCACCGGGGAAAACCCCTCGCCCTGCAACGCACAGGAGGTACTGGTCGCGTCGGTGTAGCGCGAGAAATCAAACCCGCTCAACCGCAGCCGCGCAACGCGCAGTTTGTCCGCAAAGGTTCCCACCGCATTGAACGCCCCGACGAGGCCATCGATCGGATGACGAAACGGATCCGCCACGCGATGCCAGCGCCCGCCAAAACGCACCAGCGCGCCGGGATGAAACGACCGCAGATCAAGCGCCTTGTAGTCGAGCAGGCGCTTCGCCTCCGGATACGCCGTGAGCAACACCTGAAAGCCGCGATCCAGCCGGAAGCCGTCAACCACGTCCGTCGTCACGCGTCCGCCCACACGATCGGCGGCCTCGCAAAGCACGAAGGATTTCCCGGCCTCCTGCAATCGCCGCGCGCACGCCAGCCCCGCCAGTCCGGCTCCGATGATGATCGTATCTACGGGGTTGCTCATGCAGGGGATTCCACAAACCCGTAAACCCTCCCGCCGGCGATGGCAAACGATCCGACGCAGAGAATTAACCACGAATGGATTCGAACCATCGAACCGCGGATTGATTAACCACGGATGAACACGGATAGACACGGATTCAAATCACCGGATTTGGGATTCAATCCGTGTGCATCTGTGTCCATCCGTGGTTAAATTATTCTGGTTCTGAATGTCGGCGATTCGTGTGAATTCGAATCCATTCGTGGTCAGATCCGTTTTAAGACTGGAACCGCCACGCCAGTACGCGGCTTTGCTTCTGGCCGGCAAACATGACCAGCGTCCGAACCTCCGCCGGGCGCGCCTTCGCGAGCGCGCGCTCGATCGTCGGCAGGTTGCCGCTCTTAGAGACGAGGGTCGTGAACCAGCCGCAGAGCCCGGGTTGCGCCGCGCTTTCGGTGATCATTCGCTGCACAAAGCCGACTTCGCCGCCGTCGCACCACAGCTCGTGGCTGCGTCCCCCAAAATTCAGCACCGGCGCCGACGGCTTTCGACCACCGCCGAGATTACGCAGCTTGCGCAGCGTCCCGGCCGCGGCCTCCTCGGGCGAGGCGTGAAACGGGGGATTGCAGATCGAGAGCGCAAAGCGCTCCCCGGCCTTCACGACGCCCCCGGAAAAGATCGCGCCCGGGGAACGCTGGAGCCGCACCTCGATGCGGTCCGCGAGCCCGGAATTCGCCGCGATGTTCGCACGCGCCGCCGCGATTGCGGCCGCATCAACGTCCGTTCCGACAAAGGACCAGCCGTACACCTGCGTGCCCACCAGCGGATAAACCAGATTCGCACCCGTCCCCACATCCAGCACGCGCACCGCCGGACCGCGTGGGATCACGCCGCCATTCCCCTCCGCCAGCAGGTCCGCCACGGTGTGAAGATAATCAGCCCGGCTCGGGATCGGCGGACACAGGTAACCCGCCGGGATCGCCCAGTGCTCGATGCCGTAATGGAGTTTGAGCAGCGCGCGATTGAGCGTCAGCACCGCCACCGGATCAGCAAAGTCGATCGTGTCCCCCGCCAGCGGATGCGGCTGCACCAACGGCGTCAGCTCCGGGCACACCGCGATCAGCCGCGGAAAATCATACGGCGCGCGATGCACGTTCCGCGGATGCAGCAGCCCCTGCGTGTGATTCGGCGTCTTCTTGGCCGGAGGCGATGCTTTGCCGTGGGATTTCAGAGGGAGCGGAGAAACCTGAAACTTGAAACCTGAGACCTGAGTTCCAACCTCAAACTTCGGTACGGTTTCAGGACATGGGTGACAGGTCATAT
Organism: uncultured Opitutus sp.; assembly: GCA_964460715.1. Lineage (GTDB taxonomy): Bacteria > Verrucomicrobiota > Verrucomicrobiia > Opitutales > Opitutaceae > CAMAXB01. The sequence continues at coordinate 20 of CAYWRG010000093.1, read as the reverse complement.
TCAGGACATAGGTGACACAC
>CAYWRG010000092.1:0-11830 GCA_964460715.1 uncultured Opitutus sp. | reverse complement strand
CCGGAGCTTGGCGTGGGCGGTGGGGGGGGCGGTGTCGCGGCCCTTGGGCTCGGCGACATGGTTGGCCGGGGGCAGGCCGGGGCAGGCGGCGCGGCAACCCGCGAGCTGGGCTTGCGTGGTGATGACAAAGATATTGGCGGGCGGCACGACGCCGGCAACCCGATCAACCGTCTGGGCCAACATCGGCTTGTCGCCGACGATGGGCAGCAGGTGCTTGGGGGTGGCTTCGCGGCTTTGGGGCCAGAACCGCTCCCCGCGGCCGCCGGCCATGATGACGACAAAACGTTCGGACATGCGGTTTATAGGACCCATAGGTTCCCGGAGGTTCAAGCCCTGATCATCGGTTAACGGGATTGCCAAAACCCGCCGGCGCCCTTGGCTCCCGGCACACGCATGGACGCACCGCTCGAAATCGATGTCACCACGGCCGCGCATCTGCTTGGCGCAGGCGCATTGCTGATCGACGTCCGTGAACCGGCCGAGGTCGCCACCTGCGCCGTCGCCGGCTGCCGGCACATCCCGATGCGCCAGATCCCTGAAAATGGCGGGATCGACGCTTGGGCAGAGCAAATCGACCCCGGTTTGGCCCGTTATTGAGGCGCTTGACTCCCGCCCCGGCTTTCAGGCACAAGTCTCCCCTCAATTCATCTCACCATGGGCCAACAATTCAACAAGCACATCAAAAAGAAACGCCGCCTCGCTTACCACAAGCGTCGCAATACCGCCCTCAAGGCCAAGCTCGCCAAGGCCAAGAAGTAAGGCGCCGGCCTATCCGTCGGCATCGTAGCGGGGGGGGGTGGCCCCCCGGTTATGTTGCCCACCCCCGCCCCCCGTCGCCGGGTGCATGTCGCAGCGGTTCTCCAAGGACCTCTCGGCGTCGCTGCACGACGAGGTCGACGCCTTCATCGGCCTAGACCAGATCACCAAAGTCGCCCCGATCATCGAGGGCATCTACGCTAGGGAGCGCGGCAAAGAAGAGGCGCCGGCCATATTCATCGAGGGCAAGTCCACCTACATCCCGGACTACGACACGCCGCGCTTTCGGCTCACACCGAAGCATTTTGCCTACATGAAGATCGCGGAGGGCTGCAACCACCCTTGCACCTTCTGCATCATCCCGCAGATCCGCGGACGCCATCGCAGCCGCACCGTCGAGAGCGTGGTCGCCGAGGCCCGCCGCCTCGTGGCCGAGGGCGTGAAGGAGATCAACCTGATCTCCCAGGACACGACCTTCTTCGGCATGGACACCTGGGAGCAGCGCCCCAATCCCCGCACGCCGGTCGACTCGTCCCGCGGCACCGCCCTCACCACCCTGCTCCGCGAGCTCAACGCGATCGAGGGAGATTTCTGGATCCGCCTGCTCTACACCCATCCGGCCCACTGGAGCGACGAACTGATCCGCACCATCGCCGAGTGCCCCAAGGTCGCCCGCTACATCGACATTCCGCTCAAGCACATCAGCGACCACATGCTCGGTCGCATGCAGCGTGAGACCAGCGGCGACTACATCCGCAACCTCATCGCCCGCATCCGCTCCGGCATTCCCGGCATCGCGGTCCGCACGACGTTCATCGTCGGTTTCCCCGGCGAGACCGAGGCCGATGTCGAGGAACTCTGCGGCTTCATTCGCGACACCCAGTTTGAGCGCCTCGGGGTGTTCCGCTACTCCCAGGAGGACGGCACGCGTGCGGCCAAGATGGAGGAACAGCTCGCGCCGAAGGTGAAGGAAGCCCGCTGGCACCGCACGATGGCGCTGCAGAAGGAAATCGCCGCCAAGGTCAGCAAGGCCTACGTCGGCCGCACCCTGCGCGTGCTCGTCGAAGAGCCCGGCGTGGCTCGCGGCGAGGCGGACGCCCCTGATATTGACGGCCGCGTCTACGTTCCCCGCAGCCTGCCCGTCGGCGAGTTTGCCGAAGTGCGCATCACCGGTTTTCAGGATTACGATTTGATTGCCCTGCCCGCCGGCGAGCGACCGGCCGAGTTCAAAGTCGCGCGCCAGGCGCAATGACGGTGTCATGACGAGCACCCCGCCCCCGAGCAGCATTCTCGTCTCACGCCGCCTCCTGATGGCCCTCGGGTTCGTTTTTCTGGCACCTTGGGTGATGCTGCTCATCGCCCTGCGCGATCTGCGGTCTCCCGCCCGGACCGAGCCTGCGTCCGCCGTCCCCGTCGCGGCGGCCGCGACACCGGCTGCAGCTACTCCGGCCGGAACGGCCTTCCAGGAAGAACGCGTGATCGAAGTCCAAGCCGGTCCGTGGGGCCGCGTGATCTACACGCGCATCCTGATCGAGCCGCCGGAGGAGCTCGTCGGCCGCACCCAGCAAAACAGCGCACCGGTGCGCTGGTCATTCACGGGGTACGCGCCGGGCCGGCTGGGTGAACTCTGGAGGGCGGCCCAGCTGCCCGCCAATGTGATCGCCGAGCTCGACGATCCCGCCAACCGCACCTACGCGGGTGACCGCACCGAAATCCGCGTCCGCCACGACGTCATTCTCGGCCTGAGTCCCGAGGCGCGGGCAACCATCTACGATGTGCTCGCCGCGTTCCCGGAAAACGAACTGCACGTGGAGCCCTTTCGCTTTCGCGCCGACGCCGTCGACGAATGGTTCGAGGACAGCGGCGTGCCCGACAGCACCATCAGGCAGGTCAAGCACCTGCTCTACCGCCGCGGTCCGGCCGTCCTGTTTTCCGACCTCGAGGTCGTGCTCGCCAAGATCCCTTCACTGGAGGACCGCACTCGCCTGATCAAGACGCTCGCCCGCAAGTCCACCCTGCTGGTGCGATTGGTGATCGACGACCAGACCAACATCGATGCCCTCGCCGACTATTGGGGACGCGGCCTCCGTTCCAAGGATGTGCGTCCGCTGCTGCAATCGCTGCACCAGAAGGGTCAGGCGGCGCGCATCGACATCGCCCACCTTCTCCCCCGTTTCGCCCGCGCGCGCCTCTACTCCTACCCAAGCGCCGCGCCCGGCGAGACCCCACTGGAGTTCATGGACTGCCACTGGACGGTGATGAATTTTTTCAACCTCGAGCCGGATCCGCGCTACCAGGACATCAACGCCGTTTCCACCACGCTGCTCAACGACTACCGTCCCGTGACCGGCCGCAGCGCGCTCGGCGACGTGCTCCTCTTTGCCCGGCCGGATGGCAGCATCGTGCACTCCTGCGTGTACATCGCCGATGACATCGTCTTCACCAAAAATGGCACCTCCGCCGCATCGCCCTGGATCCTGATGAACCTGGCGGATGTGCTGGCGATCTATCCCTCCAAGGAGCCGTTCGATATCCAGCGCTACCGGCTCAAGGCCCTGCCCTGAGTCGGACGCTCTCCGCCATGGCATCCGCGTTCAAGGAGTGGCAGGCCATCGTCGGCGCACTGGTCGGCGGTGAACAAAGCCTGATTCTGCGCAAGGGCGGGATCGCCGAGGGCCGCGGCGGCTTCGAGGCCAGAGCCGGCCGCTTCTGGCTCTTCCCCACCGGGTTTCACGCGCAGCGCGAGAAAACCAAACCGACTGCCGAACGCTGGTTCTCTCCCGACGCACCGGCGAACCCCGTAACGTTGACCGGATTTGCCGACGTTCATCAGCACACGTTTCTTGATGATTGGCCGCGGATCCAGGCGCTTGATCCGCATCACCTCTGGACCGAGGCGACCGTGCGCGAGCGCTACGACTGGGCAAAGCCGCCCGGGCTCCATGCCTTTGTCGTGCGCGTTCATCGCCTGCGCCAGCCGGTGCGCTTCGCGCCGACCTTAGACATGGCCGGTTGCCGGTCGTGGGTCGACCTACCCTTCGCGTTTGCCGACCACGCCGCCGACCCCGTGCTCGACGATGCCACGTTTGCCGCACAGGTGAAGGCGATCGGGCTCTAACTCAGAGGTATTACCGCGAAACACACGGAACACACGAAAAGGGATCAGAACTCAGATTTCTGAATTTCGTGTGTTCCGTGTAGTTCATGGTAACAAATTCGGTTCCGGACTGAGGGATTTGCGCCGATTCGTGGGCTGCTCCGAGTTGCTGCAACGCAATTTCCCTACTCAGCCCGCGCCTCCTCGGCGTACTGTGCGATGATGCCGTCGAAGGAACCGTTGGTAAAGAAGGCCACGACCCGCGGGCGTGACGCCATCGCAGGCAGCGTAGCCACCTGAAGCTTCACCCGGAGGCCCGCGTGGGTAGCGGCGGTGTGCGCCTCAACGCCTTGGCTCTCCAGATGCTCGACGACCGCCTCGGTGTCGAAACGGTCGGCGGCCGCGAGCTTGTCGGCGCGATTGACCACGCCGAGGTAAACCTCATCCGCGTGCGCGAGCGCGCGCATGAAGCCGGCCTGCATCGTCTTCGTCCGCGCCGTATTGCTGCGCGGCTCGAACACGGCGGTCAGGCGCGCGCCGGGAAAGCGCTGGCGAAACGCGAGCAGGGTCTCCGCCAAGGCGGTCGGATGATGGCCGAAGTCCTCGATCACGGTTAGGCCCGGGCTCTGGTACAACTGCTCCTGACGCCTCTTGACGCCGCGGAAACGCGCCAGTGCATCAAGCCGCAGGATCGTCGGATCCGCGCCGCCCAGAGCGAGCCCCGCAGCCGTCGCCGCCATCGCGGCGTTGCGCGCGTTGTAAAGCCCCGAGGAGGTCCAGTCGACCCGGCCCCACGGCTTGCCCTGCCAGGTGAGCGTGAAGCCACTGCCATTCGGATCTTCCGCGAAATCCGTGATGCGTACGTCATTCCCGGCGCCCGTCCCCACGCGCACGACGCGCGTCCACGGCAACGGCCCCAAGGCACGCAGGTTCTCGTCGTCCCCATTCAACACGACCCAGCCATTGCGCGGCACGATGCGCGTCAGGTGACTGAAGGTGCGCTGCACATCCGCGAGGTCGCGAAAGATGTCGGCGTGGTCGAACTCAAGATTGTTCAGCACCGCCACATGCGGCGCGTAGTGAATGAACTTGCTGCGCTTATCGAAGAACGCGCTGTCGTACTCGTCGCCCTCGATCACAAACGGATCGGTCGCGGTACCGAGATGACTGCCGACCGGAGGATCGAGCGGCACGCCACCAATCAGGAATCCGGGATCGCGGCCGTTTTCGCGCAAGAGAAACGACGTCAGCGCCGTGGTGGTCGTCTTGCCATGGGTGCCACAGATCACGAGATTGCGGCGCCGGCCGAGCACAAAGTCGTGCAGCATGGCGGGCAGCGAGGTGAACGGCAGGGCGCGGGTGTCGAGCAGCCACTCCACCTCGGGATTGCCGCGCGACAGGGCGTTGCCGAGCACGACCAGGTCAGGCGCCAGCTGCGCGAGGCGGGCGGCGTCATAGCCCTCGTGGAGCTCGATTCCGGCCGCCGCGAGCACGGTGCTCATCGGCGGATAAACGCCCGTGTCGGCGCCGAGCACGGTGTGCCCGGCGGCGCGCGCCAGCAGGGCCGCGTTACCCATTGCGGTCCCGCAGATCCCCATGAAGTAGAGACGTTTCCCGACCAGTGGCTCGCTCATGAGCCACCTTGCTAGACCGCGGTTCCGGCGCGGGCAAGCGCGGCGCGGCCAACGTCTAAAATCGGGGCCGCGACCAAAACAATCGTTCTCATTCTTCGTTATCTTTCTCGTTCTCGGGATTGTGGATTGGATTTTCCGAGCCCGCAGGGCAATCGAGCCCACACTCACGAACCAGAGAATGAGAACGAGAACGATTTCCCGGAAACCGCAGGAGGAGCAGCCGGACAAAAAAAGAACCCCGCCCGGTAAAGGGCGGGGTTCTGAAACGTGCTAACGACGGATGCGCTGGTTAGAGCGTGGCCGGCGTGCCTGAACCGTAGTACAGGCCGTTGAAGAACATCTTGAACGTGGCGTGCGGGGTCATGCGGAACGTGGCCTCGAAGCCGATGATGACCAGCTTGCCGGCGCCGATGCTGGCCTCGGTGGCCAGTTCGCCGCCATCGAGGTATTCCTGACCGACGGCCCAACCGCTGTAGAGGCTCTCCTTGCCTTCGAACCAGGCGATGCGGGTCGCGTTGACATTGCTGCCAGCGGGACGGGCGAAGACCGGGCTGTCATCGAAGAACACGTAGCCTTCAGCCGGCATGCCGAACGACAGCGGATTGGCGGTGTTGAACTTGGCCTTCAGGACGGAGCCCGGGATGTAGAACTTCTCGGGAGGAAGCGGACGCTCGTTGCCGTCCGGACCCTTCTCGACGAGGTGGTTCTTGATCGGGAGGCCCATTGCTTCGCCGATCGGAGCCGAGGCGCCGATCGCGAGCACGGTGCCGCCGTCTTCCACGAACTTCTTCAGCGGGGGAACCGAACGGGCGTTCGTGACCGAACCCAGCATGGAGCGGAATTCCTCCGGGATCGAGTCCGGCGAAGGACCGCCGAAGCCACGACCACCGCCACGACCACCGCGGCCCTCGGCGTAGGTGCCGGAGGGGAACACGATCACGTCAAAGGCAGCCTTGAGGTTGCCGGCATCCAGCACCTGCGGGAAGACGACCTCGAAGTTGAACTCGTACTGCTCGAACATCCAGCGGATCCAGCCGGAGGGCATGGAGCCACCGTAGGTGTCGACCAGACCGATGCGGACGTTCTTCAGCTTGGTGGCCGCGCCCGTGGGCTTGGCGGCGACACCGAAGGCGGCGACCCCGAGCTCGGCCGCGCCGCGCTCGATGATGGCCTTGGCGGCAGCGGAAGCCGGGACCCAGATCGTGCCGGTGCCAAGGGCCTGGCCCTCGACGGTCTGCTCGGCGTGAACCCAGTAAACATCAAGGCCAGCCTTCAGGAGGCGGTTCTTGACGATGACGGCATCATTGATGCGGTGGCTGATGAGCCAGCCGGCCGGATTGGCCGGACCGGAGACCTTGGCGGCGACCGGCTTGACGAGATCGAAGCCGACGTCCTTGAAGGGACCGGAGAAGTCCTCGACGTAACGATCGTACTGGATGCCCATCTGCTTGGCGATGGTCCAGCCGGTGACGTCGTAAGGACGGATCGGCGGGCCGCCTGGGTAGGCGAAGTCCATCGGGTGGTCCTGGGGCTCGAAGGCGTCCAGAATGACCGGGCGGAAGGCCTGGGCGGTTTTGACCACGAAGGAGCCGGCGGGATAGGACTTGCCAGCAACAGTGAAGGCCGCGGTGGCCTGCTTAACCTCGGCGCCGCCCTTGATCAGGACGTTGACGAACTTAACGGCCGTCGGGAAGTCATCCTGGATGGCGGGAATGCCGTCGCGGCGGGCACCCCGGTCGGCCGCATCCTCAATCCCGGTGTTGTCGCGCGCGGGCGGACCCGGGGGGACCCCGGGGCCGCCGCCCGGGAAGGCGGTCGGAGGAGCCGGGAGGGCCTTGGCGGCCTCACGAACCGCTTCGATGCGCTTCGGGGTGACCGTCCAGGAATCCTGGCTGCCCTTGGTGATCTGGCGCTTGCCCATGACATAGATGCCGTGGAGCAGGTTCGAACGATTGCGGGAGGCGTAGTCCATGACTGCGCGCTCAACCTCGATCATGTAGTTGATGCCATCGCGGAGGTGGAAGGCTCCGGGTTCGCGCGGCATCGGCCAGTCGCTCTTCGCCAGCTGCTTCTCCGGGATGAACGGAATCTGCATCGGCGTCGGGTGACCAATGACCTCGGTGAGGAGGCCGATCTGGTTGCGGTAGTACGGGGTCGTGCGCATACCGCCATTCCACCACGTGGAATAGGACGCGCCCGAACGCATGGCCGAGCCGCCCATGTTGTTCGCGATCAGGCGGGCGTGCATCGCCGCGCCGACCTGCTCGATGCCGATGATGACCTGCGGATCGATGTTGTAGTTGAACGGATCGCGGAACGGCGGGATGTAGATGACCTGGCCGGCGGGACCCGTCTGGTGCACGTTGTGCATGATCTGCGGGATCCAGTCGACGAAGAGCACGCGGTTCTGCGCGATCGTCTCCTTCATCACATGCATGATGCCGTCACGGTTGTTATCGTGACCGACGTACTTGTGATAAAGACGGGGCAGCGCCGCGGTGCTGCGGGCCTTCGGGTCCTCATTGCGCATGTACCAGTTGGCCGTGAGTTCCAGGCCGTCCGGGTTCGGGCTCGGCATGAGGAGAATCACGTCATCAAGGAAGCGCATCGTCTCGGCATCGGTGCGCGAGATCATCTGCTGAATCATGACGATCAGGCTCTGCGCGTTCACCACTTCCGTGGAGTGCAGACCACCGTCGATCCAGACGACCGCCTTGCCCTCTTCGGAAAGCTTCTTCGCCTCGTCGTCGGAAATGCGGGCACGGGCCAGCTTGACGGAGATGTCGCGGTACTTCTCGAGGTTGGCGTGGTTGGCCGGCGACGTGATGATCGCCATGTACATCGGACGGCCCTCTTCAGAGGTGCCGTACGACACGACCTTCATGCGGTCGGACTCGGCATCCCACTTCTGAAGGAGGGCGCTGAGCTGGGTGTAGTTGGCGAGGACGTAATCGTCGCCAACCGTAAAGCCGATGATGTCCTTGGTCGGAGTGATCTTCGGTTCGGCCGCGGGAAGCAGTGTCGCCACCGCGAGCGAGGCGAGACCGAGACCCATGCGTGCCGGTCGGCAGTTGAGGAAACGTTTTATCATAACGAGGGAGGTTGTTTTGTCCGTTTGGAGTTTGGCTGAACAAATAAAAACCGGACGTGGCGCAACCTTAGCCGCCAAGTCTGGTTTTTAGGGGGTCGTGACAATTAGAGCACGACGCCGCGGGGAATACCGCAACTTTCGTGCCTCGTCGGGAAGGTATGAAGGGTTCTGTTGAGCGCTAATTGCAACGATAACAGGTTAAAGTAGCGCTGCTACCAGCGCCGCCGCAAAAAAAACGCCGGCTCCCGAGAGGAGCCGACGTGGCGAAACCCAATCTAAATCGATGGATCAGAGCGTCGCTGGCGTGCCCGATCCGTAGTACAAGCCGTTGAAGAACAACTTGAACATGGAGTGCGGGGTCGCACGGAACGTGGCCTCGAAGCCAATGATGACCAGTTTGCCCGAGCCGATCGCGGCCTCGGTCACCAGTTCACCACCGTCGAGGTATTCCTGTCCGACCGCCCACCCGGCAAACAAGGGCTGTTTGCCCTCGAACCATGCCACCTTGCTGGCGGTGACCGCCCCACCCTCAACGCGTCGGAACACCGGGCTGTCGTCGAAGAAGATGAAGCCGTCGGATGCCATGCCGAAGGCAATCGGGTTGGCCGGGTTGAACTTGGCCTTCAACACCGAGCCGGGGATGTAGTACTTCTCGGGCGGGAGCGGACGTTCGACGCCGTCAGGACCTTTTTCGACCAGGTGGTTGCGCACAGGCAGGCCCATGGCCTCACCGATCGGAGCCGAGGCACCGAGCGCAAGCAGGGTGCCGCCGTCCTCGACGAACTTCTTGAGCGGAGGCACCGAGCGGGCGTTCGTGACCGAACCGAGCATGGAGCGGAATTCTTCCGGGATCACGTCCGGGGACGGACCGCCGAAACCACCGCGACCACCCCCGCGGCCGCCGCGGCCTTCGGAATAGGTGCCCGAGGGAAACACGATCACGTCAAACGAGGCCTTGAGGTTGCCGGCATCCAGCACCTGAGGGAAGACGACCTCGAAGTTGAACTCGTACTGCTCGAGCATCCAGCGCACCCAGCCCGAGGGCATGGATCCACCGTAGAGGTCGACGAGACCGATGCGGATCGGCTTCAGCTTGGTCGCCGCGCCCGTGGGCTTGGCCGCGACGCCATGGGCGGCGATGCCGAGTTCGGCCGCACCGCGCTCGATGACCGGCCTGGCTGCGGCCGAGGCCGGGACCCAGAGCGTGCCGGTGCCGAGTCCCTTGCCCTCAACCGTCTGCTCGGCGTGAACCCAGTAAACCTCCGCGCCCGCCTTGAGCAGGCGATTGGTGAGGATCACCGCATCGTTGACCTTGTGGCTGACGAGCCATCCGGCGGGCGTGGCCACGCCGGTTACGTGGGCTGCAGGCGCCTTCTCCAGTGCGAAGGTAAGCGGCTGGAACGGCCCCTCGAAGCCTTCAATGATGCGGTCGTACTCCACGCCCATCTGCCGGGCGAGCGTCCAGCCCGTGATATCGTAAGGGCGCAGCGGCGGGCCGCCCGGGTAGGCGAAGTCCATCGGATGGTCCTGGGCCTCGAACGCGTCCATGACCGCCGCGCGGAAGGCCTGGGCGGATTTGACCACGTAGGAACCAGCCGGATAGGATTTGCCGGCCACGGTGAACGCGGCCGTGGCCTTGTGCACCTCAACGCCGCCCTTGAGCAGGACGTTGATGAACTTCACGGCGGTCGGGAAGTCATCCTGGTTGGCGGTGATGATGTAGCCACGCGGGTCGCGAAACGCCGGGTCCTTGAGCACCTTCGTGTAGAGGGCGCTGTCGATCACGACGTTCGAGCCCAGCGTGTTCCCGGCGAAGCCGGTCTGCTGCTGCGACCCAGTGCGGGCGGCTTCCTTGAGGGCGTCGATGCGCTTGGGCGTGATGGTCCACGCATCCGCGCTCCCCTTCTCGATCGCGCGGCGGCCCATGACATACATGTTGTAGAGCACGGTCTCGCGGTTGCGCGAGGCGTAGTCGACCGCCGCGCGCTCGACCTCAATCATGTAATCGATGGCCTCGCGGAACGGGAAGCGGCGCGGCGCCGTCGGCATCGGCCAGTCGCTCTTCGCGAGCTGCTTGTCCGCGACGAGCCGATGATCTCGGTCAGGATGCCGATCTGGTTGCGGAAGTACGTCGCGGTGCGCATGCCGCCGTTCCACCAGGTGGAATAGGCTGCAGCCGAACGCATGGCGGAGCCGCCCATGCCCTTGGCCACGAGACGCGAGTGCATCGCGGTGCCCACGGCCTCGATCCCGAGCGGGATCAGCGGATCTACCACATAGTTGAACGGGTCACGGAACGGCGGGATGAAGATCACCTGGCCCTGCGGGCCCGTCTGGTGGACATTGTGCATGATCTGGGGGTTCCAGTCGATGAAGAGCACCTTGTTCTGATTGATCGTCTCCTTCATGTTCATGCTGATCGAGTCACGGTTGTTATCGTGCCCGATGTACTTCTGGTAGAGGCGCGGGAGAAATCCCGTCGAGCGAGACGTGGTATCCGCGTTGCGCATGTACCAGTTGGCAACGAGTTCGACACCGTCCGGGTTCGGCACCGGCATGAGCAGGATGACGTCGTCGAGGAAGCGCATCGTCTCGTCGTCGGTCTTGGAAACCATCTGGTAAGTCATCTCCAGCAGCGCATGCCAGTTGACCACCTCGGTCGAATGCAGCCCACCGTCGATCCAGACCACCGCCTTGCCCTCCTTGGAGAGCTTCTTCGCCTCCTCCTCAGGGAGTCTTGCGCGCGCCATCCGGACCGAGATATCACGGTAGTATTCAAGCTTCTCGTGATTGGCAGGCGAGGTAATGATGCCCATCCACTGCGGGCGCCCCTCCTCGGTTGTGCCGATGCTGACGACCTTGAGCCGCGGCGATTCGGCATCCCACTTTTGCAGCATCGCCGTGAGCTGCGTGTAGTTGATCAGGGTGTAATCATCGCCGATGCCAAAGCCCACGATATCCTTGGCCGGAGTGATCTTGGGTTCAGCCGCGTGCGTGAGCACGGACGTTGCGAGCGAGAGAAGGCCCAGACCCATGCGGGTGAGCCGGCTGTGCAGCATGCGTTTTATCATGTCGTTCGGTGGTTGTGCGCCACGCGAAGCCGCCGAAGGCGAAAACGAAAACGCCGCGCGTAACGCCACGGAGAGCTTTCGATTTCAATTCGTCGGGTAACGGGGCGCGGGTTGAAGCAAACCAGCCTTATACCAATAGCTAATTGTTTTTGGACTATACAGATGAAGGATATCTGCTAGG
>CAYWRG010000091.1:0-12071 GCA_964460715.1 uncultured Opitutus sp. | reverse complement strand
AGGTTTGAACCGTTCGGCCGAGCCACTCCTTCACTCCCTCTATGGGATGCCTGTGCTCAGCGAGCCCGGCTACATGGATCAGCGGTACAGCTCGAAGTACCGGTTGCGGTCGTAGTTGTTGTACGGGGTGACGCGCAGAAGCGGCATCGGCTGCTGGGTGACGACCCGCAGCATCGGCAGGCGCTGCTTACGGTCCATTTCCTGCCGGGCCCGGGCCTGCAGCTGGGCGCGCTGGGCATCCGTGAGCGCGGCGCCCTCGACTGCGTCGAGGAGCGTGGCTTCCGCCTGTTCCACGCTGTCCGGCGTGACTTGGAGCAGGTGATTGGCCCAGCCCCACGTGACGATGTTGTCGTTGGTCTCAGGCTCCAGCAACTCGCTGATCAGGTTGGCCCGCGATTGCGCGGTCGGAATCCAGTACCAGCCCGCCGGCACGTCGACCTTCTGGTTCGAGCGCTCGACCTCGACCTTCATCAGGTAGTGGCCCTGAAAATACTCCGCCTGCGCAACCTTGGTCGCATCGTAGGCTTCGACATTCACCGAAGCGGGGCCCGTGAACCGATAGACCGCGATGCCGTGATCGAAGAGGCGCGGCAGCACATTGCCCATGGAGGCCGGGAGAATGTAGCCCAGCGGACGCGTCGTGGTCTTCGTCGCGCGGCCCTGGAGATAGACCGGAACATTGATCAGAACATAGCCGCCCGGGGCCTCCCCATCAGGCATCCAGACGGGCTCGGTCCCACGGGAAACGACCTCGTGCTGGAGCACGATCGGATCGCCGCCCTTGGTGCCGTTGGCGATGGCACGAAGGCGCGCGCCGGTGGTGACCGCGCGGATCTGGGTGCGCTTTTCCGCCGCCACGCGGAGGATCTCACTCATCGCGATGACCTGCCCCTGCACCTGGTGGAAGTAGCGCTCCTCCTCCGGAATCTGCTTCAGGGTGCCGTCGCGCATGACGCGCACGCCATTGCGCGGCGTCTCGGTCAGAATGCCGATCGAGTTGGTCAGGCCAGTGTAAACGTGATGCTTGCGAGCCTCGAGCGACGTCGAGCCCCAGGCGCGCGCCCCATTGACCGTGCGCGGGCCGGAGTAGTCGAACCCATCGTAGTCCCGGGCCTTGAGGGCAGCGCGGATGCGGGGGAAAATCTCGGTGTATGGGTAGGCCCGCAGCTCGGCGTCCGCGGCGGGATTGAGCGTGGCCTGCCACGTGATGGTGTAGGGCTCAGCCCCGCCATGATGGGCGTCGACGTGAATGTCGGGCGTCCACTCGTTCATGACCTGGGTGACGAGGGCGCGGATTTCCTGCGACTCGAGCTTGATGTAGTCGCGGTTCATGTCGAAGCCCTGCTCGTTGGTGCGACGGCGAACCTCGCCGCCGTCTGGATTGATCAGCGGGATGAACAGCACGATCACATCGTCGAGGGTCGACCGCAGGTCTCCTCCGAGGAGCTGCTTGGCGACGAGCTGCGCGGCTTCCTTGCCCGCCGTTTCGCCTCCGTGCACGGAGCTGCCGATCAGGACGATCGTCTTGCCGGACCGCAGCGCATCCTGCGGCGTGAGGACCCGCTCCTTGGAGATCGTGACCAGCGTGAGTTCACGGCCGAGGAGTGTACGGGTCAGCGGCTTGATGTGCACCTCAGGGCTGATCCGGGCGAGTTCGTACCAAAATTCCATCAACGGCTCGAACGGCGTCGGACCAGAGCGGAAGTTGTTTTTTTCCTGCCAGGTCTGGGGCAGGTCCTGCGCCGTCGCCGGAGAAAAAATCAGGGAGGCGGCCAACAAGGCGGCCGCGAGCAGGCGGCCACCGAACGAGGTTACGGATCGGGTGAACGGGGTAGTGTTCATGGCTGGACTCTCAGCGTAAGCCAAGACTCTGCAGCCGCAACGCAACCGGTTATTAAAACCCGGAGTTTACGAGGAATCCCTTATCTCCAAGCCCCCTTGAAGGGACGGCCAGACGCAACCGCACGCTTCGCGGTACGATCAGGCTCCGCCACTCGTACTCGTGGACTTCGGGCTGAAGGACGCGCGCAGGCTCGCCTTGAGGTAGTCCCGATTCAGGCGCGCGATGAAATCGTGGGAGATCAGCTTCGGGCAGGCGGCGCTGCACTCGTACTGGTTCGTGCAGTTGCCGAAGCCGAGTTCGTCCATCGTCGAAACCATGGAAAGCACGCGGCTGTCACGCTCGGGCTGGCCCTGCGGCAGCAGCGCGAACTGCGACACCTTCGCCGACACGAAGAGCATGGCCGAGGCGTTCTTGCAGGCCGCGACGCAGGCGCCGCAGCCGATGCAGGCCGCCGCATCCATGGCGAGGTCGGCGTTTTCCTTCGGAACGGGAATGGCATTGGCGTCACAGGCCGCGCCCGTGCGCACGCTGATGAAGCCGCCGGCCTGCTGGATCTTGTCGAAAGCGGACCGGTCGGTGACCAGGTCCTTGATGACCGGGAACGGATCGGCGCGGAACGGCTCAACCGTGATCACGGCGCCATTCTCAAAGCTGCGCATGTACGTCTGGCAGCTGGCCACGCCTCGATGCGGGCCGTGGGGCTTGCCGTCGATGACGAGCGAGCAGGTGCCGCAAATGCCCTCGCGGCAATCGTGCGCGAACGCGATGGGGTCCTCGCCCTTGGCCTCGAGCACGTCGTTCACGACGTCCAGCAGCTCGAGGAAGGACATGTTGGGATTCAGGTCCTTCGCCGGGTACTCGACGAAGCGCCCGGCCTGACCGGGACCGGCCTGCCGCCAGATGCGGAGCGTGACGGAAATGAGCTGGGTGGTGGTGGCGGCGACCATGGGAAAATTTTCGATTTTCGAATTTAGATTTTCGATTCAGCCGGCGCTCACTTGTAGGAGCGGACGCTCATCTTCACGAACTCGTAGTTGAGCGGTTCGACATTGCGGAGCGGGGCCTTGCCTTCGCCCTGGAATTCCCAGGCGGCAACGTGACCGAACTTCTCATCGTCACGTTTGCACTCGCCGTCCGGATACTGGTATTCCTCGCGGAAATGGCCGCCGCAGCTTTCCTCGCGCTCCAGCGCGTCGCGGCACATCAGCTCGCCCAGCTCGAGGAAATCGGCCACTCGGCCAGCCTTCTCGAGCGCCTGATTGAGATTGTCCGCTGAGCCGGGGACGTTGACGTTGGCCCAGAATTCCTCGCGGAGCTTCGGGATCTCGACGAGCGCCTTCTGCAGACCCTCCCGCGTGCGGGCCATGCCACAGTAGTCCCACATCAGCTTGCCGAGGCGCTTGTGGAAGTTGCCGACCGGCTCCTTGCCCTTGATCGACATGAGACGCTTCACCATCGCGGCCACGTGGTCCTCAGCCTGCTTGAATTCCGGCGCATCCGTCTTGGGACGCGATCCGGGTTTCTGGGCGGCGAGGTAGTCACCGATCGTGTAGGGGATGACAAAGTAGCCGTCAGCGAGACCCTGCATGAGTGCCGAGGCGCCCAGGCGGTTGGCGCCGTGGTCGGAGAAGTTCGCCTCACCAAGCACGAACAGACCCGGGACGTTGGACATCAGGTTATAGTCAACCCACAGGCCGCCCATGGTGTAGTGCACCGCGGGGTAGATGCGCATCGGCGTCTTGTACGCGCTCTCGTTGGTGATCTCGTGGTAGATGTCGAAGAGATTGCCGTAGCGCTCCTTGACCGCTTCCTCACCGAGTTCGCGGATCTTGGCCGGCGTGGCGTCGTGCAAGCCGGCGCGAGCGGCAATCTGCCGGCCGTAGCGATTGATGGCCTCGGCGAAATCGAGATAGACGCCCAGGCCGGTCTCGCCAACGCCGCGACCCTCGTCGCACATGCGCTTGGCCGCACGCGAGGAAACGTCACGCGGTGCAAGGTTGCCGAAGCTCGGATAGATACGCTCGAGGTAGTAGTCGCGATCCTCCTCCGGAATCGTATTCGGATCCTTCTTACAGTCTTCCTTCTTCTTCGGGACCCAGATGCGCCCGTCGTTGCGGAGCGACTCGGACATCAGGGTCAGCTTGGACTGGTAGTCACCGGAGACCGGGATGCAGGTGGGATGGATCTGCGTGTAGCACGGGTTCGCGAAGCAGGCGCCGCGCTTGTAGGCGCGCCAGATGGCCGTCGCATTGGAGCCGCGCGCGTAGGTGGAGAGATTGAAGACGTTGCCGTAGCCGCCGGTACCGAGAATGACAGCGTCGCCGGCAAAACGGTGCAGCTTGCCCGTGACGAGGTCGCGGGTGATCACGCCCTTGGCGTGGCCGCCGACCACAACGAGATCGACCATCTCGTGCTGGGTGACGAGATTGACCGCGCCCTGCCCCACCATCTTGGAAAGGGCCGAGTAGGCACCGAGGAGGAGCTGCTGGCCGGTCTGGCCGCGGGCGTAGAAAGTGCGCGAGACCTGGGCGCCACCGAAGGAACGGTTGGCGAGGAGGCCGCCATACTCACGGGCGAAGGGCACGCCCTGGGCCACGCACTGGTCGATGATGTTGACCGAGACCTCAGCGAGACGGTGGACGTTGGCCTCACGGGCGCGGTAGTCGCCACCCTTGATGGTGTCGTAGAAAAGCCGATAAACGCTGTCGCCGTCGTTCTGGTAGTTCTTCGCGGCGTTGATGCCGCCTTGGGCGGCAATCGAGTGAGCGCGGCGCGGGCTGTCGTGGAAGACGATGCACGTCACCTTGTAGCCGAGTTCGGCCAGCGTGGCGGCCGCCGAGGCGCCGGCGCGGCCGGCCCCGACCACCACGATCTCGTATTTCCGCTTGTTGGCGGGGTTGACGAGCTTGATCTCCGCCTTGTGCTTTCGCCACTTGTCGGCGAGCGGACCGGAGGGAATCTTGGATTCGAGCGTAGCCATGGAACGGGGACGGGGACGATTAGCGTGAAAGCGTGGCGGAGGCGGTCACGTCGGACCGCAGGGAAACCTTGCCCAGCAGGACCGAGGCCGGGATCGCGAGATTGGCGAGGAAGTAGGCGACGCAGAGCACGACGACCGCCTTGCGCAGGGCACCCGCCCACTTGTAGCTGCGCCAGCCCAGCGTCTGGAACATGCTGTCCGCGCCATGGACGAGGTGGAAGCTGAGCAGGCCGACCGCGATGATGTAGAAGACGGAGACCAGCGCGTTCTTGAACCCGAAGATCACCATGCTGTGCACATCAAGCACCTCGGCCCCGGCCTTCACGACCGGGAAACCGGCAACGTAGTAGTCATTCTGCAGGGTGTAGAGCGGCAGGTTGCTCTTGAACGTGGCCGCCTGCGCCCCGCCCAGGGTGAAATGCGCCAAGTGATAGACGATGAAGGCGAGCACCACAAAACCGGTCCAGCGCATGGTCCGGGAAGCCAAGGTGGCCTGAATCGTGTTCTTCACGCCGTAATCATTTGCGCCGCGCGCCTTGCGATTTTCGAGGGTGAGCGCCACCGCCATCCAGACGTGGATGATCACGGCAACGATGAGGCCGATGCGGGCGACCCAAAGGAGGGGGCCGAGGTCGTGCAAGAACTGCGCGTAACCGTTGATCTTATCCGGATGGGAAAAGATCTGGAGGTTACCGACCAGGTGGCCGATCACGAATCCAACGAGGATCAGGCCCGATGCCGCCATCAGGAATTTACGGCCGATCGAGGAACGAAACAGATTACCGAGAAGGCTCATCGCTGGTCAGTGAGGGGGAAGGTGGTCACACAAGATAAACGCGCAGAACGACCACGCGGATACCTTGATCGCGTTGTTGATAACCAACTGCTCGCGTAAATGTAAAGGTCCCCGATGACCGACCCAAACATGCCCCTGTTCTATTAGGCTCACTAACCCGGACCAGAAGGCTGGTCCGCACCCCTTCTACTTCGCCAAAGGCTTGAGAAGTGCAAACTTACCGCTGGCCGCCGGAGCGATGAAGCGCCGGCGAAAAGCGACCACGCGGTGGCCCTCTCCCAACACCTTGGCCACGGCAGCTTCCAGCTCGGGCGGAGCCACCTCATCGGCAACGTAGTGGAAATCCCAGCGATTCTCGGTGGTTTGAACCAGCGAGTAGTGCCAACACGCGAAGGCCTCCGGCAGAACGGCGTCGATATCGCTGGGCGAGACCAAGGAGCCATCGGACCGGAAAAAGAGACCGGATTCACGACCAAGGACACGGAATCCGGACGGGAAACGCTGCACCACATCCCCAGTGTGATACCGGAGCAAAGGCATCGCCTCGCGATCGCGGGTGGTCACCACGATCTGGAAGACGTCAGCCAGCCCGCGATAGGGAACGAGTTCGATGAACGCATTCTCGTCGATCACGCGGGAGTCGTCCTTGAACGCCTCGCCAACGAAGAGATAGCCCGCCTCGGTCGAACCGTACAGGTCGACCTGCGGCGCCGGGAACACCTCGGCAATCCGGCGGCTGTGCTGACGGCTCGCCTTCCCGTAGGTGAGAATGACCGCCTTGATGCTCGGAACCGTGACCCGCCGCTTCTGTACGGCGCGCGCGAGCAGTGAGAGGTACACCGGCTCGCCTTCGAGCACCTCGGGTTGCACGGCCTGAAGCTCGACCACGATGCGATCCCACTCGGCTTCAGGGAAAACAAACGGATCGCTGGTGAGATTGAGGTAAACCGTGCCGTCGAAATAACGGTGCGGAAACGGGTGGTCCTCGTAAGGACAGATGTTGCTGGAGCAGCCAACCGGCGCGAGGACGCACTTGCGATACGCGCGGCCCACATACGACCGCAGAATCGGCGAAGCGAGGTAGGCGCGCGCCGTCTGCGCGTTCCACCACCCGTCCTCCATGATCACCGTCATCGGCGACTGCGTCGTCCCCCCGGTGCTCTCGTACTCGAAGCGCTTCTCGGCAAGGCCGCGCTCAATCTCGGCATAGTCGCGGAAAAAGGCCTGATGCCCGCGCTCGACGATTTCCTTCTTCGTCAGCGTCGGAATCTCGCGATAGCAGCTCCACTGCAGCGGCTCGGCGTGCAACGGAAAACGCTGCGGGTAGAGCGGACTGCGGTCGTAGATCCGGCGGATCTCGGTCTCAAGCGGAGCAGGCAGGCGGTCGCCTCCGGCGGTGCCGAGCGTGTCCGGGCGATTGGCGAACGTGGGAGCAGACATCTTCAATGCCTCCAGCTAATGGTCGCTCCGGGCGAAGTCAAATGCCCCGCCCTGCCTGCAGCTCCGCCCAGTGGGGTTCGAACAGAAAGAGCGCGTTGACCGTCAGCGCATGGGTGATGCGGCCGGATCGCGCCCACGCCAATGCATCCCTGACCGGCACCGTTGATATCTCGATTTCCTCATCCGGATCCCAATCGGTCGCCGTGGCCTGCGTCGCGTGTTCGACCAGAACGAAATGGCAGCGATTCGACTGGATCGCCGGGTTCGGATGAACGGAACCCAGCAGGCGCGCCGCGCGGCCGGCAAACCCCGTCTCCTCGGACAACTCGCGCCTGCCGGCCGAAACCGGATCCTCGCCGAGATCCATCACGCCACCCGGCAGCTCGAGTGAAAATCCATCGATGCCGAAGCGGAACTGATTCACGAACACAAGTTGCCCGTCCGGCGTGAGCGCGAGTGCAACCACCCAGGACGGCGCGTTGATCACGATGAAATCGCGCTCGGTTCCGCGCACCGGATGCCGGTAGCGCGCCTCACGCAAATCAAGGATGCGCGTGGCGGCGAGCGAGCGATCTCCCTTTTTTTCCCAGCGGGCCGGGGGCGATGCAGAGGAATCCATGGGCAAAAAAAAGCCTCCCGACCAAAAGGCAGGGAGGCGAAAATTGAAGTGAGCGAGCGCCGACTTACTTCTGCGGGAGCTTCACCTTCTGGCCAACCTTGAGGCTGTTCCAGTTCACGCCGGGATTGACGGCCTGCAGATCGCCGATCGCGACATTGTTGGCGCGAGCGATGCGGACGCCGGTGTCACCGGACTTGACGACGTATTCACCCGGGCCTGCGACGACCGGACCACCCTTGGAGGCGGCGGCCTTCGGAGCGGCCTTGGCGGACTCCTGGATCTTCACAATCTCACCACGAACATTACCGATCTCGAGCGCGACCTGCTGGAAAGCGTCGTTGGTCTGCTTCGCGAGGTTCGTCACGGACGTGTTCACCTTTTCGCTGGTCGCGACGGAGTTACGGACCTCCGCTTCGAGCGACTCGACCTTGGCGAGCTGCTCAGTGTGAAGGGCCAGCGTCTTGGTGGCAGACGTGATCTTGAACAGCGCAACGACGGCCAGAAGGGCCCCGAGCACACCTGCGATGAGGCTGCCAATCGGCAGGATGCTGCTGTTGTTTTCGCGAGAAATGGTATCCATGTGGTGAAAAGGAGGAAAAAAGGATTAGGAGGGACGCTGGGCTGAAGCAAGCCGGTAAATGAATGAGAGCCAAACGACCCCGTCCGGTCCCACTTTAATGATAATTCGAGTTATTCGGGATTAAAGTGATCGCCACCATTGACACGGCCCGCGCCAGCCGGTGCCCTGTCCCCCTGTGGTTTTCGGGGTGTAGCTTAGCCTGGTAGAGCGCCTGGTTTGGGACCAGGAGGTCGTAGGTTCGAATCCTATCGCCCCGACCACTGTAATGCCGGCCAAACCCGCCACGGTTTGTCTACGCCCTTCGGGGCAAAGCCGCGGGATGGCGCGAAGTTGGTATCACCCATGATCTCGCTCGCCGGATCACCCAACACCAGTCCGGACGCGACCAAACGCGAACACGCCTGTGGGGAGGGTTTGCGGTGCTGATGACAGAGCCTCTTCCGTCCCACAGCGAAGCACGCGTGGGGGAAAAGCCCCCCACTGCCCTCACCACTGCCAGCAGACGGAAAACGCTTACTTTCCGTCGACCTTGAACTGGATGGACGGAACGGCGGCCTCGGTCGGAGCCGTCGCGGACGGAGCCGCAGCCGAAACGGCACTTGCGGCCGGAACCGCAGAACGGGCCCGCAGCATGAGAGCTCGCTGGGTCCAGATGCTATCTGGGTCGATGCTCATGACCTGCTCGGCCAACTTGGACGCCTCGTCGGAGCGGCCGCCATCGGTCGCCAGGATGGCCAAGTGATAGGCCGCCTCGGCCCGCACGCCCTTCAGCCCGGAAATATCGTCAACCAGCGCCTTCAGGGCAGCCTGGCCACCGGTTTCGTCACCGCCGTTCAACTTGGACATCGCGAGGCCGAGCTGAATGCGACCCGAAAAAGGCGAATCGCCCAGCTCAGCAGCGGCCTTGCCGTAGGCGGCCTGCGCATCGGCGTACTTGCCTGCCGCGTAGGCCTCGTCGGCCAAGCGGAGATGCGCAGCACCCGCGAGGTCGTGGCCGGCATTGGCGGTGGCAAAGGTCTTGAGTTGGTCGCTCGTCGTAGCGGCCGCGTAGGCCGCGGCGACGCCCGCTTCGCGCTGCGCCGAGATCAGGCCCATGGCTCCGCGGCCGACAATGGCGAGCAGGACGACCACGCAGCCGATCATGACGAGCTTGCCATTCTTCTCCCAGAACGCGCGCAGCTTCTCCTCAAAACCGGGAACGACGACGGTCGCGTCAACGGAAGCAGGCTGCTGGTCACCACTGACAGGGGAAGGCGTGTTGGGCGTCGACATGAGGAAGATGAATGATGGAAAACCGCCACCCAAACACATGGACCGGGAGCCGTAAAGGCGGGAGTTGGACCCGGCTTAGGGTCCACGGCCCGCAAGGTCTGCTCCATCAATCGAAGACGACGGTCTTGTTCCCGTAAACCAGCACCCGATTGCTCAGGTGCCACCGAACCGCTTGAGCCAGAACCATTTTCTCCAGATCACGCCCTTTGCGAACCAAGTCCTCGACGCTGTGGCGATGGGTAACACGAACAACATCCTGCTGGATGATGGGGCCGTCATCCAACACCGCCGTGGCGTAGTGCGCCGTGGCCCCGATGAGCTTCACCCCACGCTCATGCGCCTGATGGTAGGGGCGGCCACCAGCGAAGGCCGGCAGGAACGAGTGATGGATGTTGATCACCGGGCGACCAAACGCGGAAAGAAATTCCGCCGACAGGACCTGCATGTAGCGCGCGAGGATCACGAGCTCGACCTTCAATTCCTGCAGCAGTGCGCGCTGACGCGCTTCAGCCGCCGCCTTGCCTTCGGGTGTCACCGGGATGTGGTGAAAGGCGAGACCGTAGCCTCGCGCCGCGGGCTCAAGATCGACGTGGTTCGAGATGACCGCAACCATATCACCGGCGAATTCACCCGCCTTCCAACGCAGGGCAAGGTCGTGAAAGCAGTGATCCGCCTTGGAAACGAAAAGGGCGACACGAGGACGCTCACTCGACGAGGCGATGTGCGCGTGCATCCCGAGCGTCGCCGCAAAGACGCGAAAGTCAGCATCCACCGCCGGTCTGCCCGGAACCGGAGCGGCCGGGATCCACTCGATGCGCTGAAAGAAAACGCCCGCATCGCGATCGCGATGCTGGTCGGCGTGGAGGATGTTGCCTCCACGCTCAAAGATCCAGCTGGCGACTCGCGCGACCAGTCCCGGCTGGTCCGGGCCATATAGAAGGGCGACCAGGGTGACCGGGTCGCCCATGTTCGATCAGACCGCGACCACGTTGCCGCGGTATTTCTGAATCGGCCGCACGCCAATCCGCTTGTTCTTGAGCGCCTTGATGCCCTCCAAGGCTGCGTAGGCGCCTGTGATCGTGGTCATGATGCACACGTTGTGGGCATAGGCCGCGGAGCGGATCTGGTTCTCGTCGCGGCGCGGAATCATGCCACCGGGCGTGTTGATCACCATCTGGACCTGACCGTTCTTGATCATGTCGACGGTGGTGGGCCGGCCTTCGCCGATCTTGGCCACCCGAGTCACCGGCACGCCGCTGTCCGCGAGATTCTTGGCCGTGCCGCTGGTCGACAGGATGTTGAAACCGAGCGCGACAAGCTCGCGGGCGAGATCGACCGCGCGGGCCTTGTCGGAATCCTTGACCGAGAGGAACACGTTGCCCTGCACCGGCAGACCGGGCTTGGCCGCGGCCTGCGCCTTGGCGAAGGCGACGCCGAGATCGTCGTCGATACCCATGACCTCGCCAGTCGAGCGCATCTCGGGCCCGAGCGTGATGGTGGAGCCAGGGAAACGGACGAACGGGAAGACGGCTTCCTTCACACACCAGTGCTTGGGTGTCTGCTCGCGGGTGAAGCCGAGGTCCTTGAGCTTGAGGCCGACCATGACCTTGGCCGCGAGCTTGGCCATCGGCACGCCGATCGCCTTGGCGACAAACGGGACGGTGCGGGAAGCGCGCGGGTTGACCTCGAGAATGTAGAGCTGGTTGTCCTTGATCGCGAACTGGACGTTCATCAGGCCGACGACCTTGAGCTCGCGGGCGAGCGCATAGGTGGCCGTGCGGACGGTATTCAGCATGTCCTTCGACAGCGTGTGCGGAGGCATCACCATCGCGGCGTCACCGGAGTGGACACCGGCGAACTCGATGTGCTCAAGCATGCCGCCGATCACGGAGGTCTCGCCGTCGCTGATGCAGTCGACATCAAGCTCGATCGCATCCTCGAGGAACTTGTCGATGAGCACCGGCTTGTCGGGCATCACGTCAAACGCCTGGCGCACGACGGAGCGGAACTCCTCCTCGCTGAAGACGATGAACATGCCGCGACCGCCGAGGACGAACGACGGACGGAGCAGCACCGGGAAGCCGATCTCCTTGGCAAATTTGAGCGCATCGGCCTCGTTCATCGCCGTGCGGTTGGCGGGCGACTTGAGGCCGGTCTTGTCGAGAATGGCGGAGAACTGCTTCCGGTCCTCGGCGAGCTCAATGCTCTCGGGCGAGGTGCCGATGATGTTCACGCCATTGGCCTTGAGCGCGGTGGCGAGGTTAAGCGGAGTCTGGCCGCCGAACTGCACGATCACGCCGTCACATTTTTCCTGCTGATAAATCTCCAGCACATCCTCGAGCGTGAGCGGCTCGAAGTAGAGACGGTCGCTGGTGTCGTAATCGGTCGAGACGGTCTCGGGATTCGAGTTCACCATCACGCTCTCATAGCCCAGCTCGCGCAAGGCAAAGCTGGCATGGACGCAGCAGTAGTCGAACTCGATGCCCTGGCCGATGCGGTTGGGACCGCCGCCGAGGATAATCGCCTTCTTGCGGTTCGACG
>CAYWRG010000090.1:8985-12855 GCA_964460715.1 uncultured Opitutus sp. | reverse complement strand
CGCGCTCGATCATCGCCGCGACCTCGGCCGCGGCGCCCTCGCCTTGGACCTTGGCCGGAAGCACCACGAATCGCCCACGCCAGCCGCGGCGCTGGAGGATGCGAATAAAATCCTGCACCGCCGCCCCGGTGGGCGATGTCACAAAGCCGATTGTCGCCGGCATCGCCGGGAGCCGTTGCTTGCGCGATTCCTCGAACAAGCCCTCCGCCGCGAGGCGGCGCTTGAGCGCCTCGAACTCGCGCTGGAGCCGGCCCACGCCGTCCTCGACCAACGCCCGCACGATCAGTTGGTACTGTCCCCGCGCCTCGTAAACGCTGACTTCGCCGTACGCGACGACCTGCTGGCCGTCGCGCAGCACCACGCTCTGCCGCGCGGCGTCGCCACGGAACAGGACGGCCGAAAGCTGCGCGCCACCATCCTTGAGCGAAAAGTACACGTGACCGCTCGCCTGCGCCCGCAGGTTGGAGACCTCACCACGAATCCAGCTCGAGCGCAGTCCGCCTTCGAGCAGCGTCTTTACCCGTCGCGTGAACTGCGTGACGGTCTCGACCTGGTCTGAGCCACCGAGGTCCATTTCAGGAGCGGCGGGAGGAATCATGACGATGGCTCAACAACGTCCGGTCACTTCGCGATCGCGTTCCGCCGTGCAAAGTGGCGGCGCAGGAACTTGATGCCAAAGGACAGGGCGACGATCAACAAAAGCGAAGCCACCACGACCTTGCCCTTGCCCTGCGCAATCGAGTCACCGAATACGATGAACCCGAACGAAAGGGGAACGCAGATCAGCGCGGACACCACCATGTAGAGACCGAAGGGAACGCCCACCATGCCGAGGATGAAATTCTGCACACAGTACGGCGGCCCCGGCGTCACCCGGACCAGCACGGAAAGCGCAAGCCGGTCCTCGGTTGAGACCTGCGGCAGGCTGTAACCGAGCCACTTGAACAACCACTCCACCCATGGACGCAGGGCGTACCGGGCCAGCCAGTAGCCAAACGCGAGATTGAACACGATCGCGCCTGCGGCGAGCAGGAGGATCAGTGGAAGTCCCAGTTGACCGCCGAAAATCGGCCCGACGGAAATCGTGAAGATCGTGATCGGACAGCCCAGCGCCGGCAAAATCGCCATCGCACTGAAGAATGCCACCGGCCCAAAGCCGCGGATCAGATCAACCCCCTGATTGTAGAGCGCCTTCACATCCAGTCCGCGCAACATGAAGAGCCCGACCACACCGAGCACGGCGAGGACAGCGACAATCTTGAGGGCGAGCATGCGACGCGCGCGAGAAACCTGGGGATCCGGTTGGACCATCCGGCGACCATGCCTGACCCCGAGCGAGACCGTCAAGCGCGGTGCCGGCCCAAGCAGGCGCGAGGGGGAGGCTTGCCCGCCGCTTGTTCGCATGGCTTAACGGTTTGCACATGCCGTCCACCCACCCCGCGCTCCCGCGTCTGGCCCCGCTCGCATTCGCGGCGTGGGTGGTGGGATTGTCGGTCCTGCCGCCCTCGGCCACGCGGATCGACACCTGGCCCGCAGCCGGCTGGCTGTTCGCCGGCTGGCTGGTGATGATCGGCTTGGGCTGGAAGCGCGCGCAAACCGTGCGCTTGGGTGGCGGACGCGAACTGGCCTTGATGGCGTTTGGCTTGGTCACCATCGCCTCTGCCTGGGCCAGCCCCTGGCGCGGCGGCAGCCTGGCGGCCGCCACCGGGACGGTCGCAGGAATCGCTTTGATCTACGTTCTCGTCAGCGCCTTTCGCGGACCTGAACCGGAGCGCGAACGTCTGCAGGCCGCGCTCGACGTCAGTGCCGTCGGCGTGATCGCCGCGGGGTTGTTGTTCTGGATCTGGCCGGTGGTCCGCACCGGCTTCACCAACGTCGGCGATCTGGCCTTCCGCAACGATGCCCCCTTCGGTCACGTCAACTACACTGCCGGAGCCGCCCTGCTGGCCACCTCGTGGCTCGCGGCCGGCGCCACGGGAGCCGAAGCCGCAGCACGCTTATGGCGGGGCGCCGGCGCGGGCCTGGGCGTTGTGCTCGTGCTGTCGTCGGGCAGCCGGGCCGGCGTGGCTGCGCTCGCTGTCGGGGTCGGCGTTTTCTTGGTGAGTCTCTGGTTGCGCCGCGGACGTCGTTCACGCGACGCGATCGTGGGAGCGGTTCTTCTCCTGATCGTGGTGGGAGGGGCCGTGCTGAGCAACGAGCGCCTGCGCAGCCTGGTGCTCGAAGGCCGCTGGAGCGCGCTCGCCGCCGCCAGCAACACCCAGCGAACCGCGCTTGCCGCCGCCGCCCTCGAACTCGGCGCCGACCATGGTCTGCTCGGACCCGGTCCCGGCACCACGCCGCTCGCCTACGGGGCGCTCTCCGGAAGGTCCGCCCAGGTGGGCGCGCCGGACGGGACACTGCAGCTCCACTCGCTGCCGCTCCAGATATGGGCCACGACGGGGCCTGCCGGCGCGCTTGCCGGGATTCTGCTCATCGGAACATTTCTGCCAGTGGTCATCCGTGCGCTCCTCCCGGCCGCACCGCCAGAGCAGGCCGTCCTCGCCGCCGGTTCGCTGGCCTATGCGGCGTTTGCGCTCACCGATCATCAACTCGATGTCCCGTTCATCACGATGTTCCTGCTGGCGCATGTTGCGTGCCTCGCCGCCGCGGAAGCCAGCGAGGTAACATCGGTCGCGCGCGCGCCGCTTCGCCACAAGCTCGGGCTCGCGGCGGCCGTCCTCGCGATCGTCGGCCCGGTGGCTTATCGCAGCCGCGACGTCGCCGCCCGTGCCGCCTTCGCCGGCGCAATCCATGCCCACGACACGCAGCGGCCAGTGAGCGCACTCCGCGCACTCGGGCATGCCCACCTGCTCGCGCCCTGGGACCGTTTTTATGCGGAAACCAGCGCGGCGTGGCAGTGGACCGACCCGGCCACGCAGGCCCCGGCAGCCGACGCGCTCCGTCCGGTGGTCGCATCCGGCGGCCCCTGGCCGTCGGAGTTTGCGCTCTCCAACCTCGCCTGGCTCGACCTCCAGCTGGGCCGCCCCAACCTCCTGGAAACGTTTGCGGCGGCGGCACGGCTCGCACCCCACCGTCGCGGCGCCCACCTCGGTTACGCCCTCGCGTGCCTGCGTAGCGGCGACACCGTCGCCGCCATCCGCGCCTTTGCCCGGGAGTGCCTGGCCAACCCGGCCGTCGTCACGGAAGGCTGGTGGCAGGAAGCGGGCATCAAGCCCCTCATCCCGGCCGTGAGCGTCAGCATCGCCACCCAGGCCGCCGCGCTCGCCGACACCCTGCCGACCGAGCGTGAACGCGAGAACTTGCGCGCATCGGCTGCCCTCATCGCCTGGTGGCTGCAGCCCGACGCGCGTACGCTGGAGACCATCACCGCTGGGCTTGCTCCTGCGCCGGCGGCGTTGCTGCGCAGCCTGGCCGCCGCACCCGCGAAGGGCGCGGGACCCTGGGCAGGCGCGGATGCGTGGGGACTCCCTGGCGTCGCGTGGGCAACCGGGGCTGCTCCCGCCGGCCTGCATTCGCACGAAACCGGCGAACTGAACGCACGCCTTGCTGCCTCGCCGGATTTTCTGACCTTCGTAACGTCGCCCCTTAGCGAAACCTCCGCCTGGCGCCGGGCCGAACGAACGCTCCGCGGCGGCCACCGCGTCATCATGCGCCACCCGGACGCCCCGGTCTCGGGCGACGCGGCCGTCTTCGAGCGCAACCTCCTGCTCACCCCGCTGACGAGCACGCTCTTCCCCAACCGCGGCTGGATCCCCGGCAAAGCCTGGCACGACGCCGGGCTCCTGCCGTAGGAAGTAACTGCGCTGTAGCCGGGCTCGCCGAGCCCGGTCAGAGATCAGTGACCAAGAAATGAAGGCACCGGGATTAGCG
>CAYWRG010000090.1:7288-8975 GCA_964460715.1 uncultured Opitutus sp. | reverse complement strand
CCGCTGACGAACACGCTTTTTCCCCATCGCGGCTGGATCCCCGGCAAAGCCTGGCACGACGCCGGGCTGCTGCCGTAGGCCGTGGGGGTTCGATGTGGCTGGGCTCGCTGAGCCCGGTCCGAGATCAGTGACCAAGAAATCAAGGCACTGGGGTCACCGCCCCCCGGCTACACCACACCGGCTTGCGGACATACTTCGCCCCGGCCAAACCGCGCTCGACGCGACGCCCCCCACGCGAAAGCATGGCCCGTCCCGCACCGATGGCCGAAACCGCACCCTCCCCGATCCGTCCGTCACCCCGCCGGGACCGCTGGCGTGACACGACCCTGCCGCTGACGCTTCTGATCGGCGACGCGGTGGTGACGTTCGCCGGGCTCTCGCTCGGTTACTTCCTACGCTACGAAACCGCCGTGGGCCGCATCGGTCTGAATGTGCCGGATGCCTCGTTTGCGCGCTACCTGCCCCTGCTGCTGGTCGGCGTCGCGCTGCTCGTGGCGGCGTTTGTGCAATTCGGATTGTACGACACGCGCCTGCTCCTGCGTCGTTACCAGAATCTCAATGCGATCCTGAAGGGCGCCTCGGTCTGGCTGGTGGCCTATCTCGGCTTGTCGCTCGTGCTGAAGTTCGATCCGCCCATCTCGCGCCTGTTCGTGCTCCTCGCCTTTGCGGCAGTGGTGGTGCTGCTCTACACGTGGCGGTCGCTGGTCTACGTCCTGCTCACGCGCACACCCGTCCTGTCGCGCCTGCGGCGGCGCGCCATCATCCTCGGCTGGAACGACGAAGCGCGTACACTCGCCGACGAGATCGCCCGCGACCCAACCCATCCCTTCAGCCTCGCCGGCATCGTCACGCGCGCCGACACCACCCCACCCTTTGCCACTCCCGCCGAGCCAGGGAGCCCGTGTCACGCCCAAAGTGACACCGGCTCGGAGCATGCTCCTTGGCTAGGCACGAGTGAGCAACTCGCGGAGGTGCTGGCCAGGGCCGGGGCCGATCTGCTGATCATCACACGGCTCGATCTGCCCCGCGCCGAGCTGCAGCGCATCGTCGAAACCTGCGAGCGGGCCTACGTCGAGTGGAAGATCGTTCCCAGCACGTTCGACATTTTTCTCAGCGGCCTCCGCCTGCAAACCGTTGGGCGCGTCCCAGTGCTCGGCGTGGAAGAGCTGCCGATCACGCGTTTCTTCAACCGCGGGCTCAAGCGCCTGCTGGACCTCGCCGGCGCGGGCGTGGGACTCCTGCTCTCGCTGCCCGTGATGGCCGTGCTCGCGGCGTTGATCAAACGCGAATCGCCGGCCGGATCGGTGTTTTTCCGACAGACCCGCATTGGAGCCGGCCACCGGCCGTTCACGCTCTACAAGCTCCGCAGCATGGCACCGGATGCGGACGCCGCGGACGCGGCCAACCCCAGCACACTCCGTGGCGACCCGCGGTTGCTGCGCATCGGCGCGGTCATGCGCCACTGGAATCTCGACGAGCTGCCTCAGTTCTGGAACGTGCTGCGTGGGGAGATGAGCCTGGTCGGACCGCGACCCGAACGGCCGTATCACGTCGACCGGCTTTCCGCCGAGATCCCGCACTACCTGCCGCGCCACCTCGTGAAGCCCGGCATGACCGGCTGGGCCCAGGTCAACGGCCTGCGTGGCGACACCTCGATCGAACGCCGAATCCAGCACGATATTTACTA
>CAYWRG010000090.1:0-7188 GCA_964460715.1 uncultured Opitutus sp. | reverse complement strand
TGGCCACGGATGCGGGCGCGGGCCAGGGCGACCCGTTTCCACAAACCGAACATCAGGCGGTAAATGAAGCGCGTCAGCGCGTTCGTGCCGAAGTGCTTCAGGTACACGTCGCGATTCGCATCGAAGATCGCGGTCGACATCACGTCGAAATCCTTGGCCACGCTCGAACCCTTGAGGTGGATGATGCTCACGCGACCGTCGTAGACGATCCGGCGCCCCGCCTTGACCATGCGGATACACAGGTCGAGGTCGTCGCCGTACATGAAGAAGACCTCGTCGAACACGCGACCGTCGGGAGCGACGGCTTTCAGTGCGGCTCGCGGTGCGAGCATGAATGCACCGTTGATCGCGCCCACGTCATACGTGCCGTCATCAGGCAGGTGCGTCAGGTTATAGCCCGCAAAGAGCCCGATCCGGGGAAACGCCGCCGCCAACCCGCTGGCCCGACAAAAGCCCGCCCACAGCGTCGGGATGGAACGCCGGCAGGCGAGGTCCATGGTGCCGTCTGCCTGGACCAGCTTGGGCGAGATCAGTCCGACGTCCGCTTCGGACTCGAGCCGCCGGATGCAATGCGTAAGCGCCGCCAGGTTGCTGATCGTATCGGGATTGAGGAAGAGCACGTAGGCCCCGTGGGTGCGGCTGTGACCAAGATTGTTCGCGCGACCGAAGCCCAGGTTGGCACCGGGATCGATATAGGTGACGTGCGAGAAATCACGCCGGACGATTTCCCTCGTCCCGTCGCCCGCCGAATTGTCGACCACAACCGTCTCCACCACACCGCCGTCGATATGATGCGGGATCGAAGCCAGGCACGCGGCGATCTCGTCGCGCGACTTGTACGCGACAATGACCACGGAAAGCAGCGGCAACTCCTGCATCGACAGATCGAGAGCCTGAGCGATGCTTGGCCGGAACGCAATGTCCGTCCCCGCGCCGCTTCTCAGCGTCATCGTGGTCTGCAAAAACCCCGGCCCCTCACTGCGGACGGCCCTTGCGAGCGTGCGCGAACAGCGCGGCGCCAGCGTTGAACTCATCGTGATCGACGGCGCCTCCGCCGACGGCACGCGCGAATGGCTCGAATCCCAGTCCGCTCCCGACCTGCACGTCGTGAGTGAACCTGACCGGGGCGTGTACGACGCGATGAACAAGGGTATCGCAGCCGCCCGCGGCACCTGGCTCTTGTTTCTGGGTGCCGACGACCGTCTGGCCGGACCAAAGATCCTCGCCTCCGCCACCGTGCAATTGCGCACGAGCTTGGCTGAAGTCGTGGTCGGCGAGGCCCGCTTTGACGACGGGAGGCGCTACCCCTTCGCCGCGACCGCAACCGCGGTGCAGCGCAATTTCGTGCACCATCAGGCTGCGTTCTACCGGAGGGACGCGCTTGTCCGCCACGGCTGTTTCGATGCCCGGCTGCGCGTGATGGC
This sequence comes from uncultured Opitutus sp., assembly GCA_964460715.1. Classification (GTDB taxonomy): domain Bacteria; phylum Verrucomicrobiota; class Verrucomicrobiia; order Opitutales; family Opitutaceae; genus CAMAXB01. The sequence goes on along the minus strand of CAYWRG010000090.1, from coordinate 5,764 downwards.
CGACTACGACCTCAACGTCCGACTCCTCCACGCAGGCGCACGTTTCGAACCCCTGACGCTGCACATCGCCGATTGCGGTGGCGGCGGCTTGAGCGACGCGGGATCGTGGATCGGCTACCGCGAGGAGATCACCGTGCGTCACCGTCACTTTCCCTTGTCCGCCTGCTGGCTGTGGGACCTTGGCTCGGTGGTGCGCTACCTGCGCAAAAAGATCGTCCGCAGCCAGGCGAGAAAACGACCCGAGTAGCGACCCAGGCCAAGGCGACCGGAAATGAAATAGTCGCCAATCCGCAGCCAGTCGCTGCCAAACAGGATGCGCAGCGGGAGTCCACGCAGGGCAGACCGTCCCGAGCGCCCGGGCGTGTGGGGCGGGCGCCACGCGGGCAACGCTGCCTCGACCATCTGGCGCGCACGCTGAAGGCCGCGCCAGTAGGTCCCGTAGACCGCTTGTCGCAGCGACCACGGCATGACCCCGTAATCAAGCTGCCCCGATTGCCACCAACGATCATCCACGAGCGCCCGGAAGCGCGCGAAGTGAAAGCCAATCAAAGGCTGCCCATCGACGCGCACCGCGCCAGTCACGACTTCGCAGCGATGCGCCAGCCAGTTCCAAGGGGCCAGGTTAACTCCGGGATGCATGCACTCCACCACTCCGGAAAAACGCTGCGGCCATTGCTCGAGGTACTTCTGGTCGGCGTATTTCCCGTCCTCCACCACATCGTGGCACCAGGCCAGGCATTGCTCGCGCCAATGATCGAGACAGGCAAGCCCGGCCGCATCCCGGCGCCAGCCCAGCACGCCCACATTGTAGCGCCCGTGGCGCTCGTAGTGCGCGAGAAAACGTGGAAAGCGATGCGCACCCAGCAAGATGCTGCCGCGCGCGAGGTCATCCCAGATCGGTCGGGGATTCGCGAACAGGTAAAGATCGGCATCGAGGTAGATCAGTCGCTCGATTTCGGGTCGTGCCTGCAGGAGGTACCGCGGCCAGCAGGGCGACAGGGTGAAATAGTACTCCACGCGCGACCGACTCGCCTTCGTCGCACGCAAGCCAGGGTCGGCTGCCTCCAATTCCCCCAGAGTCACCACGCGCAGGTTGGCCTCGCCCAGCATCCGGAGCGGCTCCGCCGCTTCTTCGTCGAGGGCCAGGACCCACAGCACCGCGTCCGGATCGTGCGCCGCGAGCGACTGCCACAGGGCCACGCCCTGCAAGAGGAAGCCGCCGTCGAAATAGGTGCAGTAGTGGTTCACGCCTTCGCCGGTCCCGGCTTCCGCGCCAACACCAGATTATCGAGGTAGAGATCCGGATTCGCTGGCAGCAGCCAGGCCAGGCAACCACCCAAGACAGTGCACGGAGCAATCAGACCGATCTGCGCGACCGCGTTGAGCCAGCGGCGTCGGCTGCGCGTCACCTTGTAGAGGTAGGCCGAGGCCAACTGCACCAGAGCGCGCGCGTCCGGCATGGACTTGCGCTGTTCGATCACCTCGAAGCCCGCCTTCTCCAGCAAGGCCTTCAATCCGAAGGACGAGTAGCGCGCGTAATCCCACGGTTGCTCGTGCTCGTCCCAGGCAAAGGGTACGGCCAGCACAAGATTTCCTCCGGGACGAAGCACGCGGCCGATCTCTCGCAAAAACTCATCGGGCGTGAAGACGTGTTCCAGCACCTGCGAGCAAAGAACGCCGTCGAAGCTCGCGTCGGGAAACGGCAGGGTGCGTCCGTCATAGAGGACATCGGCCATACCCAGGGCGCGTGTGACCGGGGAATCGATATCAATTCCCACGTATCGCTTCGCGGATATGAGCGAGAGGTAGGGCTTCCTTCCGCAGCCGACGTCAAGCACGTCCCCGTTCAACCGACGGCACAGCGCCTGCAATCCGAGGTACAGTCCGCGCCGGGAAAAATAAAAGGGGTTCACCAGCATCCCGACCAATCCTTCGGGCTGGAATTGCTGCCGCTCGCGCCAATTCAACGGCGCTCCTTGAGCGCAGGCGTTCATCGCATCTCCTTCTTCCGGAACCATAGGCCCCGATACTCAACGCCGGCGGCGGGATCGTCAAAGCCGGGCCACTCGCCCACCAGATCGTAGTGCGATTGGAAGTGGCGCATCACGTTCTCGCGAACAAAGAGCCAGCACGGATAGCTCCCACCGCCCAAGGCCGGGGGTGTTTGCTGGACGACCAGCTTGTCCCGATTGCCGGTGATGAAAGGCGTCCGATCAAGAATGATGTGCCCAAAGCCGGCGCCGGTCACGCTCGAGAGCATGGCGTGGGGGTGCTCAACGTAGGAAAGCACGCACGAAAGCAGAGCGGTCTGTTCCGCCACGTTGCCAAGGGCTTCATCGAGACTGGCATGAAAGGAGAGCACGTCGTCGGCAAACTCGCGTTGTCCGGCATCCACGTAGGAAGGCTGCTCCACGATCCGCCAACGCACGTTTCGGCCGCAGAAGGCATCGCGGTGCTGCCACCAGGTACTCCCGAAGGCTCCGCCAATGTCGACCACATCCAGCCGCCCGCGTATCTCGATGGCTGCTTGGAGCGCAATCACCAATGGTCCATGGGATGCAGGCTGGGAAAACAAGGACCCATCCCGCTCCCAGGCGGCATCACCCCGTCGCACAGCACGCGCCGCTTCGATCGCCCGGTCCGCGTTTGCGCCGTTGTCGTAACCTTGGGTGACAGCCCGCGCCGCCTCCCAAGTGGCGTAATTTCCACGGAACCAACGCCAGCCAAAGGTGTGTCGCAGCCATCGACGAACACCCACTGGAAGCAACTGACGAAGCAAGCATCGGCCTGGCGCATTCATGAGCGAAGCAAGTTAGCCCATAGTCGCCGCCACAGCCGGCCAACCAATCCCGGAGTCGCCTGCGTCCAGAGGCGGCGACAGGCCGGGTGTTCAGTGGGTTGCGGCCAGTCAGCTTTCACGGGGGGCGCAGGCCTGAGCGGCGGATTCGCCCAATCCGTCGACCCAATCGCATTCGTGGCCGATCCATCAAATCCGATATGCTCGACCATGCTCCATGGCGGGCGCACGCAGAGTTTCCCCTTTTGTAAATGATGATAAAGCCAGCGCACGGCCCAGATATTTTTGCGCTGCTCAGCCTTCGCCATTTCAGGCAAATCGGCCCCGTAAGCATCTGGAGCAATTCCCGCTGCCTGAACCTGACGCAACTTCTCTAGAGCGGGTTCATGCATACCAGCCCAAGATCGAGCGTATGCACCCCAGACCCAACAGTCCGCACGCCCATCCAGATAGGCCCCATCATCGACATCCGTCGGCGTCACCCGTGGATGTGTCCACGCCGAAACACTAAAAACCTGCGCGACATCGGCGTAGTGACGCAGGGCTGCAACCACCCATTCGTAGGTCCCGGGGACGCAAATCAAGTCGTCCTCCCACACAATGAACGCCTCGTGGCGGGCTGCGACCTCGGTTACACCGGAGAGTACGTTGCGTCCCAGGCCGAGGTTAGTCTCGCGCTCGGTCAGCCTGACTTCGCACCAGTCAATTGAGCGCAACAACGTACGAACCGCCTCCACCGCGGGCTGATCTGCAGGCGACCGCGCTCCGTCAGCGTAGGCGTAGATCAGCGGCACACGATTCCGGCGCAGGCAATCGAGAACGCGCACGAGATGATCGGGTCGAGCATACGCAAACAGGACGACTGGAATCACCTCACTCACAACCCGAGAACGTTGGCGTCCCGATAAAAGACACTGGTGCACTTGCGCTCCACCCGCCCCGGAGCCAGCCCCCAGAAATCCAGTTCGCGAAAGCCAGCCGCCTTCAACAGCGTGCGGGCCGGAATGTAGTCGGACCGTTCCGAATCATCCAACACGAGGATACTGCGTGGTGCGAGAGCCCCAAGCACGGCGGAAACACACGCCACCCGCTCGATGCCATCAATCACGACGATCTCCGGTGGAACCACGGCCTCCCGGATCGCGCAGGCGTATTCTTCCGTCGGACCCGCGCGGTCACCGTAGCGACCCGCGCCGCGAAGTATCGCGTGGATGCGCCCGCGCCATATTCGAACACCGACCATTCCGGACGGAGCCGTCGTTCAAGAAAATCGACGAAGGGTATAGTGGTCCACGGCTGCGACTCGCCCCAACGATCAACTACCTCGCCTGCGATCACGCTACGGACCCAGCCTGACTGCGCCAAATAGCCCTCCGTCGCCAAGGTGCCGAGTTTTCGGGCCAGTACAGGCCGGGACAACAGGCGCAGGAATCGCCATGCCTTCGTCATCGGCTTGAGCGGGGCAGGGTCAGCTTGATCGGACATAGCGGTACCAGCGGAAAGGAATCAGGAGGGCGCGCATCTGCATCCATGCCGTCGTGCGCAGCGGGGCGTGGCAAGCCGTGGAAACAAAAGCTGCGACGATCTGCGCCGCCAGGTTAGCCCACGCAGCACCAAGTGATCCCCATCGCGGTATGAAGATCGCATTGAGGATTACATTGACGACCAGACCGGCAACGGTCGACCAGAGATAAAAATACACATGGCCTTCATTCACGAGAAACTGGCCGCGGGCGACCCCGAGAAACACGAAAATGCCCGACCATACGTGGATCTGCATCACCGGCCCAGACGCGGCATATTCGGATCCGTAGGCCAAAGCCACCACCCATGGAGCGGCCAAGGCCAGCGGCACGGCCACAAAATAAGCCAGTCCGGCATTGAGGTCGTAGAACGCCTGCAGACGGCGACGGTAATCGTCCACTCCAACCGCGCGGGCTCGGAGCAACGACGGGAGAGCGCTCGAAGCCAAAGCTACAGGCAAAAAATACCAGATCTCCGTAAAGCGGACCGCAGCAGAATAAATACCCACTTCGGATGGACCCGCCATGGCTTGAAGCATGACAGTGTCTATCTTGAGGTAGAGCGCGACTGCGAAGCCGGACAGGAGGAGAGGCCAGGCCTGCCGCCAGAGTCCACTCGCTAGGCGCCGCGCGGCTGGACCGAACCGCAAGGCCAGCCCCTCGCGGCGCGCCAAAATACCCAGTAGCACGCCGGCGACCACCATCTCCACGACTGCAATCACCGCGAAGCCTGTCAGCGGCAGCCCGCGCGTGATGAGCCAGATTCGTCCCGCTGCGCCCACCCCTAAGGCCCCGATCTGGGCCAGAACCGATGTACGGGCGCGAAGGCAGGCCTGAAACCAGAGGTCCGAAACCCACAGCACGGGTTGAAAAAGCGTCAGACCAAGTACGGGCAACAGGAATTGCTGGGTTCCGCCTTGGAGGAGTCCCCACGCCGCAACCGCGAACCAAGCCAGAAGAGCTCCGGCCATACGCATGACAGCGACTACGGCGAGTAGCGCGCCAGCTCCGGCCGGTTCGCGAATGAGCTCACGGCGCACCAAACCGTCGAGCCCCAGTTCAGCCAGGAGCATCGCGATACCCACGATCGCCAACGCATAGCTCAGCTCGCCGAACTGCGTGGGACCGAGATAGCGCGCCACCCAGAAGCCCACGCCCACGTTTAGCACAAGCCGGGCCGCCTTTTCACCCGCCAACCAGCCGAAATTCTGAGCGGCAGCCTGTGCTCCGGGACTATTCAGCAGGGATTGCAGGGCGGGAAACAAACGGCCGGAGTTTGGCGCCGTTGAAGGTCGAGTCAACGATCCACCCGGCAGTTCCACCTGCGTGGCCCATGAAAAGGGCTTCCCACCGTGGCCGTCTGCACTAGGGTCCAAGCCGGCCTGCATGAAGCTCTCCTTTGTGATTGCCTGCTTCTACGATGCGAAAACCTTCCGCAACATTG
>CAYWRG010000089.1:0-12923 GCA_964460715.1 uncultured Opitutus sp. | reverse complement strand
GGCAGGCGATGTTGCCGTCGAGCGCGATGTAGGCGAGGTCGTACTTGGAGGCCTCGATTTCCTTCGGGTCTTCCTCGTTGAGGTCGCGGAGGGCGACGATCTCGGGGTGACGGTAGAGGGCGTTCGAATCGAACGAGACCTTTGCGTCGAGCGCGAGGACGTCACCGGCCGGAGTGGTGATGAGGGGGTTGACCTCGACCATGGCGGCGTCGGTCTCCCAGAACATCGTGTAGAGATTCTTGATCAGCTTGGCCGCGTTCTTGGCCTCGGTGCCGGCGAAGCCGAGGGAGGCGATGAGTTGGCGGAGCTGGAAATCGGCGATGCCGTAGGCGGGGTCGATCAGGACCTTGGTGATCTTCTCCGGCGTGTTGTGCGCGACGGTCTCGATCTCGACGCCACCCTCGGTGGAGGCGACGATCACAGGCTTGGAGGAGGCGCGGTCGAGGAGGATCGCGAGGTAGTACTCCTTCTTGATGTCGCTTGCGGCGGTGAAGTACACGGTCTGGACCTTGCGGCCGGCGGGGCCGGTCTGGATCGTGACCAGCGTGTTGTTGATCATCTTGCCGGCGATCTCCTTGGCATCGGCCTTGGTCTTGCAGAATTTCACGCCGCCCTTGTAGCCGTCCGTGAACGTGCCCTTGCCGCGACCGCCCGCGTGAATCTGGGACTTCACCATGGTCGGGCCTTCCGGGAGCTGGGCGAGCGCGGAGTCGAACTCTGCGGCGGACTTGGCGGCTGCGCCCTTGGGGACGGGGACGCCGAACTTCTCAAAGAGGGCCTTGGCCTGATACTCGTGGATATTCATGAAAACCCAAGGTGTGCCCCAGCGGGAGGGGGATGGCACGCCGAAAAAGCGGCCAGGGACCGGTCGTTAGCAACCCTATGAACGGTATTGCCTTCGGCTAATCCGCCTTTCAGCCTTCGATTGTATGCAATCCCATGAATTGCTTAAGGAGGTGCTCAAGAAAACGAGCGCTAAGCAAATCTCCGCCGACATGGGATTATCCCTGTCGCTGATCTACAAGTGGGCCGAGCCTCCGGCTGAAAACGCTGGCAGTGGTGCGTTCAACCCGTTGGACCGGATCGAGCAGCTCCTCAAGATCACCAATGACAAGCGGATCGCACAGTGGGTGTGCGAATGCGCGGGGGGCTTTTTCATCACCAACCCTGAGTCGAAGCCGCATCCGCATGCGATCATTCCGGCCACGAATGACATCGTGCAGGAATTTGCCGACATGCTCGGGGTCATCGCTTCGGCCACGGCGGATCAGAAGATCACGCCCGAGGAAGCGAAGAAGATCCGGGCCCGTTGGGAGGAGCTCAAGTCAGTGACTGAAAGCTTCGTCCACGCGGCTGAGGGTGGAAACTTTGGCGAGCTCCAGAAGGAGCTCGCAGCCAAAAGCCACGCCTGAGCGAGGATGTAGCCGGGGGGGGGGGCCCCCGGGCGTGGGGGCTTTGGCCTAAAATCGCCTCCCGGGGGCCAGCGACCCCGGCTACATGGCTGCTTTAGCGGGCGCCAGCCGTCGCGGTGAAACGCTTGGGCGTGAACTGTGCGCTGAACGGGACCTCGCTGTAAAGCTGGGCCGTGGTCGGCAGGGTCGGCGGCCGGAAGGCCGGGCGGCACCACTGGACGTCGTGCGCGGGGACCACCAGCGCAGCGGCGGGACGGGTTTCGGGTGGGGGAAGGTGGGCGAGGGGTAGGGGCATGACAGGAAGGAGTGGGACGTCTGTTCTAGAAAATAGTTTCGGACAAAATAGCGCGGACTTGAGAAAAAGCAGGCGGCCGGGAGCAAATAGTGGCCCCGGCTGCCCGCCGTTGGCGGAATCAGGCTGCCTGGCGGGTGCTGCGGCCGCGCGGGTGCGCGTTCGCCGTGAGGGACGGCTTCTTCGGAACGAGAAGCGTCAGCACGCCGTCTCGCAGCTCGGCGTGGAGGGACTCGTAGGCGAGACCGCGGCCGAGACGCAGGTTCAGACGGTAGTCGCGCTGGGCGTTCTCGAGGTGGAGCGCCTGCCAGTTGACGCGGACGAAGTGACTTTTCCTGGCCGTGACCGTGAGGTCGGTGCCCTGAGTCGTGATCTCCACGCCGGAGGCTTCGACCCCGGGCACGTAGACGGCGAGCCGAAGGGCGTCGTCGACCTCCGTGCAGTCGTAGTGCGGCTGGCGGAAAGACACGGCGGGCGCGGCTTCCGGTCGACGGCTACGGACGGAGTTCAAGGGGGCGATGATCGTGTTCATGGCAGGAAAAAGGGATGTGGGCATGGGGAGGTGGGAACCTCGGGGCCTAGGGCCTCCGGGCTTTCTTCAGGTTTGGACTAAACCGAGGTTCCGCTATGCGGAGGTTTAGGCGGCCTGAGAGCCCGGGGCGGTATGCGTTTTGTTCCAACGGATGGAGACTACCGGACGCATCGACGCACAGCAGGAGACGACGGCCTTCGTAAACGAAGTGCCGGCGAGGCTGCGCTGATGTTGTTGAGTCCGGGTCATTGGAACAGGGATACGGACACCATAATGCAGGCCGTGTGCCAAGTATTTTCTGATTTGTCGCCTGCGCAGTTGCGGGTGGTGCTGACCAGCACAGGTCCAGAATCGTTCTCGTTTTTCGTTCTCTTTCTCGTTCTCGACGGGTCGGTCCGTCAAACCCGGGTAACCCCACATTCTCGATCTGAGAACGAGAACGATTACGAGAACGAGAAAGCGATCGATCCGCCTGGGCTGGGATGCCACCGGTTGCGACTTTGATTCGCCATTCGCGCGAGGTGGGGCAGGCTGGAGGTATCCCGGTTTCCCATGTCCACTGACGCCACCACCACGCTTGCCGAGTTGAAAACCCGTGTTCTGGCCTTCGCGCGCGAGCGGGACTGGGAGCAGTTCCATGCGCCGAAAAACCTCAGCATGGCGCTCGCGGCCGAAGCCGGGGAGCTGATGGAGCATTTTCTTTGGTCCACCACGGAGGCCTCGCGCACCGTGGCCGCCGATCCCGCGCGCAAGGCGAAGATCGAGGAGGAACTCGCCGACGTGGTGATTTACGCGCTCGAGTTCGCTAACATCACCGGCATCGACGTGGCGGCGGCAATCCAGGCCAAGATGGCGCGCAACGCGGAAAAGTACCCGGTGGAGAAAGCGAAAGGGCGATCAGACAAGTACACGGAACTTTGAGGGATTTTCGGATTTGGAATTCGCGCTGATGCCGAAGGAATCCCGGCGGTGAATGCCCGCGAACCGGCGCGGATCCGATCCGGATTGAATTACGGAATACACGGAACACACGGAAACCAGATCCGGATTCATGTTCTGGAATTTCGTGTTTCGGGTCGTTTGTTCCTCGGATTGAGCGGTCCTTATTCGCGCCGATTCGCGTGATTCGCGGGCAATGCCGACGGATCGACTGCGGGAATCGGAGATCGAGGATCGAAAATTCCTAGGTTGGCCCCGGCGGTTTTGGGTGTAGTAACAAGCGATGAAACGTTTTTTCGCGCTGGCCCTGGTGGGATGGTTTTCGGCTCTGATCGTGCACGCGCAACCGGCGCCCGCGGTGACGGTGCTGCAGCCGGCGCGGGTCTTTGACGGCGAGACGGCTGCGCTCCACGAGGGCTGGATTGTGGTGGTCACGGGCGATCGGATCACGGCGGCTGGTCCGGCGGCGGCGATCACGGTGCCGGCCGGCACACCGGTGATCGATCTTCCCGGGCTGACGTTGCTGCCGGGCCTGATTGATACCCACAGTCACGTGCTGCTGCACCCGTACAGCGAGGCGTCCTGGAACGACCAGGTCCTGAAGGAATCGCTGTCGCTGCGCGTGGCGCGAGCGGTCAATCATCTGCGGGCGACGCTCGATTCCGGTTTCACCACGTTGCGCGACCTCGGCACGGAGGGGGCTGCTTATGCCGACACCGGCCTGCGGCAGGCGATCGAGCAGGGCATCATTCCCGGTCCACGCCTGCTCATTGCGTCCAAGGCGATCATCGCCACGGGCAGCTACGGGCCGAAGGGGTTTGCGAGTGAGTGGGCGGTGCCGCAGGGCGCGGAGGAGGCGGACGGGGTTGACGCGTTGATCCGTGCGGTGCGGGATCAGATCGGTCATGGGGCCGACTGGGTGAAGCTCTATGGTGACTACCGCTGGGGCCCACGGGGGGAGCCGATGCCGACGTTTTCGGTCGAGGAACTCAAGTTGGCGGTCGACACCGCGCGTAGCAGCGGACGTGCGATCTCGGTGCACGCGGTCACGCCCGAAGCCATGCGCCGCGCGGCGCTTGCAGGGGCGGAGACGATCGAGCACGGCTACTTTGGAACCGCCGAGGTCTACCAACTCATGAAGGAGCGCGGCGTCGCGCTGGTGCCGACGCTGGCGGTGACGCGGCCCGAAAACGAGGCCGCGCGCCGGGCCTCGTTCAAGGCGGCGCTCGATTCTGGGGTGACGATCGTCAACGGGAGCGATGTCGGTGTGTTCACCCATGGGACCAACGCGCGCGAGATCGAGATGCTGGTCGACTACGGCATGAAGCCGGTCGACGCCCTCCGTGCCGCCACGTCGGTCTCGGCAAAGGTCCTGCATCAGGAAACCCAGATTGGCCGGGTACAGCCGGGGCTGCTGGCCGACCTGATCGCCGTCGAAGGCGATCCGCTGACGACGATCTCGGCGCTGCGAAAAGTGGCCTTCGTGATGAAGGGTGGAGCCGTTGTTCGACGGCCGTAAATTTTCGATTTCGGCCCGATCAACCGCCATTTGGAGTTAGGCAGATCGGCATTGGCCCGCGAATCACGCGAATCTTCGCGAATAGACCTGATTTTGAACCACGGAACACACGGAAATGGATCAGAGAATTGGGGTCCGCTTCCGTGTGCTCCGTGAATTCCGTGGTTTATTCCGGATCTAATTCGCGCCGATTCGCGGGGGACTCAGCCAGACTCCGACCGACGCTCCGGCCTTAACTCCAAATTCGAAAATTCCCTCAGCTCTTCCCGCCGTAGCTCACGTAGTCGTCGAGATCCAGGAGATCGAAGAAGGTCTGGATATCGTCGCGGCCGGCGCCGTCGGTCTTGATCATGTCGGAAAACCACGCGTGGCCGTCGACGCCGCCAGCGCCGTGGGCGGAAAGCCAGGTGCTCCATGCTGCAATTTCGGACGGATGGCGCTTCGTGTTGGCGCGGACCCAAGCGAGCATCTCGGTGTCTGATTTGCCCGACTTGATCGCGGCCAGCATCGCATCGGCATCGATCCCGGTGAAGCCGAAGAAATGTTTGTCGAGCGGGCAGTTGTAGTTGTAGCCGGCATTCTTGCCGGCCGCGAACGCCCGGGCCTTGTCGAGCAGGCGGGGCAGGTGGACATAGCCACCGAGACGGACGCGCGGGCTGCGCGGAGCGTGTTGCGTGAGATCAGGAGCGCTGAGGTTGAGCATGATTTGAAGCGTCAGTTAAACGACGGTAGGGCAGTTAATGCTCGTGCTCGTCGAGGGCAAGCCCCTGTCGCGATCTCAGACCGCGATCCGGCTAACCACAGATCAACACCGATGGGCACCGATTGAATCCCGAAAAATCGGATTCTGAATCCGTGTTTATCCGAGTTCATCCGTGGTTTAAAACGTGTGCGGTCAAAACGTATCGCCCTTCCAGCCCCACATCCCGTGTTTCACGTCGATGAATTTGACGTAAACGCGGTCCTTTGGGATTCCGAGGTGCTCCTGGATCATGGCGCAGAGCACCTTGCTCAGCTGCTTGGTACGACGGACGGGCAGACCGACGGCCTTGAGTTCGAGGAACGCGACGGGGTCGTCCGTTCCACCGAAGAGCATCGCGGTATCGGGTTCGAGCGCGACCATCACGAAATCCTCGGGTTTCTCGAGCTCATGTTCGACGAGGGCGGAAGCTTCACGGAGCACGACGCGACGGGCTTTGCGGGTGACCGGCAGGTTGGTCTGAATCTTGAGGTAGGGCATGACGATCGGGGTTGAGGTGAAGAACGCTGACCCGTGATTCCGGAGGAAGGTTGCACCCGCCAGCCCCCTTTTGTCGACTACAGCCCATCGCCGTCGCCGTGAAATCCAGCCAAGCCGTCCGCACTTATTACGTCCTGCCCTGTTGCCTGCTCCTCCTGAACCTTTGCGTGGAGATCGTTTCCTACAAGGCGAAGCTGATTGGCGATCCTTGGCTGCGCACGGGTTTCATCATGAGCATGGTCCTGTTTGGCGCCTCGCTGGTGACCTTTGCCTTTGCTCCCGCCGTCGCCACGCTTGTTCGCCTGCTGCATCAAGGCAGCCGTCAACGCGGCGGCTGGATGGGTGAGGCGGTCTTTCTGGTCTGCCTCGGCGCGGTGGTCTTCTGGTTGTACTACCAGACCTACATCATCGGCCCCGAGGCGCTGCTCCCGGCCGAGTGGGAAAACGCTGCGCGTTGAGCGCGGGTAAGTTTCGATTTTCGAATTCAAGCCAGAGCGGCAGCCGGAGATCGGAGGAGTCGCCCGCGAATCACGCGAATCGGCGCGAATTCGATCCGGGATAACCACTGAACACACCGAAAGGGACACTTATTCTCTGATCCGTTTCCGTGTATTCCGTGTGTTCCGTGGTTACACTTCAGGTTTATTCGCGCGATTCGCGTGATTCGCGGGCAAGGCCGATCTGACCTAACCTCCGTGGTGGTTCGTCAGATTGAAACCGAAAACCGAAAATCCTCACCCCTTCGGCCGGAACGCTTTCATCACGGCTTCATTCGTCTCGAGGCGCGGGCCGCCGATCAAATCGATACAGTAGGGGATCGCCGGAAACACCGCCTCGAAGTTTTCACGGATGGCCTTGGGGCGGCCGGGCAGATTCACGATCAGCGTCTTTCCCCGGATGCCGGCTGTTTGCCGCGAGAGAATTGCGGTCGCCACGTACTTGAGCGAGGTCGCGCGCATGAGCTCACCGAAGCCGGGCAGGAGCTTGTCGCAGACAGAGACGGTGGCCTCGGGCGTCACGTCGCGCGGTGCCGGACCGGTGCCGCCCGTGGTCACGACAAGGCAGCAACCGGACTCATCGGCCATGCGCTTGAGCTCCGCGGCGATCACGGCCTGCTCGTCGGGGATGATCCTGTAGTCGAGATCGAACGACGTCGTGAGCCACTCGCGCAGCAGCGCGACACAGGCCTGCCCGGGCGTGTCCTCATAGACACCCGCGCTGGCGCGGTCGGAAATATTCAGGACACCGATTTTGGGAGGCATAAAGGGAACAGACTCAAATCATACTCACCACGGATGGACACGGATAAACACGGATTAAATCACCCGCCATCGTGAGCCTGTTCACTTGGTTGGATCTGAATCCGTGTCGATCCGTGTTCATCCGTGGTTAAACTGCCTGATGATCGATTCCGGGGTGATCCCGCGCTCGCGCAGCATCCGCAGGCTGAGGGCGTCGTGACGTTTGGCGAGGCGCTCGCCCTTGTCGTCGTTCATCAGCGGGCAGTGATAAAACGCGGGCGCGGCGAGTCCCAGCGCCCGATAGAGCAGGAGCTGGCGGAAGGTGGAGCGAATCAGGTCGGCGCCGCGCACGACCTCGGTGATGCCCATGGCGGCGTCGTCGACAACGCACGCGAGCTGGTAGCTCGGCACATCGTCCTTTCGCCACACGAGAAAATCTCCGAAATCGCGTCCGGCGACCGCGTGCTGTTCGCCGCAGGCGCCGTCGGTGAAGCGCAGTTCCTCGCCGTCGGGCACGCGGAAGCGCCAGTTCGTGGCGATCGGGTCCTCCAGCGGAGGCAGCGGGGTGCCGGGAGCCGGGCGAAACGCGGCCGGGTAAACGGGTTCATCGGCTATGCCGTCCGGACCCTCGTGCGGCGCGCCGGCCGCCTCGATCACGTCGCGGCGCGAGCGTGTGCAGGGGAAGATCAGCCCGGCGGCATGAAGGCGGGCGAGCGCGGCGCGGTAAAGCGGGCGGCGGGCCTGCTGGTTGTAGGGCGCGTGCGGCCCGCCGATGTCAGGCCCCTCGGCCCACTTCAGGCCGCCCCAGCGCAGGTCCTCGATCATGGCATCGACGAAATCCAGGCGAAAGCGGGTCGCATCGAGGTCCTCGTTGCGCAGAATCACAACCCCGCCGTGGGTGCGGGCCCGTTCCTGGGCGATCCAGAAGGTGCGGGCATGGCCGAGGTGCAGGTAGCCGGTGGGGGACGGCGCGAGACGACCGCGGTAGGGCTGAGGCGTGGAAACCACAGGCGGGAGTCAATCAGGTGGGGCGCAGCCTACGGAATCCAAAATTATGGATGTTCAACCGGCGGTTATCGTGCTTTTCCCAAGCCATGCCGAAGTTGCTCTGTGTCTACTGCTCTTCCAGTTCGAAGCTGGAACCCAAGTACTACGAGGCGGGCGAGCGTCTCGGGCGCACCCTCGTGGCCCGCGGCTGGGGGCTGGTCTACGGGGGAGGCAATGCCGGCCTGATGGGCGTGGTCGCCCGCGCGGTCAAGGAGAGCGGCGGGCACGTGGTCGGGATCATTCCCGATTTCATGATCGAGCGGGAGCTGGCGTTTCACGCGGCGGACGAGCTCGTCACCGTCACCACCATGCGCGAGCGCAAGCGCATCATGGCGGAGCGCGCGGATGCGTTTGTCACCTTGCCCGGTGGCATCGGCACGCTCGAGGAGCTGTCGGAGATCATGACCGAGCGTTATCTGAACCTGACCCACAAGCCGGTGGTGCTGGTCAACCAGGACGGTTTCTACGACGACCTGCTGCGGTTCTTCGACCGGATGGTGGCCGAGCGGTTCAAGTCGAGCGGCCTGAGTGAGATCTTCTCGGTGGCACCGAGCGTGGAAGACATCTGGACGCACGTGGAGAACCCGCGTCCGTTCTCGGCGGACGCGATCTGGCGACCGCTTACCCCGCGCTGATCTCTCTCGATGCACCGCACTCCCGTTCTGGCCCTGTTGCGGGCGCACTGGGCTGTCGCCTCGGTTCCGCACGAGCAGGCGATGACCGCCAGGACGCTGGCCTTCGTCGAGGCGCACGCCGACTGCCTGTTGCGTTCATGTGTCCCGGGGCATCTGACCGGCTCGGCCTGGATCGTCGACCGCACACGGAGCCAGGTTCTGCTGACGCATCATCGCAAGCTCGACAAGTGGCTGCAGCTCGGAGGTCACGCCGACGGCGATCCGGATCTGGCCGCGGTCGCCTTGCGCGAGGCGCAGGAGGAAAGCGGACTACGCTCCGTCGCACTCGTATCGCCGGCGATCTTTGATCTCGATGTCCACGAAATCCCGGCGCGAAAGGCGGATCCGTCCCACCTGCACTACGATCTGCGCTTCCTGCTCGAAGCCGATGCGGACGAGCCGCTGGTGATCAGCGCCGAGTCCAAGGACTTGGCGTGGGTGGAACTGGCACGGCTCGCCGACTATTCAGCGGAGGCGTCGCTGATGCGGATGGCGCGTAAAACAGCAGGCTGATTTTAACCACGAATGGACACGAATTCACACGAATGGATTCGACCCATCAAACGACCGATCCATTAACCACGGATGAACGCGGATAGACACGGATTCAAATCATCTGATTCGGGATCCAATCCGTGTGCATCCGTGTTTATCGGTGTTTAAATTCCTGGGTCTTATTGGATCGTATTCGTGTTAATTGGTGTCCATTCGTGGCTACCCACTCTGCTTCTGTCTTATCGATACAGACGCACCACGTCCTCCTGTCGCACCCAGCCGGTCTGGCCGTTGGCGAAGGCGAGGCGGAGCCAACCGAGGAAGGTCTTGTCGATCACCGCAATTGAACCGGCGCCGAGGCTGGTCGTGGTCTGGGCCGTGTCGGCTTCCGTCGGAATGGAGCGGAGCGTGGCCTGGTGCCAGACGATGACGGCGCGGTTGTCGCGGAGCGTGCCGTAGGTCGAAAGGCTGACCAGCGCCGTGGTGGCGCCGAGCACGGCCACAAGAAACACCACGCCGGCGGCGGGCAGCATCAGGCGGCTGCGCAGGCCGTAGCCGCGGAGGAGGACGAGGGCGAGGGACGCGGCCAGGAGGAAGCCGGCGACCGTGAGCGCGCGCTGCCAGCCGGCCGGCGAGAGTTTCTTGGCCAGGGTGTAGCGGGCGCCGGGCTGCGTGAACGGGGCGACCTCAAGCGGCGCGTAGCCGGCGCGCTGGAGCGTGAGGCCGAGCTGCCATTGCACCGCAGGATCGGCGGGTGACTGCACGAAAGCCGCGACGGCGTGGGCCGCGGCTTCACCCCAGCGGCTCTGCTGGCCGAGGGCGAGGGCGAGGTTGTGATGGGCGATCCAGTCGGTGGGCTGCTTGCGCACGGACTCGCGCCAGAGTTTTTCCGCAGCGGAGAATTCGCTGCCGGCGTAGGCCGCGCTGGCAGCGTCCTCGGCGGCGCGGCCGGACGGCGCGACGGTGAGCAGAACGGTCAGGACGGCGAGGAAGGGCAGCAGGTTCTTACGCAGGAAAATAGAACCGGCGCTGAAACGTGGGACGGGACGCGAGGCGAGGGCGGCTTCGGCGCGCGTAACCCAGTCGGTGGGAAGGGGCTGGCTGCTGCCGTAGAGCGTGCGCTCGGACTCCGTCCAGAGCGTGCTCCAGGCCTGATCAGGCAGGAAAGCGGCGGCCGCCGGGGCTGCCTTGGCGAGTGGCCAGAGGATGGCGGCCTCGTGCTGCCAGCGAAGGAGCAGGGCGGCGACCTTGGCGGGATCCTTGGCGCTGCGAAGGTCGGCGAGGGCGGCGGCGAGACGCGCGCGGGCTTCGCGGCGGAGGCGGGACGGATCGGTCTGGCGGGCGCGGCGCCACGCAAGGGCGACCCAGAAGAGCGGCAGCCAGGCCACGCTGGCGGCGAAGGCGAGCCAGACCCTGCGGTCGGTCCATGGCACCGAGGCCAGGGCCGAGCCCGGGATCGGGTCGCGCGGGATCGCCTCGGGCGCGCTGGGGGCCTGCGGTGGAGCAACCGGCAAGGTTGGCGTGGTGCCGGGGACGGTGACGGTTGGCGCGACGAAGGGAGTGGGTTCGGCCGCGGGCGCCGTGACGGTGACGGTCACGCGCTCGGTGCTGATCGTCTTGTAGGTGCCGGTAGTGGGATCGAAATACGTCCAGACCACGGGGCCGAGGGTGTAGGTGCCCGGCTTGGTCGGGATGAGGACGACGTCCTCGCTGAGGGAGGCCTCGAAGAGGGCGCCCTCCTTGTTGGTACGGCGTGCCTGCGGCTGCACGACCCGGAAGTCGCGCGAGGCATCGCGGGTGGGCAGGCCGGCGATGTCGGGCCAGTTGCCCTTGCCCTGCAGCTCGAGCGTCCAGGTGACCGGCTCGCTGACCGAAGCGGTCTCGGGCACGACCTTGGAAACGAGGGTGAACTCGCCGACCGCGCCGTCGAAGCCGCCGGGGGCGGGCTGGGGCAGCGGGCGGACCGTGAGGGCGGGGCGGTTGCTGGTGATGGAGAACTGCTCGGCCTGGAAGGCCTGGAAGACGCTGAAATTGGCGGACGGGACGCGCAGGTTGACCAGCTGGTTGACCGCGTTGAGCGTGTAGGTGCCGGGGGCCTTGATGTAACCGCGCGTCTGATACACGATGTTGTTGCGCGACTCGCCGGCGACCATGGCGGTGAAGGGCTCGGGCTTGGCCCATTCCTCGATCACGAGCGGGCTGGAGGACCAGTCGGGGTTGCTCGCGAGCTGGGCGGGGAAGCGGTTGCTGATGCTGAGCGCGTAGGAGACCGGGAGGACCTCGCCGGCCCAAGCGGTGCTGTTGCCGACGGTGAGGGTTGAGTTGGCCGCCGCGTCGAGCGGGACGGTGCCGCCGCCGACCGTGGCGTCGACGACCTGGAAGGAAACGGCCGGGACCTTGATCGGACCGCGGTCAGTGGGGATCTCGAACTCGGGGATGTTGACCGTGGCCTTGAGGGCGGGGCGGACCGGGTAGGTGAAGTAGATCGTGCGGGTGCGGGCGGCCTTGCCGTTCACTACATTGAAGGAACTCTGCTCGCCGCGGCTGGGGCGTCCGATCGTCACGCCGCCGAGCGCGGGCAGGGTGATTTCACCCGTCGGTTCGCATTCCTCGAAGATGAGGCTGAGCTCGGTCGTCTGGCCGAGCGCGAGCGTGCCGGAGGCGGGCTGCCAGCGGATGGTCTGGGCGCGGAGCAGCGAGCCGGTGGCGGCGAGGACGAAAAAGAGGACGGATAAAAAGGTTGGTCGCATGGTCACCAGTCACGGCCGTTCTGGGCTTTGCCCTTCGCATTTGGGTCCTGCATGAGCTGATGGAGCTTTGCGGGGGAATCCTGATTGCGGATCTGATCGAGTTTTTGAAGTGGTACGGCGAGTTCCGGCTTTTCGGAGCTCTCCTTTTCCTTGTCGGGGTTGCCGCCGACCTTCTGGGTGTCGCCCTGCGGCGGAGGCGGGGGAGGCGGCTGGGCCTGCTTCTCCATGTCGCCAAAGGCGGACTCGCCCTTCTGCTGCTTCTCCTGGTCCTGATTTTCCTGGTCGTCGCCCTTGGCCTCGCCATTGGGCTGCTCCTGTTCGCCGTCGGCCTTTTGCTTCTGGTCCTTGGACTGCTTGCCGCCCTGCTGGTTCTCCTGTTTCTGGTCGTCGCTCTGTTCGCCCTGCTGTTGCTGGTCCTGCTCCTGGTTCTGCTGATCCTGCTGCTGCTGGTCCTTGTTCTCGAGGAGATCGACCAGCTTCTGGCGGAGCGGGGCCCAGTCCGTGAACGTGGGATTGAGCGCGGCGCCTGCGTCGACGGCGGCGATGCCGTCGATGACCGGACCCTGGGGCACGGGCTGGGACGAGCCCTGGAGGCGTTCGCCAAACGTCAGGGTGGTGCGGGCGATCTCGTCGTAGTCGCGGGCCTCGAGTTGGTCGCGGGCCGACATCTGAGCGACGAGCTTGGACAACGGGGCGGCGAGGGTGTTGACGACCTCGGCTTCCTGCGCCGTGGCCGCGGGGCGCTGGGCGAGCAGGGCGGCGAGTAGGAGCGCGGCGACGGT
>CAYWRG010000088.1:0-13611 GCA_964460715.1 uncultured Opitutus sp. | reverse complement strand
CGCGTTCGTTCTTTGAGTCATGTCCATCTCGCTCGTTGCCGGCCTCGGCAATCCGGGCCGTGAATACGCCAGCACCCGCCACAACCTCGGTTGGGTGGTGCTGGATGCCTTCGCGGTCCGCCGGGGCCTCGTCTGGAAGGCCGAGCCCGCGTTTGAGGCGGAAACCGCCCGTTGGGACCATGCGCCCGGCGGGACCTGTTATCTGGTCAAGCCTCAGACCTTCATGAATGAAAGCGGCCGCGCCGTCAGCGCGCTCGCCCGGTTCTACAAGGTCAAGCCGGGCGCGATCACCGCCGTCTATGACGACCTCGGACTCGACCTCGGCCGAATCAAGCTTTCGGTCGACGGCAGCCCGGGCGGACACAACGGCGTCGCCAGCCTGATCGAGTACCTCGGTAACGGATTCATTCGTTACCGCCTGGGCATCGGTCCGAAAGCGCCACCGCAGATGGATCTCAAGGACTTCGTGCTCGGAACCTTCACTCCTGAACAAGCCAGCCTCCTTAAAACTTCAATCGACAGCTATGTGTCCGGACTCGACCTGTTGCTCACCAACGGCGTCGACCGGGCCATGAACACCCTCAACCGCAGAGCCAAAAATGAACCCGAACAAACGTAACTACCGCGCGACCTTCATCCTCGATAACCGGGGCCAGGCCGACACCATCGAGCAGATCATCGAGGGCGTGAAGACGGAGATCGCCGCCGTGCACGGCGACGTCACCGCCGTCGAGAACCTCGGCAAGAAGGATTTCGTGCGCGTGACGGATCCGAAGCTCACCGGCGCGACCTACGTGCAGGTGGCCTTCAGCGCCCCCGCCGAGGGCCCGTCCCAGCTCAAGGAGCGTCTGCGCCTGAACCAGAACGTGTACCGCACGTTCGTCGAGTCGGTCTAAGGCAAACCGCCATGGCCTCCCTCAACAAAGTCTTCCTGATCGGGAACCTGACCCGCGACCCGGAACTCCGGGTTACGCCCAAGGGCACGCCCATCTGCCAGTTCGGCCTCGCGGTGAACCGCCAGTACAAGGACGACTCCGGCCAGACGCGCGATGAGACGACCTTCGTCGACATCGAGGCGTGGGGTCGTCAGGGGGAGACCATCTCCAAGTACTGCACCAAGGGCCGGCCTCTCTTCGTCGAGGGCCGCCTGAAGCTGGACACGTGGGACGACAAGACCACGGGCCAGAAGCGCAGCAAGATGCGCATTGTGCTGGAGAATTTCCAGTTCCTCGGTGGCCGCGAAGGCGGTCCGGGTGGCGGTCCTGCGGCCGCTCCCGACGAGGGTGGGGTCGATCAGACGATCGAACGCCACAGCCCGCCGCCGCGCGCGGGTGCCAAGCCGCCTGCGCCTTCCGCGCAGCCCGACGCCCTCGATGAGGACGTACCGTTTTAAGCCACCGTTTCCTCCCTTTACTTAAACATCATCCACTAACTCACGTCCTCCCATGGCACACACTGAAATTCTCCTCCTCAAACCCGTCGATGGACTCGGCGGCGAAGGCGACCAGGTCAAGGTCCGCGCCGGCTACGCGCGCAACTTCCTTCTCCCGCAGGGCGTCGCCGCGCCCCTCACCAAGGCCAACAAGAAGCAGGTCGAGGCGCTGAAGAAGCGTCGCGCCGAGCGCGAGGCCTCCGAGTACTCGGGCGCCCAGGAACTCGCCAAGAAGATCGAGAAGACCTCGCTGGCCTTCGCGGTGAAGACGGGCGAGGGCGGCAAGATGTTCGGCGCGATCACCGCGGCCGACCTCCATGCCAAGCTCACCGAGGCGGGCGTCGAGATTGACCGCCGCAAGATCCACCTCCACACGCCGGTCAAGACCCTCGGCAAGCACGAGGTCACGATCAAGTTGCACTCCGAGGTTTCGGTCGCTCTTTCCTTCGACGTCGTGTCGGAGAACCCGATCGTCGAGGCCGCGGCCGAGGCTCCGGCCCCCCGCAAGTAAGGCGCACGCCTGACTGTTTTTCAGAGCCGCGTCCGGCATCGCTGGACGCGGCTTTTTCATTTTCGAATTTTGAGTTTCGATTTTCGATTCGCCGATCTGATTGTGAAGAAGTTCAGCGCAACTCTTCGTTGCAGGACGTGCTCCGAACCTTTCGCATGGATGTGTCACCATGGCTGATTTAGCTTCCGCTCCCCAATCTGCCCGCCGCCCTCGCGATCGCGATGCGGGCGCCGATCCGGCCCGCGCCTTTGCCGGGCGCAATCCTCCCTTCAGCGCCGAGGCCGAGGAGTACCTGCTGTCGTGCTGTCTGCTTGACGGCTCCGACACGATTGCGAAGTGCCTGGAGAAACGAATCTCTCCGGCCTGTTTCCACGTTCCGGCCAACCGCATCATCTTCGAGAAACTGGTTGAGCTGTACCAGAAGGCGCGCCCGGTCGCGATCGAGGTGCTGGCGGAAGTGCTGAAGAGGACCCGCCTGCTGGATGAGATCGGCGGCTTCGCCTACCTGATGCAGGTCAGCGGCCGCATTCCGACCACGGCGCAGGCCGACTACTTCATCGAGAAGGTTCGTGAGCTGCACCTGCTGCGCGAGCTCATCAAGGTGTCCACCAGCGCGGTCGAGCAGTGCTACAGCTACCAGGGCGGCTTGGAGGAGTTCATCGACAAGCTCGAGCAGGAGATCTTCGCCGTCACCCAGGATCGTATCACGGACGGCGCCCAGCAGATCAAGGGGGCCACCCACGAGGCCATGAACGTCATCACGAAGATGATGATGAAGAAGGGTGAACTCACGGGTGTGACCTCCGGCTTCAAGGACCTCGACCAGTTTACCTTTGGCTTCCAGCGGCAGGAAATGATCGTGCTCGCGGCCCGTCCTTCGATGGGCAAGACCTCGCTCGCCCTGAACTTTGCCGAGGCGGCCGCCATGCCCCGCAAGGGCGGGGGGGTCACCACGCTGATCTTCTCGCTGGAAATGGGTTCCTCCCAACTCGCCCTGCGTATGCTCTGCGCCCGGGCCCGGGTGAACATGAAGCTGCTGCGCGACGGTTTGCTCTCCAAGAACGGCGAGGAGCAACAGCGCCTGTTGACCGCCGCCGACGAGTTCACGAAGTCCTCGATCTATATCGATGACTCCAGTCACCTGACCATCATGGAGTTGCGCGCCAAGGCGCGTCGCTTGTCGACCCGCCAGAAGCTCGGCTTTATCATTGTTGATTACTTGCAATTATTGAGCCCGACGGATCCCCGGGTGCCCCGTGAGCAGCAGGTGGCGGAGATTTCGCGCGGATTGAAGGCACTCGCCAAGGAACTTGATGTCCCCGTTTTGGTGCTCAGTCAGCTTAACCGTGCATCCGAAAAGGAAAACCGAACGCCGAAACTCTCCGACCTGCGTGAATCAGGCTCGATTGAGCAGGATGCTGACGTCGTACTCATGCTCGCCCGCCCCCGCGATGCGGACGAGAAGTTCCAAGTGGCCGCGGACTCGGCTGAGTTAATCGTTGCCAAGCAACGAAACGGGCCGGTAGGAGAATTGAAGCTTACCTTCCTCAGAGACATAACCCGCTTTGAAAACTACACCCAGTAACCCGCTTTCGCGGGTCGCACGTACCCTCTTTGTCGCCATTGTCCTGCTTTCCGGGGGCTTGCGGCTGGTGGCGCAGACGGCCCCGGGTGCATCATCGTCCGCGCCGGCGGCCCCGACCCTGCAGGTCGGTTCCCTCGCGGTGCGCTTTATCGGCACGGCGAACGTCAGCGAAGATGTGGTCCGCGCCAACATCCAGATGCGCGAGGGCGCTCCGGTTGACGACACGATCATCGATCGCGACATCCGTTCCCTTTATCGCACCGGCCTCTTTGAGTTCATCGAGGTCAAGCGCGACAACATTCCGGGCAACACGGTCAACCTCGTGGTCGAGGTCACCCCAAAGTTCCGCGTCCTCACGGTCCGGTACGACGGCAATGAGCGCGTCAAGGACTCCCGCCTGGAGAAGGAAACCAAGACCCGCGCCAACCTTGCCCTCGACGAGCGCCAGGTAAAGGAAGACGCGGAAAAGCTCCGCGAGTACTACCAGAAGTCGGGCTACAACCAGGTTTCGATCAACTATCAGATCGAGCGCGAGCGCACCACCGGCTTCGGCACCGTCATTTTCCAGATCAGCGAGGGGCCCCGGGTCAAGATCAAGGACATCCGCTTTACCGGCAACGACAACGTCAAGCCCCGCCGTCTTCGCAAGGAGATGGAGACCAAGCGCTGGTGGATGTTCTCTTGGATCACGGGCAGCGGCCGCTTCAAGGATGAGTCCTTCGAGGATGACCTCGACAAGCTGCGCGACTACTACCGTGAGCAGGGTTTTCTCGATGTCGAAATCGCGCCGGACAAGATCTCCTTCGATTATCCCGAGCCTGACCGCCTCGTTCTGACGATCGCCATTGTCGAGGGCCGCCAGTACAAGATCGGTGACATCACCTTTGAGGGCAACAAGCTGCATTCCGAGGCCCTGCTCCGCCTTGTCCTGACCCAGCGCAGCGGGATGGTGTTCACGCCCTCCAAGCTCGACGAGGACCGGACCACGCTGGAGAAGTTCTACGGCCGCGACGGCTACCTGAACACCCAGGTGCGCTTGGTGCGCAAACCCAACCTCTCGACGGGCGACATCGACATCGAGTACGCCATTAACGAGAGCGAGCAGTTCTCGGTCGAGTCGATCAACATCGAGGGCAACACGAAGACCAAGAGCATCGTGATCCTGCGCGAAGTGGTCCTCGGTCCGGGCGACATTTTCAACACGACCCGCATGGATATCTCCAAGAACCGTCTGGATAACACCCGGTTCTTCGAGGATGTGAACATGACGGACGAGACGACGAATCTGCCCGGTCGACGCAATCTGAAGATTGCGGTCCGCGAGGGGCGCACGGGCAACCTGACCTTCGGTGCCGGCTTCAGCTCGCTTGAGAGCGCGGTGTTCTTCGCCGAAGTCACGCAGTCCAATTTCGACCTGTTTAACCGCCGCTCGTTCTTCCAGGGCGACGGCCAGAAGTTCCGTCTGCGCATGCAGGTCGGTTCCCAGTCGAGCGAGGTCATCATGTCGTTCGAGGAGCCCTGGCTCTTTGACCAGCAGCTGGCCCTGGGCTTCTCGGTCTACCGCACGACGTCGGACTACAACAGTGCGTACTACGAGGAAATCCGCACCGGTGCGGAGGTCTTCCTCCGCAAGCGCCTCTTCGAATGGGTCGACGGCCGCCTGTCGTACACCTACGAAATCATCAACCTCGACAACGTCGATCCGACGGCGCCCGCCGCGATCCGGGCGCTGGCCGGTGAGCAGAACATTTCCAAGGTTGGCCTCCAGCTGCTGCGCGACACCCGCGACAAGATCGTCAACACGACATCGGGCAGCCGCATGGAGCTGAACACCGAGGTCGCGGGCGGCGTTTTCGGCGGTGATCTTGACTACTACCGCATCGAATTCCGCGGTTCGCAGTTCCTGCCGCTGTTTGCGGCTCAAGCGCAGGTGATCTCGCTCATCGGCCGGGCTGGTGTGGTCGAGGCCTTTGGCGACTCCTCTTCGGTTCCGTTCTACGAGCGCTTCTTCCTGGGCGGTCCCTACACGCTGCGTGGTTTCGAGTACCGTGAGGTCGGTCCACGCGATGCGACCGGCGAGCCGACGGGTGGTGGCACCTATGGCATGCTGAGTATCGAGTACTCCGCGGACATCGTTTCCCCGATCCGCTTCGCTCTTTTCTATGATGCGGGCTTTGTTAACGAGGACGCCTATGATTTCGCCCCCGGTGGCTATAACGACAATTTTGGCATTGGTTTGCGTTTGTTCGTGGCGGGCGCCCCGCTCAGCCTCGACTTCGGCATTCCGTTGACCACCGACGACAACGACGAGGGGAACCAATTTAACTTTTCCTTCGGTACCCGCTTCTGATCTAGTTTTCTTTCTGACCAACCCTATGAAGACCATCCGCAATTCCCTCTGTGTCCTGTTGGCCTTTGGCGCCTCTGCGCTGGGCCTGATGGCACAGCCGGCCCCGAAGATCCTCGTCGTTGATATGGCGACGCTGTACGACGGGCACTACAAGACGCAGGAGCAGACCGCCAAGCTCCAAGCCGATGAGCAGAAAGCTCAGGAAGATCTCGAGAAGCTCAATGCCGAGGGCAACACCCTCGTGCGCGAGTACCAGGAACTTGTTGAGCAGGCCAAGAACCCGGCCCTCTCTGACGACGCCAAGACCAAGGTCGGCGAGGACGCCCAGCGCAAGCTGGAGCAGATCCAGGGCAAGCAGAATGAGGTGCAGAATTTCCGCACGAACATTCAGCGCTCGCTGCAGACCCGCATCCAGACTTTCCGCTCCCTCATGCTGGAGGAGATCGGCAAGGTCGCGGCGGATGTCGCCAAGGGTAAGGGTGCGACCCTTCTCATCGACAAGTCCGGTCCCTCGCTGATCGGCATTTCCAATTTCCTCTACGTCGATCCGTCCTACGACATCACGACCGAGGTTGCGGCGCTCGTGAACCGTGATCGCCCGGCCGGCACCCCGGCTCCGGCGGCTGCGGCTCCAGCGGCGACCGCCCCGGCCGCTGCGCCCGGCACGGTTCCTTCCGTCGGTTTCCCCGGCGCGAAGAAGTAAGCAGAGCGAATCGCTCCACTCTCAAAGCCCCGCGGTAACGCGGGGCTTTTTTGTGCCTGTCGTCCTGAAATCGTTCTCGTTCGCTTTATCGTTCCTCGTTCTCCGGATTGGAGAACGGGAAAATTTGAGAAGGAGAACGAAGAACGAGAACGATTCGGACTGATCAGCTCGCGGCCAGCAGGCGGCGCAGCGTCTCGTCGACCAGCTTGGGGTTGGCCTTGCCCTTGGCGGCCTTCATGATCGGGCCCTTGAAGGCATTGATCGCGCTGTCCTTGCCGGCCTTGAATTCGACGAGCGCCTTCGGGTTGGCTGCGATCGACTCGCGGCACCAGGTCTCGAGTTCGTCGGAGTTGGTCTCGGCCTTGAGGCCCTTGCGCTCGACGATCACGCCGGGCTTTTCGCCCGACGAGGCCATGTCGATGAAGACTTCTTTGGCCGCGTTGGTGGTGATGGTGCCAGCTTCGACGAGGTTCACGAGTTCCGCGATGTGGGCGGGGCTGACCTTGGAGTCGGCGAGCCGGGCCTTGCCGTGGCCCAATTCGCGCAGCAGGTCGTTGACGATCCAATTGGCCGCGGCGTGCGGCTTGCCGCAGAGCTTGGCGGCTTCTTCAAAGTAGTCGGCGAGCGCTCGATCCCAGACCAGAACGGACGTGATCGTGTAGGGGATGTCATACTGCTCAAGGAAACGGCGCTGCTTGTCGAAGGGTTGCTCGGGGCACTCGGCCTGGATCCGGGCCTTCCATGCCGCGTCGACCTTGACCGGCATGAGGTCAGGGTCCGGGAAGTAGCGGTAATCGTGCGCCATTTCCTTGGTGCGGAGGGAGTGGGAGGTGCCGGTCACGCCGTCGTAGTCGCGGGTTTCCTGCACGATGGTGCCGCCACTCTGGACCACGGCGATCTGGCGCTTGATCTCGTGTTCGATGCCATCGCGGACAAAGGAGATCGAATTGAGGTTCTTGAGTTCGACCTTGGTCCCGAGCTTGGTCTCGCCGACCGGGCGGATGGAGATATTGGCGTCGCAGCGGAGCTGGCCCTTCTCCATGTCGCAGTCGGAAATGCCGCCGTAGATCATGGTGGCACGGAGCGAGGTCAGGTAGGCGTAGGCCTCCTCGGCGCTGCGGATGACCGGATCGGAGACGATCTCCATCAGCGGCGTGCCGGCGCGATTGTAGTCGACGAGCGAGTCGTGGCTGAAGTGATTGAGCTTGCCGACATCCTCCTCGAGGTGGATGCGGGTGAGCGCGATGTGCTTGTGCTCGCCCATGACATTGCGAGCGGAGCCGGGCAGCTCGATCTCGACGCGGCCGCCAATGCAGATGGGCTGGTCGTACTGGGAGATCTGATAGTTCTTGGGCGAGTCGGGGTAGAAGTAGTTCTTCCGGTCCCACTTGCAGACCGGCGCAATCTCACAGCCGAGCATGAGGCCGGCCTTGATGATGGCGTCGAGCGCCGCCTTGTTCATCACCGGCAGCACGCCCGGGAGCGCGAGGACGACCGGATCGGTCAGGGTGTTCTCCGGCTGGCCGTAGCCGGCGGCGACGCGGGTGAACACCTTGGAGTGGGTCTTGATCTGGACGTGGACCTCAAGACCGATGACGGCTTCGTAATTCATTTTCTGAAGGAGTGAGGAGCGGGTAGTGCGTAGCGAGTAGAGGAGGAGTGGGTGGCATTGGTTGGGATGCTCGCTACTCGCTGCGCACTACCCGCCAAGTCTTCAAAGGTTGGGCGTCTGCTTGCCCCACGCATGGGCTGAGTCGTAGGCGTGGGCGATTGCGAGGAGGTCGGATTCGCGGAAGGGCTGACCGATGAGCTGCATGCCGATGGGCAGGCCATCCTTGGAGAAGCCACAGGGCACGCTGATGCCCGGGAGACCGGCGAGGTTGACACCGATGGTGTAGACGTCGCACAGGTACATCGCGAGCGGGTCCGCCTTGGCGCCTCGCTTGAAGGCGGGCGTGGGCGAGGTCGGCGTCAGGATCGCGTCGACCGACTTGTAGGCCTCGAGGAAATCGTTGCGGATCAGCGTCCGGACCTTCTGCGCACGCAGGTAGTACGCGTCGTAGTAGCCGCTTGAGAGAACGTACGTGCCGAGAATGATTCGGCGCTTCACCTCGGGACCGAAGCCCTCGGCGCGCGACTTGAAGTAGACGTCAAGGATGTCCTTGGCCTCCTTGGAGCGGTGACCGTAGCGCACGCCATCGTAACGAGCGAGGTTCGAGGAACACTCGGCGGTCGCGATGATGTAGTAGACGCCGACGCCGTATTCGGTGTGCGGGAGAGAGACCTCTTTGATTTCGCAGCCGATCGACTTGTAGTAGTCGACGGCGCTCTGCACGGCGGCGGCAACCTCAGGATCGAGGCCCTCGCCGAAGTATTCCTTGGGAATGCCGATGCGCCACGGGCCCTGCTTCGTCTTGAGGGCGGTGCGATAGTCAGGGATCTCGGTCTTGAACGAGGTCGAGTCACGCTCGTCGTGTCCGGCGATCGCGCCGAGCATCACGGCGGAGTCCTCGACGGTGCGGGTGAACGGACCGATCTGGTCGAGCGACGAGGCGAAGGCGATCAGACCGAAGCGCGACACGAGGCCGTAAGTCGGCTTGAGGCCGACGACGTTGCACAACGCCGCGGGCTGTCGGATGGAGCCGCCGGTATCGGAACCGAGGGTTGCGATCGCCTCGCCGGCGGCGACGGCCGCAGCGCTGCCACCGGAGGAGCCTCCCGGCACGCGTTCCAGATCGTAGGGGTTACAGGTCGTTTGAAATGCTGAGTTCTCGGTCGACGACCCCATGGCGAATTCGTCGAGATTGAGGCGACCCCAGCAGACCGCGCCGGCCTGCTTCAATTTCTGCGTGACGGTGGCGTCGTAGGGCGAAACGAAATTCGCCAGCATCTTGCTCGAGGCGGTGAGCGGCTGACCGGCGACGGAAATGACGTCCTTGAAGCCGATCGGAATGCCATCGAGCGGGCCGAGGGCCTGGCCTGCGGCCCGGCGGGCATCGGAAGCCGCGGCCTGGGCCAGGGCATCGCCCTCGTCGAAGGAATTGAAGGCTTTCACCTTCGCGTCGACCGCCTTGGTGCGGGCGATGATCGCCTGCGTGAGCTCGGTCGAGGAGATCGTCTTCGCCGCGAGCAGGTCGGCGAGTTCGGTGAGGGGTTTGAAGAAAAGTTCGGAGGACATGCAGAAAAGTAGCGAGTAGCGGGTAGTGGGTAGCGAGTAGACAGAGAGTAGTTGTTGGCGGAGGGTCGAACGCTCGCTACTCGCTACTCACTACCCGCTCCTTTGATTACTCCACCACCTTGGGCACCACAATCATGTGGTTGCGCTGGGCGGGAGCGTTCTTGAGCGCGAGTTCGACCGGGAGGCCGGGCTGCGCGACATCCTCCGCCCAGACATTGTAGACGGGGAAGGCGTGGGCGGTGGCCTCGACCTGGGACACGTCAACTTTGCTCAGCTGCTCAATATGCTGCAGCACATCGCCCAACTGCTGGGCGAATTTGGCCTTTTCCTCGGGCGTGAGCTCCAGTCGCGCCAGATGGGCGACATGGTCGATGTTGAGGTCGGTGGGTGCAGACATGGTGTTGGGAAAAGTAGCGAGTAGGGGGGTAGTGCGTAGAGAGTAAATAGCAGTGGGTTGCGGTAGATGAGCATCGAATGCTCGCCACTCACTACCCGCTACTTTCTGATCTGGTACGTCGTCGTCTTGACGAGTTCGTCCTGAATTTTGGTGAAGACCGTGTTGACCTCGTCGTCGGTGAGGGTGCGTTCGGCGGAGCGGAAGACGAGGCTGAAGGCGAGGCTCTTGGTTCCTTCCGGCAGGCCCTTGCCCTGATAGACGTCGAACACACTCACGCTTTCGAGTGCGAAGGCGGTGCCGACGGCGGCCCGGGCGAGCTTGGCGAGGGCCTTTTGCACCTCGGCGGCGGGCGTGGACGCATCGACGACGAGTGCGAGGTCACGCAGCGCGGCGGGGAACAGACTGAAGGGCTGGTACCGGCGGTGGGTCGTCTGTCCGGCGAGCTTCTCCGGCAGGATCGCAAAGAAGCCGGCGTAGACCTTACCCTCAAGGCCGAGGGCCTTGACCTGCGCGAGGTCGAGCAGGCCGAAGCGGGCGGTCCAGCCGTGGGCGATGTCGCCAGCCGAGGCGGCCTGGCCGGACTGCCAGCCATAGCCAGGTGCGGCTACAGCCGTCAGAGGCTGGCGAGCGAGGTCGATGCCGGCGGCGCTGGCGATGGCCTCGGTGTGGCGCTTGGCGGTGTAGAAATCGACCGGCTCGCGCTTGAGCCAGCTGCGACCGGCGTCGACCTCGGTCTGGATGAAGGCGGCGGCCAGGCATTCGCAGGTCTGGCCATCGCGGCGGAGGAAGACGCGTCCGGTCTCGAACAGGCGAGCGGCATCGACGCCGCGGGCCTGGTTGAGCTTCAGGGACTCAAGCAACCCCGTGATGAGGGTGGAGCGGAGGTGCGACTGGTCCTCGACGAAAGGATTGGCAAGGGCGAGATCGGCGGCGGTCTCGGGGGCGACCCAGCCGTCGAGTTCCTTGGCGGCGCGCAGCGTGTAGTTGACGCACTCATTGAAGCGCTGGCCGGTCATGAGTTCGGCGACGCGGCGGTTGAAGCGCACGATGGGATCGTCGTCACCGACGAGGCCGGGGGCCTGGACCACGGTGGCCGGGATCTTCTCGGTGCCATAGAGACGGAGAATTTCCTCCACGAGGTCGATCGGGCGATCGAGGTCATCACGCCAACTCGGGATGGAGACCGTCCAGGCGGGGCCGCGATCGGCGGTGGGCTCCTCGCGCACGATCGTGAGTTCGAGCGCTTCGAGCGAGGCCTTCATGGCGTCGGCCGGGATCTCGAAGCCGAGCTTCTCGTTGACGAAGGCCGGGGTCACGGTGATCTCGCGCTCCCACGGCTGGTCGCCGCCGACGCGGTGCGTCTGGCCGGCGACCTGGCCACCGGCGGTCTCGAGGATGAGGTCGAGGCAGCGGTGCATGGCCTCGTCGAGGCTGTGGACATCGACGCCGCGCTCGTAGCGGTAGGATGAGTCGGATGAGAGGCCGAGCCGCTTGGAGGTGGCGCGGATCGACTGGCGCTTGAAGAACGCGACTTCGAGGACGAGATCGGTGGTGTCGGGCGAGACGCCGGAGTTTTCGCCGCCCATGATGCCGGCGATGACGACGGGCTTGGCGGCGTCGGCGATCACCAGCATTTGTGGGGTGAGAACACGTTCCTTGCCGTCGAGCGTGACGAGCTTCTCACCCTCGGAGGCGCGGCGGACGACAATGGCGGCGCCACCGAGCTTGCGGGCGTCGAAGGCGTGCACGGGCTGGCCGTACTCGAGCATCACGTAGTTGCCGACATCGACCACGTTGTTGATCGGGCGGAGGCCGACGGCGGAGAGGCGCTGCTGCATCCACTCGGGGCTGGGCCCGATCTTGACGCCGGTGATCACGGTCGCCGTGTAGAGTGGGCAGTCCTCGGCGGAGTCAACGCGGACCGAGGCGAGCAGATCCGGGCGCGCGGTTGGCGAGGCAGACGAGGGGGTGAAGCGGACCTCGGGGTAGGTGAGGGGCTTCTTGAACCAGGCGGCGAGCTCGCGGGCGAGGCCGAGGTGGGACTGGCAGTCGGGCCGGTTGGGTGTGATCTCGACATCGTAGGCGATGTCGCTGGGGGGCAGGACGGAATTGATGGGCGCGCCGAGTTCGGGGCGGCCGGGAAGGATGAGGAGACCGGCGGCGTCCTCGGCCACGCCGAGTTCCTTGGCTGAGCACATCATGCCATCGGAGGACTCACCGCGGATCTTGGACTGCTTGATGACGAAGTTGCCGGGCAGCACGGCGCCAGCGAGGGCGACGGGCACGCGGTCGCCCACCTTGTAGTTCTGCGCGCCGCAGACGATGGTCTTGGTGCCGTGCACCGGGCCGACGTCGACTGAGCAGACGGAGAGTCGGTCGGCATTGGGGTGCTGGTTGCGCACGAGGACCTCGCCCACGAAGACATTGGTCAGGGCGGGGGCGCCCGTGCGGATGACCTGCTCGACCTCGAAGCCGAGGAACGTCACGGCGCGGCAGATCTCGTCATCGCAGATGCCGGTGAGATCGACGTAGGACTGGAGCCAGTTGCGGGAAATTTTCATGCTTAAGCGGAAAAAGAGGGGCTAACCACGAATGGAAACGAATTCACACGAATCGAACGGTGTACATGTCTTGAATCCACTCGTGGTTGAGATTCAGGCGAATTGGCGGAGGAACCGGACGTCGTTCTGGTAGAAGTACCGGATGTCATCGATGCCGTAGAGGAGCATCGCGAGGCGCTCGAGGCCCATGCCGAAGGCGTAGCCGCTCCAGACCTCGGGATCGTAGCCGACGGCGCTGAAAACGGTGGGATCGACCATGCCGCAGCCGCCGATCTCGATCCAATCCTTCTTCACCTTGGGCAGGTGCTGGGCGCTGAGGTCCACCTCGAAGCTGGGCTCGGTGTAGCCGAAGTAGTGCGGGCGGAAGCGGGTCTTGGTGTCTTTGCCGAGGAGCGAGGCGAAGATGTAGTCGAGCAGCGCCTTGAGGTCGCGCACGGTGACGTTGCGATCGACGTAGAGGCACTCGAGCTGGTGGAAGTTGGCCGAGTGCGTGGCGTCGGTCGTATCGCGGCGGTAGACGCGGCCGGGCGAGACGATGCGGATGGGCGGCGGGCCCTTGAGCATCGTACGGATCTGCACCGAGGACGTGTGGGTGCGGAGGAGGTATTTCTCCTCGGCGGACTTTTTCGGCACGTTGCCGAAGCGGGCGGATTCCGGGAAATAAAACGTGTCCTGCGCATCGCGCGCCGGGTGGTCGGCGGGCGTGTTGAGGGCGTCAAAGCAATAGAACTCCGTCTCGCCCTCGGGGCCGTCGGCGACGGTGAAGCCGACCTTGCGGAGGATGCGGCACATCTCCTCGCGGACGAGCGTGAGCGGATGGTAGGTGCCGGGGCCGACGTCGGGTGACGGCAGGGTCGGATCGACGGCGGGCCCGAGTTGGGCGCGCAGTTCGGC
>CAYWRG010000087.1:0-14354 GCA_964460715.1 uncultured Opitutus sp. | reverse complement strand
GCCGCGGCAGGTGACGTGAATCTCGTTCCAGCCGTCGCCCTCGTCGGCGTGCTTCCATTTCCAACCCTGCACGCCCTCCTCGGGCTTCATCGCGGTGCCGGGCAGCACGGGGTGGATCCAGTGCTTCACGCCGCGGGTCTCGTCATAGATCAGGCCGGTGCGGTACGGCCCGGGCGGATGGAGATCGATCTGTGGGCCGTCGAGCCACTGTTCCTTGTGGTCATAGCGGCTGCGGACCTGGATGCCGGCGTTGCCGGTCGAGTCCTTGTAGGAGCGGACCTTGAGCTTGAATTCAAAATCGCCGTATTCGGCGTTGGACATCAGCCATACGTAATTGTGCTTCTTGCGGCCGCGGGAGTCGCAGACGAGCAGGCCGTCCTCGACCTTCCAGAAGTCCTTGTCGACGTCGTCGGGACGGGCGATGACACGCCAGCCATCGAGCGACTTGCCGTCAAAGAGCGAGGTCCAGCCGGCGTCGACCTTGGCCGCTGCGGTGGCTTGGGCCGCGTTCGCGATGGAGACGGAACCGGTCAAGCCGGCGAGAGCAAGCAGGCAGCACAGGGATAGGCATTTCATGGGGTGCGGGGTCCCTCCAGCAAGGCGAGGATGCCTTCGGCTGGCGAACCCGAATCTGGGCACCCGAAACCTGCGCTCACTTGGAAAGAATGGGATGCCTTCGACCCCGGACGGTTGGGTGTAGCTGGCCTCGCTGAGTCCGGTTCCGGTTAACGGGCTTCAATCTTCAATCCACCGGGCTCAGCGAGCCCGGCTACATCTGCCCCGGTGTTACTTGCCGCGACGCGGCAGGTAGGTTTTCTGCTCCAGCGTCGCGCCGAGATGGCGGCGGAAGGTCTTGAGGTCCTTCACCACGCCGAGGGAGATCAGTTGGCTCGCGATGTTGCCGACGGCCGTGCCTTCGAGATTGAAGGACACGACCGGCACGCCCGCGCTGTCCGCGGTGGCCTGGCAAAGCAGGCGGTTCTTGGAGCCGCCACCGACGATGAGGATGCGCTTGAATTTGCGGCCCGAGAGGCGTTCGAAGGCGACCTTGGCGTCAGCGTGGCCCTTGCCCAGCGAGTCACAGATGAGGCGCATGTAGCCGGCGAGATTCGCGGGCGGCTTGACCTTGGCCTTGCGCAGCTGGGCGTCGATCGCGGCGCGCATCGAGGCGGGATTGGCGAGGGCGTGGTCCTTGACGTCGATCAGGCGGGCCGGGGCGGGGAGCTTCTCGGCGGCGGTGATGAGCGCGGCCCACTCGCGGTCGTTGGTCGGGCGCGTTGCGAAATCCTTGAGCGTGCCCTCGAGCAGCCAGAGGCCGATGACATTGGTGAGCGGGCGATAGCGGCCATCGCCGATGCGCTCGTTCGAGAGCTTGCGGGCGAGGGCGGGGTCAGAACCGAGCACGGGCGTGTTGCTCTCGAAGCCGACCAGCGACCACGTGCCGGAGCTGATGTAGAGATCGCTGCCATCCTCGGCCGCGGGCATCGCGTCGTAGGCGCAGGCGGTGTCGTGGCCAGGGACGGCGATGATCTTGGCACCCTTGAGTTCGGGAAAGCCCTGGAGCGCGCCGAGCTTGGTGCCGGAGCGGATCGGCTTGGTGAACCACTGCGCGGGGACGCGGAAATAGTCGAGGGCCGGACGCGACCAGTCGGTCGAGTGGACGTCGAGGAGCTGCGACGTGCTGGCGATCGTCAGCTCATTGGCCATGCGACCCGACAGCAGATAATTGAAGTAGTCGGGCAGGAAGAGGCAGCGCGTCGCGAGATCCGTCACCGACGGGCAGCGGGCGACGACCTCCTCGAGCTGCAGGCTCGAGTTGAGGAAGAAATTCGGGATGCCGGTCGCGGCGTAGATGCGGTCGTTGGCGGCGCGGGTGTTCTCGAGGCGCTTGAAACCGGGCTGCGTGCGGACGTCGCGGTAGGCGTGGACCGGGAAGACGAGGCGGCCCTCGTCGTTGAGCAGCACGTAGTCGACGCCCCAGGTGTCGACGCCGACCGAGGCGAGCTTGGCGCCGCGCGGCAGTGCGGCGGCGGCCTTGCGCAGGCCGGTCTGGATTTCGTGCCAGAGGCCGGGGATGTCCCAGTAGTCATTCGTCCCGAGCGAGCGGAATGCGTTGGGGAAGCGGTGAACTTCGGTGAGCGTGAGCTGGTTGCGCGACCAGGCGCCGAGGATGACGCGCCCGCTGGTGGCGCCGAGATCAACGGCGGCGGAGTAAACGGTGGAGGCCATGGGGAGAAAGAAAGTGGAGGAGGAAGGCGGTCGGACGGAGGACGGATTTTTTAACGACGGATCGGTTAGCTGGCCTCGCTGAGGCCGGTTCCGATCAGGCTCCGGGGTCAGCGACCCCGGCTACATCATGCGTCGATTTGCGCGGGTCATTGGTGGTCACGTCTGGGTTCAGATCAGACCCAGGCCCTGGACCGCCTTGCGGTGGGTCTCGCGGAAGAACTCGGCGTACTCCGGCTGCTTGAGGTCGATGTCCCAGGTCGGGATCATCTCCTTCATACGGGCCTTGCCCTCGGCCGTGGCGAGCAGGTGCGGCAGGCACGTCTTGATCACGTCGAGCATCACGCTCACGCACACCGATGCGCCCGGGGATGCACCGAGGAGGGCGGAGATCGACTTGTCCTGATTGGTGATGACCTCGGTGCCGTAGTGCACGATGCCGGCCTCGCCATCGGTCTTCTTGATCGCCTGCACGCGGATGCCGGCGTCGATCAGCTTCCAGTCCGAAGCCTTGGCCGACGGGTAAAACACATGGAGGACCTCCATGCGGTCGTTCATGCTCTGCGTACCCTGCTGGACGAGGTACTTGATCAGGTCGAAGTTGCTCAGGCCGATCTTGATCAACGTGGCGAGATTGTGCGGCTTCACCGAGCCCGGGAGGTCGGTCCAGCTGCCCTTGCGGTGGAGGAACTTGGTCGTCCACGCCGCAAACGGCCCGAAGAGCAGCGTCTTCTTGCCGTCGAGGATGCGCGTGTCGAGGTGCGGCACGGCCATGGTGGGGGCGGCGTCGAGCGCCTGGCCGTAGACCTTGGCCTGGTGGCGGCTGACGATCGCGGGATCGTCGCAGACGAGCCACTGACCGCCGATCGGGAAGCCACCGAGCCCCTTGGCCTCGGGAATGCCCGCCTTCTGGAGAAGCAACAGGCTGCCGCCGCCGGCGCCGACGAACACGAACTTCGCGCGGGTGGAGCGGAGTTGGCCGGTCGACTGATCCTTGGCGGTGATCTCCCAGCCGCTGGCCGTTTTCTCGAGTCCGACGACGCGGTGGTTGCTGGCGATGCCGCAACCCTCCTGTTGCGAGACCCAGTGGAGGAGCTTGCGCGACATGACGCCGAAATTCACGTCGGTGCCGGTGTCCATCTTGGTCGCGGCGATCGGGATATCCGCGCGGCCTTCGGTGAGGAGCGGGGCCCACTTGCCGATCGTCGCGCGATCGGTCGTGTACTCCATCTCCTTGAAGAAGTGGTGGGCGGCCAGGCCGGCGTGACGCGCCTTGAGGAAATCGACCTGCTTCTGTCCGTGGACGAAGCTGATGTGCGGCACCGGATTGATGAACTCGCGTGGCTGGTCGACCATGCCGGTCTGCACCGCGTAGCTCCAGAAGTGCAAGGTCCGCTCGAACTGCTCGAAGATCTCGATCGCCTTGCCGACCGGGACGGTGCCGTCGGCGTTCTGCTTGGGCGTGTAGCTCAGCTCGCAGATGCCTGCGTGACCTGTGCCGGCGTTGTTCCAGCCGTGGGAGCTTTCCTGGGCAAGTTCCTCGGTGACCTCAAACACCTGGAGCTTCAGCTTCGGGTCGAGACGTTTGAGCATTGCGGCCAGATTGGCGGACATCACGCCGCTGCCGATGAGGACGACATCCGGGCTCTCAGTATGTGAGGAGTACTTCATGAGGTGGGATCTATCAAAATATGCCAAACAAGGGGTCAGGCAAGCGGCATATGGGCGGCTTCTTCGAAGTCATTCTTCGCCCTCGAAATAATCGGTCTCCATCATGCGGAAGAACTTACGTTGCGGCTTGATTCCCCATTTTTCCGATTCGGGGTAGTGGAAGATATCTGCCGGCGGATTGTCGGCCACGATGTGGCAGACGAACTCTTCCGGGCCGTCATTGATCACCTGGTGGGCGGTGCCGGGAGGCTGCAGGACGACATCGCCCGGACCGATCGGGAAGCGATCCTCCGGGGTGCGCACCGTCGCGCGGCCGGCAGCGACGATGAAGCATTCCCACTGGACGGTGTGGGCGTGAAGCGGGCAGATCGCGGCACCGGCCGGCACCCGGCGGGTCTGCAAATCAAACGGGTGGCCGCCGCCCTGCACGCCCACGTCGCGCTGGCCGCCGAGGGCGAGCGAGATGTCGCGGCAGTGCGAAGCATATTTGCCGCGGGGTGATGCACGCAGGTCCCAAGTCAGGGTGGCGGTGTCGACGAAGCGCGTGTCCGCCCACGGAAACCCCGCCTTCGGCTCGGCGCTGGTCGGCGCGGCGGGATCCTCGTCGAGCCAGTAGTCGACGAACGTCGGCCGGAAGATGCCGCCGTTGGGGCGATAACCCATCTTGTTGGAATCGGGATAATGCCAAAGATCGACCAGTGGGTTGTCGGCGATGAGCAGGTAGTCGAGCTCACCGTCGCTCGTGTTGATCAGCTGATGGGCCGCGCCGGGCGGCTGCAGGATGGCGTCGCCGGCCTTGACCGGCTGGTGTCCGCCGCGATGGCGCACCGTGCCGTGGCCGGCGACGATCAAAAACAGCTCCCACTGCGAGGAATGCCGGTGGTAAGGGCAGCCGGTCTTGCCGGGTGCGAGCTGGCCATATTCCAAGTCAAACGGATGTCCGCCCTGCGCGAGCGTCGCGTTGCGCGCGGCGCCGAGCGCGATCGAGAGCTCCTTGCTGCATCCGTGGAATTTGCCCCCGGGCGAGGACCACTCGCCCCACGCGAGGTCGGCAAGGTTGACCTTCTTCATCGTCGCCTTGCATGGGGCGTCCAGATCCAGGACGCAATTCTTACAGGAGAGAACAGGAGAAACGGTGAGAGCAGTGGGCCAAAATTCTGGTGATGCAGAATGGTTTAGCCAGATTCCGGCAAACGCTCGCCGGCCTGCCTTCCCTTGCTCCGTTCTCTCTGTTCTCTCCTGTAAAACCCGTCTTGGGCCTGACGCTTACACCACGGGATTGCTCAGCGTGCCGATCGACTCGATCTCAACCGCAATGGTGTCGCCGGCCTTGAGCCAGACGGGGGGCTTGCGGGCAAAGCCCACGCCCTCGGGGGTACCGGTCAGGATCACGGTGCCGGCGGGGAGCGTCTTGTCGGCACTGAGGAAGGCGATCGCGGTCGGGACGTCGAAGATCATGTCCGCGGTGGACGAATCCTGCATGACCGTCCCGTTGAGGATCGAGCGGATGCGCAGGGCGTTGGGCGTGGTGAGTTCGTCGGGAGTGACGAGGACCGGGCCGAGTGGGCAAAAGGTGTCGAAGCTCTTGGCGTGGCAGAACTGGCCGCCACCGAAATCCCGCTGCCAGTCGCGGGCGCTGACATCATTGGCGCAGGTGTAGCCGAGGACGAAATCGAGGGCGTTTTCGCGGGTGGCGTTGCGACAGGTGCGGCCGATGACGATGGCGAGCTCGGCCTCGTAGTCGGCCTTCTCCGTCGGCTGGGTGCGGGGCAGGGTGATGGGATCGCCGGGATTCTGGATAGAGCCGGGGAGCTTAACGAACCACATCGGGCGCTCCGGCGGCGGCTTGCCGCCCTCGGCCGCATGCTTCGCATAGTTGAGGCCGATGCCGATGATCGTGGTGGGAGCGACGGGCGCGAGGCGCTTGCCGGGCGTGACGACCTGGTCGGTGACGTGGAACGAACCGAAGAGATCGCCGGCGATGGCACGGGCGGAACCGTCGGGCTGAAGCGCGGCCCAGGCAGGGCCCGCCGGGGTGAGGTGGCGGATGATTTTCATACGGAGGCGGAAAGCTAGGATCGAAAAAGAGCCGCGAGCCCCGCCTTGTCGAGGCGCTTGTCCGCGATGGCGATCATGGCGTCGTACACGATGCAGTGTCCAAAGATAAGAACAGCCGCTACGGAGATCGCGGCCCCAGTGTGCAGATTCTGTTGGCCGCTCCGATGTAGCTGGCCTCGCTGAGGCCGGTCCGGGATAGGGGTGCATTTTAGCCAAGGCACCGGGCTCAGCGAGCCCAGCCACAACGAAGAATCGAGCATTGCTCACCAAGAACTGCTCCGTCCCGTCCCCTCATTCCGCAATCGTCTCAGCCGCTCTTTCGCCTGACCGGCTTGCGGACCCGCTTGCCTGGGGTCGCTGTGCTGGCGGGCCCTTCCGGGTCTTCCGCGGCGACAGCGGGCGTGGCTTCGAATTTGAGTAACTCCCACAACTCCAAGCCGGTTCCCTTAGCGAGCTTAAGCAGGGTTTCCATTTCTGGGTTTGGTTTCCGGCCGGCCTCAACGTGCTGGTAGTACTTGGGGTCCAAATCGGCGCGCTCAGCGAATTGCTCCTGCGTTAGGCCAAGGGCCAGCCGGAGTTGTTTTACGCGTGCGACCAAGCGCTTCGTCGTTTCGTTAACCACATAAGACCATAGCCGGGGCGGGTCTTTTCAAACACCGCCCATGGGTAGTGCGTAAGCTTTACAGCTACCTAAAGGTAGTGCGAAGTAGGCGCGCCATGCGCCCTACGACTTCTCATTCGGCGGCAATAAACTCGGGCCGCACCTGCGTATGAGCCTGGTGAAGTCCAAGCAGCGGGTCGCCGATCATGGGGAAGTCTTCACCCCGGCTTGGATGGTTGAGGCGATGCTTGATCTCGTGAAGGACGAGACCGGTAGGATTGACTCCCGTTTCCTGGAGCCGGCGTGCGGAAGCGGTAATTTTCTCGTGCAGGTCCTGCTGCGGAAACTCGCGGCGGTGGAGCTCAAGTATGGCCGATCCGATTTCGAGCGCCGGCACTATGCGCTGCTCGGGCTGATGTGCATCTACGGCATCGAGCTGTTGCCGGACAATATGGCTGAGTGCCGGGCGAATTTGCTGGAGGTCTTCGCCGAGTATCTCGGCCTCGATCCGGAGGACGACCTGTATCGCGCTGCGGCCAACGTGCTGGCGCACAACCTTGTCCAGGGGGACGCGTTGACCATGCGGGCCCATGACGGCCAGCCGATTACCTTTGCGGAATGGGGTTACCTGGGAAAGGGACGATTCCAGCGGCGCGATTTTCGCTTCGACAGCCTCACCCAATCATCGGCCTTCAGTGCCGACGGCTCGCTCTTCGCCCAGCTTGGTAAGCACGAGATCTTCACGCCGACTAAGACCTATCCGTCGATGACGGTCAGGGAACTGGCGGCCGGTGCGCCGGAGGTTCCGGCATGAGCGCGCAGGCCAATTTTTCCCTGCGCGGCCGCAACCCGGACGTGCTGACGTGTATCGCCAACCTCTCCAACGACGAGGTGTTCACGCCGCCGGAGTTTGCCAACCGCATGCTCGACACCCTAACCGAAGCTTGGGCTGCCAATCATGGCGGGGCCAACCTCTGGGCGGATAAATCGGTCAAGTTTCTCGACCCGTGTACGAAATCGGGTGTTTTCCTGCGCGAGATCACCCGTCGCCTCACTCAGGGGTTGGAGCAGGAGATCCCGGACTTGGAGAAACGGGTGAGCCACATACTGACGAAGCAGGTGTTCGGCATTGGTATCACGCAACTCACGAGCCTGTTGGCGCGGCGCAGTGTGTATTGTTCGAAGCACGCTCGGGGTGAGCACTCCATCGCCAAGTCGTTTGGGACCGATGCCGGTAACATCTGGTTTCAGCGCCTCAACCACACCTGGGATGGGAACAAGTGCCGTTACTGCGGGGCGGGACGTTCAGTCTTCGATCGCGCGGAGGTTCTTGAAAACCATGCTTACGCATTCATTCACACCGGCAACATCAAGGCCCGGCTGGCCGAGCTCTTTGGAGGCAACATGCAATTTGACGTAATTATTGGAAATCCGCCGTATCAAATGACCGGCGGCGGTGGCGGAACTAACGATTCCGCTATTTATGACTTGTTTGTTGAGCAGGCGATTCGGTTAGAGCCGCGATTTCTTAGTATGGTCATCCCGTCCCGTTGGATGGCTGGTGGACGAGGCATGGATGAGTTCCGCAATACAATGCTTTCAGGCCAGCATCTTAGTCATATCGTGGATTACCCCAACTCAGCACAGGTCTTTCCGAGCGTGGACCTAAAGAGTGGCGTCTGCTACTTCTTGTGGGATAGCGCACACGACGGAGACTGTTCTGCTACGCTGATTCGCGGGGAGGAGGTGGTTGGCCCGACGCTGCGGAAGCTTAATGAATACGACGTGTTCATCCGAGACGTCAGAGCCGCTGCGATTCTCAAGAAAGTTCTCAAACAAAAAGAAGCCAGTTTCGAGAATTTGCTTACAGGTGACACCCCCTTTGGCCTGGCAACCAACTTCACAGGCTTTAGGCCGAGCGAGCCGCGGGATGACGAAGTAAAGGTCTATGCGAGTTCAAATGCTGGTCGACGTATTGGCGCAATGAAGCGCTCGTTGATAACGAAAAACACGCATCTAATTGATGCTTGGAAAGTACTTGCTCCACAGGCTGGTCCAGGCAACAGCGGCGGACACGTTCTGCCTGACATGGTTTTGGGTAAGCCCGAGGTTGCGGAACCGAATTCCGTCTGTACGCAGACTTGGATTGTAGCTGGGCCTTTGAAATCAAAAAAGCAGGCGGAAGTTGTCGCCTGCTACCTTCAAACTTCATTTGCTCGGTTCATCGTATCTCTGCGAAAGATAAGCCAGCACGCTATGAGGGGCGTTTATCACTGGCTTCCCCAACAGGACTGGAATCAAGCTTGGACCGATGAGGCGCTCTACAAAAAATACGGCATCACAGAGGCTGAGATAGCATTCATTAATCGAATGGTTCGTCCGGTAGGTGGGATCGATGCCGATGAGTAAAACCATCGACGAAATCCTCGCGCCCAAGCCGACGGCCCGGCCGCGCATCTACGCCTACTCCATTGCGGACCAGCCTCACGCTGGACTTCTCAAGGTCGGGCAGACTACACGCGATGTGCCGCAGCGCATCGCGGAGCAGTTAAAGACGGCTGCGATCAAGAACTATCGGATCGAACTCGACGAGCCGGCCGAGCGCGATGACGGGACGATCTTCACCGACCACGAGGTACGTGATGCACTCGTCCGGAAGGAGTTCGAAAATCCGTTTCTAGAATGGATGCGCTGCTCGCTCAACGACCTGAGGACGGTCCTGACCGAGTTGCGCACCGGGCAGCGGCTCACAGGGACGCATCACGAGACGTTTCCTATGCGTGCCGAGCAGCGCGCCGCAGTGGAGAAGACCCACGCCTACTTTCACTCTCTGTGGAAGGAGGACATGCATGCCGCCCCGCGCTTCCTGTGGAACGCGAAGATGCGCTTCGGCAAAACCTTCACCGCCTACCAGCTCGCCAAGAAACTCGGCGCCAAGCGCGTGCTCGTCGTTACGTTCAAACCCGCCGTGGAGGACGCGTGGCAGACGGATCTCGAGTCGCATGCGGACTTCGACGGCTGGCAGTACCTGTCGCGTAACTCCGACCGCGATCCACGCCAAGTCTCGGCCAAGAGGCCGCTGGTGTATTTCGGTTCGTTCCAGGATCTGCTCGGTCGTGACGATGCGGGGAACATCAAAGCCAAGAACGAGTGGCTCCACGCGCTAAAGTGGGATCTTGTCGTCTTCGACGAGTACCACTTCGGGGCGTGGCGTGACACAGCCAAGGAATTGTTCGAGGGGGAGGAGGAAGCCGTAGCGAAGAAGGAGGCCAAGCTCGAATACACCACAGGCCTGGAAAGCGTTAACGAGGATCTCGGCGAACTTTCGACTCCCGAGGCCGACTTCCTGCCCATCACCACGAAAGCCTACCTCTACCTTTCCGGCACGCCGTTCAAGGCCCTTTCAACGGGTGAGTTTATCGAGGAACAGATCTTCAATTGGACCTACACGGACGAGCAGCGGGCGAAGGAGGACTTCGCGCGGAAGCACCCAGGGCAGTGGAATCCCTACGGTTCACTGCCGCAGATGCGGCTACTGACCTACCAGATGCCGGAGGAATTGGTGGCGGTGGCGAACGCCGGTGAGTTCGACGAATTTGATCTGAACGCCTTCTTTGAGGCCTCGGGTGCCGGTGTGAAGGCGCAGTTCAAGCACAAGGATTACGTGCAGAAGTGGTTGGATATCATCCGCGGTGGCTACGCACCGAAGACCGTCGAGCACCTCAAGACCGGAACGCGACCGCCGTTTCCGTATTCGGATGTGCGCCTATTGCCGTATCTCCAGCACTCGTTCTGGTTCCTGCCCAATGTCGCGGCCTGTCAGGCGATGGCGAACCTGCTGGCCGAGAAGCACAATGTCTTCTGGCGCGGCTACGAGGTGATCGTGGCGGCGGGTGCCGCAGCCGGCATCGGATTGGACGCGCTGCCGCCGGTGCGGAAGGTGATCGGCAGCGGTTTCGACTCGAAGACCATCACGCTTTCCTGTGGCAAGCTCACCACGGGTGTCACGGTGCCGCAGTGGTCATCTATTTTGATGCTCCGGAACCTGAAATCGCCAGAGACTTATTTCCAGGCGGCGTTCCGTGTGCAGTCGCCGTGGTCCATCAAGAATCCCAACGGCAACAATCCGAACGAGGAGGAGGTTCTCAAGCCGGTGTGCTTCGTGTTCGATTTTGCGCCCACGCGGGCGCTGCGGCAGATTTCGGAGTACGGCATCGGACTTTCGCCCGGCGAAGCTAACCCGGAGAACGCCGTGAAAGACCTCGTATCTTTCCTGCCCGTGCTGGCCTACGATGGTGCGAACATGACCCAGATCGATGCCGGCGGCATCTTGGACATGGCCATGGCTGGAACGTCGGCCACGCTGCTCGCGCGGAAGTGGGAGAGTGCGCTGCTCGTGAACGTCGACAATGACACCCTGCGTCGCATCCTCGATAATCCCGAGGCGATGGCAGCCGTGGAGCGGATCGAGGGCTGGCGCTCGCTCGGCGACAACATCATCGAGACCATCATCAACAAGAGCGACAAGGTGAAGGCGCTTAAAAACAAAGCGAAGGAGAAGGACCTTTCAGTAAAGGAGGGCAAGGAACTCACCGCCGAGGAGAAGGAGTACAAGTCGAAGCGCAAGATGGTGCAGGAGAAACTCATCAAGTTCGCCACCCGCATCCCGGCATTCATGTACTTGACCGATTTTCGAGAGAACACGCTGCAGGACGTGATCACCAAGATCGAACCGGACCTGTTCGAGACGGTCACCGGGCTAACGGTGAAGGATTTCCATCTGCTGGTGCGACTGAAGGTGTTTAACACCGAGCAAATGAACCAGGCCGTGTTTGCATTCCGCCGCTACGAGGATGCTTCGTTGCGGTATACCGGTATCGAAAGTCATCAGGGCCTGACGCACTACGGACTCTACGATACGGTGGTGGCGCGCGAGTAGCTTGGGTGGAACTTATCCCATGAAAGTCACCCCACTCTCAACGATGCCCTCTTGGCCGAGGCCATTGGCTATGCTGGCGTGAAGAAGACCGCGGCCCTCCTGCATGAGGGCTTGCGGACGCTCGTCCAGTGGGAAGCCGCGGCTCGGTTGATCGCCTTGGGTGGCAAGGATCGCCGGGCGGTGGCGGGGCGGCGGCGGAGGACTCGGGGAGCTACAGGTTTATAGGGGCTAACCGGGCTTGCGGGGGCATGGCTTTGCGCTAGGGTGGGGACATGACCGCCAGCCAGATCATGCGTGAGATTGAAGCTCTCTCGCCTGCGGAGCAGGCCGAGGTTGTTCGGTTTGCTTATGCGTTGGACGCTGAGCGCCGCTTGAGCGGCCCTGAGCTATCCACGTTGGCTTCGCGCATGGTCGCGACGGATGATCCGGCAGAGGCCGCGCGGATTCGCGCCGAGATCACCCGCGGGTTTTACGGCCATCAGGCCCATGCCTAAGGTTCGGCGCCAGGGTCTGCCACCAGCCCTGTTGCAGCACCTCCTTGATCGTATTCAGCAACGGCAGATCACCGCAGACCAGTTGGGCTTGCTCGCTGCTT
The DNA here is from genome assembly GCA_964460715.1 of uncultured Opitutus sp. Lineage (GTDB taxonomy): Bacteria > Verrucomicrobiota > Verrucomicrobiia > Opitutales > Opitutaceae > CAMAXB01. The sequence continues at coordinate 2,264 of CAYWRG010000087.1, read as the reverse complement.
GGCTTGATCGCGAAACCGAGGTTCCTGCGGGTCGATGGTTCAAACGATTTCCCGGTATGACGATTTGCGGCGAGGGCGAACTGATAAAGACATTCCTCACACCGGCTCAAGTTCCCGTTGGGGAGGAACTCTCGTAAGTCGCAGGCGAGTGCTCCCAAAGTCTATAACAGTGCGGGTGGACGGCTGATCTCTTGGGTCGCATTGATTGCCTGACGGCGCCCGACCGTCGGTGGACGGCTTGGGGAGCTACCGTTTAACCGGGCCTAGGCGGAGCTTCGGATGAACCGCTGGTGCAGCCCTCGAGGGGATGTTCCAGACTGCTACAGCGGGACGCTTCGCCGATCAGCGGCGGGACTCGAAGGCTTCCGCGACCTCGGGGCGGCGGAGGGCGGTCAGGGTCAGGAGGGCGGACATCGTGCCGTGGGGGAAATTGGCCAGGCTGACGAGCGAGGCGGTGTGAACGAATCGGCACCGCCGGGCCTTCAGGCAGAAGGAGCCAGCGGCCAGCTGCAGGGAGCCGGCGATCCAGCCAATCGTCAGCTGCAGGGAAACGTAGGTCGCAATCGCGCGGTCCATCAGGTTGGCCGTGGAGGAAAAGGCCAGCGCCGGGTCGAGCAGCGGGCTGTGGATGAAGATCGCCTGAAAAATGAACATCAGCGACATCGTCAGGCTCAGGGTGCCGGCGGCGATTTGCAGGTAGGCGAGTGCGGCGAGGTAGCCGTCGTCGCCGCGGGACGCGGACTGCGGGTGAACGTGATCCATGCTGGGGTAGGGTAACGCCGGGCCGCGGAACGGCCCTGACGAGTGACCAGGTTGGTCAGAATTTTCCCGGTCGGCCAGCGTGAAACGCCCTGGCACTGGACCGTAGGCTGGATCTTATCCGGATTGACGATACAGATCAATCATGCACGAGTGTATGCATGAGAACGACGCTCAATCTGGATGATGCCCTGATGGAGGAGGCTGGTGAGTACGCGGGCCTGAAGGAGAAAACCGCCCTGTTGCACGAGGGCCTCCGGGCACTGATCCAGCGTGAGGCTGCAGCCCGGTTGGCGGCACTTGGGGGCAAAGATCCCAAGGCTGCCGCCGCACCAAGACGGAAAGCGAGTACGCGGCGGTGAATGTGCTCGTTGATACCTCCGTTTGGATCGATCATCTGCATCGGTCGGATCCGGGTTTGCAGGCGTGTTTACAAGCCGGGCGCGTGTGGACCCATCCGGTGGTCATCGGCGAATTGGCCGCAGGTCAGCTCAAGCACCGCGCCGATGTGCTGCGGCACCTGCAAAAACTGCCGCGGGCGGATGAGATTAAGCTGGCTGAGGGTCTCCACCTCTTGGAAGCGCATTCCTTGATGGGCAAGGGGCTTTCTTGGTCAGATGTACAGCTGCTGGCTGCAGCGCGGATTGAAGGTCTCGAACTCTGGACCCGTGATCGCGCCCTGAGTGGGGCTGCGGGCGAACTGGGGGTGGAGTTTAGGCTCTAAGGGTAGTTCCTTTAGCGATAGGGCTGGGGTCGTTGACCCCAGGGCATCGAATCATCTCGCGTAACGATCCCGGACCGGGGTCGGCGACCCCGGCTACACCGCGAGCCAACAAAACACCCCGCCGAGGTGGCGGGGCTGGAGAGATTCCGGATAGGTTTCCGGTCGCCTCGGGACTCAGGCCGTGGCCGCTTCCGCGTAGGCTTCCATGCCGACGCAGGAGCACACGAGGTTGCGGTCGCCATAGACGTTGTCGACGCGGCCCACGCTCGGCCAGAACTTGCTCGCGCGGACCGATGCACTCGGGAAGGCCGCGAGCTCGCGGGAGTAGGGGCGGTCCCACGTGTCGCCGCAGACGACCTTGGCGGTGTGCGGGGCGTGCTTGAGGGGGTTCGAGGCCTTGTCGGACTCGCCGTTCACCACCGCCTGCATTTCACCATGGATCGAGATCATCGCGTCGCAGAAGCGGTCGAGCTCGCTCTGGGTCTCGCTTTCGGTTGGCTCGATCATGAGCGTGCCCGGGACAGGGAACGACATGGTCGGCGCATGGTAACCGTAGTCCATCAGGCGCTTGGCGGCGTCGTCCACCTCGAGGCCGTACTTTTTCCAGCCGCGCAGGTCGATGATGCACTCGTGGGCGACCAGACCGTCGTTGCCGCGGTACAGCACGGGGAAAAAGGCATCGAGGCGCTTGGCCACGTAATTGGCGTTGAGGATCGCGACCTTGGTCGCATCCGTCAGGCCGTCCGGTCCCATCATGCGGATGTACATCCAGGAAATGACG
>CAYWRG010000086.1:13975-14464 GCA_964460715.1 uncultured Opitutus sp. | reverse complement strand
GAGTCGTCGGCGGTGCACTTGTAGGGCTTGCCGGCCTCGTCCCAGCGGGTGGGGATGTGCGTGGCGCCGAGGCAGGTGAGGCTCTTCACTTCGCCGAAGAGGTTCTGGATCACGTACTGCCAGTGGCAGAGCATGTCGACGATGATGCCGCCGTCCTCTTCCTTGCGGTAGTTCCACGACGGGCGCTGGAGCTTCTCGTGCTCGCCGGTGAAGACCCAGTAGCCGAACTCGCCGCGCACGGAGAGGATTTTTCCGAAGAAGCCGGTGTCGATGAGGTACTTCAGCTTCACGAGGCCGGGCAGCCAGAGCTTGTCCTGCACGACACCGTTCTTGAGGCCGGCGGCGGTGACTTCCTTCGCGAGCGCGAGGGCCTCGGCGGAGGTGGTGGCGGTGGGCTTCTCGCAGTAGATGTGTTTCTTGGCGGCGATGGCCTTGCGGACGCCGATCGGGCGCTGGCCGGTCAGGGGCGCGTCGAAGTAGATCTGGTTG
>CAYWRG010000086.1:0-13965 GCA_964460715.1 uncultured Opitutus sp. | reverse complement strand
CGAGACGCGCGAGACGCCGGTGCGGGCGGCGAGGGCCTTGAGCTTGGACTCGGAGCGGCCGACCAGCACGGGATCGGGCATGATGAGCTCCTCGTCGGAGAGCTTCACGCCACCCTGATCAATGATGGCCTTGATCGAGCGGATGAGGTGCTGGTTGGTGCCCATGCGTCCCGTGACGCCGTTCATGATGATGCCGATTTTGTGGATTTTCATGGTTTGGTAAAAAGCGATAAGCTGTAAGCGGTAAGCTTTAAGCTGGAGTGCGGTGGAGGATGAGGGGGATTGGCCGCAAAGAGGCGCAGAAGGCGCAAAAAATACGGCAAGGGGTTTGGTTTTCTTTGCGCGTTCTGCGCCTTCTTGCGGCTAAGTTCGGTGGCTGAGTGATGGGGGCTTACAGCTTAATGCTTAGGGCTTAGAGCTGCACACGCCTGCTCAGACGAAGTCTGTGTAGGCGCGTACGATCTTCGCGAGGTACTCGTCCTGGTTGGTGGCCCAGAGGCGCGTGCTGAAGACCTCGACTTCGTTGAAACCCTTGAAGCCGGTCGCCTCGACCCAGGCGCGGATCTGGCGGAGGGGGATGCAACCTTCGCCCATGAGGCCGCGGTCGAGGAGGAGATCGGTGGTCGGTGTACGCCAGTCGCACACATGATAGGCGAAGAGCGCGCCGAGGCGTCCGCAGCGGGCGATCTCGACCTGCAGCATCGGATCCCACCAGACGTGGTAGACATCGAGGGCGACGCCAATGAGCGGGGACTTGATCGCCTCGACCATGTCGTTGGCCTGGCCGAGCGTGTTCACGGCCGAGCGGCTGTCGGCGTACATCGGGTGGAGCGGCTCGATCGCGAGCTTCACGCCGGCGGCCTGGCAGTCGGGGAGGAGGGCGGCGATCCCGTCCTGGATCTGCTTACGCGACTCGGTCAGCGGCTGGCCGGGGACGGCGCCGCAGACGAGCACGATCATCGGTGCGCCGAGCGCATGAGCCTCGGCGATCGCGCGGCGGTTGTCGTCCAGCGCCTTCTGGCGGTCGGCGGCGGTCGCGGCGGGGAAGAAGCCGCCGCGGCAGAGCGAGACGATCGAGAGGCCGTGGTTGCGGATCATCTGGCCGGTCTTGGCGATGTCGCGGCCGTCGAGCGTGTCGCGCCAGACCGTGATGCCCTTGACGCCGGCGGCGGCAAACTTGGCGGCCGAGGTCTCGATCGCCCACGGCTTGGTGGTGATGGTGTGGATCGCGAGTTTGTCCAGAGAAGCAGGAGCCATGATTGTGAGGCTTTAAGCGGTAAGCAGTAAGCTTTAAGCTAGGTCAGCGGTTGAGGGTAACGGGGTTTGGGCTTAGAGCTTAACGCTTAAAGCTTATGGCTGTGTCTGCGCGGTCACGCGCGCAGACACCCGAAGAACGTGTAGTACGGCTTGTTCTCCAGCAGGCGCTGGACGGTGAGGGCGAGTTCGCGGATATGGTAGTCGCCCCACATGCAGGCCTCGCCGCATGGGACCTTCTGGCCGGGCGGGATGTAGTCCCAGCCGTTCGGGCGGTGATAGACGGTGTGGAGGAGAAGACCCTGGTGCTTCGGATCGAGGCCGAGGTACGCGTCGCTGAGCAGCGTGCGGAGGGTGCTGAGGCCGGCCTGGAAGTACTTTCTGCCTTCGGCGGTGTTCTCGCCGAGGTAGCGGCCGAGGCGGACGAGGCCCTGCGCGCCGATCGCGGCGGCGGAACTGTCGACCGGCTCGTGGTCGTTGTGGATCTCGGCGTTACGCGCGCGCCAGTCGCCGAGCTTGTGGAGGTGGGGTGCGCCGCCGTCCCAGTACGGGATGCCGTCGAGCGCGGTGTTGGCGATGTACCAGTCGCAGGTCGCCTTGGCGCCCTTGAGGAGCACGGACTCCCAGCGCGCGCGTCCGCCGAGCGGCTCGAGTTCGGCGTCCGACACGGTCTTGAGGAACTCAAGTTCCTCGGCAAAGCCGACCATGGCCCAGGAAAGGCCGCGGGTCCAGGTGGTGAAGCCGGAGAAACCTTGCTGGGAATTCGGGCAGCGGAAGCGGCCGTCGTTTCGGTTGAAGACGGCCTCGTGGGTCGTGCGGCCGCGCTCGGCCGGAATGTCATAGCTGTCGCGACCCTCGCCGTAGTAGACCGAGAATTTGGCGGTGGCCTCGATGTGCTGGAGGCCGCGGTCGAGCAAGGAGTGGGCGGCGTCGTTCTCGCCCATCAGGCGATGACCGAGCTTGTGCGCGACCATGAGGATGCGGACCGAGCGGATCGTGTCGACGAAGAGGGAGTGCGGCCCGTTGAAGGAGTAGATGTAGCCGCCACCGCCGAAGGTCGGGGACCAGCGGGCGGCCTGGACGGCGCCGGAGGCCTTGATCGCGAGTTCGCAGAAGTCGATCTGGTCGGCGGGAAGCTTGCCCTCGCGCTGGAGGCGGAGCCAGTTGCCGTAGGTGCTGAGATTGTTGAAGCCGTGGTCATGCACGCCGACGTGCGAGACGTGCGAGGCCATGCGGTCGATGGTGAGCTTGCGTGCACTGTCCGCGAAACGCTGTTCGCCGGTGGCGTCGAACTGGAGGAAACTTGAGCCGTAGCTGAAACCCTCGGTCCACTCGGTCCAGCCGCGCGTCGTGTACTTGCCCGCGGCGGTGAAGACCGGCGAGCCCTTGGCGGGATCGTACTCCTTGAAGATCAGGTCGATCTTTTGGCCGGAGAGTTGCCAGAAACGGCGGAGGGCTGGAGCGAGGTCGGAGGCTTTGAGTTGGTCGTCGATGCGCATGAGAGGGAGAGGGGGCAGAGGTCAGAGATCAGAAGTCAGATGTCAGGGAGGGAAATTCGGAGATGGCAGTCGGGAACTGACGGCGGATGGCCGGTTCAGTAGCGCTTGTCCTTCCGCAGGTGCAGAATGATGAAGCGGCTGTCCTCGATTGCGGCGTAGGTGTGCTCAAGGACGGCGTCGAACTGGATGCTTTGCCCCGGGCCGAGGTCGCAGACCTCGTGGGGCAGGGTGAGGTGGATGCGGCCGGAAATGACCCAGCAGACCTCGTGATCGTCGTGATGGATTTCCGGGCGGTTGACGACCGCGCCCGCCGGGGCCTCGCCGAGCAGGCCGACGATGTTGGCGTAGCGGACCTGGCGAAACTGGAACTGGCCCGAGCGGTACGCCTGTTCCTCCGTGCGGTGCGCGAAGGGCGACTCGGCGAGCGCGAGGACATCGGCGGTGCTCATGCCGAGGGCGCGTGCGAGGCGGAAGATGGTGTCGATCTCGGCGGTGTGGTGGTTGCGCTCGAGTTTGGAAATCACCGCGGTCGATACGCCCGAGGCTTCGGACAGCTGCGCGATCGTCAGGTCGTGACGATGCCGAAGATGGCGAATCACGCTGAAGTCAAACTTGGGTGACGGGGCGACCACGGATAAGTGCTAGCGTGCCCGAATAGTTCGTAACAAGTATAAAAGAGGCAGGAATATAGTTTTTAAGAAAATAACTGTCCGAATTTTTAATGGCTATAACCGCATCGGCGCAGTGAGGGATCGAAGGTGGAGGTACGGGAGAATCTCAGGGTGAGAAGCTTGCGACGCGGACGAGCCCGGAATTTTGACCACGGATGGCACGGATGGGATCCGGGACCTGATGATTCGAACAGGTGCAGGCCGACCGGAAGGGCTGATCGCCTCATTCTCGTTCTCCTGCCCTGAGGTTCGCGGTCTGCAGGTGATCAATCTCGAGAACGAGAACGAGAACGAGAACGATTACGAAGAACGAGAACGATGCGGATCCTTGGTCAGGATCCGTGTGAATCCGTGTCCATCCGTGGTTAAAACCGGATCGAAGCGTCGGCGCTTCAGTCCTTCCGCGCGGGGGCGGTGGAGTCGCCGATGAGGAGTGGGGCCGGGAGGACGAGATCGGTGAACCCTTCCTCAGGCAGGCCCTTGGCGAGAATGAGTCGGGCTGCGGCGGCGCCGAGGCGATCGGGGCTCGTGCCTGCGCTCGTGATGCGGAAGCTGCCCTCGGTGCTGAGATCGGAGACGTCGCCGGCGGCGAGGCTCAGGTCATCCGGCAGGGTCCAACCCTCGCGGAGCAGCGCAAGCGCTGCACCGGAAGCCATGGGCGTGTTGTACGTGGCGAAGGCGGTGGGAAAATCCTTGCGGCGGGCGTGCGGCAGCATGGCGTGGATGGCTTCGACGCCCTCGGCGCGGTCGCCCTCCTTCAGCACGACTTGGTAGCGCGGGTCGATCGAGAGGCCCTTCTGTTCCATCGCGACCTTGAAGGCGGCAAAGCGCGACTCGTGGCGGCCGAGGTTGGCATTGCCGCCGAGCCAGCCGATGCGGCGGTGGCCGAGGCCGTAGAGATGATTGACGATTTCACCCAAGGCCTGCGGCTCGTTGCCGAGCACGGAGTGGCAGTAGCCGACGTAGCGCGCGGAGACCGCCACGACGCGACGCGTCAACTTAAGGAGTTCGTTGAGAAAAGGTTTTGCGACCTCGCCGAGGAGCGCGACGCCGCCCAGCTGATTGCTTGGATGAAAAATCGAGCGGAGCTTCTCGGGCGAGAGCTCGTCCTCGGAGCCGAGAAAGACGGAGCGGTACCCGTGCTTCTCGAGTTCCTGGTGAAGACCGTGCTGCACATGTCCGAAGTAGGCGCTGGGAATGTAGAGCCGGAACGGCGAACGCAGGATGAAGCCGATTTGTTGGATGCGCGATTTGTCCGGCGCGGACTCCACGCGCATGCCCTTGGGCAGATAACCCTGGCTGATGGCGCGGTCCCAGATGCGCCGATAGGTCTCGGGATGAATGCCTTCGCTGCGTCCGTTGAGCGCGAGTGACACCAAGGCCTGCGAGACGCCAAGATCACGTGCAATCTGAGTCTGGGAGATTTTGCGCTTGGTGCCCATGCGCTGACTCTTTGATAACTGGCCATCATTTCAACGATTTATTGGCCTACGTAGGCTTTGAGGAGGCAAAATGGCGCGGTAGCCTAAGGGGAGGCTGGAAACTCAATTGATCCGATCCAGAAGTCGCGCAGAGTCGCAGAGCCGCAGAGTTTTAAACCGGATCCGTTCTCGAGGTGATTGCTCTGTGGCTCCTCGTCTCTGCGCGACTTCTGTCGCTTGTGGATTGGATCTTTCAGGCCAGCCGGGCGCACCTCGCTCCCTCCTCCGATCACTCTTGGCCCGCACGTTACAGATAGACGCCCGAGGCGGAGCGGCTTGCACGCAAGTTGCGGTGCTTGATGCATTTTCGGCCTGCGGCGAGTTTCGCCCGACTCAAGCCCGCCATGGCGCGCCTGAGCTCGCCCGGCGCCGCGAACCGGCAGCTGGAGGTTCGGTTGCTGTCGAGCGCGACGTCGGAGGTCGTCTGGTCGGCCGCCTACGCCTGGCCCGCCGCCGATGTGGCGGCGGTGCAAGGCGGGATCGTTGAGGGCGTGCTCCGGACGTTGCCGCCGCCCTGAGCGCCGTCCGCGCCGGCGCTCACAGCTCCCAGCGGTAGCCGAGACGGTACTCGCGGAGTTCGAACTCGTAGGCGTTGGGGCGGGACGGGGTGCCCTGGTAGGCGAGTTCGGGCTCGGCGGTCAGGTTCTCGATTTCGAAGAACAGCCGGCCGCGCTCGCCTGTGCGCCGGCTGAGTGACAGCTCCCAGCGCGTGGCGGAGCGAACAAATGTATCCTCCGAAGGACTACGCCCGGCGGATTGCAGGGAGCGGCCCTCGTACTCGGCCTGCACGTTGAGCTCGTAGGGTCCGCGTTCGTAGGTCAGCGAGGCGCTCAGCGTGTGCTCCGGCTCACCCGCGAGCGGCAGGTCCGCGTCGTTGCGGCCCTCGATCGCCTGCTTGGAGTCCTGGTAGGTGTAGGTGACCTCGAGGGCGGTGCCGTCGAGGAGCTCGGCCAAGCCGCCGAGCTCCTGTTCCCACGTCAGGTCGACGCCGCTGAGGGAGGCCTCGCCGGCATTCTCCGGGCGCTGGCGGTCGTAGCCGGCAAAGGGACCGTCGGTGAGCAGCACGGAACGGTTGAGGGTCGGATCCTCGATGTCGCGGTGGAAGAACTGTAGCGCGAGGGAACCGTCGTCGTGGTAGGCGTAGTCGATCGCGAAGTCATAGTTGAGGTACAGCGTCGGGCGCAGCCCCGGGTTGCCCTCCTGGATGTCACGGCTGGACCGCTGGACGTTCCGCGAAGGCACGAGATCGGTGTACTCCGGGCGGATGATCGACTCGGTCCAGGAGGCGAAGAGCGTGACCTTCGGCGAGAGGACGTGGGTGAGGTGGATGCCCGGAAACCAGTTGGTGTAGCTGGTGTCGGCCTCGGTCCGGAGCGTGGCTTCGTAGCGGCCGTTGTCATCGAAGATGACCTGGTTGGCGGTAAAGTCGTTGTCCGTCTTCTCGACGCGGATGCCGGCGAGGAGGCGGGTGGGGCCGAAGCCGATGCTGGCCATCGCGTAGGCGGCGGAGACGTGCTGGGAGACCTCGTAGATCGAGGGATCGGTGTCGCCGCGGGTGCGGTCGGCATCGAGCGTGGTCTTGGCGGCCGAGCTGGCGAAGGCCTGCTTCATCGCGTCGAGCGAGGGCAGGCGGTCAAAGCGGTAGCGCCCGTCGAGGATCGTGCGGTTGGGGCCGTCGAACGGAGCGTCGCCGAGGGCGAAGCCGGCGGGACCCTCACCGTAGATGGCGTTCTCGACGTCGTTGTCGGTGTTGAGGAGGCGGATCTTGGCGCCGCCCTTGAGCCAGCCCGGGCGCGATCCGAAGGCGTTGCTGCGCGTCAGGTCGACCGATGCGACGGAGTCGGATTCGGTCACGTCCTCGTTGCTGATCTCAAGTTCGTTGAGCCGGAACTGCGCCGGGTTGACCGCGGTGCCGCCGGCCGGTGTGGTCAGCTGGGGAAATGCGGCCTCGTCGCGCCGGTAGAGGAAGGACAGGTTCTCCTGCTCGAATTCGAAATTGAAGCCGTTGTCGGACTGGTTGGAGATTTCGGTGTGCCCGGCCTTGAACTCGACCGTCCAGGTCTCGTTCTTGATTGTGAGTCCGGTGGACAGCGTGAGGTCGTAGGTGTCGGCGCTCCCGCCACGGGCCCCGCGGCGCGCGGTGGCGTCGGTGAGCACCAAGCCGGCCGCGCCCGGATCAGCCGGAGCGTCCTCGAGCTCGTAGTTCATCTCGTAGGTGAGGCTGCGCTCGTTCGCGATTGCACCGTCGACGCGGACGAAGGCGAAGCTCTCGGGCCCGAGGCGCAGGTCGAGGGTGCCGTTGAAATTCACGCCCTTCTGGCGGTCGAGGGACGACTCGAGCTCGAGCTCCTGCAACTCGGTGCCGGGGCGGTTCCAGTCGAGCTCGATCGCCTCCTCGGCGCGCGTGTTGCCTTCGTACTGTACGGTGCCGAGGAAACCCCAGCGGTTGTCGCGGCCGAAGACGTTGCCGTAGGTGACGGAGACATCGGGCGTGAAGCGCTCGGCAAGCTCGTCATAGCCGGCAACGATCTCGCCGCGCAGGGTGCGGCCTGACTGGTCGTAGGCGCGGCGGGTGGTCACGCGGAGCAGGCCGCCGACCGCGTCGGCGTCGAGGTCGGGCGTGGGGACCTTGGTCGACTCGACGCTGATCACCTGGTTGGCGGCGAGGGCGGACAGCGAGGTGTTGGAGCGCTGGCCGTCGACGCGAACGGACTCGAAATCGACGTTGGTCCGGCGGCTGACGGACTCGGCGACGTTGGAGTCCTGGACGAGCTCTACGTTTTCGGAGCGCGTGTCGCGCGGGGCGGAGCCCGCGGCAGGAGGCGGGGTCTGGGCCACGATGGCGGCCGGGCCCAGGAGGAGGGCGGCCGCGAGGAGGCGGGAAGGGGGAAGGTTCATGGGAAAGCGGGACATGGGGCAAACGGTAGCAAAGGTCTCATTATGAGAAGATGATGCTCCGAATAATTCCTCGGATCAGAGGCGAAGTTTTCCGTCATCTTGCCGTAATGTTCCGCCTCGTATACTGGTGATGGTTATGAACTGCGGCCGCCACCTCCCATGCGCATCCTGATCGTCGAGGATTCCGAGCGGTTGCAGCGGTCGCTGGCGACGGCGCTGCGCCATTCCGGCTATGTGGTGGACGTGGCGGGCGACGGCGAGGAGGGGCTCTGGCGGGCGCGGACGCATCCCTACGACCTGATCGTGCTGGATATCATGCTGCCCAAGCGGGACGGGCTTTCGCTGTTGGCCGCGCTGCGCGCCGAGGGAAATTCGGTGCATGTCCTGCTCCTGACGGCGCGCGACACCGTGGCTGACCGGGTTCACGGGTTGAGGTCCGGGGCGGATGATTATCTCGTGAAACCCTTCGCCCTGGACGAGCTGCTGGCCCGGGTCGAGGCGCTGGTGCGGCGTGCGTATGGCACGAAGTCGACCACGTTGCAGGTGGGCGACCTTGAGATTGATACCCAGGCCAGGACCGTGCGCCGGGGCGGCCAGACGGTCGACCTGACGGCGCGCGAGTATCTTTTGCTTGAATACCTGGTCCGGCGGCGCGGCGAGGTTGTCACGCGGACGCAGATCGAGGCGCACCTCTACGACGGCAGTGCCGACCTGATGAGCAACGTGGTGGATTCCGCCGTGTGTAGCCTGCGCAAGAAACTCGGCGCCTATGGCAGCGCGCCGCTGGTGCACACGCGCCGTGGGCTCGGTTACGTGCTGGAAGCGGTTCCGGCGGAGGAAGGGTCGGCGTGAACTCGATCCGGACCCGGCTGACCCGCAACGTCCTCACGGCCGTCCTGCTGCTGCTGATCACCGGCGTGGTCGCGCTGTGCGGCGTGGCCTATGACGGGGCGCTGAATCTCTTTGATGACATGCTTGAGGCGCGGGCGGAGTCGATCATGGCGCTGACCGAGCGGAGGGATGGGCGGGTCGAAGTGGGCCTCAATGATGCGATGCGGCGGAGCTTCAGCGGGGACGATTCGCCGGATCAGCTCTATTTCCAGGTGTGGGACCATAACGGCCGGACGATCAAACGATCCCCGTCACTCGACGATGACGACGGTCTGCCCCGCAGAACGGGCACGGTGGATGATCCGACCGAGTGGGACATTACCCTGCCCGACGGCCAGCGCGGCCGGGCCATGGGCATGCGGTTCCAGCCGTACGAGGCCGTAGCCGGGCGTCCCGGCGGCGAGGAAGTGTTTTTGGTGGTCGCATCTGATCGCGAGGATCTCGACGAAACGCTGGTGCGGATGGTCGTACTGGCGCTGGTGTGGACGGGCTTGCTGGTGGGAACGACGCTCTGGGTCGTGCCGCGCGTGCTGCGCAAGGGACTGCGTCCACTCGAGCGCCTGGGTGAGCAGGCGACGGGGATCGACGCCGGCTCCCTGGCTACGCGCTTTGCCACCGACCAGCTTCCGGTGGAACTGGAGCCGATAGCCGGCCGGCTGAACGCGCTGCTCGGCCGGCTGGAGGAATCCTTTGAGCGCGAGCGGCGCTTCAGCGCGGACCTCGCGCACGAGTTGCGCACGCCGCTGGCGGAGTTGCGGAGCCTGGCGGAATCGGCACTGCGCTGGCCGGACCGGCGCGATCCGCGGACGGATGACGATGTGCTCGCGATCTCGCTGCAGATGGAACGCATCGTGACGCACATCCTCGCAATCGCCCGCGGCGAGCAGGGCCAGTTGACGCTCGCGCTGGAGCCGGTGGAGCTCAAGGCGGTGACGGAGGACGTCTGGCGTCATTTCTCCGCCCGAGCGGCGGAGCGCGGGGTCACCTGCCGGCTGGAGTTGGAGGCGGTTGCCGGGCGTGCGGATCGGGCCCTGCTGCGAGCGGTGTTGGTCAACCTGATCGAGAACGCCGTTGATTATGCGTCGCCGGGAACGGTGATCGTCATGCGCGTGGCCCGCGAACGTGAGCTCGCCACGGTGCGGATCACCAACGAAGCGGCTGATCTGGGCCGCGACGACGTGGGCCGCTTGTTTGACCGTTTCTGGCGAAAGGAATCCTCGCGCAGTGGCGGCGGGGTGCACGTCGGGCTTGGACTTTCGCTCGCGCGCGCGTTTGCCGAGTCAATGGGCTGGACGCTGACGGCCATCCGCGAGGAGGACGGCCGCCTGACGATGGCGCTGAACGGTCCCGGCGCGGATGGATTCACGCATCCGTCGCCTAGCGCTTGATCGCGCTAATCACCTTGCCAAGGAAGGGATTCAGGAAAGGGCGATCAATCCAGCGCATCACCACGACGAGGTCATTTTCCTGATCGATATAGATGATGTTCCAGCCGTTGCCGCGGAAGGTGACGCTGGTCTCGGGGGTCTCGCTGAGGGACTTGCGGCCGGGGTTGAGGTACCAGTTGGCGAAGCCGTACTCGGCATTGGCGGGGCCGGGCGAGCGGGCCAGGGCGATCCAGTCCTTGGATACCAGCTGTCGGCCGGCCCAAGCGCCGTCGCGATGGAAGAGGTAACCGAAGCGCGCGAGGTCCCATGCACTGATGAACATGCCGCCGCCGAGATGGCCGCCACCGCTGACGGACTGGATCTTCTGGCCGTCAATCGTGACCCAGGAGTTGTCGTAGCCATGCCAGCGCCAGGTGGAGGAGGCGCCGATCGGCTCCATGATCTCGTCGCGGAGGACGGCGGGCAGGGGCCGGCGCCAGACGTGCAGGGTGGCGAGGGAGAGGAGGTTTACCCGGACGTCGTTGTACTTGAAGAACGTGCCGGGCTCGTGCATCGGCCGGTTCGGGTGGTCGGCGGGCGTGGCGCCGACTGGACGGTCCGCCCAGTCAGGCATGTCCCAGAGCGTGCCGGACCAGTCCGAGGTCTGTCGCAGCAGGTGGGTCCAGGAGATCTTGGCGTTGTGCTCGGAGGCGAAGAGGTCCTGTTCCGGAACGGGCAGGTAGGGGCCGACGCGGTCGTCGAGGTTGCGGATCAGGCCGCGCTCATGGGCGAGCCCGGTGACCGTGGTGAGGAAGGTCTTGGTGATGCTGTAGGTCATGTCGACCCGGTCGGGCTCGCCCCAGGCGGCGACGACGTAGCCGTGGCGGATGACGATGCCGGTGATGCCGCCGCGGGGGGAGGTGGGCCCCATGAGCTTGAAGAGCGGCTCCGATTTGCCGAAGGTCTGCTGGAGATCGAGGGCGTTGTCGCGGGAGGACGTCGCCTCGTGCTGGAGGGAGAAATCGATCGCTTCCTGCAGCTTGGCCGAGTCCATGCCGACTTCCTCAGGTGTGCGCCGCTCCCAGGCGCCGCGTGGCGGATAGTAGGTGTCGGCGGCGAATCCGCAGACAGCGAGCGCAAGCGAGGACAGGACGAGCGAGATGGCGGGGCGTAGGATGGTGGCCATGTGAAAAACGATGGATCGACGGGACTCCGGTGGCGACGCTGTTCCGTCGCACTCCGCGATCAGGCCTTGGCCCGGACCGGGCTACCGAGGTAGTCGGCGGTGGTGGACGTGAGGCCGGCGCGGCGGCATTCGGGGCAGAGGCGGTTGTCCGGATTTGCTGCGATGGCCTCGGTTGCGACGAGGAACATGCGGTGGCAGGGATCGTGGAGGCAGTTGATCACATTGCGCGTGGGCACGCCGGTGTGCGCGCAGCGGCCGACGGGTTCGCGCTCGGCGGAGCGGCCGACGGGGATCATCATCCGTTCGTCGAAGACGAAGCAGTCGCCTTCCCAATGCGCGTCGCCGTGTTTTTCAGCGTAAGTGACGATGCCGCCTTCCAGTTGGTAGACATGTTTGAAGCCGGCCTGCCGGAACAGCGCCGAGGCCTTTTCACAGCGAATGCCGCCCGTGCAGTACATCAGGACCTTCTTGTCCTTCAGGGCGGCGTACTCCGGGAGGATGCCCGGGAGGTCGCGGAAGTTGTCGATGGCGGGCGTGATCGCGCCCTTGAAGCGGCCGACATCAGACTCGTAGCGGTTGCGGACGTCGAAGAGAACCACGTCCTCCTCCTCGATCGTGCGCTTCCATTCGTCGGGTGAAAGATGAGGCGCGCCGGCGTGGATGGGATCCGGGTCCTCGGGGGCGCCGAGCGTGACAATTTCGGCGCGAACGCGAATATCCAGGCGGCGAAAGGGTGGGGTGTCGGCGAAGCTGACCTTGAAGGTGATGTCCTCAAAGCCCGGCTGAGCCCGGAGATGATCGCGATAGCGGTCGGTGGCTTCGGTGGAGCCGGCGACCGTGCCATTGATGCCCTCGGTCGCGATCAGGATCCGGCCGAGCAGACCGTGCTCCCGACAAAAGGTGCGCTGAGCCTCCGCCAGCGCCTGGGGGTCAGGGACGGAGGTGTACTTGTAATAAAGGAGGACGGTAAGACGCGAAGACATGAAGCAGGCCCACCATGCGTGAGCGGAGCACAGGGGTGCAAGCCGCGGCGCCCGGGTGGATTTATGAATGGAATTGATGTGAAAATAAGCGAGCCGGCGAGACGGTTGGCATGACACCGGCTATTTGTTGCCCAGCTTCTCCTGCCTAGCAGGAGTTTTGGGGTAACTAAGAAAGCAAATGCCCGGTCGTGTAGGGGTACACGCCCGGGCCACTTTTTTTAGGGGAGCGGCTTCACCCCCGCCCGGCTTGGTCAGAGGTTGCCAGGCGTGTGAGAGCGTCGCCGGTCAGACGGAACACGGTCCAGTCGTTCATCGGTACGGCGCCGAGTTTCCGGTAGAAACCGATGGCGTCCTCATTCCAGTCGAGGACGGACCACTCGAAGCGGCCGCAGCCACGGGCGTGCGCGATTTTGGCCAGATGGGTGAGCATCGCCTGGCCGTGGCCCCGGCCGCGGTGCTCGGGCAGGACAAACAAGTCCTCGAGGTAAAGACCCGGTTGGGCGAGGAACGTGGAGAAGTTGTGGAAAAAGAGCGCGAAGGCGACCGGCTGGCCGGCGGACTCGCCGATCAAGGCCTCGGCGACCTTGCGGCCGCGAAAGAGGGCGGCGTGGAGGCTTTCCTCCGTGGCCACGACCTCGTGCGCGAGTTTTTCGTAGGCTGCGAGCTGGCGAATGAAGGCCAACAGCTGGGGCACATCGGCTTCGGTGGCGGCGCGGATGTTGAGAGGGGCAGGGGTGGCGACCGGAGGCATGCGCAGGATAAAGGCGATTTTTGTTCGTATCTTGCTTTTGGGCAATGATTTGACGGGAAAGCGTGATGCGTGGGGTGGATTTGACTGTCCGCAATTCTACTGAGGCCAAAATCGTGCCGATAGATTGACGTAGGGGAAAGCATGCGCTTTGTT
The DNA here is from genome assembly GCA_964460715.1 of uncultured Opitutus sp. GTDB lineage: Bacteria > Verrucomicrobiota > Verrucomicrobiia > Opitutales > Opitutaceae > CAMAXB01. Next base: position 831 of record CAYWRG010000086.1, on the reverse strand, counting down.
GATCCCAGTTTTACTTCTCCCGCTTAGCGGGAGTATTGGGGTAACTAAGAAAGCAAATGCCCGGTCGTGTAGGGGTACACGACCGGGCAACTTCTTTTCCGGGGGTCGAGGTCGGTCTTCCGGTTCGGGCTGGCGAGCCGGGAATTCGGTCGGCCCTTGCGCCCTCCCATGGTTGGTGGCACGGTGTTGCCACCCCTTCCTATCATGAACCGCTCCCGCTTCGTTGCCCTGCTTGCCCTGTTTGCCCTTTCGCTCGGCCTGGTCCGCGCGGAACCCATCGCCGTCGGCGCCAAGGCGCCCGCGATTTCCGGCCTGACCGATGCCGGCACCACCCTGAACCTGGGCGATGTGTATGCGAAAAATGACTACACGCTGGTGTGGTTTTATCCGAAGGCGCTGACGGGCGGCTGCACCAAGCAGGGCTGCTCGATCCGCGATGCAAGCGCTGAGCTCAAGCAGTTCGGGGTCGCCGTCGTTGGCGTGAGCACCGACACGATCGAGAAGCAGAAGGAGTTCAAGGACACCAACAACTTCCCGTTCCCGCTGATTGCCGACACCGAGAAGGCCGTGGTCAAGGCGTTCGGCCAGGCCGGCACCGCCATGGCGAGCCGCGAGGCCTACCTGATCGACCGCACCGGCAAGGTGGTCTACTATGACAAGGGTCAGACCGACCAGCAGGCCGAGAAGGTGCTCGCCTACCTCCGCGAGGCGAAGAAGTAAGCGCTTCGTTCCCGGTTGATTTCCACCGCCGTCCGTGCGCGTGGACGGCGGGGGGTTTTTGTGGGCGCGGTGAGGCGGCGCGCAGCGCGAGGGAACCGGAGGCCGCGGGAT
>CAYWRG010000085.1:571-14774 GCA_964460715.1 uncultured Opitutus sp. | reverse complement strand
TCCCCACCCGCTGGGACGAGGCCGGCAAGCCCTACAAGTGCACCGCCGACGACTCGGCCTACGCCACCTTCGAATTGGTCAACGGCATCATCTGCCACTTCAACTCCTCGTGGGATGTCCGCGTTGACCGTGATGACCTCCTCACGCTCCAGGTTGACGGCACCATGGGCTCCGCCGTCGCCGGCCTGCGCGACTGCAAGGCCCAGTCCCTCGCCGCCACGCCGCGCTGCATCTGGAACCCCGACGTCGACAGCCCCATCAAGTACAAGGACGGCTGGGTCCGCGTGCCGGACCAGGGCGTGTACGACAACGCCTTCAAGGTCGAGTGGGAGCTCTTCCTCAAGCACGTCGTCACCGGCTCGCCCTTCCAATGGGACCTCTTCCAGGGCGCCAAGGGCGTCCAGCTCGCCGAGCTGGGCCTCAAGTCCTGGGCCGAGCGCCGCTGGGTCGATGTGCCCGCGCTGAAGTGAGCGCGGAGCTGCGCTCACGGCCTTAAGAGGTAAGCTTTAGGCCTTAAGCTCAATCCCGGCATTAAATCCCTCAATCAAACGCGCCGCGTAAGCGGCGCACACTTTCAGCTTACTGCTTAACGCTTACAGCTTATGGCTTCTTCCAAGATCGCCCTCGTCACCGGCGGATCCCGCGGCATCGGTTTCGGCATCGCCGAAAAACTCGCTGCCGAAAAATGGGACCTCGTCATCAATGGCGTGCGTCCCGCCGACGCCGTCACCGAGCCCCTCGCCAAGCTTCGCGCGCTGGGCGTCAAGGTCGGCTACGCCCAGGGCGATGTCGGCTCCGTCGCCGGCCGCGCCGCGATCGTAAAAGCAACCCACGACTTCATCGCCAGCACCTACTCCGGCTCCTCTCCGGGTACTCAGGTCTCAGGTTTCAAGTCTCAGGTTTCCAGTTTCCTCCTCGTCAACAACGCCGGCGTCGCCCCCAAGGTCCGCGCCGACCTGCTGGAGACGAGCGAGGAAAGCTACGACTACGTCGTCGATACCAACCTAAAGGGCGTGTTTTTCCTCACGCAGGCCTTCGCGCGTGACATGGTCGCGGCGAAGAAGGCCGATCCCGCCTTCAGCGGCGCGATCATCAACATCACGTCGATCTCTGCGACCGTGGTCTCGATCAATCGCGGCGAATACTGCATCGCCAAGGCCGGCCTGAGCATGCTCTCGCAGCTCTTCGCCACCCGCCTCGGCGCCGACGGCATTCCCGTGTACGAAGTCCGCCCCGGTGTGATCAAGACCGACATGACCGCCGGCGTAACCGAGAAGTACGACAAGCTCATCGCCGGCGGCCTCTGCGTGCAGCCCCGCTGGGGCGTCCCGGAAGACATCGGCAAGGCCGTCGCCGGCCTCGCCCGCGGCGACTTCCCCTTCTCCACCGGTCAGGTCGTGATGGTCGATGGCGGACTGACGATCCCGCGCCTGTAAGAGCCGACGCAATCAAAGGGGACGGCCGAACATTGTCACATTCAGGCTCCAGTATCCCGCAAATGTGACATTGTTCAGTACGACTCCGCTTTGCCACCATCGGACATTCCAAAGCGGATTCTTACTTTCCACTTCCTACCTAAAGGACCTCAATCGATGGATCTGATTTTTCCCGTCCGATGGAAGGCGATGTGGAGGTCGCTCTCGATCTACATGTCTGTGGCGGTTCTTGTGCCGAGTCTTGTCTTGGTCGGGATCCAGCTTGCGAAAGGAGGCATTTCGCCTGCCGCGCGCCATTTGACTCCTTTTGACATCCTGCTCGGAGCCATCGGCATTGTCGTCGTCGTCTGTCTTGGCGCCGGGGTCCTCGCCTTCTGGTCGCGATCCTCAGCCGTACGCGTCACGGACACATTCGTTGAGGGCCGAAACAGCATCGGACGCAAAATCAGGATCCCGCTCAACGAGCTCAAGGGGCTATCCCCACGGAGCACCCACGGCCTTTCATGGTTTGTAGTCTCTGGCGCAAGTCACGAGGAGATCGCCATCTACTCACACACCGAGAATCTCTCCGAATTGATCGAACTCTTGGGCACGTATCTGCCCAAACAATGCACTCCCCTCGAGCCTACACCATCGGCTAGGCCCGCACCGATTTCGTCCGGGATTTCCATCCCACGACGGCTGGCACGGTTGCTGGCGCGGCATCCGGCCAAGTTCTTCTTCGGTTACATGGCCGTGGCCGTTTGGCCCATTTTCGCGATCAGCTGCGAGCACAACGCCGAGTACTCCATCGCGTTCAAATACCTTTCGGCGCCAATCACCCTGCTTTGCTGGGGCTTCGGGCTGAAGTATCGGAGCGAGTTCATGCACCATCTCAAACGCCCTTACGAATTCTGGCTTTCATTCTGCACAGTCCCCTTGGTGGTGGCGCTATTCAGCGCGGGTTTGGTTTCCCAAGTGAACGCATTTTTCCCACCGCAACGGTGGTACAACATCGATGGGAGAGTCGTGAAGAAATTTGAATCTGGAGGCCGTTCGAAAAGCTACGTTTTGGATGTGCGCAACGGGGATCACATTCGTCAGATCCCAGTGAGCCCCACCGAGTACGCCCACACGGAGGTAGGGGATCGGTACCGTCGCACAAGGATGATGGGGCCTCTTGGATTCACCTATGCTTGGAAATGGCGCTGGGCCGCCGAACTTCAGGCGACCTCGCGCAAATAGTGAGGATCCGGAAGCGGTCAGCGTGTTAGCTCGCTAAACCCCCACTCGCCGGGACGCAAGCGGGAGGCCAGCTTCAATGCTGCGATCAGGAATCGCTACGCGACGGTAGTTCCCGGTGTCGACACCGGCCAAGAATCACCTAAGGGTACCGAAACGGGTTTTCTGACTCGGCTCCCCCCCTTGGATCAATCGTCCTCTACTCCCCCCGTTCCCCAAAACGCTGCGATTGATCGGCAGATCGAGGACGAACTCACTCGGATCGCCTTTCGCGATTCCGTGATCGGCGCGGTGGCTGCCACGCTCGTTGCCGCAAGTTTGGTCGTGATCCTCAAGGCTGCACTCCTGGGCGCCGCCGTCTGGATCTGGCTGGCCTTTGCCGTCGCCTGCAATGGCCTCCGGCTCGCAACTCGGCAGTGGTTCCTGCGTCGCCCCGATCGCTCGGTCAATGTGCGCACCAAGTATCTGTTTGCCGGGGTCACCGCACTCGCGGCTGCCCCGTGGGGAATTGCCGCCTGGGTTTTCTATCCCCAAGTGGGGCCCGCCTTCCAGACGGCCATGGTGCTGATGCTCGCCGGCCTCACCACCGGATCCGCTCGTCTGCTGATCCCTGTCCTTCCGGCCAATCTCGCCTACCTTTATCTCACCGTCGTACCCCTAATGGTCCGCTTACTCTCAGCGGACGGTCCGGCGATCGTGAGTGTGGGGCTCGGCGCGATGTGCGTACTTTTCCTAGGTTACATGACGCTGGCCGCACGGCAGCAACTGCGCACGCTGCGCCACTCCCTCCGGCTCGGTTTCGAGAACGCCGCGCTCGTCCAATCCCTCCAGGCGGAAATGCAACAGCGCACGGTCGTCGAGAACGAATTGAGGGAGGCCAGCGTGCGGGCCAACGCCGCGAACCAGGCCAAGAGCGAGTTCCTCGCCACCATGAGCCACGAGATCCGTACCCCGATGAATGGCTTCATCGGCATGCTCCAGCTGCTGCGCGACACCGAACAGATGACCGCACGCCAGCAGGAGATGGTCCGCATGGCCTCCGCTTCCGCCGAGTCGCTGCACGATTTGCTCAACGACGTCCTCGATTTTTCGCGGATCGAGGCGGGCCGGCTCGAGCTGGAGGAAATCCCCTTTGAGCCGGCCGCACTCGCAGAATCCGTCACCGCCGCCCTGCGATTGCGGGCAGAGGCCGCAGGCTTGGGTCTGCGCCTCGATCTCTCTCCTGACCTGCCTACAACCGTGCGGGGCGATCCCACGCGCGTCCGACAGGTGCTGTTCAATCTTCTCAGCAATGCGATCAAGTTCACTCCCGTCGGCGAAGTGACCCTAACCGTGCGAAACCGTGCCGGAACGCCAGCGGACCGGCATCGGACGCTGGAGTTCAGCGTACGTGACACCGGAATCGGGATGGATCAGACCACGTTGGCCCGTCTGTTCCAACCGTTCACGCAAGCCGACAGCTCCATGAGCCGTCGCTACGGGGGAACCGGGCTCGGCCTCGTGATCTCGCGCAAGCTGGCCGAAGCAATGGCAGGTGAACTCACGGTGGAAAGCATCCCCGGGGTGGGTTCGACCTTTCATTTCGTGGCCCGTTTCGCCCAGGTCGAGGGCTCGCCGACCGCGACACGGCCCAGCAATCCGCAGCCCACCCAGCCACGCCTCTCGGGCCACGTGCTGGTGGTGGAGGACGATCGCATCAACCAACGCGTGATCTCGCACTACCTGCGCCACCTGGGAGTCAGTTTTGAACTGGCTACAGACGGCGAGAAGGCCGTCGAACTTGCCATCAATGGCGAGTGGGACGCGGTGCTGATGGATTGCCAACTCCCGGGGATGGACGGTCTGGAGGCGACCCGCCGCATCCGCGCTCAGCGCCCGGACCGGGATCTTCCCATCATCGCGCTAACCGCCAACGCTCGAGCCGATAACCGCGATGACTGCCTTGCGGCCGGCATGAGCCACTTCCTCACCAAGCCTGTCCGGCTCGGAGATCTCGCGGCAATCCTGCAGATCTGCCTGCCGGAATCAAAGACCGAGCCCGGCAACTCCAGCTCCGGCGCTCTTGGCGCATCGCCCACGACCATCCCTCCGCCTGCACCAACGCCCTAGAGCAGCTCCGGTAAGGATGTAGCCGGGGTCGCTGACCCCGGCTACACCTCAATTTAAATCGCGCTAGCGGGCAATGGACCGCGGATTGATTCCGCCCACCAAGTCGAACGTCGCCCCCACCGCGCCAACCACGGCATGCGCGCGGTCCAGTCGGAGGTCAGCGCGCATGCGATAAACCACCTCGATGCCGGTGCAGTGGGCACCGATCAGGTTGTCCACACCGACCGCGTTCAGTTTCTCCGCGGTCCATGCGAGGGTCTCGTCCTTCGCATTGAACAGGTGGATGCCGCCAATCAGCGCATGGATGCGCTTCGGCCCGACGATCGTCCGGGCATACTCCACGATGTTGACCACGCCGGCATGGCCACAGCCGGTCAGGACCACCAGGCCCTTCGGCGTGTCGATCACCAGCGCCATGTCCTCAGGCAGGTTGTCTTCAATCACCCGGTTAGCCGGCGTACGCAGCTGGTCGCTGCCGCTCCAGTTCCGCTCCGGGTATTGGCGTGGCACCGGCCCCGTCAGCCACACGCCAGGCTGCAGCTCCACTGGCGCGGCATGCGTGACCATCGTCCCGCCCGTTTCCTCGTAGGTTTGCTTGATCTGCACCATCGCCGTCGCCTGCCAGCGCACCAGGCCCTCGCCGCGCGGATAGAGCATCCCCTCGCCCACATGCGTGCGCGCGAGCGCGGTTGGCGTCGTTGCCTTCACTGCGTCACGTAAAGTCAAGAATCCACCCGTGTGATCGCCGTGACTATGACTCAGCACCACGTCCGGCACCGTCGTCAGATCGATGTCCAAACTCTGCGCATTTTTCAGGACCACGTCGGTTTTGGCGCCGGTGTCAAAGAGGATGCGATTGCCGTCGACCTCCACCAGCGCGCCAAAGCCCCACTCGCCCAGCTCCGCCCCGTCCGCCAGCATGGTGGAGAGGATCGTGATCTTGAGGTCCTTGACCTCCGCCGAAAGTGAAGCCGTCGCCAGGAACGTTGCCGCCAGGAGCCGTCGGAGCATCATGCTCACAGCAAAACCCGAAATCAGGAATTCGCCAGCCCCTGCATGAACGCAAAGATCCGGTCGTTCCGACCCGGCATCGCCTCGTGCTCGTAGTCGGGATAAACCACCATGTCCTTGCCGGTCCGGATCTTGTTGTAGGCCGCAAACTGCGTACTCGGCGGGCAGACCTTGTCCATCAGTCCGGTGAACATCAGCACATCCGCCCGGATTCGCGGCGCAAGGTGCTGGACATCGATGTATCCCAGCTTGGTGAAGATCGCCTCCTCGCGCTCATGCGTCGGGTCGAAGTGACGGAAGAACACCCGCAGCTCCTCATACGCATACTCGGCCAGATCCATCTCCCACACGCGCTGATAGTCGCAGAGAAACGGATACACCGCCGCGCATTTCCGGATCCGGGGCTCCAAGGCTGCGCACGCCAGCGCCAGCGCCCCGCCTTGCGAGGCCCCGAGCGTGCCGACGCGGTTCGCGTCCACCTCCGCAAAGCCCATGACCACGCGCGCCAGCTGCACGGTATCGAGGAAGATCTGTCGGAAGAGCAACTTGTCTGGATCCGGATCGCCCAGGCCGCGCACGATCTGGCCACGGATCGTCGTGCCCTTGACTCCACCACGGTCCTCCGACTTCCCGCCCTGCCCACGGCAGTCCATCGCCGCGATCGAGTAGCCTTCGAGCGCCCAGGGCAGCTTCTCCGTCCAATCGCCACTGTTGCCCCAGTATCCGTGGAACTGCAGCACCGCGGGGTGCGGCGCAGGCGCCGCCTTCGGGCGGATGTACTTCGCGTAGATCCGCGCCCCGCCCACCCCGGTGAACCACAGATCAAAGCACTCCGCGTGCGCCGGCTGACACTCCGTCGACGGTACCAGCTCCACTTCCGGCGGCGTGGCCTCCAACTCACTCAGGGCCCGCGCCCAATAGTCGTTAAAATCGATCGGGCACGGATTGATCCCGTGATACGCGCGAAGCTCGGCCAGCGGTTTGTCGATAAGCGGCATGAACGGTAAAGCGATCTTCCCATCAACTGAACCCTCCCTTCACCGCGGTCAATCCATCAGCCAAGGCGATTGACCACAGATGACACAGATAGCCACAGACAAATCCCTATCCAGAATTCGATCCCGCGCCTGCTTCCTATGATCGAATCTGTGCTCATCTGTGAAATCAGTGGTCCATGATCGATAGATCGTTTCCACGCTATTCCGCGTGTTCCGCGGGCCTATCTCCGCCGAGGCCTATGCCTCCGGCAGCGCGTCGCCGACCAGCGCGAGGCACTGGATGGCCGCGAGGCCCCATTGTGCGGTGGAATTGGTCGACACACGCGTGGCCTCGTCGACCGGGCGCAGCACCGTCGGGCCATCGACCCGCCGCACCGTGAAGCGCCCGCGATCGGGATGGCCGCCAGCCCCCGCAAAGAACTCCTTCCACGCGCGCTGCGCGAGCACCGGGTCCTGCTTCGCCTTCGCCGCGAATGCCGTCAGGCGGGCATGCCCCTGCTGGAGGTTCAGCGCTCCCAGCGCATTGCCCAGCCGGGCTGTCTGCTCCTCCGCCGTCCCGTTGTAGAGTTCACAATAGTCGAGCCACGCCTTGGTGAAGGCCGGTTCGTCGATCAACTGCACCAGTTCGGCGCACACCTCAACCAGGCCGAACACCGCACTCAGGTGCGAGGCCCCGGCCCGCTGGCTCTCGACCTGCCGGAACTCACCCGTCTCCAGGTTCATCAGCGAAACCGACGAGAAAAAGCCCTTCGGCTGTCCGCCCAGCGTGCGCATGCTCGTGCGCAGGCGCGCGAGCGTCCGGGCATCGCCCGTGCGTTCCCACTCCGTCAACCAGGCCGACGCGATCGAGCCCCAGTCCGTGCCAAAGCCCAGCCGCGCAAACCCCGCGGGAATCACCTCCGGCTCACGCCCGCCCTGCCGCGTGCCGATCAGCTTCCGCTCGGCGATGATGCGCACCAGCGCCTCCGCGCCCTCGTTCTGCTCGCGCATGAGGTCGCCCACGCGCTCGTCCGCCGTGAGATAGTAGTAATACCGGCGGTTCGCCGCCGTGCTGATGCGCAGCTGCTTCGCGCTGCAGCCCCAGTGCAGCACGCTGTGACGCGAGCCCAGCGGCGCAAAACGTCCGATATGGTGCACATCCACCTCGCCGGTGTGCCGCGTCATCGCCTCGGCAAAGCGAAAAACATCCGCCCGCCCGGTCTGCAAGTAGTACATCCAGAGCCAGAGGTCCGTCGACAGCTCCGAGTTGTCCCACGCATAGCCACCGACATCGTAACGCCACTCGTGACGATCCGCGTCGTACGTGTGCATCACGTCACCGTAATTCCAATACCCGTACCAGCGGCGCTGCTCGCGCTGCTCGAGGTAGAACCTGAAATGCTGGTCCAGCCGTTCGGCCAGCTCGGCTTTCGCCGGGGTCGAGCGATCCTCGGGCGCCCATAGGCCGCCAAACACGCCGCAACGGTGCACATGGTCGCCCCGCGGCACGAGCACCGCCGGCGTCGCCACGGCCGTTCCGAGTTCGGCCAGCACCGCGTTCTCCGGCGTGGAGGCCAGCGCCCACAGGAAGAGCTCGCTCGTCCGGGCCACGCCCTCCGGCTTGTCGAAACCGGGTTCATAGTCCTCGTAGGTGATCTCCAGTCCGTCCAGCTGCTCGGCGTAGGTTTCCATGCCCAGGCCGTCGTGATAACCGCGCAGGTCCATCGCGCCGGCGTCCGGCGCCCACAGCCACACCGTCACTTCCGCCGCCTCTGTCGTCGCACCGCGGATGTCGAGCTGCGCCGGGTAGCTCTGCCAGAAATTGCGCAGACCGAACGCCACGCCGCCCGCGGGCGTGCCCACATAGCCCAGCCCGCCGGCCCGTTGCCCGCGCGCCGCACTCAGCCACGTGTAGCCGTCCTTCGTGCGCTTGCGGATCTCGAAGCCGTCGGACGTTCCCTGAAACAACGTCCAGTCGGAGAAGGCCGGAATCTTTTCCAGCCGCCGGCTCACCGTCGGCGCCCAGGTGTCGAGCGGCGGCGTGGCCTGACCGGCCCGCTGCGCAGCCTTCACCGCCGAGCCCGGATCGCGCCGGAGCCCGGTCAGGCCGCGCACCGCTTCATTGAAGAGTCCGCCTGCCTCGCCGCCAAAACGCACATGCCGGTCGTGGACCGCGCCCCGCAGCGGCACATCGAACCGCAGGCCGAGCCCGCGGATGAAATCCCGGTACTCGTCGCCGTCATAGATGATCGTGTGCAGCACGCGCAGCGCATCGCTGCCCGCATAGGCATACAGCCGCACGACAAACGGCAGCCAGCGGCGGCCGTTGGTCGCACCCGCCGCCGCGTGACGTCCTTCCAACTTGATCACCGCCCGCACCGGTCCCGCCTGCTCGACGGTGATCTTGTCCAAACGTCCAGAGAACGGCTCGACGCGCGGCGCCGCAGCGTCCATGCGATCCTCGCGCAGACACACCAATCGACCCGCCTTGAGTATATCCTGACCGCCTCGGCGCACGTCCGCAATCAGCACGTCGCCCGCCTTGTTGAGGCGGTACTGGACCACCCCGGTATCGATCTCGATCGTATCGGGCGTCTCACGTAGAATCAGCGGTTGCGCCGGCGCGAGCGGCGTACCGGCCGTCAACTCCAGGTCAGCAACCGACGCCGCTTCTGCCGGCAGCGCTACGCCCGTCCACTTCACCGAACCATCCGGCCAGAACGCCAGCGGCCACGTCTGCGCGGGAACCGCCCGGCCGCCCGCTCCGCGCACCGCAAACGTCGCACTCGCCGCATGTTGGCCGCGCGGCCACGGCACGCCGAGCGTCACTCCCGCCAACCGCGTGGGCGGCGCGCCATCGAGCCACGTCAATGGCGCCGCCTCGCCGGTTAGCACAGCCCGAGCGGCGCTGGCCGCCGGCGCGCCGACCGCGGCGGAAGCCGGCGCGGTCCGGAGCAGATTCGCCGCCGCGGCAACAAGGGCGGTGCGCCCGACAAATTCACGACGAGTGAGGGAGGACATGCGAGGACGGTAAGAGATAACCGGGGTGAAAGAATGCAATCGCCGGCAACTGCCGCCGGACGCTAACCGTCGCCTCAGGGGAAGGGCGAGCCTGACACCCTCAGCCAAAGCCGGCGCTGAATCAAATGCGGTCCGGCAAAATTCGGACGGTTCGATTCATCCACACCCGAAGGTCCAATGTAGCCGGGGTCGCTGACCCCGGTCCGGTTTCTGACGGCAAACGACGCGAGCACCGGGGTCAGCGCCCCCCGGCTACATCGTCAGGCAAAACCCCACGACCGCCGAAGCTGCCGCGCCGTCATGCGCCCAATCCCCGCGCCGGACATCGCCTCCGCGACGGTCTGGACCAGCGCCGCATTGTCCGGCGCCACCCGGCCGTCCGGCAGCCAGAGATTGTTCTCAAATCCCACGCGCACCCCGCCACCCGCCTCGGCCCCGGCCAGCACACAGGCCGCTTCATTTCGGCCAAACGCACAGGTCATCCACGCCGGGAAACGCGGCGCCTCCGGAGCGAGGAACGGCTCCAGATCCTCCGGCCGCGATAACTGCCCGGGCGTGTAGCGTCCAAGCACGTAAAGCACGGAGATGGGCTCGAGCGGAATCAGTCCGCGCTGCTGCAAGGCGGCCAGTCGCCGCGCCTCGCCTTCGTCGTAGAGAATGAACTGCACCGCCACCGCCGCTTCACGCAGTCGTCGCAGGAATCCCGCGAACTCACGCTCATCGCCGCCCTCCGGCAACAGCTCGCGCAGCGCCAGCGAAACGGCTTCGGGCCGGACCGCTTCCACCACCGCCCGCTGCTCCGCCGGCCCGTAAAGCCCGAGCGATTCGCTCGTGATCTGGATGACCAGGTCGTCGCGCACCTCCGCTCGCACCGCCCGGATCGCATCCCCATAGGCCCCGGCATCCAGCAGGTGCCGCCCTGCGGCATCGCGCACATGCAAGTGAATCATCGCCGCCCCTGCATCCCGGCACGCCGCCGCCGTCCAGGCGAGTTCCGCCGGCTCCAGCGGGATTCGCGGATGATCCGCCTTGGTCCGCCGTCCGCCATTGGGCGCCACCGCAATTGCCACCGTCGGCGCGGCGGAAGACCGGGAGGGCGGCGCATTCTGAAACATATGAATCACCCATTGCCGAAATAAAACAATCGTTGCAAGCATGCAGCCGCCGCGCCTAGTTTTCATTCACGTGACGACGACCGCCTCCTCGATTTCGGACCGGATCATCAAGGCCATGGATGCGATGCCCGCGCAGCTCCAGGCCGCCGCGCGCTACGTGCTCGAAAACCCGCGCGACGTCGCGCTCCTCTCCATGCGCGAACAGGCTCGCCGCGCCGGTCTGCAGCCGGCGACCATGACGCGGTTTGCCAAGCGGCTCGGGCTCGAGGGCTACGACGATATCCGTTCGCTCCATGCCGAGGCGATCCGCCGGCCCGCCCTCGACTTCGCGGGCAAGGCCACTACCCAGGTCTCCACCCAGCGCGAGAAGGGCGACCGCGCCCTCGCCGCCGACATGGCCGCCACCCTCGCCCGCCAGGTCGCGAGCCTCGCCGAGCCTGAGTTTCTCGACGCGCTCACCGCCGCGGCGGCCAGCCTCGCCGGTGCGCGGCGCATTTACTGCATGGGCCTGCGCTCCTGTCACACGATCGCCTGGCACCTTCACTACATCCTCTCCCTCTTCAGCGATCGCGTCGTCCTGCTCGACCATGTCGCCGGCATCGGTCTCGACCCGATCCGGACCGCCACGGCCAAGGACATCCTCGTCGTGGCCAGCGTCCGTCCCTACACCCGCATCACCGTCGAGACCGCGCAGTACGCCGCCGACCGCGGCGTCCCCGTGCTGGCCTTCACGGACAGCAAGGCCTCGCCCCTCGTGCGGGTCGCGCGTCACGCGCTCCTCGTTTCCACGGAAAGCCCGTCGTTCTTCCACACCATGACGCCGGCGCTCGCGCTCGCGGAAATGCTCGCCACGCTCACGGCCGGCCGCGGCGGTGAAACCGTCTCCCAGGCGCTCAAGCACACCGAGGAACAACTCGCCGCGTTTGCCGTGCATTGGACACCCAAGGCCGGGCGCAGGCGCAACGGAAACGGCACCGGCGCCTGATCTCCCACCTTCCTCCCCGCCCACCCATGACGCACCTCCTTCATCGCCAGATCGCCGGCACGCTCCCGGTCGCCGTCTCCGGGCAGGGCGTCGAGTTGGTCGATGCCACCGGCCGCCGCTATATCGACGCCTCGGGCGGCGCCGCGGTGTCCTGCCTCGGACACGGGCATCCCGATGTTGTTGCCGCACTCCACGCCCAGGTCGACCGGCTCGCCTACGCCCATACCGGCTTCTTCACCACCGAGGTCGCGGAAAAACTTGCCGACCACCTCATCGCGCGCGCTCCGGCCGGACTTTCCCACGCCTACCTTGTCAGCGGCGGATCGGAAGCGATGGAGGCCGCGCTCAAGATGGCGCGGCAGTACTATGTGGAGAAGGGCCAGCCGGCCCGCCGTCACGTCATCGCGCGCCGGCAGAGCTATCACGGCAACACCCTCGGCGCCCTCGCCGCCGGCGGCAACGAATGGCGCCGCACCCAGTTCAAGCCGCTCCTGATCGACACCCATCACATCGATCCGTGCTACGCCTACCGCCACCAGCGCGACGGCGAGGACGATGCCAGCTACGCCGCGCGCGCCGCGCAGGCGCTGGAGGACAAGATCCTCGAACTCGGCCCCGACACCGTCATGGCCTTCGTCGCCGAGACCGTCGTGGGGGCGACCGCCGGAGCGGTCCCGCCGGTCGCTGATTATTTCAAGCGTATCCGCGCGATCTGCAATCGCCACGGTGTGCTCCTCATCCTTGACGAGGTCATGTGCGGCATGGGTCGCACCGGCACGCTGCACGCCTGCGAGCAGGACGGGATTGCGCCCGATCTGCTCGCGATCGCCAAGGGGCTCGGCGGCGGCTACCAACCGATTGGTGCCGTGCTGCTCGGTCGCCACGTGTTCGACGCCTTCGCCCAGGGCTCCGGCCTGTTTCAACACGGCCACACCTACCTCGCCCACCCGATGGCCTGCGCCGCCGCACTCGCGGTGCAGCGGGTGATCGAGCGCGATCAACTCCTCGCCAACGTCCGCCGCCAGGGCAACCACCTCGCCACCGCGTTGCGCGACCGGCTCGGCCACCATCCGCACGTGGGCGATATCCGCGGACGCGGCTTGTTCATGGGCGTTGAATTTGTTTCCGACCGCGCGACCAAGGAACCCTTCGCGCCCGCCCTCAAGCTCCACGCGCGCATCAAGCGCGAGGCCATGGCACGAGGGCTCATGGTGTATCCCATGGGTGGCACCATTGACGGCGTCCGCGGCGACCACCTGCTCGTCGCGCCGCCCTTCATCGTCACCGAGTCCGTGATCGCGGAAATCGTCGATCGCCTCGCCGCGGCCATCGACACCGCGATCGGCACCATCCGCGCCGCCGCCTGACCACGCCCGCGCCTGCACCATGCTCTCCACGGACGTCGTGATCCTCAGCGCCACCCGCACCCCGCTGGGTTCCTTTCAAGGTGCGCTGGCTTCCGCCTCGGCTCCCCAACTCGGCGGAACCGCCATCCGCGGCGCAGTCGCCGCCGCCGGCATTGAGCCCGGCTCCGTCTCGTCCGTTCACCTGGGACAAGTGCTGTCTGCCGGCGCCGGGCAGGCGCCGGCCCGCCAGGCCGCACTCCAGGCGGAACTGCCCTCTGCTGTCCCCTGCACCACGCTCAACAAGGTCTGCGGCAGCGGACTCGAGGCCATCATCCAAGCTCGCCGAGCGCTGCTTCTGGGCGAAGCCACGTTCGCCGTCGCCGGCGGCATGGAGGCCATGAGCTCAGCCCCCTACCTGCTGCCCAAGGCCCGCGACGGTTACCGCATCGGTCACCAGCAAGTCGTTGATTCGCTCATCCGCGATGGCCTCTGGGATCCGTACAACGATCTCCACATGGGCGCCTGCGCCGAAGCCTGCGCGACGCGCTATAGCTTCACCCGCGCCCGGCAGGACGAGTATGCCGTCGCCTCGTTCCAGCGCGCAAACGCCACCCAGCAGGCCGGACTGTTCGCGGGCGAGATCACGGCGGTCGAGGTCGTCGACGCCCGCGGCAAGACCACCCGCGTCGACCGGGACGAAGGTCCGGAGCGGGTCAACTACGACAAACTCCCCACGCTCCGCCCCGCGTTCAAACCCGACGGCACGATCACCGCCGCCAACGCCTCCACCCTCAACGACGGCGCGGCCGCCCTCGTTCTCACCACCTCGACCCTCGCCGCAGCCCGCCGGCTCAAGCCGCTGGCACGGATCGTCTCCACCGGCGTCCACGCCCAGGATCCGCTCTGGTTCACCACCGCCCCGGTGCAGGCCGCCCGGCACGCCCTCGCCACCGCCGGCTGGGCCGCGAAGGATGTCGCTCTC
>CAYWRG010000085.1:0-513 GCA_964460715.1 uncultured Opitutus sp. | reverse complement strand
GCCATCCGCTCGGTGCGAGCGGGGCCCGCATCGTCGTCACCCTCCTCGCCGCGCTCCGCGAACGCGGCCTCCGCCGCGGGCTCGCCGCCCTCTGCATCGGCGGCGGCGAGGGCCTCGCGATCTGCGTCGAGCGGATCTGACCCTTTTCTTTCCCCTTTAACCACAGATGACCACGGATCGAGACAGATACCAGAACCCGATCGCTGTCCGTTGCGATCACACCTGACTACCCCATCCGAATCGATCCGTGCCATCTGTGGTTAATCCCTTTTCTCCCGTCAGCCCGCCTCAATGAACAAGGTCCACCCCGATGCCGCCTCCGCCCTCGCCGGACTTCTGCGCGACGATCTCACGATCGCAGCCGGCGGCTTCGGGCTCTGCGGCATTCCCGAGAACCTGATCGCCGCGCTCGTCGCAAGCGGCATCCGCGGCCTGACCATCGTCGGCAACAACGCCGGCGTGGACGACTTCGGCATGGGCCTCCTGCTCAAGTCACGCCAGGTCCGCAAGGTC
>CAYWRG010000084.1:5814-15061 GCA_964460715.1 uncultured Opitutus sp. | reverse complement strand
GGCAAACTTGGCGCCCGGGGGGCCCCGCGCCCCGGGGGGGGGGGGCCCGGTCCTCGTCCCGGCTGCGCGAGCCCCCACGGTGGTGACGCGGAAAATGGTCAACACGATGCGGCCCGGAAGCGTGATCGTGGACATCGCTATCGACCAAGGTGGTTGCATCGAGACGATCCGTCCGACGTCGCATCATGATCCGGTCTACAAGGAGCATGGAGTGGTTCACTACGCCGTGCCAAACATGCCTGCGTTGGTGGCTCGGACCTCGACGCTTGGCCTGACCCAGGCGACCGAGCCCTACGTGGTGATGATCGCGAGCAAGGGCGTGGAGGCCGCGCTCGCCGCCCACGCCGGCCTCGCCAAGGGCGTGAACACCCGCGACGGCCGCGTGACCAACGAGGCCGTGCGCAAGGCTGTTGGGTTCGAGTCCTGATTGATCCGGTGAGTTGTTTTTAACCACGGATTCACACGGATCCAGACCCATGGTGAGGTCGAATCCGTGTGCATCCATCTTCATCCGCAGCGACATTTCCTTGCACAAAAAAGCCCGCACCGGGTGGTGCGGGCTGAAATCAGTCAAGGATCGCGCGGGCCTCAGGCCGCGGGGACGATCTTGATGCTCTTGACCTCGACGCGATCGATCGGGGTGCTCTTCTCGCCGCCGCCACCGGACTTGGTCGGGACGGTCGCGATGCGCTCGAGGACGTCGTCGCCGCCGATCAGCTGGCCGAAGGCGGTGTACTGGCGGTCGAGGAACTTGGCGTCGCCGTGGCAGATGAAGAACTGGCAGCCAGCGGAGTCCGGGCTCGCGGCGCGGGCCATCGAGATGACGCCCCGCACGTGCGACTTGGCGTTGAACTCGGCCTTCACCTTGTAGCCCGGGTCGCCCGTGCCGGGAATGCCCTTGGCGCCGGCCTTGGTGTTCGGGCAGCCGCCCTGGACCATGAAGCCCTTGATGATGCGGTGGAAGGCCGTGCCATCATAAAAACCCTCGCGGGCGAGCTTCTTGAAATTCTCGACAGTCTTGGGCGCGACATCGGGCCAGAAGGCGAGGGTGAGGTCGCCATAGCTGGTGCTGATGATCGCGTTTTCTTGGGCGGTGGAAGTGCTCATGGAGGGTCAGCTTCGCTCCCGCCCGCCGGCCCCGGCAAGATCAATTTCCGGACGCTCTCCTGCGCGTCTGGAATGAATTCCCAGATCCCAAACGGCTAAACCCTAAAAAGAGCCGCGGCGGTCTGGCGGTTTCCTGCCTCCCTCGGTTGGGGTGGTCAGGTCACTTTTCCGGATATCGACAGAGGGCGGCGAATGTGCGCGCCGGCATAGGATTTGGCCGCTTGGGATTGAGGATTTCCCATCGCGGATCCTAGGGCATCGCCGCCATGGCGGCGGCTTCGCTGCTGTACGCGGCCAGCAGGGGTGCGTTCGCGAGGTCGAAGGCCTGCTGGTAAAGACGCAGGCGGGCGCGGATTGAATCGGTTTCCGCCAGGGTCGGCCGCGCGGGATCAGCCGCCGGGGGCAGGGATCCGTAGTTGATCAGGCAATACGAAAGAATGCGGCGGGCCTCCGCAGCGGACAGGCTGCCGGCGGAGATCAGCAGGTCGCCCGGGGCGGCGCGGACGTCGCCGTCACGTGCGCTCCGCACGACCGGCAGGCCCATCAGCACCGTGCGCTGGAGGGCGGCCTCGGTTCCGGGCTGCAGGGCGCCGAAGTGATTTCCGACCGTGACAAACCCGGCCAGCGCGTGGTTGCGCACGAGGCGGGCGGCGCCGACCATCACTTCAAATTCGCCGGCGGCATCGCGCAACAAGGCAACTGCCGGCGTGGCCTCGGGGCGAAGGCGGCCGTCGGCTCCCGTCAGGGCCAGCTTGATCGGGGCGGTGGCGCTGCCGCGGAGTTCCAATCCGGCCACCGATTTCGGCAGGGTGCGCGGGTTAAGGCCCGTCAGCGCCTCCGTTGAGATCTCAATCGCGGCCGACGTCGCCACCGTGACCGCCATCAGGCCGGCCAGAAGCACGAAACGGAGCCGCGCGATGTTCATGATCCTGCTGAAAAGCAGGGAACATACCGGCTTCGCGCCCATGAAAAGGATTCAAGGGGATCCGGGGACGGGCCGCCGCTTGCAGAAGGTGGTGGCTCAAGCAGGTACGCCAGGGAAGCCCGCCGAGGCGTAAAGCTGCAGGGCTTTAAGGGACAATTTGCTCTTCCGTGGTTTTCTCTGCGGCTACGCGTCTCGGCGCGACTTCTTCGGGATCGAATCGATTGGATGCAACCTGCGCGCGAGGCGAAAAAAGCCGGCTCCCGGGTAAAGGGAGCAGGCTTGAGGAGTCTTGGTCTGCTGGGCTCAGGCCCGGCGCAATCAGGTCGTGGGCTCCTTTCGCTCCGCGTCATTGATGACGGTGCGGAGGATCGAGCGGACCTCATTGGGCTGACGATCCAGCTGCTGGCGGCAGATCTCCAGCACGCGGTCGTGCTGCGCGGCGTTGAAGGCGAGGACAACGCGGGCCGACTCGGCCAGATTGCCCCGGCCCATGCCGGTGAGGATGCTGACCACGTGCTCATCGGCACCCGTCGCGAGGAAGGCGCCCCATTGCAGGTTCATCGACGACTCCGACAGGACCGGCGTGGTCGCCACGTTGCCCTGCACGCGGGAAACGGTGCGCTCAATCTCGGCGCGATAGGCCGACGAGACGCCGAGCTGGCGGACGAGCTTTTCGCCCGAGGCGTGGCCCGAGTACCAGGCCGCCACGGCGATCAGCCGACGGTGGTTCTGCGGAAGGTCGCCCGTGCGCGCGAGCCACGAGTCGACCCGCTCCGGGTGCGCAGCGAAGACCTGGCTGAAGAAACCGATCGACGTGGCCACGGCGCCGGGCTGCTCGAAGTAACCCGTGCTGCTCAGTGCGTGGGCGGCCTGGACAACGAGCTCAGGCTGAGGATTCAGGTAGTAGTTGTTCATCCACTGCTGCCAGCGGCCGCTCTGGCGGCTCGCCGGTGCCGCCGACAGGGAGCCGGCAAGCGCGAGCATCACGCTCGCGAGACATGCGATTTTTTTGAGGGTCATAGACGTTACAGGGTTTGGGTTTTGAAACGTCCCAACATGGGGTTTGGGATAAGGAAACCCTATCCTGAGCCGACCGTGCGTAAAGGTGGCTAACGGTGAAACCTTTTCATTGAAGTCCTTGGACTTGAGGCAGCTGTGACGCCTTTCTGCTCGGTCATCTGTGCTGGAAAGATCGGCGGTGGGTGAGGAATTTGACCTGCTGGACCCGACCACCGACACACACAGTTCGAACCGGATCGGAGGGATTGCCACGAAAAGCACGAAGATCGTCTGTCTTGATCCGTCACCCGTCCGAGCACCCTATAGGGCGCCGTGAGACCTGCGAATCAATCCGAGGAATCTTCGCGTTTTTTGTGGCCAAATTCAGATTCCGATTTCCGTGCAGCACTCTGCAAAATCTGCGGGCTCCCGACCGCGCCCGTCCGCTCAGAACGCGGCGTCGATCAGATCGCAGAAGTGATGGATCAGGAAAAGGTGCGCCTCTTGTGCGCTGCGTCCGCTTTCGCCGGGAACGATCAGATCGACCGTGGCCAACCCGCGGGCCTTGCCGCCTCCGCGGCCGAGGAAGGCCACGCTCTTCACACCCACGCGTTTCGCCTCGTTGAGCGCAGCGAGGATATTGGCCGAATTGCCGCTCGACGTGATGACGACCACCAGATCGCCGGGTTGGGCGAGGCCGGCGATCTGTCGGGCGAACACGTGGTCGAACCCATAGTCGTTGCCGATGCAGGTCGCGAGCGAGCCGTCGGCGCTGAGCGCGATCGCGGGCAGCGCCCGGCGATCCTTGAAGTAGCGTCCGGTCAACTCGGTCGAAAAATGTGAGGCTTCGGCTGCGCTGCCCCCGTTGCCGCAGATGAGCAGTTTCCGCCCGCTGCGCAGGGTTTCGAGCATCAGCTCGCCGGCCCGATCGATCTCGGCGCGGATCTGGGTGAGGGCCTGCAGGGTCTGGACGGTCTGGGCGAGGGAGGAATCGAAGGACATGCGGCTCAGGAAGATGTAGGCGACCGCGGGCTGGAGGGGAAACAATTTGTTTGCCCGCGCCGACGCCCGGGTTGCGAATGCACCCTCCCGTCACCGTACTGTCGCCATGCCCTATTTTGACCACAATGCCACCACGCCGCTCGCTCCCGTCGCGCGCGAGGCCTGGCTGCGGGCCGCGACCGAGTTCTGGGCGAATCCGTCGAGCCCCTATCGCGAGGCCGCCCGGGCGCGTCTGCGGCTTGAGGCCGCACATGACACCGTCGCCCGTCTGCTCGGAGGGGACCCTGGTCGGGTGCTGTTCACGTCCGGTGCAACCGAGGCAGCCAACGCGATCTTTGCCCACCTGGCATCGACATTGGCTCCGACCGCGCGTCTGGCCGTCAACCCGACTGAGCACCCCTGCGTGCTCGCGGCCGCCGGCCTCCATTTTTCCGGCCGCATCGACTGGCTTCCGGTCGACCGGGATGGCCTCGTGACTCCTGAAGCCGTGCGTTCCAGTCAGCTCTTCGTTGACCGGAATGCGGGCCGACCGGACCGCGTGGGCGCGGTTGTGGTCATGGCGGCGAACAATGAAACCGGCGTGCTCCAACCGTGGCCGGAACTGGCGCGGATTTGCGCGGCGGCGCAGGTGCCGTTCGTGTGCGACGCCTCGCAGTGGCTGGGCAAGCTGCCCGCGGACGGACTGGGTGCGGCGGGCTGGGTGTTTGGCGCCGGGCATAAATTCGGCGGACCGAAGGGCACGGGGTTTTTGCACCTGCCGCCTCA
This sequence comes from uncultured Opitutus sp., assembly GCA_964460715.1. Classification (GTDB taxonomy): domain Bacteria; phylum Verrucomicrobiota; class Verrucomicrobiia; order Opitutales; family Opitutaceae; genus CAMAXB01. The sequence goes on along the minus strand of CAYWRG010000084.1, from coordinate 10,263 downwards.
GGCGGACGGCTTTCATGGTCAGGTCGGCGGTTCGCAGGAAAAGGGCCACCGGGCTGGCACGGAGGATGTCGCCGGCATTTCGGCCCTGGTCGCGGCGCTGGTGGAGGCGGAGCAGCGTCACGTGATGCTGGAATCCGCGCGGGTGCTGGTGCGCACCACGTTTGAGCAGGCCGTTGTCGCCGGTCTGCCGGGCGCCCGCATCGTTGGCGCCGGAGCCGAGCGGTTGTGGAACACCGTTTCGCTGCTTCTGCCGCACACCGATAACGTGCGCTGGGTCTCCAAGCTCGACGCGCGGGGCTTCCAGGTCTCGACCGGCTCGGCCTGCGCGACGGGCCAGGATGGTCCGTCCCACGTGCTCGCGGCGATGGGTGTCGCGCCGCAGGAAGCGCGGCAGGTCATTCGCGTCAGTGGTGGTGGGGACACGACGTCCGACGATTGGGCGGCGCTCGCGGCGGCGCTTGTTGCGATCGGCCCCGAACTGGCGGCCACCGCCGCGGCGTCCAACGTCGTGAAGCTCTGAGCGGCCTGTTCAATGTTTCTTCGCCGCATCAGCCTGCAGCATTTCCGGAACATCCCGCTGGCCGCGCTCGATCTCGTCGGTCCGCGTCAGTTCCTCGTCGGCGCGAACGGACAGGGCAAGACCGCGCTGCTGGAAGCGGCGGGATTCATCACCGCGCTGCGTTCCTTTCGCACCGCCGAGACCAAGCTGCTGATCGCGCACGGCCAACCCGAGGCGACCCTCGTGTGCACGGTGGACCATGAGCAGCGCGGCGCGACGGACATCACGATCAAGCTTCGCGCGGGATCCAAGGATGTGTGGATGGATCAGGAGCGGGTGACGAAGCTGGGTGATTTTCTCGGGCAGTTTCCGACGGTGGCCTTCTCGTCGCAGGATCAGCAGCTGATCCGCGGCAGTCCCAGCGGCCGTCGGCGCTGGCTCGACCTGACGCTGGCGGCGATGGACGGGGCGTACCTGCAGGCGCTGCAGAGTTATCATCGCGCGCTTGAAGGCCGCAACGCGCTGCTGAAAAAAGGGGCGCCCGCGGACCAACTGAGTGCGTTCGAGCGTCCGCTCGCGTCGCATGGCGCCGTGCTGATGGCGGCCCGCGCCGCGGGGCTGGCCTCACTGGCAACCGACCTCACCGCGGCCTATGGTCTGCTCGCCGACCAGGCCGAGCCGGCGGGCTTTGCCTATGCGCCGGACCTGAACGAACGCGACGAGCCGGCGCTGCTTGCGCGCCTGGCCGCTGGGCGCGCGCGGGATGCGCAGCTGCGCACGACCCTGGCGGGGCCGCACCGGGATGACTTTGACTTCACGCTGAACGGACGTGCGGCGAAGGACTTTGCCTCGGAAGGACAGCAGCGCTCGCTCGTCCTGGCCCTGCGTCTGGCGCAGGCGGCCTACTATCAACGGCGAAGCGGCATCAAGCCCGTGCTGCTGGCGGATGACGTGCTGGGCGAACTCGATCCTGGCCGACGCCGGCGTTTCTGGACGGCCATTGCCGCCGACACGCAGGTCATCGCGACGGGGACGGCACTGCCGCCTGCGAATGAAGAGGACCGGCCCTGGCAGGTCTTTGCCGTACAGGCTGGGACGTTTGTGCGACCGGAGTCGAATGCATGAAGCAGGCGCTCTCTGATCTGACCATTGCCGAGCTGGCGGCGCGCTTGAGTGCGTGGGGCTTCAAGCCCTCGCATGCCGAGCGGCTCTTGCGTGCGTACTATCTGCACGGGGGTGAAATTCCCTGGGCGGATGTCGTCGTGCCCCACGGACTGCGGGATAAACTGGAGGCGGAGTACGCGACCAGCTCCGTCACGCTGGCGGCACGGCAGGTGGCGGGCGACGGCACGACCAAGCTGTTGCTGCGGCTCGCGGATGGCCGTACGATTGAGACCGTGATGATGACGGATTTTCGCGACGACCGGGTGGCCGGATGTGTGTCGTCGCAGGTGGGATGCGCGATGGGCTGCGATTTTTGCGCAACGGCGCAGGGCGGCTTTGCGCGCAACCTCACGCCGGGCGAGATCGTCGAGCAGTTCCTGCACCTGCGCCGCGAGGCGAGGGCGGTGGGCAAGCGCGTGCAGACCCTCGTGTTCATGGGCATGGGCGAACCGATGCTGAATCTGGACAACGTGAAAGTGGCGATTGGCCGGATCGCCGGACCCGAGCTCGGCGCGCTGGGCTGGAAGCAAGTGACGGTGTCGACGGTCGGATTGATTCCGGGGATCGAAGCCCTGGGGGCGTCGGAACTCGGCGTGCATCTCGCCGTTTCGCTGCATGCGCCCGATGACGAGACGCGGGCGCGCCTTTTGCCGGCCGGAAAGCGGTTCAAGGCGGGCGACATTCTTGCGGCGGCCGAACGCTACGAGCGTGTGACGGGCCGTCCGGTGACCGTGCAGTATTGCCTGCTCAAGGGGGTGAACGACTCGCCCGCGCAGGCCCGCCAGCTGGCCGACCTGCTCGCGGCGCGACGGATGCACGTGAACGTGCTGCGGTACAATCCAACAGGGGCGGGCCTGAGTGGCGTTGCCTACGAAACTTCATCGGACGAGGTGGCTGAGGCGTTCATCGCCGAACTGCGCAGTCAGCGGGTGGTCGCCCATTTTCGGCGTCCGCGCGGTCGGGACATTGATGCAGCCTGCGGCCAGCTGCGGCGGAAGATGCCGTTGGAGGCGGCTGGATCCGTCGGGAATGAAATCCTCCCGGCGGATTCATGCGAAGAGGCGAAGACACGAACAAGAACCACGAGTTAGCCTGCGCGTCTTCGCTCCCTGGCGGGAGATGACGTTCGTGGCCCTCCTCCGTTTCCTCCTCTAAAACCCTCCGATGCACTTCGAACCCTGGCAGTGGGCACTGGCGATTGCGGGTGCTTTTTTTGTGGGCGTGTCGAAGGCCGGCATCAGCGGGCTCGGCCTGCTCTTCATCGCGATCTTCGCGAACATCATGCCGACGAAGCTGGCGAGTGGCTTCATGCTGCCGCTGCTGATCTTCGGCGACATCGTGGCAGTCGCGGCTTACCGCGCGCATGCGCAATGGCGGTTTCTGTTGAAGCTCTTTCCCTGGACGGGTGTGGGCGTGGTGCTGGGCTACTTTGCGATGGGCAAGATCGATGACCGGCAGGCGCGGATCCTGATTGGCAGCGTGATTCTCTCGATGGTGGTGCTGCATCTCATCCGGAGCCGGCGGAGCGCCCCGGCCGGAGAGGATCCCGCCATGCATCATTTGCTGGTGATTGTTCTTACCGGCGTGCTGGCCGGGTTCACGACGCTCGTGGCGAATGCGGCGGGCCCGCTCATGGCGGTTTACCTGCTCTCGGCGCGCATGCCGAAGATGGAGTATGTCGGCACGGCGGCGGTATTCTTCCTGTTGCTCAATCTTTTCAAGGTCCCGTTCATGGTCGACCTGGGTTTGATCACCTCGGACAGCTTCGGCGTGAACCTCGCGCTAGCGCCGGCGGTCCTGGCTGGGTCGTGGCTCGGACGCCGGCTGGTGACGAAGATCGACCAGAAACTCTTCGATAAACTGGTCCTGACCTTAAGCGCGGTGGCCGGGCTGAGGCTGCTGTTTTGAAGTGCGGATTTCGGAGTGCGGATCGCGGATTGCGGCTCGGAAACTGACCGCTGATCTCTGACTTCTGACCTCTGGCATCGTTTCGCTTTGCGCCCGGCGTCAGGATTTGCGGCTATGGGGTATCATGGGACGGATGAATGTGCGACAGATGTGGGCGGCGAAGCTGGCGGGCGGGAATGTCCTGCCGGCGGCCAAGTCCGCGCGCGCCGCGTCCGCGGTTCCCGCCCCTTTGCTGACGCTCAACCGGGTTCCGTTCGCGGGACAGGTGCTGGGGATCGATCCCTCGCTGCGCGGGACCGGCCTGGCCTTGATCGAGTTCGCGCCGGGACGCCAGCCCGTGCTGCTGCGCTGCCAGACCGTCAAGGTGCACCAGAAAGTGGCCATGGCCTATGCGCTGGCCGAGATCCACCGCGCGGTGAGTGCGTTCCTCGGTGACTTTGAGGTGAAGCACGTGGCGCTCGAACAGACGATCTACGTGCAGAACTTTCAAACCGCCCAGATCCTCGGTGCCGCCCGTGGCGCAGCGATCGCGGCGGCGGCGCTGCGGGAAAAGGACATCTTTGAGTACGCGCCGCTGCGCGTGAAGCAGGCTGTGGTCGGTGCTGGCCGCGCGAGCAAGGAGCAGATGGCGCGCACGGTCATGGCCCTGCTCGGCCACGGCCGCACCCTCGCGCTCGACGAGGCCGACGCGGCGGGCGTGGCGCTGTGCCACGCGTTCACCTGGCGGGCGTGACGGAGGAAACGCCAACGAAACTCGAAATTCCCGGGACGATCTTCGCTTTCAGCCTTCGCGCTGAGAGCCGCTTAAATTGAGGTGTAGCCGGGGTCGCTGACCCCGGGGTTCGAGTCTTTCCTCCCAAGTTTCCGGACCGGGGTCA
>CAYWRG010000084.1:0-5804 GCA_964460715.1 uncultured Opitutus sp. | reverse complement strand
TATTTTGGGGGGTCGGGGGGGCCCCCGCCCGGGGGGTTGTTTTCTCCCCCCCCCCGGAGCCGACCGGGGGGCAGCGACCCCGGCTACAGCTTTCCTGAAATGCCCGGGTTGCGATTTGGCGGTTCAGCGCCGGGCATTTCCTACTTCGCGAGCGGATGGTGCAGTTTGCGCTCGCGGTGCTTGAACAGCGCGTAACCGATGCCGGCGAGCCCGGTGGCGGTCGCTGGAAAGAGCAACGTGTCGGAACCGAAGTAAAGAAAGCCCCACCCACCGAGCACGCCGCCGACCAGAAATCCAATGACGAGAAGGGCAAAAAGGTTCACGCGATGGCGATCCACTGGCTCGCGTCGGACGGCGTGGCCCACCGCAATGCCGAGGTCGGTGATGATGCCGGTGATGTGCGTCGTACGCACCACGGCGCCACTGTAGCTGGTCGCCATCGCGTTTTGGAGTCCGCACGCCATCGCGGCGAGGTAGTCGCCGATGTTGCTGCCGTTGCGCAGAAAGTAGGCGGCAGCAAAGAGCAGGATGGATTCGCAGGTGAGGGCGACACCGTACCGTCGCCCGGCCTTGAGCGTGCTTTGTCGGATGATCATGCCGCTGAGCACGCAGCCGAGAAAGAACCAGCCCAATACCAAGGCCGCGTGCAGTGCGGGACCCATGCGGCCGAGGGCCAGTTCGGTACTGAAGATCGTGCCGGTGCCCGACATGTGGCTCAGCGCCTGGTGGTGTGCACCGAGGAAGCCGACCGCGTTCACCGCGCCGGCCACACAGGTGAGCGTAAATCCGCCCACCGCCACCCAACGCGGCAATCCTTGGCTCAACATGATGGCCGTAGTGAGCGCCAGCAGCCGGCCTCAGACAACGTTTTCCTTGGGGAACCACCGGCAGATGCTCAGAGCGGGGCGCGCTCGAGGGGGGGGGGCATCACCCGGCGGCAGAACACGGCGTCATCGCGCTTATCCTCCTGGGGAGGCACATCTGGATTACGCAGGCGGCTGCCATTTTGGCATGACACGGCCTGAACTGGCTGGGCTCGCCTGCAGCGCGGGAGTGCGAGGCGACAGGGGCGAAGTGGATTTGTCCTTCCCGCTCCCCGGCATCACTTGCCGAGCACGGTCTTGATGATCCGGCCGAGCTCTCCGACGCGGTACGGTTTGGTCAGGTAGCCGCAGAAACCCAGATCGAGGAAGCGCTGGGCCATCTCGTCGTTGTCATAGCCGCTCGAGACGATCGCACGCACATCAGGATCGAGTTCGCGCAGCGCCCGGAAGGCCTCTTCGCCGCCCATGCCGCCCACGATGGTGAGGTCCATGATGACGGCATCGTAGGGCCGGCCGATCTTGAGGTAGCGACGGTAAAGGGTGATCGCCTCCTCGCCGTGCTTCGCGATGTCGAAGGTGTAGTCGAGGCTGGTCAGCATGCTGGCGGTCAGGTCGCAGATCTTGGGATCGTCATCCATGAACAGGATGCGGCCGGTGCCGAAGCGCAGGGACGGCGCGCGGCGGGCCTCGACCTCGACCGGGCGGTCGGCGATGGGCAGGAAGACGGTGAACGTGGTGCCGGTGCCTGGCGTCGAGTCGACACCGATCTGGCCGCCGTGGCGACGCACGATCGACAGCACGGTCGCGAGCCCGAGGCCGGTGCCGGATTTTTTCGTGGTGAAAAACGGATCGAAGATTTTTTCGAGGATCGCCGGCGGGATGCCGCTGCCGTTGTCCTGGACCTCGAACTGCACGTAGCGGCCCGCGGCCAGGGGCGGCAGCTGGTCGGTGGCCAGTTCGATGTTGGTGGCGCGCAGCCAGATCACGCCCTTCGACGGATCGGCCATGGCCTGGATCGCGTTGATGATGAGATTCTGGAAGACCTGCAGCATCTGGCCGCGATCAATCTGGACCGGCCCGGTGCCGTCCTCCGCCTCCACCTGGATCTTCGCGGTGGAGCCTGCAGCCGCGATGCGGATGGCATCGCGCAGGAGCTCGGCCGGGGCGACGACCTGCTGGTGGGCGCCGCCGCTGCCCTTGGCGAAGGCGAGCAGCTGTTTGGTCAGGCCCTTGGCGGCGGCGCAGGCCTTCTCGGCATCCTCGAGGCCAGAGTAGTCGCGATTCTCGCGGGCGAGGGAAACGCCGCCGAGGATGGTCGTGAGGAGATTGTTGAAATCATGGGCGATGCCGCCCGCGAGCTGACCGAGGGAGTCGAAGCGATTGGCGCGGATCAGTTCCTCGGGGGTGAGGGTCATCTCGCTCGGGTCGCGGAAGACGATGACAGTCCCGGCGACCTTGTCGTGCACGTCGCGGGCCTGACTCACGGTCCAGGCGACCGGGACGGGCGTGCCATCCCCGACCGAGGCCAGCGCGTGATCCGTGTGCAGGCGGGGCGTGCCTTCGGCGGCGAGCACGAGATCGATCGCGCTCTCGTCGGGCTGGCTGTCGGAGCGGTTGACGAGGCGGAAAACCTCGGTGAGGGGCTGATCGCGGGCGGTGGCAAGCAAAGTGCCGGTCAGGCGCTCGGCGCGGGCGTTGAGGTAAACGACGTGGCCCTGCGCGTCGGCAAGGATGACGCCCTCACCGAGGGCGCCGAGGGCGCTGGCGAGGAGCGGATGGAGGGGGGTGAGCACGGTGGACGGGGGTTCAGTCGTCGCGGGGGAGGCGGTGGGGACGGTCGCGACCGGAAGCGGGACCGCGTAGCCGACGACGCGTAGGAGTTCACGTTTGCGCGAGTACTGGCGGTGGGCGCCGAGCAGGACTGGGCAGGTGCCGCCGTCGGCGTGGCGAAGCGTGACGGGGGCGAGAAATGAAGGCTGACCCGAGGCGGGCGCTTCGAGGAAGGCGGCGACGCCGGTTTCCTCGGCTTCCGCCGGCAGCGCGGCACTAAAGGCGGCCAGTTGTTCGTTCGCATCGTTGTCCGGCTCGTGGCCGGTCAGCCGGCTCCAGCCCGGCGAGAACCAGTAGGATTGGTGGGCGAAATCGAGATCGAAGACCGCGAGAGCGTCATCGCCGGCGAGGCGCTCGAGGCGTTCGTCGGAGAGGAGGCTTTGTTCCTCGAGTTCCTTGCGTTCGGAAATATCGAGGTGAACGCCGGTCACGCGTTCGAGGCGGCCGTCCGCGCTGAAGAACTGCACGCCGCTGCTCTGCAGCCAAACCCAGTGGCCGCGGCGGTGCTGCATGCGGATTTCGACGGAAAAACTGCGGGAGGTCGCGCCCGCCGGCTTCTTGCGGACCTGGTCCGGAGCGGCGCCGGAGTCGTCGGGATGGATCAGCTTGAGCCAGGAATCGTAACTGTCCTCGAGTTCGTGCTCCGCGTAGCCCAGCTGACGTTTCCACGCCGCGGAGTAGAGGATGCGGCCCGACTTGAAATTGAGATCGAAGAAACCAACCGGCCCGTGGGCGGGTAACAGATGCGAGGGCGAGGCATCGTGACCGCTGTCCGCTGCGACGGCGGTAGCGGGCGTGACGGTTGCAAAGTACGCGACGTCGCCGCCGGCCGCCGTCTCAATTCGCAGCAGGACCTTGGTCGGGCCGGATTCGAATGGCTGGGCCTCGAGGGCGATCGAGCGATCCAAGGCGCTGGCGAGCAGGACGTCCCATTGGGCCTCCGCCCACTCGGGATCGGCTGAGACGATTTCAAAGCTGAACAGCGTCGGCAGGGGCATGCCGGCGAGTTTGGCGGGATCGGTCTGCCAGAGGCGGCCGGCGCCGGCGCCGGCTTGGAGGACCCGGCCCCGGGCGTTGAGTGTGAGGTGGGCGATGACGGGCGTCGACGCGGCCGCCCGGCGGGTATTCCCCGCCTGATCCGACGTGGATGCTGGCGTGACTTCGCTCAAACGAAAAGGGGTGATCGGCGGCCAGTGGACGGCCGGGGTGCTTGCGCCTCCCGCAAGCCCACTGTCGGACTATAGCAGACCGGTGTGACCGAACAATAGGAAAGACACCCCGGTCCGGCCGGAGGCCGGACCAGAGGGCAGGGATCAGAGGTCAGGGATCAGAGGTCAGAAGACAGAAGACAGAAGACAGAGACCAGAGGCCGGAGGTCGGAGAAGGTGGAGCACGCGGGGCCCCGGGATCTAGCGGGGAGGTTCGATTTTACTGACATCTGACCTCTGACTTCTGACCTCTCTCTGTCTCTCTCTTCCGTTCCTGCCTCAGGCCTTGGCCAGGGTCGCGGCGTGGTTGAGCACGCCGGTCTTGGTCGGCGTCTCGCCTCCGAGCCAGCGGCGGACGCGGCCCGCAAGGAACTCGATGTAGGGAGGCTGGTCGTTGAGGCAGGGGACGTGCTGGAACGATTCGCCGCCGGCGTGGAGAAACTCCTCCTTACCCTCGCCGGCAATTTCCTCGAGCGTCTCGAGGCAGTCGGCGACGAAGGCCGGCGTCATGACGATGATCCGCTTCTTTCCCTCCTTGGGGAATTCCTCAAACTTGTGGTCGGTGTAGGGCGACAGCCAGGGTTCGCCGACGAGGCGGGACTGGAACGAGATCGACCACTTCTGCGGATCGAGCGCCGCGCGGCGGGCGAAGGCATGCGTGGTCTTGGTGAGCTGGGCCTTGTAGCAGGTGGCGTGGGCGGCCGAGCAGGTGTTGCAGCAGTCGGGCACGATGGTGCAATGACCCTTTGAGGCGTCGCTCTCGCGCAGGTGGCGGACCGGGATGCCGTGGTAGCTGAAAAGGAGGTGGTCGTGCGGCTGCGAGAGGTAGGGCTTGGTGACCTGGTAGAGCGCCTCGATGTAGTCCTCGTCCTCGTAGAAGGGTAGGACGCTCGTGATCTTCAGCTTGGGCGCCAGCCGGGCGGCTTCCTCGTAGATCTTCACCGCGACCGTTTCCCAAGAGGACATCGCGTAGTGGGGGTACTGCGGGAACATCAGAACCTCCTCGATGCCGTCGGCGGCCATCTGGGCGACGACCGAGGCGATCGACGGGTTGCCGTAGCGCATCGCCAGATAAACCGGGGTGTCGGCGCCGAGGCTTGCGGCGAGCTTTTTCTGCACGCTCTTCGAGGTCACGACGAGCGGGGAGCCTTCGGCGGTCCAGATTTCCTTGTAGGCCTTGGCCGACTTGGGTGCGCGCAGCGGGACGATGATGCCGTGGACCAAGAGGCTGCGGAGCGGCTTGAACCGCGGCTTGTCGATCACGCGCTCGTCCCCGAGGAACTCGTTCAGGTACTTCCGGAGGTCCGGAGTGGACGTGGAGTCAGGCGAACCGAGATTGGCGAGGAGGACGGCGCGTTTGGACATGCGCGTGCATTGGTCGGAAAAATCCGGGTAAAGTCAAACGGCCGGAGGCCAGCGCCGCCTGGTCCGCAGGCGGTTTGCGTTCGCTCGGCCTCAGGTCCGCCTCCGCTGGTGCCTGACTTGGGCGATCAGCCGGTGCACGTTTTCCGGGGCGATGCGGTCGGTGATGACGGAGAGCGGGTAGTTGGGCTCGCAGTCGAGGTGAATGCCACGCTCGGTGCCGGGGCGGACGAAATCCTGCACAAAATCCATTCCGCCGCGCGGCTTGATCCAGCGGTAGTACGGATCGGGATCGTCTGACTCGATGACGATGTCGTCCTGCAGAAAGATCGAGCAGTACAAGGTCAGGTCGCGAAACGACGCAAACCACGTCGGCGGATTCACCAGTTGGTCCCGGATGATGAGGGTCATCGGAAAGTCTCCTTGGTTTCTACGAGCAGTGTTATGGCCAACTTCGTCACAAAGTGCGGAAAATCAAGAGAGGGTGGGCCCGTGGAACCCGCGGGAAGGCGAGTCTGCGGGATGGCCACGAAAAACAGGTATGCGGTCAATCAAGGGGAAAGTTGGATTGATTTGATTT
>CAYWRG010000083.1:0-16170 GCA_964460715.1 uncultured Opitutus sp. | reverse complement strand
CGGCGAGCACCGCACGGCCGTCGAGGCGACCCTGCTCAAGCGCCTGGACGCCGCCTATGGCACGGGCCGCACCAAGGCTGATGGCCTGTGGTGGAAATGGAAGATCGAGCCCATGACCATCGACTGCGTGCTGATTTACGCGCAGGCAGGGCACGGCAGGTGGATCGGCCCGGAAGCGGGCGGTCACCGAGATGAGATCATCGAGCGTGCCACCAAAAAATTTCTCATCCGTGAGCACCGAAAGGGCGCTCGCGCCGGCGAGGCGGTACTTGAGGGCCTGTTCGGTCGCCGACACGCCGGCAGCAATCGCGCCGGCGGACGGTGAGCGGCGCTTGATCTCCGCGATCACCCCGAGTTTTCCATCCGGCCGGCGCAGGGCGGCCGCGAAGGACGGCGGACGGGGCAGGGCGGCATTGAGCTCGGCCAGCTCCGTCAACGGGACCGGGCGCACCCGGGCGGCAATTTCCTGCCGCTTCCAGGCCATGATCTCGGTGAGCTTGTCGGACATGAGGGAAGAGTGGCGCAAAGAGCGGGCGCCGGGGCAAGAAACAACGGGAGAATCCCGAATGACGAAATCAGAAGGACGAATTGATGCGGAATGCCGATCTTCGGGCATGCTCATTCTGCCTTCGCTCTTCGTCATTTGGATTTTATGCACGGGTTTTTCTTTGCGCTTTCGGGGCCTTCTTGCGCCTATTCCGCCATGAGCGCGATCGAAGACCTTCGCCGCACGATTGCCCGCCTGCGCGGGCCGGGCGGCTGCCCGTGGGATCAGGAGCAAACACACGCCTCCCTTGTGCGCTGCCTGATCGACGAAGCCAGTGAGTTGATCGATACGATTGACCGGCTCGACTTTCCGCACATGCGCGAGGAACTGGGCGACGTCCTCATCCAGGTGGTCTTTCATGCCCAGCTGGCCGAGGAGGCCGGGCACTTCGATCTCGAAGCGGTTGCGCGCGAAGTGAACGACAAGCTCATCCGGCGGCATCCGCATGTGTTCGGCGACAGCGCCCGCTTGGGGACGGCTGCGGATGTCATCGTCAAGTGGGAGGAGATTAAGGCGCAGGAAAAAAAGCATGCGCCGGCGCCTTCCGGGGTTTTCAAGGAGCTGCCGCCCCGCCTGCCGGCGCTGATGTTTGCCGAGGCGGTCTGGAAGCAGATCGAAAAAAAGGCGCTGCCGGCGGACCACGTCGTGGACACGGCGCAGATCCGGACCGTGGGCGCGCACCTGGATGACGCCACCCTTGGCCGCATGCTCTTCGAGCTGACGGCCGCGGCCCGCGTGCAGGGGCTCGATCCGGAAGGCGCGCTCCGCCGTCACGCGGTCGGGGTCATGACGTCGGTCGAGCAGCGGGTGCAGGCCAAGGACGGGCATGGCGTCGCGCGTTGAGCGTCCCCCGCTGCCGGCGGACGTGGTGTCCGGATGGCTGGATCCTTTTCTCGACCACCTTGGTCAGGAGCGCCGCTATTCGGCGTATACGCTTCGCAACTACCGACAGGCCTTCGAGGATTTTTATCGCTGGCTGCAGTCGGCGGGCCTTGGAGATCGCGGCTTCGACGGCCTGGGCTCGCGGGAGCTTCGTGATTTTGTCATTGAGGCGCAGCACCGCTTTGACCGGCGAACCCTGCATAACCACGTGTCGGGCTTGCGCGCCTTCTATCGCTACTGGCACCGGCAGGGCCGGCTGGCGGGAAATCCGTTTCTGGGTGTGCCGCTGCCCAAGTTGGAGAAGCGATTGCCCAAGTTTCTGACCGAACAGCAGGTCGTGCGGCTGTTGCAGGGACCGCAGCGCCTGCTCGAGAACGGCGCGATCGATGCGTTCACCGCCTGGCGGGACCGGTTGGTGCTTGAACTGCTCTACGGCGGCGGATTGCGCGTGAGCGAACTCTGCGGTCTCGACTACCGCCGCGTCGATTTTGAATCCGGCGTTGCCCGGGTACTCGGCAAGGGGCGCAAGGAAAGGCTGTGCCCGCTGGGACGCGTGGCCACCGCCGTGCTCACGAAGTGGCGGAGCGAATTCGCACAGGATGCGAATCCCGATTCGCCGGTCGTGGTCACGGCCAAGCACGAGCGGCTTCCGGTGCGGCAGGTGCAGTTGCTGCTGAAGCGCTACTTGGCCCTGGCCGAACTGCCGCTCGATCTCACGCCGCACAAGATCCGGCACAGCTATGCGACCCATCTGTTGAATGCCGGCGCCGATCTGCGGCTGGTGCAGGAACTCCTGGGGCATGCGAGCCTGGCGACGACGCAGATTTACACCCATGTCAGCATCGCCCGGCTGAAGGACGTCTACGATCGGGCCCATCCGCGTGCTTCGCATGGGGGGGGGGGGGGGGGGTTTTTCCCTGCTGATTATGGGATCAATGCACTACCATTCGGGTGAGGGTGGACCCTCATTTTGATACGCTAACTTCATATTTGATAGAAATTTGTAAAACACGTGGGTTAACTTTGAGGTCCAAATTGGCACTCATGGCATCCCACCCAAACGCACTTACCGTGTCGCCTGTTTCCGTGGTCATTATCGACGACCACATGGCGATCATCGAGATGATGACGCCGGTCATTGATTCGATTCCGCGCTTCAAGGTGGTGGGACACGCTCTGGAGGGGGCGCCGGGGCTGACGCTGTGCCGCCGGCTCCAGCCTGATGTCATCGTGCTGGACCTGATTCTCCCGCAGACATCCGGGCTGACGTTGCTGGCCGATCTGCGTGCGGCGTGTCCGCAGTCCAAGGTGCTGGTGTTTTCAGGAAACCTTTCGGCATCGGCCATTCGCGGGGCTTTTGCCGCCGGTGCGTCCGGCTTCGTGGAGAAGGCCGGCTCGCTCGATGAGTTTCGCGCCGCGATGCAGGCGGTGGTGGCCGGTCAGACGTATTTCGGCACCCACACGAGCACCGTGATTAAGAACCTCGTCTGCCGCAACACGCCCGTGAAGGATGAACTCACCGCGCGCGAGCGCGTCGTCCTCCGGCATATTGCGGAGGGCCTCAGCTCAAAGGAGATCGCACTCAAGCTGGGCATCAGCGTGCACACGGTGCTGAATCACCGCAGCCGGGTGATGCAAAAAACCGGATTGCATCGTGTGGCGCAGCTTTCGCTGCACGCAGCCCAGCTCGGGCTCATTGGTGAGCTGGCGCAAAATCCGGAAGGTCCGTCCTGAGTCCGCGCGCGACGGAGCGCGACGCGTTCAAAGTGGCTTCAGCCAGACGTTGCGGAAGGAGATCCGGACGCTGCCGGGGCCGGCGCACTGCAGGCCGATCAGACCCTTGGTCTTGAGTTTGGTGACGTCCTCATCGACGAGGATGGCCATGACGTGGCCATTCATCATCTGCACGAGGGTGTTGCCGCGCGCGATGAGGTGAATCTGGTTCCAGTCGTTGACCCGGTAGTGGCCGCCGAGTCCGTCAAAGGTGCCCAGCTGGCTGAGCAGGCGCGGACGCTTGCCGGTTTCGGTGCGCACCATCTGTCCGCGAAAGGCGATCACGCCGCGGCCCTGTCCGGCCTCGGCGAGGTTGGCGTTGAAGGTGTTGATGAAATTGAAGTCGTACTGGTACCCGTTGATGGCCCACTGGGCGCCGGGAGCGGGCGTGGCGCCGGCCGCGGGCGTTGGGTAATAGCCACGGTACTGGATGCCGCTGTCCGCGGTCGCGCCTTCCATTTTGATCTCCAGCTTCAGTTCGAAATCAGCCGGCTCTCCCCCTTTCCAGATGAGAAAGGTTGAGAGATTGCGCGTACCTTCCGGTGACGTGTATTCGCCGACGATGGCGCCGTCGGTCACCCGCCAGACCGCGGGGTTGCCGTCCCAGCCCGCGAGCGTGCTGCCGTCGAAGAGCGACTGCCAGCCGGCGGTGTCGTTGAAATCAATGGGATCCGGCTGGGGCCGCGCGGCGGGCGCCGCAGCCGCAGTTGGGGTCGGGGCCGGTGCGGTCTGGGCCTGCAGCCCGTGGCTGCCGGCAAGGAGGGCCAGGGCGAAAAGCGAGAGGAGGAGGCGGGGAGTCAGCATGGTTGGGGTGACCCGGCGGGGGTTGGACGGGGAACGTCGGGACGGCGTGAGCAAAGCAAGACTCCGCACGAACTCAACGCCGGACCATTGCACTTCATGTAGCTGGGGTCGCTTGACCCCAGTTCGAAAACTCCAAACGCCCAGCACTGGGGCCAGCGACCCAGCTGCATCCATCATTCAGAGCGCTACCCGGCGCGCCGTGCTGTTGCCGACCGTGTCGTAGAGGATGATCTCCACGGACGTCGCCCCGGACACGACGGACTCCGGCAGGTCGCTGACAAAAGTCTCCTCGCGACCATCGAGAATGCCGTCCGCGGGCTGCTCGACCGTCTGCCGGTACCCGTTGTTGAAGAGGTACTCGACGCCGGCGAGGATTGAGGCGGTGTCGCGGCCGGTCACGCTGATCGTCACGCGGCCAGCGGCCCGCGCGGCCGTGGCGGCCAGGATTTCCGGGGCGGTGCGGTCGATCACGAGATCGTCCGTCTCAAAAAGGGCGCTCAGGCGTTCGGCCTCGGGCCGTGGTGACTGTTCGGATACAACGAGCCGAGTGAAATAGATTCCGTCGGGCAGGTGGGAGAATTCGAACTGCACGTACGAATCCTTCACCGCCACCGCGAGGTCGGTCCACGTTTCGGTGCCCTCGCGGCGAAGCGAGAAGGTTGCGGCCAGGGCATCGCCGTCGGGATCGGTCACATTCCAGTAGACGATCTGGGTGCCCGGCGCCGGCACGACCTGGCTTTGCAACGCCGGGTTGGGCCGACGGTCGTCGGTGGGGGTGCTGGCCCCGCTCACGCCGAGAAGCTGCCCGAGCGTCGTGGTCGCCGCCGGCGGTGGCTCCGCCCGCGGAATCAGGCCGTAGTTGGGCGCGATCAGGCGAAAATCCTGCAGCTGCGGGCGGCGGTTCTGCGGCAAGTGAAAGAGCGAGCCGCGGTCGATTTGCAAATCATCGGGGGCGGCGGCGGGAAGCTCGATCTTGATCCGCGCGTAGCGGCCCGGAGGGACATCGCCTTTCCAGCCGTCATCAGCCGTGGCCTGCGTGGGCTGCCACGGCGTCCAGCCCTCGAGGTCATCGGTGGCCTGGCTGGTGCGGAGCGAAACGGAGACTTGGGCGGCGTTGAGTGAACGCAGGCGATTGAAGCGCAGGCTGCCAAGCCGGGTTGGGCTGCCGAGGTCGAGGCGACGGGTTTCCGCGCTGCGTGGGCCGCTGCCGGTGAAGCTAAGGCGCGCCAGCTGGGCCATGTTGTTGCCGGTAAGAATGAAGGTGTTGCCCTCGGCATCCGCGGGGGCGAGTCCGTTGAGCTGGGCTGCTTCGCTGCCAGCGAAGTTCATGCTGCGTCGCTCGCTGATGCTGTAGGCGAGCAGATCGCCCTGCTCACCGCCGGCGAGCAGGAGCAGATCGCCACGGCGGGCAATGCGATAAAAAGCGATGCCCGCGCGCGCAGCGACCGTTTCGGGAAAGCCGTTGAGCGGATAATGGATCAATGAGCTGCGTCCCGGGAAGCGTTCGGCCGCGCCCAGTTCCGTCGCCGGGGCGGGGCGGTCGGCAGGTGAGGCCGGACGATTGAGCCGGCTTTCCGCCGTGGTGCCGGCAAAGACCACCGCGGCATAGAAGTCGCCATTGGGCAGCGGATACAGATCCGTGATTTCCGCGTCGCGGTTCTCCTGCAGGATCACCGGGGCCGTGCCGGGCGCAGCGTCAAGCGGGAGGGTGTAAAGATTGCCGCGCGGGGCAGATCCGGCGATGAGGCGGTTGCCGGCAATGACGAGGCGGCGCACATTGCGATCGCGGATCTCGGCCAGCAAGGTGGCACCCTTGGCCGTGAGCGCGGCGGAGTCGCCTACCTTGTCGGGGCTGATTCCTGCGCGTGAGAGCTCACTGAGCTTGATGCGGTAGATGCGCCCCGGGTTGCCGGTGGCGACCAGCACGGTGTCCGCGTCCACCACGGTGAGGTCGAGAATCGAATCCACGGGCAGCGCGAGTTGCGCCTCGACCGTTCCGTCGCTGGCCAGCAGGTACAGGCGGCCGTGGGGTGAGGTTCCCGCGAGGATGCGTCCGTCGGCGAGGCGGCGCAGGGAAAGCACTTGAGTTTCCTCGAGGTCCGCGAGGGTGCGGGTGGTGAACGTGGCTGCGACCGGGTCGATGGTGACCGCGAGGACCTTGCCGTCAGGGCCGGTCCCGAGGAGCCACTGGCCAGCGCCGGCGGGTTCGAGGGCCCACAGCAAATCCACCGGGAGTTCACCGGTGAGCGGCGTGAGGACGGGGCCGGCGACCAGGCGTCCGTCCGAGCGGGCGGCAAGACCCTTCAGGTTGCGGCTCGGGACGTCTCGGAAGAAGTCGACATCAAGCTTTTTGGAAAGAGGCTCCGCGACGAGCGGCGCGGAGAGGACACCGGTGCCGAGCAGAACGGCGCCGAAAAGGGAACGGAGCATCATGAGAAGAGATCAGACGCGCGATGCGCGCGTCATTCGATGACGGCCAGCGGCCGGCGGACAATGGCGGGCAGGAGTTTTCCGGGGAACACGTGCCTTTGCCAGAGGGCGGTTTGCACCTCGCGTTTTTGGAAACGGTTCTCGTCCGAGCCGCGCGCGATCCGCTCCAGCGAGCCGGGCAGATCGAGCGTTGCGTTCGTCTGGTCGATGAACGCGGCGTTGCGCTCCACGACCGCGACGTAAAGTCCGTCCGAACGGCGCGCGCGCTGGAGCGCGTCGAGATAGGCGTCGATCGTGCGGATGCTCGCCACCGAGTAGGAATCGGGCACACCCTCGAGGCGGTCGATCTCCTCACCCGGAGCGATGATCACATCCAGCTGCTTGCCAATCCAGCTGGCCGGGATTTCGACCGGGACGATTTCGCGAACCGGGCGCCCTTGGTAGTCGCGCATGGTCAGCGTCACGTCCACGCGTTCTCCGGCCCGGGCGGAGCGGCGGGAAACCTGCACAATGTCGAGGCTCCCGGTGGGATTGCCCCCGAGCGGTTCCACTTCGAACAGGATCTTGCTGGGAAAAACTTCCTCCACCGGATTTTGCACCCAGGTCGTCAGACGGCGAATAAAGCCATCGAGGCCGGCGTTGAATCCCTGCGGTCCGGCAAAGAGGGCGGAGTGGAAAATCTCGCGGCCGTCAGGGAACACCACGCGGCTGCCGACGCGAAAGCCCTCGGTCAGGCCGGCGTCGTTGGATCCAAGCACAGCCTGGGTCAGGCCGAGCGTGGCAATGGTCGGCGTGAGGCGGTGATGGCGCACGGTGGAGAACTGCAGGGTGCGCGTTGGCGTGGTCACGGTCACGGGAACCATCGCCGGCCCGGGTCCGAGTTCGCCGTAGATCGCGGAGAGGCGATCCTGCCGGACGGTGCCGATCACCGCGCCCGTGTTGGAAATCTTCATCGAGTTCTGCGTCGACGGGAGGATGGTCACGATCTCGGCCGAGGCCATCGGGACTTCGACCGCACCGAGACCGAGCATGGGGTGACCAAACGCCAGTACGCGCGAACCATCAACCTGGGAAACCGTTCCGGTGCCGGCGAGCGTGATGTCGCCAATGGCGAGCGCTGCGGCCACGGCCTCGCCGGGGCGCAGCGTTCCGCCTGTGCTTGGCGTGGGCGCGGAGGGATCGTAGCCGCTGCCGCCGAGCGTGGAGACGGGAAGGCCGAGTGCCTGCAGCTGAGGAGAAAACGCGGCGACCACATTGGGCGCGATGCCCCCGAGCGTGAACACCGGCGTGAGCGGCTGGAAACCCTCGCCGCCGCCGGCTCGCGCCTGCGTTTGGGCAAGCGGCTCGGACCCGGCGGGCGCGCTGACCGGAGCCGCCTCGCTGGGGCCCGCGCGGCCGTCGGAGCTCATCGCGATCCGGCGGACTTCGAGCAAATCAGCGACCGGCGTGAAGCCGGCGTAGCGCACCGTTTCGAAGCGCTGAACCTGATAGGAGAGGGCGCCCGCGAGCTTGCCGTCGATGTAGAGCGGGCTTCCGCTCATCCCAGCGACGGCGCCCATCGGCTGCACGCGGGGATCGGTGAGCTGACAAAGAATCAGTGACTTTCCCGGCCCCAGGGCATTGCGAACGATGCCGGTGACTTCGACCTCGAAGGGCTCCGGGGTGGTGCCTTGGAAGACGGTCCAGACCTGGCCCTTCATGCCGGCGCGCAATTCGTCGAGCGCCATCACCGGCGCGTCGACCGGCTGCGCGCGCACAACCGCCATTGCAGCCGCGAACCCGATCAGGATTCGGACGAGTGCGCAGAGACGGCCGGTGCGGGAGGGGGTCATAGTTCCTTGATGGCGGAGGAGACGATATCGCAGGCGCGGTCGATGTCACGGCCCGCATGAGCGGTGCTGAGAAACCATGCCTCATACGCACTGGGGGGCAAGTAGACACCTTTCGCAAGGCACGCGTGGAAAAAGCGCCCGAAGAGCTTCGCGTCCGAGGTCAGCGCGGTTGTGTAGTCGCGCACCTGGGTGGGCGTGAAGAAGAGACTGAACATCGATCCGACCTGCGGAGTTTGCAGCGGGATCCCCTTGGCTTTGGCCGCAGCGGCGGCCGCGGAGCAGAGTTGCCGGCCGAGGGCATCGAGTCGCTCGTACGGCTTGACCTCATCGAGCAGTCGGAGCTGGGCGATGCCCGCAGCCATGGCGAGCGGGTTGCCGCTGAGCGTGCCGGCCTGGTAAACCGGGCCGAGGGGCGCGAGGTGGTCCATGATATCGGCCCGGCCGCCGAACGCGCCGACCGGCAGGCCGCCGCCGATGATCTTTCCGAGGGTCGTCAGATCGGGCGTGATGCCCTCCAGTTCCTGCACGCCGCCCCGGGCGAGGCGGAAGCCGGTGATGACTTCGTCGAAAATCAGGAGCGCACCGTGTGCCGCCGTCAGCGCGCGGACGCGGGCGAGGTAGCCGGGCTCGGCCTGGATGAAGCCGACGTTGCCAATGTAGGGCTCGAGGATCACGCCCGCGACCTGACCCGGATTGGCGGCGAAGGCGGCTTCGAGCGCAGCGGCGTCATTGAACGGAAGCACGATCGTTTCGCGGGCAAACGCTGCGGGGATGCCGGCGCTGTCCGGATGGCCGTGGGTGAGAGCGCCCGATCCGGCCTTGATCAGCAGCGAATCGGAGTGGCCGTGGTAGCAACCGGCGAACTTGATGATCTTGTCACGTCGGGTGAAGCCGCGGGCGAGGCGGATGGCGGACATCGTCGCCTCCGTGCCGCTGCTGCACAGGCGCACCTTCTGGATCGACGGGAAAAACGTGACGATTAACTCGGCCATCTCGACCTCGTACGGATTCGGCGTTCCGAACGACGTGCCCTTTTCAAGCGCGGTCGCGATCGCGGCCTTGATGCGCGGGTGGTTGTGGCCGTGGATCGCGGGCCCCCAGGTGCAGACGAAGTCGATCAGCTCGCGTCCATCGGCCGTGGTCAGCGTGGCGCCCTGGGCCGACTGGGTGAAAAAGGGCGCGCCGCCCACGGACCGGAAGGCCCGGACAGGCGAGTTGACGCCGCCGGGGATCAGCTTGAGCGCGCGTTCGAAGAGGGAATCGGAAATGGACATGGATTCAGATAGTTAACCACTGATCAGCACTGAAAAACACTGATGAAATTCAATCATCGTACGCGCCGGCGCCAATCGAGTTTCGGTGATGCGCCGAAATTTACGAGATAACCGACGCGGTGCCCGGTGGATTTCAGATAGTGCAAAAGCTGGGCTTCGTGCTCTGGAGGCACCAATCAGCGCGTAGCCGTCGGGATCCAAGTCGGGCGAGAGCGGATCATCAGCGCTCATCAGTGAAAATCAGTGGTTAGCTTCCAGATTCAGCTCACATACTTTTGCACGATCGGGATGCGCCGACCGACGCCGAACGCCAGAGGGGTGATCTTGAGGCCCGGGGCGGCCTGCTTGCGCTTGTACTCGTTGAGATCGACCTTGCGGACGACGTCGTTGACGACCGCCTCGGCAAAACCCTGCGCGACGAGATCGCGGCGCGAGAGGCCTTCCTCGACGTAGCCCTTGAGGATCGCATCTAGCACATCGTAAGGCGGCAGGCTGTCCTGATCGACCTGCCCGGGACGCAGCTCGGCGCTCGGCGGTTTCTCGATCGTGTTGACCGGGATGATCTCACGTTCGCGATTGATCCAGCGCGAGAGGTCGTAGACCTGCGTCTTGAACACATCGGAGATCACCGCTAGCCCGCCGCACATGTCGCCGTACAATGTGCAGTAGCCGACTGCGACCTCGCTCTTGTTGCCGGTGGTCAGGAGCAACGCGCCAAATTTATTGGAGAGCGCCATCATGATGACGCCTCGGGTGCGCGCCTGCAGATTCTCCTCGGTCACGTCGCGCGGGCGTCCGGCGAAGATCGGACCGAGTGCGCGCTCCGTGGATTCAACCGCTTCCGCAATCGCGATGGTCTCGAAGCGCAGGCCAAGGTTTTCAGCCAGGATGCGCGCGTCGTCACGCGAGTGCTGCGAGGAGATCGCGGAAGGGAGTGAAACGCCGATCACGTTCTCCCGACCCAGCGCCTCGGCCGCGACTACCGCCACCACGGCGGAATCGATGCCTCCGCTCAGCGCCACCAGCGCGCGCTTGAAGCCGCTCTTGTGGGCATAGTCACGGAGGCCGAGGACGAGCGCATCGTGGATATCCTTCATCCCGGCCTGGGCAAACGATGGAGCGAGGACGACCGGCCCCGGGGGGGGCGTGTCGATGTCAGCGGACCCCAGCGTGACGTCCACGACGCGATGGTCTTCCTTGAACGCTTCGAGTCCGGCCAGGATGCGACCGTGGGCGTCGGCCACAAGGCTGCGGCCGTCAAACACGAGTTCGTCATTCCCGCCGACGGCGTTCACGTAAACGACCGGGCAGCCGAGCAGGCTCGCGGCGTCGGTGACCAGGGTCTGGCGCGTGCCGCCCTTGCCGAAGTTCCACGGGCTGGCGGAGAGATTGACCATCAGGTCGATCGACTCGTCGGCCAGCCACTTGACCGGATCAAAATGGTAAAGGTTTTGCGGGGCGATGTCCGGATGCGTCCAGATATCCTCGCAGATGGTCACGCCGATCCGCTTGCCGCCGAGCGTAAAGACGCCGGGGCTTTGGGCCGGCTCGAAGTAGCGATCCTCGTCAAACACGTCGTAGGTCGGAAGCAGGCTCTTCCGGGCGGAGAAGAGCGTCCGGCCGTTCTGGCAGAGCACCGCCGAGTTGAAGCAACGTCGGCCGGTCGGGGCCGGATTGGACTCCACCGTACCGATGAGGGCGGGAACCTCGCCGATCTCCGCGGTGATCGCGGCCAGACAGGCTTCTGTATCAGGGACAAATTGACGCTTAAACAGGAGGTCCCTCGGGGGGTAGCCGCAAATGACCAATTCCGGGTAAACGACCAGCTCGGCGCCCTGTGCGACCAATGTGCGGTAGGCTTCGAGGATCTTGCGCCGATTGCCGGCGAGATCTCCGACGGTGGTGTTGAGCTGGGCGAGGCCGATTCGCATGAGGGTGGGAGGGGAGGACGTTGGACGCGTTTCACGTGAGTGACAACCTGCATATCACTTCGGAAGCCGCTGAAACCGGGAGCATTAGATGAGCGTCATGACAACTGATGGTCGTCCTTACATTCGCTTCATCTTTGCAGGAATTAAGCGCCGGTGTGGATTCTCCTTTCCTGACGATGTCGTCCTGCGGCATGCTTTCTGCCTAACCATTCGCCTTTTATGTCACGTTCCCGTTCACGAACCTACCTTCCCTTCGCCCTCATCGCGGCGCTGGCGCTCCAGCCGGTCGCTCATGCAGCGACGCTTACGCTTCGCGAGGCCTTGGAAGCCGTGGATCGGACCAGCATCACGGTTCTGCTCAGTCGCGAGGCCGCCGTTCAGGCGATTGCCGCGTCCCAGCAGCAGCGCGCGGCCCTGATGCCTAACATCAATCTGAATGCCAGCCAGAACCGTTCGAGCTCGGCCTCGTTCAGCAACGGCAACGTCACGCAGAACTCCCCCTCGAACCGCTTCTCCGGCACGCTCAATGCCACGCTGAACCTGCTCGATGCGCAGAATATCGCGAGCTACAGCGCGTCGAAGATCGCCATCAACGTGGCTGAGCTCGACGTCAATGTAGCCCGTGAAACCGTCACGACGACGGTCGCGCAGACCTATTTCCAGCACTTGCGCAACTTGCGCCGGATCGCCGTCCTCGACGCCAACATCGCGCGCGCCAAGGCCCTCCTTGAACTGGCCAAGACCCGCGCCGAAACCGGCGTGGCCACGCAGATCGACGTGACTCGCGCCGAGGCCGTGCTGGCGACCGCTGAGCAGGCCCGCCTCCAGCAGGAGACCGTGGTGCAGTCCAGTGAGCTCAACCTCAAGCAGCTCCTCGACCTCGATCTGAACGAGCCGCTCACGCTGGCCGATTTCGCCGTCCGCCGCGTCGAGGCCCCGACCTACGCCGCGAGCATCGAGCAGACCGCCTTCGAGCGCCGCTACGATTATCTGCGCGCCGTGAAGCTGCTCGAGCAGAACCAGCTCGAGGTCAAGGCCGCCAAGTTTGACCGCCTGCCTTCCCTCGCCATCACGGGCAACGTCGGCCTCGCCTCGGAGGTCGTCTTTGACGACGAGAATGCCGACACGTGGGCTGGCGGCGTCAGCCTGAGCATGCCGATCTTTGATGCCGGTCGCGTGCGCAACCTGACCAACCTGGCCCTCTCCCGCCTTCGGGCGCAGGAGCTCCGAGTCCGCAATCTTCGCCTGCAGATCGGCGCCGAGGTTCGCCTGGCGTCCCAGGATGCCCGCTCCCGCTTTGCCCAGGTCGCCGTGGCCGAGCGCAGCTTGCGCCTTGCGCAGGATGAGCTCGCGCTTGCGCAGCGCCGCTTCGAGCAGGGTGTGGCCGACAACCGCGAGGTCATCGACGCACAGAACAGCCTCGCCGTCGCCAGCGACAACGTCGTCGAGGCGTTCTATCAGTACAATCTCTCGCGTGTGACGCTGGCTCGCACCAGCGGCGACGTTCGCCTGGTGCTGAACGAGCAGTCCAATTGATCGGGCCGTGCGCCCGCTGATCCTGGCCTCTGCTTCCCCCCGGCGCCGCGAGTTGCTCGCTTCGCTGGGGGTCGCATTCCAGATCGTTACGGCGCAGGTCGTCGAGCACGAGGATCCGGCGACGGATCCCCGCATCATGGTCGCCCACAATGCCGCCCTCAAGGCAGACTGGGTTTCCGCCCGGCATCCTGAGGCCATTGTCCTAGGCGCCGACACCACGGTCTTTCTTGAGGGTTGCGCGCTCAACAAGCCGGTCGACGCAAGCGACGCGCGCGCCATGCTGCGGCGCTTGAGCGGCCGGACCCACACCGTGTTCACGGGCCTGGCGCTTCGCTGTCAGGCGACCGGGCTCAGGATTGACGACGGTGAATCGAGCGATGTCACCTTCAAGCCGCTGGACGAGAGCACGATCGAGCGCTACCTGGCGCTGGTGCCTACCTTGGACAAGGCCGGTGGCTACGGGATCCAGGACCATCCCGAACTGATCGTGGCCGGCTACACGGGCAGTCTTTCGAATATCGTCGGCCTTCCGGTGGAAAGAACGAAACAAATTTTGACTAGGGCGGGTCTCCTGAGCTGAGTTTCACTTGCTCGCTCCCGTTTATGTCGACCCTTTCCGAACCGCCTGCACGTCCGGGGCCCCGCCGCCGGGCGGCGTGGATGCGGTTGTCCAAGGATTCTGACACCCGTTCCGTCCAGATCGGGGTGATCGGCACCGTGCTGATTCACATCCTCCTGCTGTGGCTGGCGCCCAAGCTCGAGAGCAATTTCGGCTCGGCGGCGCTGGTGCCGGCCGGAGCCGATCCATCGTCGTCGACGTTTGAGGTCGAACTTGCCCCGGACGCATTTGCCGCCCCCGAAACGCCGCCGCCGCAGAAGTTTGTCGAGGTCAACCCGGATGCGCCGGACAACGCGCCGGACAGAACCCAGAATTTTGGCGCGCAAAACCAGCAGGTTGCCCAGGAAGTTCCGGATCCGGATGGCAAGAGCGACGCTCCCGCCGTCGAGGGGCAGAAGGAAATCGAGTCAACGGCCATCGTTTCCGGTTCCCGCAACCAGGAGCCGGCGGAGATCACCCAAGTCCAGCCGCCGAGCCCCGAGGTCTTGCAGGCAATCGAACAGGCGTTGCAGGAGGCGGCGCGCCAGGCCCAGAACCCCCTTCCCGGAACGGAGAAGATCGAGGGCGATTCCGCCGAGGGCATCGGTTCCAACATTGTTAAGCTGCCGGAGAATCCGCAGGCGATCCCTGAGCGCATCGAGGGCACGACCGACGCGGCGCAGCGCGAGGGCGCAGCCACGGGCGGGGCCTTCCGCGTCGATCCGTCGCGGCCGGCTCCACGCCCCACACTCAGTGCCAGCCAGGTTCGCCCGGCCTTTCTTTCCGAACGCGTGGAGGGCACGTCGAATCTCGGTGTGATCGCGCACAACGCGCTGCGCACCGAGTACGGCGCCTACCTTGCGCGCATCATCGACGCCGTCGATACGCAGTGGGACAAGAATATCCGGGCCAAGATGCAGGGCGGCGTCAGCTACCCGCTTGCCGACAGCAAAGTTACGGTCAAATTCCGGCTCAATAAGGATGGCGATGTGGCCATCGTGAACGTCGATGGCTCGACGGATACGATCTGGAGCCGCGTGTGCGTGGATGCGGTCGCGCAGCGCGCGCCCTACGGGGTGTGGTCGGATGACATGATTGCGGCCATGGGTGAGTCGACCGAGATCACGTTTACGTTTCACTACCATTGAGCGCGCAGCCGGCGGATTTCTGGGACAGCCTTCCTTTGGGTCGCGGAGTGGAGTTGCTCACGCGGGATGCCAACGGATTGGCCGCGTTCGCGAAACCGGCGGGCGTGTTGTCCCACCCGAACGACTCGTCGGACCAGGTCCGCTCGCTCCTCACCTCACGCTATCAGGCCGAGGGCGAGTGCTTCGAGTGGAAATCGGTCACCGGTGGCCAGCGCCGGCTCTGGCTCCTCAACCGCCTCGATGCGGCGACGTCGGGCGTGATCATGACGGCCGCCAGCGAAAGCCTCGCCACGGAGATCCGCGCGCTCTTCCAGCGGAAGCAGGTGTACAAGGCCTATCAGGCGCTCGTGTTCGGGGTGCCCTCCGCTTCGCGCCAAGTCTGGCGTGATCGGCTGGCCGTGCAGAAAAAGGGCGGGATGGTGCGCACCGACACGGGCGGCAACATTCCGGCGGAAGCCGCGATGACAGTGCTGCGTCAGCAGCGCGCGGCCGTGCCGCCGCTTGCGCTGATTCAGCTCGAGCCCAGGACGGGTCGCAGTCACCAACTGCGCGTGCAGTGTGCGAAGCGCCATCTGCCGATCGTGGGCGATGCAACCTATGGTGATTTTCCTGCGAACCGCGCCTTCGCCAAGCGGACGGGCGAGAAGCGGTTGTTCCTGCACTCGCACGAGACGTCCTTCGACTATGATTTCGCCGGCCGCAGCCACGTCTTCAAGGCGGTCGCCCCGCTGCCGCCGGAGTTCACTGCGGCGCTTGCGGGCTGAACCGAAGTAACCACTTATTTTCACTGAGAGGCACTGATTCAGAATCCTCTATCAGCGATCATCAGTGAAGATAAGCGGTTTCAATCAGGTCGGCGCGCTTTGCTGCGCGATTGACAAAATCGGCCTGCTTGCCCATCCCTCGATCCGTGCTTCGCTCCGTTTCCTCTTTCGGCCGCTTCTTCTTCTGGGGGTATTTTACCTCGAAGAAAGCCTGCGGCTGCCGCGAATCCTGAGCATCGACCCTCGATCCCTTCGCCAAACCAGCCGCCTCTTTCAGGCGGCTTTTTTTATTTTCCGTCCTCCCATGATCCTCCCGAAATCCAATCGCCTGTCTCCTGAACAAGTCGCCGAGATCACTCGCATCGTCGAGGCCTTCGGCTGCACGATCCAGCCGATCGTCGGTGCCGTCCGCACGATCTATGCGATCGTTGGCGACGAGCGGGACGACCTGATGATCAACCGGCTCGAGGGCCTCGCTTACGTCGAGCGCATCGATCGCATCCAGTCTCCCTTCAAGCTCATGGACCGGCGTTCCGATCTGGCCAGCCACCGCATCAAGGTCGGCGCGGTCACGCTCGGCGAGGAACTGCTGGTCGTCGCCGGCCAGTGCACGATCGACCCGAAGAACCCCAACTATTTCTACGAGACCGC
>CAYWRG010000082.1:0-16356 GCA_964460715.1 uncultured Opitutus sp. | reverse complement strand
CCCCGGGCCGGGGGGGTTTGGGGCGCCGGGGGCGGGCGCCGCGGGGGGGGGGGGGCCCCGGGGGCCGGGGGGCCCCCCACCCCGGCTACATCCGACACCCGACCAACAAAAAGCCGAAGGAGGCAACGCCCCTTCGGCTTTTTTGCGCCCGTTAATAACGGCCGGCTCTTACTTGAACGCGGCCCAGACGCGCTGGACGTCGTCGTGGTCGTCGATCGCGTGGAGGAATTCGCCGACCTCGGCGCGCTGCTCCTCGGTCAGTTCCGGGAACTGCTTCGCCACGTAGCCGATTTCACTCGTGACCACCGTCCAGCCGTGGTCCTTGAGCCAGGTGGAAACCGCATGGACCGCAGTGCGGTCGGTGATGAAGCGGGCGCCGGCGTGACCCTCGGGCATGTCGTCGTTCTGCTGATGCGTGACGACCTCGAATTCGTTGGCCCCGGCCTCGATGGCAGCGGCCTCAAGGTCCGTGCCGGCGTCAGGGTGGTGGGCCTCGACGAGGCCGACATGGTCAAAGAGGAACTTGTTGCTGCCGGCCGTGCCGAGGATGCCCTTCTTGAAGAGAACCCGAACCTCGGGCGCGGTGCGCTGGTGGTTGTCGGTGTAGACCTCGACCACGACCGGCACCTTGTGCGGGGCGTAGCCCTCAAACACGACGTGCTCGAGCGTCATCTTGTCGTCGCCGGTGCCGGCGCCCTTCTTGATCGCGCGCTCGATCACGTCGCGGGTGACGCTCGCCTTGCGGGCCTTTTCCAAGGCGGCGAAGAGGCGTGCATTGGCGGTGGGATCAGGTCCGCCGAGTTTGGCAGCGACCGTGATTTCCTTGACCAGCTTTCCGACGATCTGGCCTTTGCGTTGATTGACGACTGCGCGTTTAGCGTGGAGCCACTGGCGTCCCATAGGAGATGAAGGCTAGCAGGGGATTTCGTCCGCGGGCAACACGGAAGACAGCAACTTTTCGCCGGGTTGAGGGGTTATGTCGCTGGCGGCGGTTTCATCACCCGCCACCAGCACTGGGAGCGGCTCCTGCGCGATGCGGGGGCCGCTCTTTCAGGGGTGGTTGAATCAGGGCAGGGTGACCGAGCCGGACGAAGCTGAATCCGAATTCACCCGGCGGTCGCCGACGAGCACCGTCAGGCGGTTTTCCATGCGGTAGGAAATCGTGCTGCCCGACGAGGGAAGCGCGACGCCGGGCGCGGTGGTCAGGGGAATGTTGACGACGACCGGGATGGCGGAGGCGAGTCCAATGGCATCCGAGTGGGTGCCTTCGCCGATGAGCGTGCCGTTCACGTAGATCTTGTGGCGCGTGGCAGCGAGGCCGATCGAGATCACGCTCTCGTTCAAATAGCGCACGGAAGCGACCGTGCGGCCGCCCTCGGTTTTCAACCCGGTCAGGGTCATCGTGATGCTGGAGAGGGCGGGGACTTTCGTCGCACACCCGTTGAGCAGCAGGGCAACCAGCAGCAGAGGGAGAACTTTGAACCAGAGGGGTTTCATGGTTTTAACGAAAGGATCTTGCCGCCGAAGCGCAAGGCTCGGTCGCGTGCGTTCAGGGCGAGGTTGAACCGACAAACAGCGGCGCCCCCGGCCCGAGCGGCCAGCCGACCAGCAGCCAGAGCACCAGCAGGAGGGTCCAGCCCACGAGGAAGCTGATCGAGTAGGGGAGCATCGTGGCGACGAGGGTACCGATGCCGGCCTTGGGCTCGTAGCGCTGGGCAAAGGTCAGCACGAGGGGGAAGTAACTCATCAGCGGGGTGATGATGTTCACCACGCTGTCGCCGATGCGGTAAGCCGATTGCGCCAGTTCGGGCGAGTAGCCCAGCAGCATGAACATGGGGACGAAGATGGGCGCCATGACCGCCCACTTGGCGGTGGCGCTACCCAGAACGAGGTCGATCGCGGCTGCGAGCAGCACGAATGCGATCATGAGCGGGATCGGCCCCAGCCCCAGCTTGCGCAGAAAGTCGGCGCCTTCGACTGCGGTCACGATGCCGACATTGGTCCAGTTGAAGAGGGCTACGAACTGGGCGATGAAGAACACCAGCACCACATAGCCGGCGAGGGTTTCGATCGCCTTGGTCATCGCCTTCACCACGTCGTGGTCGTTGCGGAAACGGCCCGAGATCCATCCGTAGGTCAGACCGGGGATCGCGCCATACATGAAGATGACCATGACGAAGCCGCGCAGGACGTAGGAGTTCAGAAAGCCCGGTTTGGCCGGATCGTTCAGAAATCCGTTCGCCGGGATTGTCCCGAGGAGAATGACCCCGGTGAGCACAAGCGTGGAGATCCCCGCCGCGCGCAGGCCGCGGCGTTCGGCCGGCGATAGCGACTCGAGGGTGTCGCGTGTCGCTGTCCCGGTGTAGCCGCCGAGGCGGGGCTCGATGACGCGTTCGGTGACCCATGTCCCGGCAACAACGATGATCGCGCTCGAGGCGGCCATGAAGTAGTAGTTGGCCATGGGCGTGACCACGTACGCCGGGTCGATCAGCCGCGCGGCCTCCTGGGTCATGCCGGCGAGGACAACATCGATCGCACTGATCAGGAAATTGGCGCTGAACCCACCGGAAACGCCGGCAAACGCGGCGGCCAGCCCGGCGAGCGGGTGGCGTCCGACCGCGAGAAAAAGCCCCGCGCTGAGTGGAATCAGGAGCACATACCCCACGTCGGTGCCGGCGTGGGAGATCACGCCTGCGAGCACGACCAAGATGGTGAGCGTTCGCGGGCGGGCCGCCGCGGAAATCTGGCGCAGCAGCGCGGCGATCAATCCGCTGCCCTCGGCGATCGACAGGCCCAACAGACTCACCAACACCGTGCCGAGGGGCGCGAATCCGATAAAGTTAGGCAGGGCGCCGACCATCAGCCTCTGCAGTCCGTCGAGCGACAGCAGGTTGACGACGAAAACCGGTTTTCCGGTGGCAGGGTGGGCGACCTGCACCCCGAGCGTGCTCAGCAGCCAGGACAGCACCATCACGAGCGCAGACAGGCCGATGAAGAGCGTGACCGGGTGAGGCAACGCGTTGCCAGCGCGTTCGACTCCGTTGAGCAACCTGGTCGCGAAAGGGAGGGGCCGTTGGGGCGCCGTCGCTGCGGTCATGGCCGCTAGGCAAACAGCCGGCGTTGCCGACGCAAGGCTGGGGATGGCGCTCCCAGGATAGCCTTAAAACACCGAAATGGCGCGTGCGCTTTCGATCACAACCCAAGTCGCGAGGGCGGTGATGCCGATCACAGCCAAGATCCGGACTGCGCGCTGGCGCCGGAGACGGGCGTCAAAATGGTCGTGGCTGCGCGTGGTCAGGCAGCCCTGCTCGGCAAAGAAGCTGACAAAGCCGGCGTTTCGGATGGCGGTTGTGCGGATACGGCTGTTGTCGACCGATCCCATGCGGATCGGCGGACGGTGGAGCCAGTGGCGTACAGTGCGCATCGTAGGTGAAGGTTACTGAAATTTAAGGTCGTTTTTTCAAGGGGAAAGCCGCTACGGTCATGGTCTTTCACGTCTTTTTTCCAGACTATGCACCACTTCCGCTACGTTGGCCCGAGCCTGCATTGTGAATCGGTTGATCTTGCCGCCGTTGCCCAGCTCTACGGGACACCGACCTACGTCTACAGTGCCGGCACGATGGCAGATAATTATCGGCGTCTGGCGAAGGGACTTGAGGGGCTTGATGTCCAGATCTGCTACGCGATGAAGGCGAACTCCAACCTCGCCCTCCTCCGGCATTTTGCGAACCTCGGCGCGGGTTTTGACCTCGTCAGCGGCGGCGAGATCCGCCGCGTGCTCGCCGCCGGCGCGGACGTGAAGACGAGTGTCTTCGCCGGGGTCGGCAAGACCGAGGCCGAGATCAAGCTCGCCCTCGAGAACGGCATCTTCGCCTTCCATGTCGAAAGCGAACCCGAGCTCGCCCGCATCAACCACGTGGCCGGCAAGCTGGGCGTCAAGGCCCCCATCGCCATCCGCATCAATCCCGACGTGGACGCCCATACGCACGCCAAGATCACCACGGGCAAGAGCGACAACAAGTTCGGCATCCCGCTGCGCAACGCCGCTGCCGCCTACGAGGCCGCCGCCAAGTTCCCGCACATCCAGATCAAGGGCGTGCAGATGCACATCGGCTCCCAGCTGACGTCGGTCACCCCGTTCGTCGAGGCGGTGACCAAGGTCGCGCCGTTTGTCGCCGATCTGAAGGCCCGCTACGGCATCACGTACTTCTCGATCGGTGGCGGCATGGGCATCATCTACAAGGACGCGCTCGCCAGCGGCTCGGCCGCCTGGTGGGACGCCCAGCCTGCCGACCAGCGTCCGCTCACGCCCGAGACCTATGGGGCCGCCTTGACGCCGCTGCTGAAGCCGCTCGGCCTGAAGATCCTCCTTGAGCACGGCCGCTTCATGGTCGGCAACTCCGGCGTGCTCCTTTCGCGCGTCGAGCACCTCAAGCGTGGCGCCGGTAAGAACTTCCTTGTGGTCGACGCCGCCATGAACGACCTCGTCCGCCCCGCGATGTACGAGGCCTATCACGAAATCGTCCCGCTGCACCGCGATTCCTCGCGTCACGCGCTCGTCGCCGATGTGGTCGGCCCGATCTGCGAAAGCGGCGACTGCTTCGCCAAGGACCGCTCCCTTCAGGACGTGGGCGAGGGTGAGTACCTCGCCTTCATGAGCGCCGGCGCCTACGGCTACACCATGGCCAGCCGCTACAACACGCGCGGCATGGCGGCCGAGGTCCTCGTGCACGGCAGCACCTTCGAGCTGATCAACGCGCGCGAGAGCTTTGAGCAGATGATCGCCGGCGAAAAGATCCCGGCGTTCCTGAAGTAAGGGCGGGCGCGGAATTGTTGCATCTTTTTCCGTGTCTTTCCCGGCCCGGCTCGGATAGAGCTGGGCCATGAATTTCGCGGTTCTTGGCGCCGGTGCGTGGGGCACTGCGTTTGCCATCCACCTTTGCCGTCTCGGACACACCGTGACGCTGGTACCGCGCCGTTTCGAACAGGCGCTCGATCTGGCGTCGGCGCGCGTCAATCCGGAGTATCTGCCCGACGCCGTTTTTCCGCCCAGCCTGCAGCTCGGGCATGAACTCGCGCCGGTCATGCTGGAGGCTGATGTGGTCATCCTGGCCTGTCCATCCCACGCCCTGCGCGAAACCTGCACGCGGCTCGCGTCCGCGCGTGCGGGCGCGACCCGCCTCCGTCTGATCCTGAGCCTGGCCAAAGGGCTCGAGCTTGGCACGCACCTGCGTCCCTCCGAGGTCATTGCGGCTGTGCTCCCGGATCTCCTGATCGGCGCGCTCAGCGGTCCGACCAACGCCGGCGAGTTTGCCCGCGGGCTGCCGGCGGCCATGGTGCTGGCCCCGAATCGCCTCGATCCGCTGATCGCGGAGGTCCAGGTGGCGCTCAGCAGCCCGACGCTGCGCGTCTACACGAGCGACGATCTCGCGGGCGTCGAATTTGGCGGCTGCCTGAAGAATATCTACGCCATTGCCGCCGGCTGCTGCGATGGGCTCAAGCTTGGTGACAACACCAAGGCGGCGCTGCTCACCCGTGCGCTCGCCGAGATGGTCCGTGTGGGCGTGGCCCTCGGGGCCCGTCCGGAAACGTTCTATGGCCTCAGTGGCTTTGGTGATCTCGTGGCGACCTGTCACGGCGCGTGGAGCCGCAACCGCGAATTTGGCCAGCGTTTGGGCGAGGGGGCCGCAGCCGCGGATCTTGTCGCCCATCGCAAGACCGTCGTCGAGGGCTACAAGACGGCGCAGTCGTTCCACGGGCTGTGCGTGGAGCGCGGCATCGACGCCCCGATCCTCGCGGAGGTGAACCGGATTCTCTTCGAGGGCAAGAAGCCGGCCCAGGCCTTGTCCGCGCTGATGACGCGTGGGCTCAAGCGCGAATAAACGCCAAAGGTGGCGCGCGTTGTTCCCAACGCGCGGGCTTGCGGAGAAGGACGAAAGCCCGTGACGCCGTACCTTACTTGACCTGCTCGATGCTGCTGACCTTGCCGTTATTGAAGGTGACTCGGATCCGCTCCTCTTCCCGTTCGGCATAGACGCTCTGCGACACCGGGGTGTAGTAAACGCGGTAGCGGCGCGAACCCGGATCGAAGACGACGTGCCGGCGGTAACCGACCAGGGCCTGGCCCTGATACTCCTGCCAGTAGGCATTGTAGACCCACGTGGTTTCGGATCCATCCATCGACAGCCGGTCGCGCTTTTCGTCGGGGACGCCAAGGGCGATGTAGACCATGTCCTGCGTATCGCCGACCGTGATGTCGCGCTCCTTGAGTCGCTGGCGCGTGGCTTCGTCCAGCTGGTTGAAGGTCGCCGACTTTTCCTCGGCGCGCCGTTCAAACGTGCTGCAACCCGCTAGAGCTGCGGCAACAACGAGAAATAGGAATGACTTGCGCATGTGACTGAGACCCCGGGCGGTCGTGATTGGTTCCCTCTCAAGTTTGCGCGAAACGTGTCGATGCAAAGGCTTGGCCGCCGTTGCGGCTCCTGCGAAAGGCATCCATGCACCGACAAGGCAACCATCTCCATGCGGGGTCGTCCCACCACGGGCATTGTCACCCGGTCCCGGGATCGGGCGGTCATGCCCACTATTGCGTGCCGGGCGCACCGGTGCACCACACCCCGGAGGCGACGCGCGCCATCGCGCTTGCGATCAAGCGCGCCCAGGGCGCGCTCGATGCCGGCCGCCTGCTCAGTCCATCCGAGGCCATGGCCCTGGCCGGGCCGGAGGCGCGGACCAAGGAGACGCTCTTCAGCATCGCGCGCGACGTGGCGTGGGAGACCGAGATCAACCAGGACGAGATTCACGCTGAGCTGATGCAGCGCTTCCCGGACCTGAGTTGAGCCCGTTTCACAGGCGTGTGCTCCGGAGGCGCAGGGCGTTGGCCACGACACTGATTGAGCTCAAGCTCATCGCTGCGCCCGCGACCATGGGATTGAGCAGCCAGCCGAAGAACGGATAGAGCGCCCCGGCCGCGATGGGCAGGCCGGCTACATTGTAGAAAAACGCCCAGAACAGATTCTGGCGGATATTCTGCATCACGGCCCGGCTCAAACGCACGGCGCGGACCAGCGCACCGAGTTCGCCCTTCACCAGCACGATGCCGGCGCTGTGCATCGCCACGTCCGTGCCGGTGCCCATGGCGATGCCGGCGTTTGCCGCGGCCAATGCCGGCGCATCGTTCAGGCCGTCGCCCGCAAAGATGACGCTCGCGCCCTTGGCCTGATGTTCCCGCACCAGTGCCTGCTTCCGGGCGGGCGTGACCTCCGCGTGAAAGCCATCCAGTCCAAGCTCCCGGGCAATGGCCTCCGCGCTTTCCTGGCGATCGCCGGTAACCATGTAGATTCTGAGGCCTTCCCGCTGCAATGTCGCCACCGCTTCCGGGGTCGTCGGTTTGATCGTATCGGCCAGCGCAATCAGGCCGGCGTCCCGGCCATCAATGCTGATGGCGGAGAGCGTCGCGGTGGGATGGGCCTCCACGCGTGCGCCGGCGGGGGCGCGCTGGATCACCACGCGGTGTCCGGCGACAGTGGCGCGCAGGCCGGCTCCGGCCTCCGCCACGAAATCGGTAGCTACGGCGAGGGACAGGTTCCGCTCCTTCGCCGCGGCCACGATCGCGCGCGCGAGGGGATGCTCGCTGCCGGCCTCGGCGGCGGCGGCCAGGCCGAGGATTTCGTCGGCGGTGAAGCCGGTGCGCGGTTCCAACGCGACAACGCGGGGCTTTCCCTCGGTCAGGGTGCCCGTCTTGTCGATCAGAAGGGTGGTGGCCCCGGCGAGCGCCTCGAGCGCGCCCGCGTCCTTCACGAGCACACCGGCCTGCGCACCGCGACCGATACCGGTGACGAGTGAAACCGGCGTGGCCAGGCCCAGCGCACACGGGCACGCAATGATCAGAACCGCGACGGCGTTGAGCAGTCCGTAGAGCCAGCCGCGTTCCGGAAGGAAAAGCGTCCAGGCCATAAACGTGAACAGGGCGATGCCCAAAACGGCGGGTGCAAACCACGCCGACACCCGGTCCGCCAGCCGTGCGATCGGAGCCTCGCTCTCGGTGGCTTGCTCGACGAGGCGCACGATTTGCGCGAGCAAGGTCTCCGCGCCGACCCGATCGGCGGTGTAGCTGAAGCTTCCGGTTGTATTGAGGGTGCCGGCACTCACCCGGTCGCCAGGGGTCTTGGCCACCGGAAGCGGCTCGCCGGTGAGCATGGATTCGTCGACTTCGGTTCGACCTGCCGTCACCACGCCATCAACCGGGAGATGCTCGCCCGCCCGCACGCGAAGCAGGTCCCCGGGCTTCACTTCGGCGACCGGTACGTCCTGCTCGTGTCCAGCTGAGTCGATCCGATGGGCGATCCTCGGCGTCAGATCCATGAGGGCGCGGATCGCCGCGTCGGTCCGCGCGTGGGCGCGCTGCTCAAGAATCTGTCCGAGCAGCACCACCGTGGTGATGAAGGCGGTGGCCTCGAAATAAAGGGGCACGCCGTGGTTGCCGCTCAATTCCGCCGGAAACGCGTCGCCCCACAGGGTGGCGGCCGTGCTGTAGAGGTAGGCGGCGCCGGTGCCTGTCACCGTGAGCGTGAACATGTTGGTGTCGCGCTCGCGGATCGAACGCCACCAGCGACGCAGGAAGAAGGCGCCGCTCCAGAAAAACACGGGCGTGGTCAGCGCCCATTGCACCCACGGACTGACATTTGGGTTCCACGCGTGGAGCCGGTGAAACATGGCGGGCGCGACCATCTCGCCCATCGAGAGAGCGAGGACCGGCAGGGTGAGTACCAGCGCAACCCAGAAACGGGGGCGCAGCACGCGCTCATGGGGCAACCCCATGTACACGGGCGCGTCATCGGCGGCGCCGGCCGGCGGTTGGCCGTGACCGTGCGCATGAGCATGGCCGTGGCCCCCGTGGGCTGGTGGCGGGGTGTGGCAGGATTCGGAGTTCATACCAAGGAGACGGAGCCGATGCCCAAACTTTACATCGTGATTCTGCCCCCCGCTTTCAGGCTTCGCAATCGCAGTCTCGGCAGCTTTGGGCCGAGCAGTCGCCGCAAACGAGCTCCAAACGCCGGCGGATTTCCCGCCGCGCCCGGTGGAGGATGACCCCGGCGTTCCCGGGCGTGATTCCGTTCCGGCTGGCCGCCGCGGCGAGACTGAAGCCCTGCAGTTCCACCTCGCTCACCAGCCGCGCATGCTCGGGCTTCAAGGTTGCGATCACGCCGGCGAGACATCCGCAGGCGCGCTGGCGGACGTCCTCGTCTTCCCGCAACTGCATCCACGCCTGCTCCCGGTGACGGGTCGCCTGCTCACGGCGGGCATGGTCAGTGATCGCATGGCGCAGCACCTGATAAAACCATGCCTCCAGTCGGGTTTCGTCGCGCAGGGACTCCCCGTGTTGCAGGGCCTTGATCAGGCTGCTTTGCAACAGATCGTCGGCGTCAGCTTCGCTGCCCAACCGGGAACGCAGAAATCCCCTGAATGCCTCGCGCTGCGCCAGCAGCCGGTTTGCCACGTCCTGGGTGGTCAGGGCCATGGGAGTGTGAGCAGGCCTAGGCCTGGAGTTTGCGTCCGTGCAGCCACGTAAAGATCACCGGCGTCACGATCAGGATGTGCAGCAGGCTCGAAACACTGCCGCCAACCACGGGCGCCGCGAGGGGCTGCATCACTTCTGATCCGGTCTGTGTGCTCCAGAGGATGGGCAGGAGTGAAGCCACGGTGGTGGCGACGGTCATGATCTTCGGCCGCAGGCGCAGGCGTGCGCCTTCGCGTACCGCGGCGAGCAGCTCCTCTCGGTTCAATTCACGTCCCAGGCGGGTGCGGGCGCGCATCACTGCTTCCTCAAGGTACACGACCATGACCACGCCGGTCTGGATCGCCGTGCCAAAGAGCGCGATGTAGCCGACCCACACCGCGACGCTGAAATTAAAGCCCATCCACCACTGCAGCAGCACCCCGCCGGTCAGGGCGAAGGGCACGGCCAGAATCACATGTGCGGCCTCGGCGACGCTGCGGAAGGTGATGATCAGGACGCCGAGAATGATCGCGAACACCGTCGGAAACACGATCATCAGGGTGCGGCGCGCGCGGAGTTGGTTTTCGTACTGACCCGAGTATTCGATGGTCATGCCTGCATCGAGTTGCACCTCGGCGGACACGCGCTCGCGGATCTCCTCGACGAAGCTGCCCAGGTCGCGGTCGTTGACGTTCGCCTGCACAAAGACGCGCAGACGTCCATTCTCGGAGGCGATTTCGCTCGGCCCGATCGTGCGTCGCACATCGGCCACCTGGCGCAGCTGGATCACGGCGCCGGACGGCGTGGTCAACGCGAGCTCGCCGATGCGCTCCAGGTCGCCGCGATCCGCTTCCTCGAGCCGAACCTGCAGCGGCCAGCGTTCGCGACCCTTGATTGTGGTGCCGACGTTCACGCCGCCGAGGCCGGCTTCGACGACGTCGTAGACTTGGCGGACGCTCAGTCCGTAACGACCGAGATCGGCGCGGCTGACCGCGACTTCAAGGTAGGGCTTTCCCTGCACGCGGGAAGGTGCGACACCCACCGCCCCCGGGATTCCGGAGACGACGCGCTCGACCTCGAAGGCCTTGGCTTGGAGTGCATCAAGATTATCGCCGAAAATTTTGACGCCGACCTGTGCTCGGATGCCCGTGCTGGTCATCAGAATTCGGTTTTCGATCGGCTGGAGAAATCCCGGCACATAGCCGGGGACTTGGGTCAGCATGGCCGAGAGTTCGGCGACGATCGATTCCTTGGTCGTTCCGGCCGGCCATTCGGCCTCGGGCTTCAGCATGATCGTGGTCTCGATCATCTCCACCGGGGCTGGATCCGTCGCACTCTCCGCCCGGCCCAGCTTGCCCGCGACCGAGGCGACTGCCGGGTGCGCGCTCATCACGCGATCTTGCCACGACATGATGCGCTTCACTTCGCTGAGCGAGGTGGCCGGCAAAAGCACTGGCATGAACAGAAGCGAGCCCTCCGCCAGCGTTGGCATGAACTCACTGCCGAAGCCCTGGGTGTGACGGGCGATCGATTCCGGCAGGCGGCTGTTGATTGCGCGTGGCAGGCCAAAGGCGAGCACCACGCTCGCGACGAGCAGCAAGGCCGCGATGGCCAGGACCGCCGCTCGCTGGCGCAGCGCGAAATTCAGAAAGGGATCGTAGCAACGCAGGAGAAAGCGCATCAGCGCGTTCTCGTCCTCCGAGCGGAACGGGCCGCGCACAAAGAACGTGCACAGCACCGGCACGGCCGTGATCGCGAGCATCAGCGCGCCGGTGATGGCAAACACCTTGGTCCAGGCCAGCGGATGGAACAACTTGCCCTCCTGGCCGGTGAGCATGAACACCGGTACGAACGCGAGCACGACCACGAGAATCGAGAAGAACATCGGCCGGCCGATCTGCTGGCAGGCGTTCAGCGTGACCGTAAAGACCTCCGGCCCGGTGAGTCGCCGGCCGAGTCGTTTCTCCTCCAACTCGCAGTGCCGGATCACATTTTCCGTCATCACGATGCCGGCGTCGACCAACACGCCGATCGCGATCGCGATGCCGGTCAGCGACATGATGTTCGAGGGAATCCCGAACTGCCGCATGAGGATGAACGAGACCAGGATCGAGGCCGGCAGCGGCAGGGTGACGATCAGGATGCTGCGGAAGTGCCAGAGGAAGAAGACATGCATCAGCGTCACGAGGATGATTTCCTCAATGAGCGCGTCCTTGAGCGTGGCGATGGCGCGCGAGATGAGATCGCTGCGGTCGTAGAAGGATTCAACGCTGACACCGGCCGGCAGACCGGGAGCGAGCGAGGCGAGGCGGGCCTTGACGTCCTGGATCACTCGGTAGGCGTTCTCGCCGTAGCGCATGACAACAATGCCGCCCACGACCTCGCGCCCGTTGACGTCGAGCGCGCCGCGACGGAAGTCGCCGCCGATCCGGACGGTTGCGACGTCGCGCACATACAGCGGGGTGCCCTCGCGGGGCATGACGACGATCGCCTCGATGTCGTCCTCGCTCTGGACGAGCCCGACCCCGCGCACGACAAACTCGGCGCCGTTTTCCTCGATGGTCTTGCCGCCGACGTTGAGATTGCCGTCGGAGACCGCGTCCATCACATCGCCCAAGGTCAGTCCGTATTGGCGAAGCTTCTGGGAGGAGACCTCGATCTGGTACTGCCGCACAAAGCCGCCGATGCTCGCGACCTCGGCGACGCCGGGGACGGAGGCGAGTTGATAGCGGATAAACGTGTCCTGCAGGTTGCGGAGGGAGCCCAGATCCTGGGTTCCGGATTCGTCCTTCAGGTAGTACTGGTAGACCCACCCAAGGCCGGTGGCATCGGGCCCGAGGCGGGCGGTGACACCGGCTGGCAGCACGTCGCCGAGCGAGTTGAGGCGCTCGAGGACACGGGTGCGCGCAAAATAGGTTTCAACCGAGTCCTCAAAGATGACGGTCAGGAAGGAGAAGCCGAACATCGACGTGGCCCGGACGGTCTTAACCCCGGCCAGTCCCTGGAGGGAGACGCTGAGCGGGTAGGTGATCTGGTCCTCAACTTCCTGCGGTGAGCGACCGGCCCAGTCCGCGTAGACGATCACCTGGTTTTCCGAGAGATCGGGAATCGCATCGATCGGCACCCGGCGGATCGACAGAACGCCCCACGCGCAAAGCGCGAGCAGCCCTGCCATCACAATGAAGCGGTTGTGCAGCGACCAGTGGATGATGCGGGCGATCATCGTGAAGCCCTCCAGGCTTCACGAAATGAGCAATGACCAATGGACAATGACCAATGAACGGCGCCGGTGTAGCCGGGGTCGCTGACCCCGGTCCGAAAATTGAAAGCGCGGTGCCAGCCATCGGGGTCGACGACCCCGACTACAACGACAGCACGCCTAGGTAGCTCATTGCTCATTGGGAATTGGACATTGCTCATTTCCGCTGACACGCAGCGTCAGCGGATCTCCTCGCCGCAGGTGAGCATGGCGGCGCCGAAGAAGGGATTGCGCAGGTCCGCCGTTGTCTGCAGCCAGCGGCCGGTGCCGAGCACCGGGGTCATGGGGCATTGAAAAATGCGGATAACGCCTGCCGTGTGGAGACCGGCTGACTTGGCCGCATCGGCGACCGCGGTGGCAAAGGGCTCGAACGCACGACGCGCCGTCTTGATGTCCGGCCCGGTGACGAGCTTCTCGGCGAGTGGCATCAGCGTGGCGTGGATCGCCCCGGTTTGGTGCACCGCCGCGGACATCGCGGGCAGGACCTTTTGGTAACCCGCCAAATCATCCGCCGCGAGCGCCGCCGACGCCTCGGCCAGCGCGAGCGCCAGCGGCGTGAGCGCCTTCGCATCCACCGGAGTGGCGGTGCCGGATACTGACGTCTGACCTCTGATTTCTGACATCTGGCCTCCGGCCTCTGACCTCTGACCTGCGGCTGCGTCCGTCGCCGGCCCCGCCGCGTGCGCGAGCTGGGCCTGGCCATCGAGGAGCAAGGCGCCTTGCGTCACGACCTTTTCGCCGGCGCGCAGGCCGTCGATGATCTCGATGTCACCGTCACCAGCACGACCCGTTTTCACGGTGCGGGGCTCGTAGGCGCCTCCGCCCTTGTCGACGTAGACGACGGGCTGGGCGCGGGTGTGGAGAATTGCGCTGCGCGGCACGACGAGCGTCTCGTCGGAGGCAATTTGCACCCGTCCGGTGGCGGTCTGGCGGTGAAGCAGCTTGCGGTCGGCGTTGTCGAGGACGACGCGTACGCGGGCGGTGCGGGTCGTCTCGTTGAGATTCGGATCGATGAAGGTGATGGGCGCGGTGAACGTCTCGCCTGGGCGCGAGGGCGTCGAGACTTCGACCGTCTGACCGACGCGCAGCCAGGCGAGATCGGCTTCGTAGGCGTCGAAGATGAACCAGAGCGTGGACAGGTCGCCCATTTCGAAGAGCGGGCTGTCGGTCTCCACGTACTGGCCCGGGTAGGCCTTGCGCTCGACAATCGTGCCGGCGAAAGGTGCATAAAGGGTGACAGAGTTCTCGGGCTTCAGCGTGGACTCGATCCGTTTCACGACGTCCTCGGTCAGGCCGAGAATCAGCAGACGTTCGCGGGCGGCGGCCTGTTCGGAGGCACTGAAACCGGAGGGGCCGGCCTTGATGCGCTCGATGTAGGTGCGCTGGGCGCTGAGGACCTCGGGACTGTAGATGGTCGCGAGCGGTTCGCCGGCGGCGACCTCGGCGCCGACCTGGTTGACGTGCAACTGCTCGATTCGTCCGGGGGCGCGGGCGACGATGACGCGGTGCTTGGTCTCGTCGTCGTCAAGGACGCCGGTGACCCGGAGCGCGCGGCTGAGCTGGGCGGAGCGGACCTCGGCGGTCTGGACGCCGATCACCGAGGCGCTGGCGGGAGTGAGCGCCACGACCGAGCCGTCGGTGGAGAAGCCGGCTTCGCCCTCGTAAACCGGGACGAGGTCCATGCCGCAGATCGTGCACTTGCCCGGGCGATCCGAGGTGATCCACGGATGCATCGGCGACTGGTAGAACTTGATCTTGCGCTCGCTGCCGGCGGAGGCGGCGGTTGCCGTGGTGCCGGACTGCATCCGCGTGGCCGCGAAGTAGCCCACGCCACCGGCGATGACAGCGGTGAGGACCAACGGAACGAGGGAAGAGGAGCGCATGGAGGAAAGTATGTAGCCGGGGGGGGGGGCCCCCGGGGGGGGGGGGGGGGTGGCGGAAGTGGGGCCCCGGGGGGGGGCCCCCGGCCGCGGGGCTTGGGGTGCCTTTCACTATGGGGGCCGGGGGCCCCCCCCCCCCGGCTACATCGTGTGGGTTTTACTTCTTGTGCCCCTGCGCGCCATGGTGGGCGGCGGCGGTCTTCTCAGCGGCGTCGAGCTTGGCTACAGCCTTGGCCGGGTCCTTGAGGAAGTCTTCCTCGCAATGGCTGCAGCAGAGGAGAACCTTGCGGTCGGGCTTGCCCTCCTGCTTGTAGATGACCTCGAAGGGTTTACCCATGCTTCCGAGGTCCTCGTCGCTGACTACACAGGTCTTCAGCGCGTAGTTGGCAGGGGCCGCATCGGAGGTGGATTCCTTGCTGGCGGCGCCATGGCCAGAGTGTTCGGCGGCACGGAGGGAGAAGGCGGAGAGGAGGGCGAGGGTGAGGAAGGTGGAGCGGTTCATTTCGCCGTAATACGCTGGAGGCGGAGCAATCCCTCGGTCTTTTTGAAGAAAACACCCCCTCCCGACCATTCTCAGGCCAGCCGGGTTTCGGCGAGGTAGTCCACGGTGGTCAACCGCAGCAGGTTCTCCGTCGTCACCCGGGCGATTTCCGAGAGGGCTTCGCGGGTGAGGAACGCCTGATGTGACGTGATCAGGACGTTGGGGAACGACAGCAGCAGGTTGAGTTCGTCATCCTGCAGCGCGTGGCCGGAGTGGTCCTCGAAGAAAATGCCCTCCTCCTCCTCGTACACATCGAGCGCGACGCCGCCGAGGTGGCCGGTCTTGAGGTGCTGGAGCAGGGCGGTGGTGTCGATCAGCTTGCCGCGGCTCGTGTTCACGACGTAGGCGCCGCGTTTCAGGCGGGCGAGCGAGTCCTGGTTGAGCAGATGATAGGTCGCGGGGGTCAGGGGCGTGTGCAGCGAGAGGATGTCGCTCGTCGTCAGCACCG
The DNA here is from genome assembly GCA_964460715.1 of uncultured Opitutus sp. Lineage (GTDB taxonomy): Bacteria > Verrucomicrobiota > Verrucomicrobiia > Opitutales > Opitutaceae > CAMAXB01. The sequence goes on along the minus strand of CAYWRG010000082.1, from coordinate 729 downwards.
TTTCGAAGTCGTGGTACTCGATACCGTGTGCCGAGGCCCAGGCCGGGTCCGCGATCGGGTCGAATGCGAGGACGCGCGCGCCGAAGCCACGGAAAATCTGTGCGGTGATGCGTCCGATCTTGCCCGTGCCCACGATGCCGACCGTGCGGCCGTGGACATCAAAACCCGGCAGGCCTGCGAGCGAGATATTATGCTCTCGCACGCGATTGTAGGCACGATGGATCTTGCGGTTAAGTGTGAGAAACAGCGCCACCGTGTGCTCGGCCACGGCGTGCGGGGAGTAGGCGGGCACGCGCGTGACCGCGATGCCCAGCGACTTGGCCGCCTCCAGATCGACGTTGTTGAACCCGGCACAGCGAAGCGCCACGAGCTTGATGCCCGCTTCCGCGAGCAGAGCGAGACACGCGCGGTCAACCCGGTCGTTCACGAAGACGCAGACAGCCTGGGCACCGCGCGCGGTCGCGGCGGAGTCGGTCGTCAGCCGGAAATCATGGTGATGCCACGTGATGCCTTTGCCGCCGGCCGCCGCGGTCAGGAATTCCCGGTCATAGGGTTTGCTGTCGTAAACGGCGACGTCGATCATGGTGGATTCAGCCGTTGGTTATAGAGCTCACGCGAGACGACCTTGGGTTCGCGGATGTTGGCCGTAAAGGCCAACTTTTCTGATCGGAGGATTGCCACGAAAAACAGGTATGCGGTCAATCAAGGGGAAAGTTGGATTGATTTGAT
>CAYWRG010000081.1:16477-17550 GCA_964460715.1 uncultured Opitutus sp. | reverse complement strand
GCTCGATCGCCGACCAGGCGCGCACCATCCGCATCCCGGTGCACATGATCGAGACCCTCAACAAGGTCATGCAGGTGCAGAAGCAGCTCCTGCAGGAATTCGGCCACGAGCCGACGCCGGAAGAGGTCGCCGACGAGATGAACCTGCCGGTCGAGCGCGTGCAGCAGATCATGAAGATGGCGCAGCAGCCCATCTCGCTCCAGTCCCCGGTCGGCGACGGCGACGACACCAGCTTCGGCGATTTCATCGAGGACAAGTCGGCGGAGAACCCGTACGACATGACCGCCTACTCGCTCCTGCGCGAAAAGATCATCGACGTCCTCGACTCGCTCACCGAGCGCGAGCGCCGCGTGCTCTCCCTGCGCTTCGGCCTGGTCGACGGCTACAGCCGCACGCTCGAGGAGGTCGGCAAGCAGTTCAAGGTCACCCGCGAGCGCATCCGTCAGATCGAGGCCAAGGCGTTGCGCAAGATGCGTCACCCGACGCGCATCCGTCAGCTGCACGGCTTCTTCGACGCCGAGCAGCTCGACAACGCCCAGAACCTGCTGAAGCTCGCGATCAAGGGCCCCCTCCCCCCGGAGAAACCCGGCCAGCCCTGAGCGGATCCCCTTTCCCCCTTGCGTCATCCCGGCTCAAGGAATACCTTCATCCCCTGACATGAATTCCCTCGCGCCTGTCTTTGCGATCTTCGGCCTCGGTTCCACCGAGATCATGGTCATCCTCTTCATTGTGCTGCTGCTCTTCGGCGCCAAGAAGCTGCCCGAGCTCGCCCGCGGTCTCGGCAAGTCGGTCAGCGAATTCAAGAAGGCCACCAACGAGGCCGAGAAGGAAATGAAGTCCGCCATGGCGGAAGGCGAAAAGCAGGCCGACAAGAAGCCCGAGGCGGAAATCAGCAAGTCCGCCCACGGCTCGAACTGAGCCCCGGCTCCGTCCCCCATTCTCAAGCGCACCTTCATCGGTGCGCTTTTTTTGCGGCCGCGCTCGATGCGCTTCCGATCCCGTTGTGGCCGGGCGCCCCCGCGGCGGGGGGGGGGGGTGGGGGCACCAACGACCCCCGCCCCCCCCCCCCCGCG
>CAYWRG010000081.1:0-16467 GCA_964460715.1 uncultured Opitutus sp. | reverse complement strand
GCCACCCACGCCCGCCCCCGGGCCCGGCCCCCCGGGCGCCCGGCTACATCAATCCGTCGACCAAGCGCGACCTCACGCCAGCTTGTCCGGCGTGAACGGCGGATGGCGCAGGCGCTTGCCGGTGGCGGCGAGGACCGCGTTGCTCACCGCCGGCATGAGCGGCGGCGTCCCCGGTTCGCCGATACCGCCCATCGCGGCACCGCTGTTGATGATGTGCGTCTCAACCACCGGCGCCTCGGTCAGCCGGACGACCGGGTAGTCGTGAAAGTTCGACTGCTGCGGGCGGCCATCCTTGAAGGTGATCTCCCCGTAGAGCGTGGCGGACAGACCGTAGATCACGGCCGACATGACCTGCGCCCGCACGCCATCCGGATTGACCGCCTGGCCGCAGTCGGCGACCGCCGTGACCTTGTGCACCTTGATCACACCGTCCGTCACCGAGACCTCGGCCACCTCGCCGACGATCGAGCCGAACGACTCGTGGATGGCCACCCCTTGGAAGCGTCCCGCAGGCGCACGTCCCCAGTTGGATTTTTCCTTGAGGAGTTGCAGGATCGCGACCTGACGCGGGTGCGCCGCCAGCAGCTCGATGCGATAATCGATCGGGTCCTTCTTCGCGGCGCGCGCGGCGTCGTCGATCAGCGTCTCCTTCACGAATCCGGTGAACGTATGTCCGACCGAGCGCCACCAGAGGACCGGCACGCCGGCCGGAGCGTCATGCCACTCGGTGTGCGCGTTGGGCAGAGCATAGGGAATCTCATCGAGGCCCTCGACCTGCGTCGCATCGAGCCCGTTGCGGAACATCGCCTGCTCGAAGGCCGTGCCCTTGATGAGCGACTGGCTCGCGATCTGGTTCTCCCAGCTCACCGGTTTGCCGGCTGCGTCGAGTCCGAGCTTGGCGTGGACCAGCGTCCGTGGCCGGTAATAGCCACCGCGCATGTCATCCTCGCGTGACCAGACCACCTGCACCGGCACGCCGCCGGAAACCTTCGCGACCTCGACCGCCTCGGCGATGAAGTCGGACGCCGGGTTGGCTTTGCGGCCGAAGCCGCCGCCGAGCAGCGTCGTGTGCAGCGTGACCTTGTCCGGCGTCACGCCCGCGACCTGGGCGGCGACCATGACGTCGACCCCCTGAAACTGCGTCGGCGCCCAAACCTCGACCGAGCCGTCGGGCTTGATATGGGCCGTGGCATTGAGCGGTTCCATTGCCGCGTGGGCCAGATAGGGAAAATCGAAGGTCGCCTCGATCTTCGTTGTCGCGCTCGCGAAGGCCGTGGCCACATCGCCCGTGCGCTTGGCGACCGCACCGGGCTGCTTGATCAACGCCTCGTAGGCGGCGCGCTGGTTTTCGGTTGAAAGCGTAGCAAGCGCGCCTTCATCCCACTCGACGGTGAGCGCGGCGGCGCCCTGTTTGGCCGCCCAGGTGTTGGCGGCGATCACCGCGACGCCGCGGGGCGTGGCGACGACGTTCTTGACGCCCGACACGGCCTTGGCCGCCGTCGCATCGAAGCGCTTAAGCTTCGCGCCAAACACCGGCGGACGCACCAGCGCGGCGATGAGCATGTCGGGGACGCGCACATCGATGCCGAAGACACCCTTGCCGGTGATCTTTTCCAGCGAATCGACACGGTGCGCCGCCTTGCCGATCAATTTGAATTGGGACGGATCCTTCAGCTTCACCTCGGTCGGGGCTGGGAGCGCGGAGGCTGCGGTCGCCAATTCACCATAGGTCGCGCGGCGACCATCGGCCGCGATGACCGCGCCGTTGTCGGTACGCAGGGTCACCGCGTCCACCTTCCACTGCTGCGCCGCCGCCTGGACGAGCAGCGCCCGCGCAGTCGCCCCGGCCTCGCGGAGCTGCTTGTACGACTCCGGCGTGCTCGTGCTGCCACCCGTCATCTGCAGACCAAATGCCGTGTGCGCATAGGCCTGCGCGGAGGGTGCGGCCTCGACCGCGATTTTGGACCAGTCGGCATCGAGTTCTTCCGCCACGCACATGGCCATGGAGGTGTAGATGCCCTGCCCCATCTCGGAATGCTTCGCGAGGATCGTGATCGCCCCGTTGGGCGCGATGCGCAGGAAGGCGTTGGGCACGAAGGTGCCACCCGTCGTCGTGGCCGCAGCGGCGGAGACCTTGGGCGTGAGCTGGAGCCCGATCAGCAGGCCGCCGCCGGCGAGGGCGCTGACCTTGAGGAATGAACGGCGCGATACGCGCGCCGCCGTCGCATCAGCGAAAAACTGACGGTCGATTTGGTAGTTCATCGTGCGCCCTCCGCGATGACGGCCGCCCGCTTGATGCCCGCCCGGATGCGCTCGTAGGTGCCGCAGCGGCAAAGGTTGCCCGCCATGGCCTCGTCGATCGCCGCATCGTCCGGCTTGGGTGTGGTGGCCAGCAGCGCCGCAGCGCTCATGATCTGGCCGGAATGGCAGTAACCACACTGGACGACGTCGTTTTCCTGCCAGGCCTGCTGGACCGGATGCAGGCCGGCGCCTCGCGCCAGACCCTCGATCGTCGTCACCGCCTTGCCCTCGACCGAGGAGATCGGGGTGATGCAGGACCGCGTCGCGACGCCATCGATATGGACGGTGCAGGCGCCGCAGAGGCCCATGCCGCAGCCAAATTTGGTGCCCGTCAGGCTAAGTTCGTCCCGAATGACCCAAAGCAGGGGTGTTTCCGCCCCGGACTGCACGTCGACAGCGCGGCCGTTGATCGTAAGTTTCATGAGAAGGATGGGGAGGCAGGCGCTCGACTTGCCTCCAGGCGAAGAAGTTGTTCGAGCCGTTCGGATTTGCAATCGTCGGCCTCAATCCAGACCCAATGTCGCCAAGACCCGGTCTCAGGAGGATTTACCTCGTTGACACTCCGGAAGTACGGCGATTCGTTTCCGTCGGCGGAAACGCGACACCCTCATGGCTTCGAACCTGTTCAACTACTTCTCCAACGACATCGGCATCGACCTGGGTACGGCCAACACGCTCGTTTACCTGAAAGACCGCGGCATCGTGCTGCGTGAGCCATCGGTGGTCGCACTCGACACCACCACCCGCAAGGTCCGCGCCGTGGGCGACGAGGCCAAACGCATGCTGGGTCGTACGCCTGGCAACATCACAGCCATCCGCCCGATGAAGGACGGCGTCATCGCCGACTTCGACGTAACCGAGGCGATGCTACGTTACTTCATCCGCAAGGTGAACAACAACGCCCTGCGCGTCAGCCCGCGCGTCGTCATCGCGATCCCGTCCGGCATCACCGAGGTCGAGAAGCGCGCGGTGAAGGATTCCGCCATGCACGCCGGCGCGCGTGACGTCATCACCATTCCCGAACCGATGGCCGCCGCGATCGGCGTCGGTCTCCCGATCGATGAGCCCGCGGCGAACATGATCGTCGACATCGGCGGCGGCACGACCGAGATCGCGATCATTTCCCTCTCCGGCATCGTCTTCTCGAAGTCGATCCGCGTCGCCGGCGACGAGCTCGACGCCGCGATCGTCAACTACATGAAGCGGGCCTACAATCTCCTCATCGGTGAGCGCACCGCGGAAGAGATCAAGCTGCGCGTCGGTTCAGCCTACCCGCTTGACGAGGAGCTGAGCATGGAGGTCAAGGGCCGTGACTCCGTCGCCGGCCTGCCCAAGACGATCCACATCACCTCCCAGGAAATCCGCGAGGCGCTGAGCGACACCATCGCCGCAATCGTGGATGCCGTTCGCTCCACGCTCGAACGCTGCCCCCCCGAACTGTCGGCCGACCTGGTTGACCGCGGCTTCGTGATGGCCGGTGGCGGCGCCCTCATCCGCGGCTTTGACCGCCTCCTCAGCGACAAGACCGGCCTGCCGGTCATCGTCGCCGACGACCCGCTCTCCGCCGTTGCCAACGGGACCGGCGCCGTTCTCAGCGACCTCAACTGGGTCCTGCAGCACGCGTAGGCATTTTCGATTCTCGATTTTGGATTTTCGATTTCCCCGAAACTCGGAAAGCTTGGCGGCGACGTATAGCCTTCGGGAATCGGTTGGCTCCCCAGACCGCAAAGGTTTGGTTCGAAATCGAGAATCGAACATCAGAAATCGAAAATAAGGACTGCTTTGCTTCCGCGCCGTTTCGATCAGGCCCGCCCTTTCATCCTTCTCGGTGTGGTGGTCACCGTGTGGTTGCTGCTGCCGACGGCGGTGAAGCGTTTTGGCCGGCTGACTTTTTTCGAGGTCCAGGCCCCGATCGAGCTGACGCCCTCGTACGTCCGCGATCTCCAGGACTATTGGTCGCTGCGCACCCGTTCGCAGAACGAACTGATCGAGGCCGGCAAGGACCTCGCCCGCCTCACCGCCTCGTACGAGCTGCGCGTGCAGGAAAACGTCGAACTCCGCTCCGAAATCGCCCGGCTTGAAAGCCTACTCAGCCTGCCGACCTTCAACAGCTACCGGCCGGAGCCGGCCCGCGTGGTCCGGCGCGACTTCACCGGCTGGTGGCAGCGCCTCGTGATCCGCAAGGGTCGCAACTACAACCTGCCCGTCGGCGCACCCGTGATCTTCAGCGGCGGCGTGGTCGGACGCATCGCCGAGGTCGGCGCCTACACCGCCGTGGTCGAGATGATCACCAGCCCCGGCATGCGCCTGGCCGCCAGCGTCGAGGGCGACCAGCGGCCCATCAGCTACCAGGGCGGACTCAATGCCGCGTTCTCCGCGCCGCGCGGCGTGGTTGAATTTGTGCCGCTCGATATTTTCGCCGCGCCGAGTTCGCCCAAGAAACTGGTCACCTCGGGCCTCGGCGGCGTCTTCCCTCCCGGGCTGATCATCGGCCAGATGGTTCGCCTTGAGCCCAGCACCGACGGCTTGTTCAAGAGCGGCGAGGTACAGCTCGATCCGCGGCTGTCAGAACTGGCCGAAGTCACTGTTCTCGTCCCCCTCGCTCCCGAGATTCCTCCCGTGACCTCGACGCGGCCATGAATCCGGCGCTGATCGACTTTCCTTCCGAATTCACCACCGCGCGCCTGCTCCTCCGCGCGCCGCGCGCCGGTGACGGCGCCGCGGTCAATGTCGCGATCCGCGAATCGCACGCCGAACTCCGCCCGTGGATGCCCTGGGCCCGCACCCTGCCCACGGCGGAGGAAACGGAGGCCTACATGCGGGAAAAGGCGGCACACTTCGCCCTGCGGACCGACCTTGTTTTCCAGATCTTCCTGCGCAGCAGCGGCGAATTCATCGGCGCCACCGGCCTGCACCGGATGGATTGGACGGTACCGCGCTTCGAAATCGGCTACTGGCTGCGCACAAGCAAGACAGGCGAAGGCTACATGACCGAGGCCGTGCGCGGGCTGACCGATTTCACGGTGACCCACCTGCATCCGCGCCGGATCGAGATCCGGATGGATCACGAGAATGCCGCGAGCCGGCGCGTCGCGGAGCGCTCGGGCTATCCGCTCGAGGCCACCCTGTACAACGACCGGCGCAACCTGGAGGGCGAGATCGTGCATTCGTGCATCTACGCCCTGACCTTCGATCCATGAACCCGGGCAACCGCCAGATTCTCGCGACGGTGCTCTGCGGGGTCATCCTCGAAGTCATCCTCACGCAGGCGAACCACTACCTCGCGGCAAACCACGTCACGCTCTGGATGGGTGGCCTGGCGGTCGCCTTTGCCTCACTGCGCCTCGGCTACCGCGAGGGCTTGATCACCGTGCTCATCCTCGGCTGGCTCCAGGACGCGCTTTCGCCGGTGGGCTTCGGCCTCCACGCCCTGCTCTTCGCCACTGCGCATGCCGTGATCTTCTACGTGCGAAACCGGTTCCCTCGCGAGGAGGCGGTGATCGGCATCCTTGTCGCGCTTCTGGCCAATCTCGGGCTGTTTCTCGTCTTCTCGTTCACCCAGATTGGCGCGTCGCCCGCGCCGGGGATCGTCTGGCTCCGACTTCTGGCTGATCTCCTGATTTCCCAGGTTGTCCTGGCCGTGATCACCCCCTGGTTCCTCGCCCTGCAGGAGCAGGCGCTCGAAATTGCCGGCGCGGGCTTGCGCACCGAGCAACGTGGCGTGATGTAGGAGGCATCATGGCCGATACGGTTGCAGAACGCGGGGACGGTCTCTTCGAGACCTACAAGGGATACAATCCCCGCGTCATCTTTTTCTACCCCGTAGTCTTGCTGCTGCTGCTCGTCCTCGGTTGCGGTCTCGCGTACCGGCAGCTCATCCGCACTGAGATCTACTCCGAACGCGAAAAGGTTCAGAACCAGCGGCGCATCCTCGTCCCCGGTCCGCGCGGCAATATCTACGATCGCAACGGCCAGCTCCTCGTCGGCAACCGTCCGCGCTTCGCGGTCGTGCTGTACCTCGACGAACTCCGCGGCGAATTCCGCCGCGAGTACGTCAAGGTGCGCAACGCCTACCGTGACTCCGGCGACAAGGACCTGCCCAACGCGACGCAGCTCGAGCAGATCGCGCGCTTTGCCGTCGTGGATCGGTATCTCCAGACCATCAACAAGGCGCTCGGGCGCACGGGTGAGGTCGACGCGCCGGCGCTGACGCGCCATTTCCGCTCGCAGCTGCTCCTGCCCTTCACGCTGGTCGACGACCTTGAGCCGGCCGAGTATGCCCGCCTGCTCGAACAACTGCCGGTGACATCGCCGCTGCAGGTCTACACCTCCAGCACGCGTTCCTATCCTTTTGGCGGCGCCGCGGCGCACACGCTGGGCTCGGTCAAGATCGACGACATCGACGTGGCCGAGGATTTCCCGGGCGCGGACCTGAAGACCTTCAAGATGAAGGGCACGACGGGACGCGACGGCCTGGAGGCGCAATACGACTCGGTCCTCCAGGGAGAAACCGGAGGCACGATCTATCGCGTCGATCCCGCCGGCTACCGCATCGAACCGCCCCTCGCCCGCCACGTGCCGGTGCAGGGCAAGAACATCGCGACCAGCATCGACATCGATCTGCAGCGCGCAGCGGAGGCGAAGCTGATCGAGAACGAGATGGCCGGCACCGCGATCGCGCTCGATGTTCGCACCGGCGAGGTCTTGGCGCTGGCGAACGCGCCGTCCTATGACCTCAACGAAACCTCGCCCCGCATTTCCACCGCCAAGTTTCAGGAAATCGAGGAACAAGGAGGCTGGCTCAACCGCGGCATCCAAGGCGCCTACCCGCCGGGTTCAGCGTTCAAGATCCTGACCGCAATCGCCGGCATGCGCGCCGGCTGGATCAACCCGGACAGTGAAATTGACTGCAACGGCTACTACCGCGTCGGCAACCGCATGTTCCCCTGCCATGACGGCCACGCCCACGGAAAGATCAAACTGGCCGAGGCCATTGCCAAAAGCTGCAACGTTTTCTTCTACAAGCACGGTATCGAAACCACCCCCGAGTTGATCGCGACGGAATCCCGCCGCTTCGGCTTGGACAAGCCGACCGGGATCGAGCTTCCCCACGAAACGCGCCGCATGCTCGTGCCGGATCCGGAGTGGAAAAAAGCCAGCGGCCGTGGACCCTGGCAGCCGGGCGACACCGCCAATTTCTCCATCGGTCAGGGCTTTCTTGATGTCACGCCCCTCCAGATGGCGACCTTCATGGCTTCATTCGCCCGCGGCCAGATCCAGACGACCCCGACCTTGCTCCACGAGGACAACCGCCGCGCCCAACGCACGGAGGCCATCGGACTCTCCGCTGCGTATTACGACGCAATCGTCAAAGGCATGGAGGAGTGCACCCAGACGGGCACAGCGAAGATCCTCACCAACCTCGCTTCCATGCGCATTCCTGGCCTGCGCATAGCCGGGAAGACAGGTACGGCGCAAAAGGATACGCCCAAGGGTCGAATCAATCTTGCCTGGTTTATTTGCTTCGCTCCGGTCGAGAATCCGCAAATCGCCATCGCGGTGATGGTCGAGGGTGACACCCCAGGTGAAGAGACCGGCGGCGGTCGCTACGCCGTGCCGGTCGCCCAATCCATCCTCAAGACGTGGTGGCAGAAGCAGCAACCGCGCTCCACGACCGCGCCCGTCGCGGCCCCCGCCGCCGTCCGAACCGCCAAGGAATGAAAAAGGCGGGGCGCATGGCCCCGCCTTGAAAGATTGGGTGAACGGACACCCGTTGGCCGGCCCGCTCAGTCGATCGTCACGTAGCGCCAGAGCCGGGCGACTTCCTTCGGTCCGACGTACTTACCGATCTCCTTCTCGAACTGCTCCTTGGTCTTCCACGGACGGTACTCCTTGAACTCGCGCACCATGCGGCGACCCGCACCGGGGATGCTGAGGATGTCCTCATCCGAGGCCGTGTTCAGCTTTACCGGGATGAAGACGTACTGCTTCAGTTTGTCCGTGTTTTCCTGGCCGACGTACTTGCTGATCTCCTTGTCGAACTGGGTGTAGTTCACCCACGGGCGGTACTCGTCAAACTCCCGCACCATGCGGCGGCCGGCCCCCGGAATGAGGAGGATCTCCTCGGGCGTGCCGGTATTGAGGTTCACGTGAACGAACGCCTTGGTGTAGAACTCCATCGCCTGCTCCTGCGTCAATTTCTGAGACAGGAGAAAGGCATGGAGTTCGGTCACGCTCGCGAACGGACGCTTCTCGACCAGCCCTTTGGCGATCGCGGGCGTCATGTGGGGCATGGCCGCAAGGTCGGCCTCCGGGGCCGTATTCGCGTCCACGACGCCCAGCGATTTTCCGACTTGGGCCTGGAGCGCGATGGGCGCGACCACGGCGAGCAGCAGGGCTGCGGCGAAGCAACGAGACAGGACTGATGGGATTTTCATGGGGGAACGGATCAATTTGAGGGACGAAAAGGATCGTTCAGCCCGCGGAGCGGCGGGGGCCAAGCAGGGGATGACGGAACGTGGAGACGAGGCCGAGCAGCGCGAACTGCACGAACGCGGCGGGCGCGAGTGCCGGCGGCGAGTGGGCCTGAATGACTTTGAGGAACAGCGCCCAACCCGACTGCGATGAGTCCATCTCCAGCTGGAATTCACGATTGCCATCGAAGTGTAGGTACATGCCCACCAGCCCGGTGAGAGCGAGCAGCACCATCACGGCCTGAAAACTGCGGAGGCTGGCCAGAGACGCTTTGAGTCCGTGCCACGCGCAGGCCCCAAGTCCGATCCCGAGCGCCACGAGCGGCACAACCTGCCACGCATCTTCATGATGACCGAGCAGCAGCAGGTCCACCGTCAGCCCGGCGAGGCCGATCACGACCAACGCAAAGACCAAGCGACGCAACCGCGATAACGTGGATCCTTCGGTCTCCATAAACGAAATAACGGCGCGACCGAAGTCAGGTTACGGGTCACGCCGGATTACTTGTGCGCCGAGCGGCGCAACTCCACGCGTGCACGGCGGAAGACGGCTTGCGGATGGGGCCAGGTGGACCGGGGACCATAGCGCAAGCGCTCCAATTCGGACTGCAGCTCAGGGGATATGGCCCCGCCACCTGCCAGCGCAACACGGGCCAGCAGCCGCCCGGCCTCCCGGCGAATCGGATCGGCTCCGGCCGTGCGCGCATGGCCGCTCCGCCAGCGCTGCCACCAGGCGCGGCCCAGGCTCTGCCAAGCCACGATCACCGCTGCGGCAAACGCCACCAGCCCGCCCAAGCCGATGATTCGCTCAAGGTCCCACGGACGCGCCAGCCACGCCTTGATTGAGGCAACGAGGCCTTCCAACGCGTCGCGCATCCGCCGGCTGGTGCCTTCGACCGCCTCCTTGGCGGTGCGTGCCAGCTCGACCTGGCTGTTCATGTCGAAATTCACGATCCGGCGGTACCAGAAGATCCGCAGGCTCTCCATCCGCGCCGACCAACTGTTGTCCACGATGCGTTGCAAAGCAGCCTCGCCCTCATCCCCACCCGTCCCGTCGTCGAGCGTCAGCGCCCCAGGCGTCGGATCCACGCGCAACCAGCCGCCCGCCTGATCGTCAAAGAGCTCCACCCACGCATGCGCGTCGGAATTGCGCACGGTGTAGCTGTTGCTGTAGCCATTCCACGTCCCCCCCTTGAAGCCGGTCACGAGCCGCGCCGCATAGCCGGCCTGGCGGGCCAGCAACACGAACGAGCCGGCAAAGAGTTCGCAGTGACCCGGTGTGTCCGACGCCAGCCAGCGTACGACGGGGTCCCCTGCGCCGGCCGGAAGCGAACTCTGCAGCGAATAGCGGTGACGCGCGCCCAACCAGGTTGACGCCTTCACCGCAAATTCTGGGGACGTGAGACGTCGGTCCTCCGTGATCTCCGCCGCCATCGCCTGTAAACGGGCACGATCAGCCTCCCCCAGGGACAGGGCGGACCCGGTCGCCAGCGCCGCCCGGTCGGCCGCACGTCGCTTGAGCGCAAGATCGGCGTCGGGCAGAACCGCGCTGAACTCCATGCCCGTTACGCGGTAAGCGGTCATCTTCGACGGATCGGCACGCAGGGCGACCACGCGCAACGCATCGCTCAACCCGACCATCTGCGGCTCCGGGAAAAACAACCCGTTGAAATTGCCCATCAACGGAAGGTAGCGGCTCACGCCGGCCTCGAGATAAAATGTCCAGTCGGTCGTATCGCGCCGGAAGCGCGCCGTGCCCCGCAGACGCGTGGTGCGCGACGCCGCCCGGTTGAGCTGGCTCCGCAACTCGGGCGAAAGCCGGAACCCGCCGCGGGTGTACTCATCGAGCACGACCATGCGCCAGTAGGGCATGGAGGGCACCTGCGTGCGATCCACCACGTCCACACTGAGCGCGATCCCGTCGTCCTGCTGGATCTCGGTGACCTCGCCAAACTTGATCTCATCGGAAAATCCGGTGCGGGTCTGCCGGTTGATCAGGCGATCGATGAAGAGGCTGTTGTTCAGTTCAAACCGCGGGATCGCGAGGAACAGGAGACCGGAAAGCACCACGACCCCGGCAAAGAGTCCGCCTCCCAGCACCACCACCCGCCAGTCGGTCACCGCGCGGATTCGAGCCAGCAGATCGCGCCAGTTGACCTGTGCGGCCCAGCGAGGCTCGCCCCTGCCGCCCGCGGCCGCGAGCGGCTCACCGGCGGTCTCCGCCAGCGTGATCGTGAGCAGAAAGCCGAGGGCACAGGCGGTGAAGGCGACAATCTGCACCGCAAACGCCAGCGACACGGTGAGCACTCCGGCCACGACCACCATGAAAAGGCCCAGCACGATCAGCTGCAGATCGTCGCGACGACGACGAAAGCCGATCAGGCGGTAGAGAATCAACAGCAGGTCCAGCCGAATGAAGGTCGGCAGGATTTCGCGGGACATGTACCAGTCGAAGATCACGTAGCCCACGATTCCGGGGAAGGCCAAGACGTGGACGAATCGGGGCACGCGCGCCGGCCAGGCCGGGCGCCAGATTGCCAGGGTCGCCGCCAGCGTGACCAGCCCCGGCAGCACCCACGAGTCGATCTCCATGAAGAAGACCGTCCACGCCGAGAGCACCGCGAGGACACTGCCCAACAGCCATTTGAGCTGGTGGAGCTCGTCGGCGTTAAGCTGAGGCCGCTTTATTGCCGTCGACATGGGCGATGACTCCCCGGGCGCCATCCGGGATGAAGGTGAGCAGATTGCGCCGGCGCGGCGCCCCGGGTTTTCCGGCGGAGAGGGACCTCGTGACGGGCTTGAGCACCGCCACCCGGTCAAAAAACGCCTCAATGTCCGTCACGCGGCGCACCGGTTGCGCCGCTTCGTCGTTGATCGCCACGCTGCTGAGCCGGCCGGCCTTGAACAGATCCTCGGCCAGGGTCACCGCAAAGCTGCAGAGCAGTTCGAACTGCTCGGGCCGGCTCCAGACCTCCGCATCCGACTCAAGCCAGAGCGAGAAGCCCTCCTGGCTTTCCGCCGCGAACTGCCGGACCATCAACTGACGCAGCCGTGCGCTCGCCTTCCAGTGAATCAGCCGATGCGAGTCGCCGGGTGAATATTTTCGCAGCGCGAGCAGATCGCCGCTCTGGCCGATCCGCGCGATGCGGTCCCCACCCTGCGGACGCGACCACGCCGGAACCGAGAAACGCTGATACTCGACCGGCGCCGGCCAGATGATCACCTCGCGACGCGCATGACCGCCGAGGTTCTTCTTCAGGAATCCAAAGGGAAACAGGGAGCCGGCACTGGCCAGTTCGATGCTTTCAATCCCGCGGGCTCCGGGCCGAAAGACCCAATCCAGACGCAGATCGCCGCCGGCTGGATCGAGCCGTGCGCGCTGCATCAGGCGCGTGCCTTTCGGCTCGCTCGAGCTGCGCACCTCAAACCAGAGCCCATACGTGGGCAGGAAGCGCTTGGCATTGCGCAGCTCCAGCGCAACCGCCGCCGACTGACCGACGCGAAGCGGCGGCGCGACGACCAACCGCCAGGTCACGTCCTTGAAGTTCAGCCACGACAGCACGCCGCTCAGGATCAGGCAGGCAAGCAGCAGGGAAAGCGTGATGAACAGGATGTTGTTCGCCGTGTTGTACGCGGCCATGCCGATGCCCATGCAGAGCGCGATCAGGAAGATTCCCGGTACCGTCGGCAGGATGCGCTCGGCGGCGCGCGGATAGATCAACGACCACAGCAGACGCCGCCAGCGATGATCCGTGCGACGGCGACCGCGGGCGCCGGGACCGGACCACTCGGCGTCAGTCGCACTCATCGTGATGAGAATTTCGGCTCCGGCTCGCCGCTCACAGCGGTGACGGGATCGCGGCCAGGATGCGCTTCAACACCGCGCCCACCGTGCGGCGCTCCTCAAGGGCGTCGCTGGTCTGGCGCACGAGGCCGAGCCGGTGCGAGAGCACGGGCACGACCAGTGCGGTGACATCGTCGGGCACCACGAAGTCACGCCCCTGCAGGAGCGCCCGCGCCTGCACCGCATGCTTGAGCGCGAGTCCGCCGCGCACGCTGATGCCCGCCTTGAACTCGGATTCGGTGCGCGTGGCTGCGACGATCTTGAGGATGTAATCGAGCACACTATCCTCGATGAAAACCTGCTCGGCGAGCGACTGCAGCTGGGAGACCTCGGTGCGGCTCACCACGGGGTTGAGCACGATCGCGTCGTAGTTGGTGCGCGCCGCGCGCAGGATCTCGAGCTCGTCCGCCGCCTGCGGATAGCCCATGTGGATGCGCATGAGAAAGCGATCCATCTGGCTCTCGGGCAGTGGGAACGTGCCTTCGTAGTCCACGGGATTCTGGGTCGCGAAAACCATGAACGGCGTGCCGACAGCGTGGGCTTCGCCGTCGACGGTCACCTTGCCGCGATCCATCACCTCCAGCAGGGCTGACTGGGTCTTGGGCGTCGCGCGGTTGATCTCATCGGCCAGCACGATGTTGGTGAACACCGGCCCCCGTTTGAAGATGAACTCCTTCACCTTGTCGTCATAGATCGCCACGCCGGTCACATCGCTCGGCAGCAGATCGCTGGTGAACTGGACGCGCGAGAAGGCGCAGTCCATGGAGCGCGCGAGCGAGTAGGCCAGCGTGGTCTTGCCGACGCCCGGCAGATCCTCGATCAGGAGATGGCCGCCGGCGAGGAGACAGACGAGCACCTGATCGATCACCTCGTCCTTGCCCTTGATCGTCTGGCGCATGTTGGCGCGCACGCGCTCAAGGGTTTGTCGGGCCTCGGCCACCGCCGGTCCGGAAACGAAGTCGCTCATGGGCAGGAGCATGCCTTTTCCCAACCATTCCGCAAGTACGCGCCGGCGCGGTTTGACGGCGTCTGGCCGGCTGACACGCTCCGTTGGAACCACCCCCTGATGCAAGGTTTCGACAACGCCCTTTGGCTCCTCCTGCTCCTGACTGTGCTCAGTACGGCCGGACGCCGGCTGCCGTTGCCGCTGCCCATCACCTACGTCGTGGGTGGCGTGCTCGCGACGTACATCCCAGGCTTTCCCCGCATCGCGCTCGATCCCGGTTTCTTCTTCCTCTGCTTCGTCCCTCCGCTGCTTTTCTCCGACGGCTGGCTGATGCCGCTGCGCGACTTCATAGCGGCGAAGCGGCCGATCCTCACGCTCGCCACCGGGCTGGTCGTCTTCACCACGCTCGCGGTCGGGTTCATCGCGCACTGGCTGGTGCCTGACCTGCCGCTCGCCATGGCCTTCGCCCTCGGCGCGGTGGTGTCGCCCACCGACGCCGTCGCGGTCGGCGCGATCACCCAGCGGCTGCGAGTCCCGGCACGGCTCACCGCCATCCTCAACGGCGAGAGCCTCATGAATGACGCAACCGGCCTGGTCGCGTTCAAGTTCGCTCTCGCCGCAATGGTGGCCGGCGCCTTCTCGATCAAGGCCGTGGCGATGAGCTTCATCGTGCTTGCGGCAGGCGGAATCGCCGTCGGCCTGGCCATCGCCTGGCTGGTGGGCAAGCTGCGCGACCAACTGCGGTGTCACCAGTCCACCGACCAGTACATTGAGATCACGATCTCGCTCATGACGCCGTTCGCGGTCTACCTCGCCGCCGACCGCCTGGGCCTGTCGAGCATCCTCGCGGTGGTCGCCGCCGGCCTCTACTCCGGCTGGCGCGATCCGCTGCGGCTCGACGCCGCCTCACGCCAGACGACCTGGGCGGTCTGGTCGGTGGTGATCTTCTGGCTCAACGGACTCGCGTTCCTGCTGATCGGCCTGCAGTTCCCGTCCATTCTCGATTCGATCCGCAGCCTCTATACACCGCTACAATTGATCGGCTTCAGCGCCGCCGTTTCCGCCGCAGCCATCCTCGCACGGCTCGCCTGGGTGTTTCCCAGCGCCTACCTCCAGTTCGCTTTTCAGCCCAAGGCGTGGCGCGACGAAAAGCCGGCGCCCTGGCAAAACGTCCTTGTGACGGGCTGGGCCGGCATGCGCGGCACGATCACCCTCGCCGCAGCCCTCTCGATCCCGCTGACGATGGAGAACGGCCAGCCCTTTCCGGGGCGTGACATCGTGATTTTCCTCTCGTTCGTTGTGGTCGTTGTCACGCTGCTGCTGCAGGGCACGACCCTGGAATGGATGATCGCGCGTCTGGGGCTCAAGGCGGACGATTCGCGGTTCCGCGAGGACCGGCTGGCGCGCATCGCCGCGGTCGAGGCCGGGCTCGCCCACGTGCGGGCCGCCACCGCCGACAGCGTGGAGGAGCAGGCCGCGCTCGCGATGGTGGTCTCCGAGTACGAACACCGCCTCGCGGAGTTGACGGCCGAAGGTGCGACCCAGACCAGCGCCCGGCTGCGGCGGGCAGCCGGACACCGGCACCGCCTTGGCGCGCTTCACGCCGAGCGCGCGGCGATCGATGATCTGTGGCAGCGCGATATCATCACCGACGAAACCCACCGGCCGCTGCAGCAGCTCCTCGATCATGAGGAAGTCATGCTCAACGGACAATCGGGCGCGAATTCGTGACCCGCCACCTGACCTTGCCCGCGAATCCCACGAATCGGCACGAATCAGGAGAGGAACCACGAAACACACGGAGCACACGAAATTTTCGAACCCGGAGTTCGGATCCGATTTTCGTGTATTTAGTGATTGAATGGTTCGAGATCGGATTCGTGCCGATTCGCGCGGATTCGCGGACGGTCACGGCAGAAGTCCGCTACGCTGGCGACTGCATCAATTTCAGGAGAACCGAATAATCCAGATCGCCATACCCGGCCCGCTCGGCCGCGGCGAGGCGTTCGCGGACGGTGTCGAGCACCGGGAAATCCTCACAGCCGTTGATCCGAGAGGCCAGCCGCACGTCCTTCAGCATGTGCTTCACCGAGAACTGCGGGGAGAAATCGCCCGAGCGGAGCTTGGGCTCCTTGATCTTGGTCAGACCCGACTGGCCTGCGTTGCGGGACATGGCTTCGAAGAAGACGTCGTCGGAGATGCCTGCGTTGCGCGCAAGCACCAGGGCCTCACACAGCGCCTGCATCTGCACGGCGAGGTTGAGGTTCATCGCCAGCTTCAGGGCCGCCGCCTGCCGATGGTCGCCGATGCGGAGCCTCACCTCGGAAACGCAACTGAGCACCGGTTCGACCTCGGCGATCAGGGCTTCGTCACCACCCAGGTAATACACGGTCTTGGCGGCCTCGGCCGCCAGCTTGCTCCCAGTGAACGGAGCCTCGAGGTAGCGCGCGCCTCGCCCCAGCACGAGCGTGCGGAACTCGTCGCTGCTCGCCGGATCGATCGTGCTCGACTGAACCACAATCTTGCCGGGCCCGAGGGCCGGCAGGATGCGCTCGAGGAGAGACCGCACCGCGGGCGGGTCCGCCACGACGATCTGGACAACATCCGCCGCCGAGGCCACGGCCTCAGGCGTCGCCTGCCAGCGGGGAAAGCCGGGCTGGGGCGTGCGGTTCCACGTCCCGGCCAAGACGCCTGCGGCCTCGTAATGCCGCGCCCACACGCTGCCGATGAGTCCCAGACCGAGGATGCCGATTTTCATAGGAAGGAAATGATGTCCGCCAACTTAAATGAACCCCGGCATTTTGCCACAGAGTTCGGACACTCGTGCCCCGAGCTTGGGACTCGGAGTTTGGCCACAAGAAACAGGTATGCGGTCAATCAAGGGGAAAGTTGGATTGATTTGA
>CAYWRG010000080.1:0-17827 GCA_964460715.1 uncultured Opitutus sp. | reverse complement strand
GGACGTAGCGGCCGACGATGCTGACGCGGCTGACGCCCGTGTAGACCTCGCGCTGGGTGACGGCGCCGTTGTACTCGACCTTGTAGGGAGCGAGGACGTAGTAGGCGAGTTCACCGCGGCCGGGCTGCACCTGGTAGTCGAACTCGTAGATGTCGGCGCCAAGCGGGCTGCGCTGCATGGCGAAGTTCTGGCCGTCGACCACGATGCGCGGTTGAAGCGAGCCCTGGATGTAACCTGGCGTGTGGGTCGTGATCCGGGCCGAGATCGTGTAGATCTGCGACGGGTTCTCCGGGAGCGAGGTGGGAGTGAGATTGGTGATTCTCACTTCATCGCAGCCGGTGAGAAAGCCGAGGCTCAAGGCCGCAGCCAGCCACAGGCAGATTCGTCTCGCGTGGGCGAACGGGTTGTTTTGCATGATTTTGCTCAAGTAAAGTTAACGGAATACGCACCACAAACACACCGCCTTGGCAACAAGCGAAATAACGCCCGCCGCCCCGGAGGCATCCGCCGGATCAACCCGTCCACTGGGGGTGTACGTGCATGTTCCGTTTTGTGCGAGCACCTGTGATTTCTGTGCCTTTTATCAAACCACCCCGACCGCAGATGGGGTGGAAGGGTTCCTTTCCGGCATCGCCGAAGAGGCGAATTTGGTCGAATGGCCCCGTCCGGTCACCACCGTCTTCTGGGGCGGCGGCACGCCCGGACTCCTTGCCCCGGACGATATTCGTCGCCTCGGTGCCCTCATCCGCGCCCGCTTGGGTCTCGTTTCGCCCTCCGCTACTCCGTCATCACTTGAGTGGACGGTGGAAATGGCCCCGGCGTCCGTGACGGACGCCCGGCTGGCGGCCTTGAAGGAAATCGGCGTCACCCGGATCTCGATGGGGGTGCAGAGCTTTCAGCCGGCGTTGCTCGATGCGCTTGGACGCCAGCATACGCTCGAACAGGTGATGCGTGCTTACGGCCGGATCCGGAATGCGGGGTTCGCCAGCGTGAATCTGGACCTGATGTTCGCTCTTCCCGGGCAAACCGAGTCCGAGTGGGTCGCCGATATCGATGCGGCAGTGGCGCTCGCGCCCGACCATCTCTCGACTTACTGCCTCACGTTTGAGGAGGACACGAAGCTTTGGATCAAGTTGTCCGCGGGTCGGGTGAAACTCGACGTGGAGCACGAGGCCCGGCTCTACGAAAGCACGTGGGCGCGGCTGGCAGCGGCCGGCTACGAGCAATACGAGGTGTCGAATTTCGCGCGGCCTGGCCATGCCTGCCGGCACAATCTCAACACCTGGCACATGCACGAGTGGATCGGCCTCGGGCCATCGGCGGCCTCGCAGCACGCGGGCTTCCGTGGCGGCAATATCGCCGACCTCACCGAGTGGCGCGCGCGGGTCGCGCGTGGCGAGCGTCTGACTGAGGACCGCGTGGCGCTCACGCCGGCGCTGCTGCTCGAGGACTCGTTGATCTTTGGACTGCGCATGAATGCCGGAGTCGATCTGGACGCCTTGCGCCGGCTGCATCCGATCGCCCCGTGGTCCGCGGTGGATGCGCTGGTTGCACGGTTCGTCGATGGCGGGGTGGCGCGGCTCGACGGCGGCCGCCTGCGCCTGTCGGATCGCGGCCGTCTGATTGCCGATGCGGTGGGGGCCGAAGTGATGGAGGCCATGTCGGAACCGGTTTTCGTATGAAGCGGGTCTTTTTCCTCCTGCTGATTCTTGCTGCGTCCGTGCGTGGTGCCGAGCGCCGTGCGCTGGTGCTGCAGTCGGATTTCGGTGTGAAGGATGGAGCCGTGGCGGCGATGAAAGGGGTGGCGGTCGGCGTCGATCTCAGCCTGCCGATTTTCGATCTGAGTCACGCGAATACGCCTTACGACATCTGGGAAGCGGCCTATCGGCTCAAGCAGACCGTCGCCTATTGGCCGGCCGGGACCGTGTTTGTGTCCGTGGTTGATCCGGGCGTGGGCACGGATCGAAAGTCCGTCGTGCTCAAGACCAAGTCGGGGCATTACATCGTCACGCCCGACAACGGCACCTTGACGCTGGTGGCCGAGGATCTCGGCATCGAGGCGGTGCGACGCATCAACGAAACGCGGAATCGTCTCGCGGGCTCGGATCGCAGCTACACGTTTCACGGCCGCGACGTTTACTCCTACACGGGAGCGCGGCTTGCGGCCGGAAAGATTTCGTTCGAGGACGTGGGGCCGATGTGGTCCGCCTGCCCTACGAAAAGGCGCGGCGCGACGGCGATGCCGTCGTGGGAACCGTGGCGATGCTCGACTTCAACTACGGCAATGTCTGGACCAATATTCCTGATGAACTCTTCCAAGGCCTACAGCCTCAACCGGGAACTCACTTCCGCGTCGTGATCGCCGAGGGCTCGAAGGTGGTCTTCGACGCGCCGGTGCCTTTTGCCCGCACGTTTGGAGAAGTGCCGGAAGGTTCGCCGGTGCTCTATCTCAATAGTCTGCTCAATGTAGCGGTTGCGCTGAACATGGGCGACTTTGCTGCCAAATACGGCGTGCGTGCCGGCGGACCTTGGTCCGTCCGGGTGGAGACCGTGAAACCTTGATGATCCGTCATTCTCTTCTTCCTTTTGCGGCGCTGGCGCTGCTGCTTGCGAATGCCGGTCAGGCTCAGCGCCTTGAACTGGCCTGGCCCACGCCCAACACGGCGTTCCGCGACGGGCGTTCGATTGATGCGTTCATCCAGCCGACCGAGTCGGGTGAGGTCACGTCCGGACTCTTCGGCTGTGTGCGGACGAATGGGAGCCAGTTTCACGAAGGCCTCGATCTTTATCCGATGGCGCGCAATCGCCAGGGCGAGGCCACGGACAAGATCTTTGCCGCGCTCAATGGAGTGGTTCGACACATCAGCACGAAGCCGGGCGACAGCAGCTATGGTCGATACATCGTCATCGAGCACCCGGACGTGACGCCCGCGATCTACACGCTCTACGCGCATCTCAGTGCGATCGAGTCAGGCCTCAAGGTGGGGGATCGCGTCGGGACAGGGCAGACCATCGCCACGATGGGCCGCAGCGCCGGTGGCTACACGATTCCCAAGGAGCGGGCGCATCTGCACTTCGAATTCGGTCTGCGCATGACGGATAATTTTTCGTCCTGGTACGCATTCAAGAAATTCGGCAGCCCCAACGAGCACGGTCTGTGGAACGGGATGAACCTGATGGGCTTCGACCCGCTGGATTTCTTCACGCGTTTTCGCGCCCGCGAGGTGAATAATTTTCAGGAGTACCTCGCGCAGCAGCCCGCCGCCGTGACCTTCCGCATCGCGACGTCGCGTACGCCGGATTTCATCCGCCGCTATCCGGGACTGTTGACCCGGGTCATTCCCGCCAACGGCGTCGCCGGCTGGGAAGTGAAGGTCAATCCCACGGGCCTGCCCTACGCTTGGACGCCATTGGCTGCGTCCGATGTTGTCGGGATGAGGGACAACGCCGTCCAGATCACCGCCGTCGACCGCGCGTTAGTCCGCACCCACCGGTGCAAGCTCCTCGTCACCGCCCGCGGCAGCAGTCATGTCCCGGCCCGCGACCTGACCACGCTGCTGCAGCAGGTGTTCGGACTGCGCCAGTAGGGCGCTCAGATCGACTGAGTTCGTGCGAATGTACGTGCTGGACCAGACCCGCTTTCCAGACCTAGGAATTTAGGCAATACGTGTGAGATAAAGACTTCCGCCGAAGCTTTTGCGACAGAGAGGCAGCTTTTGTTCGATGAAATCAGGAAACTCTGCGTGCACATATTGATTGAAGAGCGTGATCTTCCAGCTGCGATTTCCGGAAAGGAACGCGCGAATGAAGTAGCATTCGTTCCAATAGCGTCCGTCCTTCAGCCACTCGGCTGGATACTCGAAAGGGAAGAAAATGTCGTGGAAATGCACGTGAACACCGACGGAAAGTGATGGCAGGATATCGAATAGAATCCTGTGCAGGTCGCTTCCAAATTTCAGCACATGGCTGGAATCGATAAAAAGGAGATCTCCGCACTTGAGTGCTGTGAAAATCGAGCGATCGATCGCTTGTGCAGGGTCGCGCAGCAAGGTAACCCGTGTCTGGTCCTCCGGCTTCAGTAGCGCGAGCAATCGATTCGGGTCTGGTTCAATGAATGTGACCTCGTTCCAGCAACCAGGGAAGCGATCCGCGGTGTCGAGCATGACGGCGGAGGAAAAGCCCGAACCGATCTCAACGATTCGCTGAGGGCGAAAGTGACGTAGAAATGCATGGAGCAGGATTGCATCCGAATGACCAAACCAGGCTGGATTGAAATGGTAGCGGAGTCCGTCTTGCGGTTCGTCGCTGAACGGCTGATCCGGATAATAGCGTGCCAGCTGCTGCAGCAGCGCAAATTGCTCAGCCCGTTGCAGGTCGATGTCGACGAGCAGCGGCGGTGCATGCATTGCCCTTAGCCCCCGTTCAACATCTTCGCGTGATGGAACCGGCGAGTAGTAGTGTCCGGGTCGAAAGGCGCCCTCCTCTGGGGATCTGAGGACGGAAGAGATAAGCGAACGCACACGGCGACCAGCTCTAGTCAGAAGATTCATCTTAGCGAAGTGGGTTTGGCCGGGGGCCCATTTGTTTTTGATCGAGCATCGGTTCCGACCAAATCGATGGAGTGAATTGACTTCATAATCCATCCCGATCCGCCAGCCTGACGAGGCTCGCAAGGGCCAGGGCGCCGGCGTGGAGCGCGAGATCGTGGATCTGATTGAAGGTGTCGCGCAGGGCGTGATGGAGGTGGAATCAGCGGGGCCTCTGCGTGATCAGGCAGGCGAGGGGAATGCCCTTGAGCTGCATGGCGGGCAGATTGAGGCCGCCTTCGCCGGACGTGAGCGACTCGCGGAGGTCGTTGACTGCCGCGGCCGGGTCAGGATGGTGATCGACTGTGCACGACTTGCCATCGAGCGATTGGATGGCCGAGCTCGGTGCTGAGGAGGATGCAATACGCAGTTTCGGACCGGGCTGGGCGAGCTCTCCCACTGGGCGCATCACTTCGTCAGAATCGAGTACGTCGGAACGATCAGGACCCCGTAGTTCGTGATAAAATCAATCTCGGGCTGGCGGGCCGCCTGCTCGTCGGCTGAGAGCAAGGCGATCAGTTGCCGGGTCGCCTGTACGTTGGCGGTGTTCCAGGCTGCGGTGCCGACTTCCTGATTGGCCAGTGCGGCCTTCTGGCTGCGGATCAGCTCACGGGCCTGCGCGCGTCGAGCTTCGTCCCAAGCGAAGACCTCGCCGAGGAGGGACGATTGAAACTCCGCAAACACCGCGGGGTCGGATTCGAGCTGCTCGGCGTCCTTGATGAACGGGCCCATCGAGAGGAGGTGGAGTTCGTTTTCCTTGAGCGTGCGGTCGATCTCCGCCGGATCCTGCTGACGGGTGGTCTCGAACATGCGCCGCAGGGTCTGCCCGACGTAGCGTCCGGCGTCGCCCGGGGTCCCGTAGGAGAAGGCAACCTGCGATCCGAGGTTGCGCTCGAGCAGGACGGACCCTGTGGCCGTTTGTCCGGCGGCCGGAGTCGGCGGCGCGAACTCGGCTGCGCGGGCCTCGGCGGCGCGCAAGCGGGCCTGGAGGGACGCGATCTCGTCATCGCGCCATTGGCGCGAAGTCCGGAAGCGCTCCTCGGCGGCCGTCCTTTCGGCCTCGGCCGCGCTGAGGTTCTTCCAGAGTCGGGACAGGACGACACCCTGAACCGCGACGACCAGCAGGAGAAATCCGACGAGAAACTTGGCCATGGTCCGCCTTTCGCGTCGTGCGTGTTGCGGGCGGAACGCGTGGGTCAGCGCTTGCTCCAATCGAGCATGCGCTGGATCGGGATCAGGGCGGCGCTGCGGGTGGGTTCCGGCACATCGATCACCGGGCTCATCGTCTTGAGGGCGTCGCGGACCTTCTCGATCGTGTTCATCTTCATGTAGCGGCAGTCATTGCACGCACAGGAATCGGTCGGCCCAGCGATGAAGGTCTTGTCCGGCACCTCGCGGCGCAGGCGATGGAGCATGCCGCTCTCGGTCACGACGATGATCTTGTCCGAGGGGTGCTTGCGGGAGAAGCCGACCATGAGCTCCGTGCTGCAGACCTCGTCGGCGAGGTCGCGGACGGCCTGTACGCACTCAGGGTGGGCGACGATCGGGGCGCCGGGAAACAGGGCGCGCGTCTTTTCCAGGGCCTGCACAGTGAACTGGACGTGAGCGTAGCAGGAGCCCGGCCACAGGCGCATCTCGCGGCCCGTGCGCTGTGAGACCCACTGGCCGAGATTCTGGTCGGGAACGAAGAGGATTTCGCGATCGGCCGGTACCTGCTGGACGATCTTGATCGCATTGCCACTGGTGCAGATCACGTCGGACTGCGCCTTCACACCGGCCGAGCAGTTGATGTAGGCCACGACGTACAGTCCGGGGTGCGCAGCCTTGTACGCGGCAAGCCGGTCGGCGGGGCAGGAGTCGGAGAGGGAGCAGCCGGCATTCAGATCCGGAAGCAGCACGGTGCGGCTTGGGTTCACGATCTTGGCCGTCTCGGCCATGAAGTGGACGCCGCAAAAAAGGATCACGTCGGCCTTGGCCGACTGGGCGTGGTAGGAGAGGCCGAGGGAGTCGCCGACATAGTCCGCAACCTGCTGGATGGCCTCGACCTGGTAGTTGTGGGCGAGGATGACCGCGTTGCGCTCCTTTTTCAGCGCCAGCACCTCCTCCTGAATCGGCGACAGCCGGGGCGCCTCACGGCGCGGCGGAAGAACGAGCGGTTCGTAGTCGAGGACGGGCATGGGCGGAGAGGGATGGGAAATGACCAATGACCAATGATCAATGCCCAATGGCAAGCCTTACGCAAATCAGGGGAATGAACGCCCGGATAACGAAATCCGAATGACGAATCGATCGGCATCCCAGCCGCCGCGGGCGCGAGCCGCTTCATTGGTCATTGCCCATTGGGCATTGGTCATTCCGCGGCCTGCGGCCGCGGTCAGCTTTTCGGCTGCAACTTCTTCAGGAGCGCCTTGAACTCGGGAGCGTTTTTGAGGTCCTCAAGATCGGGGTCTTGAGACATCCAGTCGTAGTCCTCGTAGCCGAGGCTGACGGCTTGTCGAAGGGAGCGGAGGGCGTCGGCGCGGCGCTTGGACAGGGCCAGGCTGCAGGCGAGATTGTAGTGGGCGGTGGCATTGTCGGGCTGGAGTTTAACCAGCTTGCGATCCATGCGCAGTCCGTCTGCGATCCGTCCGATCTTGGTGTAAAGCCCGCCGAGGATTTCGATGACCTCGTCGTACTGCGGATCGCGCCGCAGGATGGACTCGTAAAAACCGATCTCGAACGCGGGATCTTCCTTCTTGCCCATGCCGTCAGTTGCGATGCTTGCACACGCCGGCCTGCTTGAGCGTGATACAGTGGGCGGTCACCTGCAGGCGCTGTGACACCGGGGTAAGCCCGAGCTTGGAGGAAACGGAATTGCCGTACCACTCCATGAACGGGGCGTTGATCTCGAAAATCTTGTCACAATCGAGGCAGATGACCTGGGCGACCTGCGCATTGTTATCCGGATTCGGCAGGTAGTACTTCAGGTTCTTGCCGATATCGACCTCACGCAGCAGGGCGCTCTCGATCATGATCGGCAGAGTGCGGTACACCGTAGCACGCGAAACGGAGTCGTCGATCGCGCGGGCATGCTCGAGCAACTCCTCCGCCGTGAAGTGATCCTTTTGGGCAAAGGCGGCCTCGAAGATCGCGAGCCGCTGGTTGGTGACGCGCAGCCCTTTCGTAGCGAGGTGGGACTTCAACTTTGCGGGGGCGGGGGCGTTGCTCACGGCTTAACTCTCACACGGGGGCCGGGGGGGTGTCAACCCGATCGTGGACAGGGGTGGGGCATGGACTGGGATCTGACCTCCGGTCGTTCTCTTTCTCGTACTCATTCTCGTTCTCGGGGTGGGAGGTTTGGGCGATTGCGCTGGGTGGGTACCGAACTCGGCCGGGAGAACGAGAATGCGTACGAGGAACGAGAACGATTCGATCTGGGCTGACCCGTGCTTGCACGCCTCCCGGCGGCCCGTCATCACCCCCTTGCATGATCGTGGGCGTTCATCCCCTTGCGGGCTTCGACAAGCTGCTGCACTACAAGGTGCCTGAGCTGCTGCGGGCGGACGTCGTTGTCGGGTCGCTCGTCCGCATTCCGATCGTCAATCGCCTGCATCTGGGCATTGTGGGCGAGGTCGGCGCGCCGAAGGATTTCCCGGTTGATCGCTTGAAGAACCTGGCGCACGTGGTCTACCCGTTTCCGGCGTTGCCACCGGATCTGCTCGGGCTCGCCCAGTGGATGGCTTCCTACTACGCGACCACGCTCGACAGTGTGATCGAGACCATGTTGCCGGCGGCGGTGCGCAACGCGGCGGGACTGAAACAGGAAAAGATGCTTTCGCTCGCCCGCCGACTCGACGCGGCCGAATTTGAGGCGCTGGCCAAGAAGGCACCGCAGCAGGCCAGGCTGTATCGCTTCATCGAGTCGCAGTTCAAGCCTCAGAAAAAATCGCTCGTCCTGTCACGGCTTGATCTGACCGCGGCCGTCGCGGCCGGCCTGATCAAGCGCGGCGTTTTGCGTGAGGAATCGCAGCGGGTGGAGCGGATCGCGTATGCCGATGACTGGGCCAGTGGCGAGCTGGTCGCGAGCCAGCCCCACGCGTTGAACGTCGAGCAACAGGCCGCGACCGATGCGATCGCGGCCCGACTGGGCAATGACACGTTTGGGGTCACGCTGCTGCACGGCGTCACCGGTTCCGGCAAGACCGAGGTTTACCTGCGGGCGATCGACACCGCGCTCAAATCCGGCGGCGGCGTGATCTTTCTGGTACCGGAGGTCGCGCTCACGCCGCAGACGGTAGCGCGCCTGCGCAGCCGGCTCGAGGCGATCGCGCCGGGCCATGCGACGGTGGTTTGGCACAGTCACCTCAGCGAAGGCGAGCGGCTGGACGGCTGGCATGCGCTCGCGACCGGCGAGGCGCGGGTGGTGGTCGGCGCGCGTTCGGCGATCTTTGCGCCGGTGCGCGACCTCAAGCTGATCGTGGTCGATGAGGAGCATGAGCCGGCCTACAAGCAGGACGAAACGCCTCGCTACCATGGTCGTGATGTCGCGGTGATGCGGGCCAAGCTCAATCGGGCGCAGTGCCTCCTTGGCTCGGCGACGCCGTCGCTCGAGAGTTTCGCCAACGCGCAGGCCGGACGCTACGGACTGCTGCAACTCAAGGAACGCGTCGATGCGCGCAAGCTTCCGTTCATCGACATCGTGGACATGAAGATCGAGGTCATGCGCTCGCGTGGGCTGACCACGCTCTCGCGCAAGCTGGTCGATGCGATGTACGCCCGGCTGGAGCGACGCGAGCAGACCATCCTGTTTATCAACCGGCGGGGCTACTCGTCGTCGATGCTGTGCACGAAATGCGGGCATTCCGAGGAGTGTGCGCACTGCAGCATCACGATGACCTACCATCGCTCGGATGAGATGCTGCGCTGCCACCTGTGCGGCGACGAACGGGTGGCGCCGGCGCGCTGCCCGCAGTGCGGTGCGCCCGAGATCCGTTGGAAAGGTCTGGGCACGCAACGGGTCGAGGAGGCCGTGCACCGGCTGCTGCCACGGGCGCGGATCGAGCGGATGGATACCGACACGATGGGGAAGAAGAACCGTTTCCGGGAGGTGCTGGCGGACTTTCGCGCCGGCAAGATCGATGTCCTGGTCGGCACCCAGATGATCGGCAAGGGGCTCGATTTTCCGAACGTGACGCTGGTCGGTCTGATCGATGCCGACATCTCGATGCACATTCCGGATTTTCGGGCCAACGAGCGCACCTTCCAGCTGCTCGTCCAGGTTGCGGGCCGGGCGGGGCGGGGCGATCGGGCGGGCGAGGTGGTTGTGCAGACCTTCACGCCACAGGCGGACCCAATCCAGTTTTCGCGTCACGCCGACTTCGAAGGCTTTGCCGCGGGCGAGCTCAAGATGCGAAAGGAATTCCGCTATCCGCCGTACCGACACCTGATTCACCACATTTTCCGAGGGCCGAATCCGGAGAAGCTGAAATTCTTCGCTGAGCAGTGGGCGCGCAAGGTCACCGAGGTCCTTGGCGACCGGGTGGAACTGCGCGGTCCGGCACCGTCCCCGATCGAGAAGATCAAGGACGAGTACCGCTACCAGCTTTGGTACTTCACCGGCGGGGTCACGCGAGTGATCTCCGATCTGAACAAGCTCCGCGGCGAATTCGCCTGGCCGGAGGATATGGTGCAGGTTCTGGACGTGGATCCGGTGAACCTGACGTGAGCGAAGTCCGGAGGATAGGACCTAGGGGACGGATGGGACCGATATAAGTCCTATCCGTCCCATCCGTCCTATTTGTAGAGGTACGTCAGCGCGTCCGTCCGCACCCAGCCGGTCTGGCCGTTGGTGAAGGAAACCTGGCTCCAGCCGAGGAACGTCCGCGTCACGCTGGCGAGCGAGCCAGCGGGCAGCGGAGATGTTTTCTGGGTGGTATCCCCATCATTGGGAATCGAGCAGAGGCGCGTGTGGCGCGAGACGACGGCGATCTCGGTGTCGGCCAGCTGGCCATAGTCCTGGATGCTCTTGTAGCTGATGACGCCGCCGGCGACGGCGACGAGGGCCAGGAGCACGGACAGCCAGCGCAGGCCGCGGGAGTGTGTGTAGTAGGCCGACCAGAGGGCGAAGCCCCCTGAGGCGGCGAGAAGGAGGGCAAAGCACGTCAGGGCGACGCCCCAGCCGCCCGGCGAGAAGGTGCGCATGATCTTCTTGAAGCCGGTGCCGGCGGCGAGCTCGGCAAACACGGGCTGGTCGATGCCCGCGCGCGTGACGCTCAGGTTGAACTGCCAGCGGATCGCGGCGTTGGAGGGTTCGTTGACAAATGCCGCAAGGGCCTGCGCGGTCGACTCGGTCCAGCGGTCCTGCTGGGCCAGTGCGAGCGCGAGGTTGTAGCGGAGGTGGGCATCGGTCGGGTTTTCCGCGGACGCCTTGCGCCAAGCGGCCTCGGCAGCGGCGAACTCGCCTTTCTGGTAGGCATCGCTGGCGGCGTCGGCACGCGCTGCAACGGGTGCGAGCGCGAGCAGCAGGGCGAGGCAGGTGAGGAACGGCAGCAGATTGCGGCGGAGGAAAATGGCAAGGAGGGGCACGGAAGGAACGGGAGCGTCGGAGAGCGCGGCGCGGGCCCGCTTGGTCCAGTCGGCCGGGATGGTCGTCCTCTCGCCGTACATGACGCGGTTGGCCTCACGCCAGAGCTGGGCCCAGGAGGAACCGACGACGCCGGCGCGGCGCTTTTCGATCGCGGCGGCCACCTGCTCGGAGGTGGGTTCAACAATGGTCAAGCCACCGAACTGGGCGGCGGCGCGCTGCCAGGCATAGAGCAGATTCTTCAACTTGTCGGGGGACTCGCCCACGATACCATCGATCTCGGTGATGAGACGCTGCATCGCTTCGTGCGCCTCCCGCTGCAGGCGGAGTGGATCCGTCTGGCGGCTGCGGCGCGAGGACAGGGACAACCAGAAGAAAACGAAGAGCCCGCCCGGGATCGCGACCGCCGCGACGAGGGCGTTCTCGCTGAAGGGCGCGATGCTTGAGAGCGGGTTGGTCAGCGGGTCGAGAGGGACCGGAGGCGGCGCGTCAGGAACGGAAACGGTCGCGTTGGGGTCGGTCACGCTGACGTCCGTGATTGCCGGTTCAGGGGCGAGGCCGGCACCGCCGCTGCCGACCTTGAGGATGAAGGTCTCGGATGTGAGAACCTGGTACTTGCCGACCTTGGGATCGAAGTAGGTGAACTTGATCGGGCCAAGGCGGTAGGTGCCCTCCTTGGTGGGCACGAGTAGGATGTCCTCGGTCAGGCTACCCTCAAAGAGCGTGCCGCGGGCCAGGTTCGGGCGAGCGGCGGGGGTGACGACATCAAAATCCTTGGAGACCGCGCGCGGAGGGATGCCGCGCACCTCGGGCCAGTTGCCGGCGCCGGCGAGCTCCATCGTCCAGGTGACGGCTTCACCCACGGCGACTTCGGTCGCCGTGATCGAAGCCTTCAGCGTGAAGTCGCCGACCGCGCCGGCGAAGCCCATCGGCGGCGGGGCCGGCAGGGGCTTGAGCGTAACCTGCGCGGGTGCCGTGCGAATGGTGAAGGTGTCGGTCGTCGCCATCCCGGGGCCGCCCGAGGTGGAGGTGCCGGTGACGAGCGTCACGGGCTGGATGCCGCGGGGCAGTTCGATCACGCCCGCCGTGCGCCCGTAGGCGCGGGTGGTTTGGGTATAGATCTGGATTTGCGTGCCGCCGGCAGGCGTTTCGGTGCTGCTTACGGCCGTCGACCATTCGTCGGCGTTGAGATTGGTCGGGTTCCAGTCGTAGGCGCCGGCGAGGGACTGAAAGGCGCGGCGCTCGCCGGACACGCGATGCGTGAGAGGGAAGACTTCGCCGACCCAGTAGGTGTCGGCCTCGGTCGAGAGCGTGGAGGTCGCGAGGTTCGCGACGGGCACGCCGCCAATCTGGGCGGTGCTGGGCGTGGGCGCGGTCTGCGCGCGCAGGGTGCCGGTGAGGCCGGCGGAGACCGCGAAGATGGAGAGAAACAGTTTAAAGCGCATGGTGATCACCAATCCGGGCCCTGGGGAACGAGATAGTTCTTCTGACCTTCCAGCATCTGGAAAAGTTTGGCGGGAGCATCCATCGTGCGGATGTAGTCGAGCCGCTGCAGCGGGAGCACGAGTTCGGGACGTTCGTCACGCTCGCGGTCGGTCTGGCTCTGGCCGCCACCGACGAGCTGCGTATCGGGCGGCGTTGGCGGGACGGGCGGCTCTTCCTCATCTTCGCGTTTTTCGAGCGCCATCTTGCCGAACGCGTCGGCGGCGAAATTGCGGCGTAGCTGTTGGGCCTCGGCGTCGGAATCGGAACTGCCGACCCCGCCGACGGACTCACCTTCCTTGGTGAAGTCGACCTCCATGTCGTTGTTGGGGTCAAAGCTGGTGGCCGCCTCGGCCTTGCCGGCCTGGTCCGGTGCAGCCACGCCCCACGGTTCGGCATTGGCCTTGCGGAGCGTCGCGAGATTGGCGCGCAGCATGTCCCATGCGCCACCCTGCGGATCGATTTCCTCACCGCGCTTGATCGCAAGCAAGGCGTCATCGATCACGGACATGGGGAAACGCTGGCGGGCCTTGAGGACGTTTTCGCAGTATGCAGACATGTCGATCACCAGCGAAACGTAGTCGTAGGCTCCGGGGTTCGGGCTCGCGAGGATCTGGTTGATGCGGGTGCTCACCATGCCGGAGAGTTGGACCATCGGGGAGCGCAGGTTGGGCTCCGACAGCATATCCATTCCGGTTTCCGCCATGTCCTGGGCCTGGGCAGGGGGCGCGAAGGCAAGCAACGCGACGAGCAAGGCGAGACTGGCGGCGACAACCGGTCCGCGACCGGATGGCAGCTTGATATCGCGAGCCGTCGGACGGACGGGGATCTCGCGCCAGTAGCTCAAGGCGAGCAGGAGGAGCGCAGGAATCAGAGCCCACTCGAACTGATCGGCCAGCTTGGTCTCGTCG
The DNA here is from genome assembly GCA_964460715.1 of uncultured Opitutus sp. Taxonomy (GTDB): domain Bacteria; phylum Verrucomicrobiota; class Verrucomicrobiia; order Opitutales; family Opitutaceae; genus CAMAXB01. Next base: position 4,286 of record CAYWRG010000080.1, on the reverse strand, counting down.
AGCTTGGTCGGATCCTCGATGCCATCGTCGACCCGCGGCCGGCGGATGAGATCGTTGAGGCGGATCCAGGTGTTGGCGGCCAGGTAAGTGCCCCCGGTCGCCTTGGAAAGCTCCTCAAGGGTGGCGGGCTTGAGACGGGTCATGACCTCGATGCCGGCGGAGTCACGCACGACGCCCTGGCCGGCCGGGATGACGCCGCCGCCGGCGGTGCCGATGCCGACGCCGAGGACGCGGATGCCGCGTGCCTTCAGCTGTGCGGCGAGCGGCTTCCAAGATTCGTCAAAGGCTTCGCCATCGCTGAGCACCACAAGGTCGCGCTCCACGCCCTCAGCGGTGCCGAAGGATTCGAGAACGGTGTTGATCATGGCTTCATAGTTGGTGCCGCCCTGCGGGAAGTAGTCGGGCGACAGGCTCGGGAGGAGATTGGTCAGAATCTCGTAGTCCGTGCTGAGCGGCAGCTGCATGTAGGAGCTGCGGGCGAAGAGCACGAGGCCGACGCGTTCGCCGGCCATCTTGTCGACCATGCCCTGGATCAGGAGCTTGGCGTGGTCGAGACGCGAAGGGCGGACATCGCGGGCGAGCATGCTGCGCGAAAGATCGAGCGCGACGATGACCTCGCGAGGCTGGTCGTTGACCGGGACCTCCAGTGCGCCCCATTGCGGCCGCGCGATGGCGAGGGTCAGGAAAGCGAGACCGGCCCAGAAGTACCAGCGAACGCGTGGCGCGGCCAGCGGACTGGTGAGATCGACCTCGGCGTGACCGGCCCAGAGGCGGCGGATGTGTGGCCAAAGGGCGGCCACGGAAACCTGGCGGGCGGCATCGAGTGCGGTGAGCGCAGCGATGACCAGCAGAGCCCAAAGGGCGTGGGGAAAGGCGAAGCTCATACGACGACCTCCTTGCGCCACGGCGGCGAGGCCATGAGCCCGCCCGAGGCAATCAACACGCCGCCGAGCGCGAGCAGCCAGGGAAACAGCTCGCGCGGACGCGAGACCTTGGACTCGAACGGGATCTTCTTGGTTTTGTCCACGGCGTTGAAAGCGGTTTCGATCGTGGCGGTGTCCTCGGCGCGGAAGAACAGGCCGCCGGTGGCCTCGGCGATCTCCTTGAGGGCGTCCTCGTCGATGTCGGTCAGAATGCGGCGATAGCCCATGACCTTGCCGGTTTCGTCGAAGATCGGGTAAGGCGCGGAGCCGGGACGGCCGGCCGCGATGGTGTAAACGGTGACGCCGCGCGCCTTGGCGATCTCGGCGGCCTGGGCCGGACGGAGGGCGCCGCGGTTGTTCGAACCGTCGGTGAGCAGAATGACGGCCGGGCTCGATCCGGTGGCAGGCGCCCCTTTCGGGCGCTCGAGGCGGGTGAGGGCGATGCCGAGGCCGTCGCCGATCGCGGTGCCGTCCTCCATCAGGCCAATGCGGAGCTTCTCGGTCTGCTTCGCGAGCCACTCATGGTCGAAGGTGAGCGGCGCGAGCGTGTAGGCGCGGCCGGCGAAGACGACGAGACCGATGCGGTCGTTCGGTCGCTGGCTGATGAACGCCTGGATGACAGGCTTGATCGCCTGCAGGCGGTTGAGCCGAACGCCGTCCTTTTCAAAATCCTCGGCGAGCATCGAACCCGAAAGGTCGATCGCCAGCATGATGTCGTAGCCCTCCTGCGTGACCTCGCTGACGATTTCCATCGTCTGCGGACGCGAGAGCGCGCCAGCGAGGGCGATGAGGCCGGCGCTGAAGAGAATGGCGGGCAGCCGTGATGCCGGCACAAGCGACGGGCGCCACCACGCGGCCGAGTAGGGCACCATCAACGCCGGGAGCCGGCGGCGCCAACGCAGCCAGATCACCAGCGGCAGGATGAGGACCGCGGCGAGCCACCAAGGATGCTTGATGATGATTTCGGGCATGACTCAGCGACGGGTTCGCGCCTTCATGTGCGCGTAGAAGAATTTGACGAGCGCCTCGATCATAGAGTCGTCCGGAGCGACGACCATGCGGCTCTGTTTCTCGGGGAAGAGCTTGGCGAAGGCCGCTTCACGCTCGTCGATCCAGTCGGCGTGCGCCTTGCGGTGGGCGGCCGAGTTGGGGTCGAGCACCACAAGGCGGCGGTTGACGGGATCGTAGGTCGTGACGGCGCGATTGACCGGGAAGTCGCGTTCCCATGGATCCTCGACGCGGAACGCGATCGGTTGGTAGCGCTGGCGAATGAGCATCCAGCCGTCCGGCTGCGGGCGCGGCGGGAAGTCGCCGAGCCAGACCAGCATGCTGTTCGGCGGCGCGAGTTGGGAGGCGATGCGCCATGGGGTCGGGACGGGGGCGCCTTCAACGAATTCCGGAACCGGACGGCTGAGCAGGTCAGCGGCAGCGCGCATGATCATGCCATGGCCGCGCACGGGTTGGGTCAACTTGTAGCCACCCGGATAGGTGTGAATGACGCCGACGCGGTCGCGGTTGTTGGACGCCAGCAGCATCAGGAGGCTGGCGATCTCGAACAGCGCGTCGCGCTTCGTGCGCACGCCGGAGCCGAACTGGAGGGAAAGCGTGTCCTCGATCACGAGGATGATGGTGAGCTCGCGTTCCTCGATGAACTTCTTGCGGTAGGCGTCGCCGAGCTTGGCGGTGACGTTCCAGTCGATGTCACGGACATCGTCGCCGAAGTTGTATTTGACGACCTGGTCGAACTCCATGCCCCGTCCGCGGAAGACGGAGCGGTACTCGCCGCCCAGCAGGTTGCTGACCGCGCCGTTGACCTTCCATTCGAGGCGGCGAAGGAGGGCGAGCGAACCGGCGACGGTCTTGGCCTTGGCGGGAGCGGTCGGCGAAGCGTTGGCAGGGGTTACGGGCATGAGGTTCCGTTCGAACTAAAAGGAAAACTCCACCCGGGCCGTTCCGCAAAGCGGAAGACCCGGGTGCAATGAGCAAATCAGGCCGCCTTGCTGGTGGCGGTGGGAACGGGCTTCTCGTCGAGGAGCTTGCGCAGCACCTTCTCGGGCGTGGAGCCCTCGGCCTCGGCCTCGTAGCTCAGGCCGACGCGGTGGCGCATGACCTCGAAGAAGATGTCCTGCACGTGCTCGGGGGCCACGTGATCGGATTCGCGCAACCAGGCCATCGCGCGGCTGGCCTGGTACAGGGCGAGACAGGCGCGGGGGGAGGAGCCGAAGTTGAGGACACGGGCGCCGCTCGCATCCGGGATCGTGAGCGTGCGGGTCGCGCGGACCAGATCGAGAATGTAGGCCTTGATCTGTGGGGAGACGTAGATCTCGTCGACGTGCTTGCGCAGTTCGAGGAGTTCCTCGCCGCTGGAGACGGCATTGATCGTGGGCTGCTTGGTGACCTGGCCCCAGCGTTCCATCATGATCGTCTCCTCCTCGGCGCTCGGGTAGTCGACGCTGAGCTTGAAGAGGAAGCGGTCCATCTGCGCCTCGGGGAGGGCGTACGTGCCGTCCTGCTCGACCGGGTTCTGCGTCGCCATGACGAAGAAGGGCTTGGGCAGGTTGAAGGTCTGGCCACCGATGGTGACCTGACGCTCCTGCATGGCCTCGAGCAGCGCGCTCTGGACCTTGGCCGGGGCACGGTTGATTTCGTCGGCGAGGACGAGATTGGAGAAGATCGGGCCCTTGTGCGCGGTGAAGTCACCGGTCTTGGGCTGGAAGATCATCGTGCCGACCACGTCGCTGGGGAGGAGGTCGGGAGTGAACTGGATGCGGTCGCACTTCACGCCGAGGGCCGAACCGATCGAACGGATGACCAGCGTCTTGGCGAGGCCGGGCATTCCTTCGAGCAGTACGTGACCGTTGGCGAGCAGCGCGACGAGCAGCCGTTCGATGATGACTTCCTGGCCGAGGACCGCCTTGGCGACTTCGGTTCGGATTCGTTTAGCCCATTCTTGGCCGGTAATCATAGATGAGGGAGGTGAGGGTGAGAGAGTGATTGGAGACGCATGCGAACGGCGCAAGTTGCACCTAAAATGATCGGGACCATCCTTGTGACCGCCCGAGACGGATCAGCAAACATGATGCCAAGGGGGGCGGGCGGAACGCTGAAAATGATTCGGGGCAGGCTGTAAGGCTTTGGCACTACAAACAACGAGGGGTGAAGGGTACTCCGGAAAAGCGTTTGTGCGGTCGCCCACGATCATTCAAGCCTGAAGATGACTGCCGCTGTCAGGTTGGCGCGATGAACACTCGCGAATGCGAAATTTGTAACTGCCCGGCCGTTTGATTGCAGGCGGCATGCGACATGCATAATACCAACGTCTAATTGCTAATAGACTTTAGGCTGGAGCGCCAGAGTTTGTTT
>CAYWRG010000079.1:0-18044 GCA_964460715.1 uncultured Opitutus sp. | reverse complement strand
CCCCGCTTTTTTCACCCCCCCCCCGCGACCACCCACGCGGAGATTGCCTTCTCCGGATCGGCCGCGACTTCGCGCGTGATGGGGATGGTCTTCGAGTCGCCGTCCTTGGCGATCAGCTTGAGGCCGTGGTGGAAGTTGCGGAACTTGTCCTCACAGAGCGCGCGGATCGTCTTGTCGGCCTCGAGGCTCTGCTCAACCAGCAGATCGATCGCGTCGTCATTGAACGTGAGCTCGAAGCCGTAATCCGCCTTGAAGCGGTCAGCAAAGGCCTGCAGGTCGGCCCGCAGGACGTCGCGCTGGCGCACCGCGTTCTCGCGCAGCAGCGCCCGGAGCGTAGGCTCGGGGTCGGTCACCGTGGGCGCATCGATGCGGAACGCCTTCAGCCCGGTCGAGGGCAGCTCGAACTTGAAGTTGCGGAACACGCGCTCGAGCACGGTCATCAGGCCGCGCGCGCCGGTGTATTCCTCGTAGGCCCGACGGGCCACGGCGGAGATCGCGTCCGGGGTGATCTCGAAATCAATCCCGTAGCCGGCGAAATCCGCCCGGTACTGCTGCAGAATGCTGCCCTCGCTCGTGACGAGGATCTGCTCCAGGTCGGTTGCGGCCAACGGCTGGCAGGCGACGCGGACGGGGAGGCGGCCGACGAACTCGGGCTCCATGCCGTAGTCGATGATGTCACGCGACTGGGCCAGGCGCAGGTAGTCGCTGTCGTGCTCGATGCGCGAAACGCTGGCCGCCGCAAAGCCCACCTGGCTGCTCTGCATCCGCCGCTTGATGCTTTCGGAGAGTTTGGGGAACGCACCACTCACGATGAACAGGATATGACGCGTGTTGATCGTGCGCTTGCGTCCACGACCGCCGCGCTGGGTGTCGAACATGGCCTGCATCTGCGCGGCGAGGTCATTTTGGCCGGTCAGCGAGACTTCGGTCTCCTCCATCAGCTTGAGGAGATTGATCTGCACCCCGCGGCCCGAAACATCGCGTCCGCCCGTGGAGCCCGAGGCCGTGGCGATCTTGTCGATTTCGTCGATGTAGATGATCCCGTACTGCGCGAGTTCGACATCGCCGCCGGCTGCTTTCACCAGATCCCGCACGAGGTCCTCGACGTCACCGCCCACATACCCCGTTTCAGAAAACTTGGTGGCGTCGGCCTTGACGAAGGGCACGCCGATCAGGCGGGCGACGGGCCGCATCAGGTACGTCTTGCCCACCCCGGTCGGGCCCAGCAGCAGGATGTTCTGCTTGGCGTAGTCGCGGTCGCGCAGCGCCGGATCTTCGAGGCACTGCCGGACATGGTTGTAGTGATCGCAGATTGCCACCGACAAAACCTTCTTCGCCTCCGCCTGCTGAATCACGTAGCGATCCAGGTAGTCCCGGATCTCGCGTGGCTTGAGGTTGAAGGCGCGAATTCGCTTCAATTCCTCTTGGTTCCCATCGGTTTGCGGGTTGCCACTCGCTGGCGGTGATTCGGCTCCGGCGGTCGATTTTGGGTCGAACATCGCGCGAAAAGGGCTGTCTCTGAGCAGGTCCCGAAATTGCTTAGGCAGTTGCTCCATCGGGTTTTGTGAATCTTTGTCACTCATGGGATCGAAAATTTTGTGCTTCGGGGTTGACGTAATCGTTGGGTTGAAAATAACTTAGGAAAATCCTGTTGGGCCACAAGGAAAGGAAAACTATGTCTGAAAACCTGCCAAATCTGACCAAGCGCGAGATCGTCCTGGAAATCTACGAGAAGACCGGGTTCCCGCAAAAGGAAGTGGTTGCGACCGTGCAAATGACGCTCGACATCATCATGCGCGCGCTGGCCGAAGGTCGCAACGTTGAGTTGCGTAATTTCGGTGTCCTCGAGGTGCAGCGCCGCAAGTCGCGCATCGGACGCAATCCGAACAAACCGGAAGCCGAAGTCGTTATCCCGGAACGGGCCGTCGTGAAGTTCAAGTCGGGCAAGATTCTGAAGCAGATGCTGAAGAAGCTCGATATCCAGAAGCTCACGTAAGTCAGCGTCGTTCGCCTTCCTTTCCCTCAAGGCCGGGCCTGTGCCCGGCCTTTTTCGTTGTAGCCGGGGTCGCTGACCCCGGCCCGGCCGCAACGAGGCCGGCTACAGCGATCTGCCGGCGGCGCAAAATGATGCACATCCTTCTTGTGTCCGGATGGCGCGGTGATTTTTCGATTCGCCCTTCCTCCGGCCCCGCCCCAACGTTGACGCTCCATGGCCGCGTTCCAGTCCCTGCCCGGATTCCGTGAGTTCTATCCCGACGCCTTTGCGCGCCGGAATCATGTCTTCCGCCTTTGGCGGCAGGCGGCGCATACCCATGGCTTCCAAGAGTATGATGCGCCGGTCCTCGAGCCGCTCGATCTCTACAAGCGCAAGTCGGGCGATGAAATCGAGGCCCAGCTCTTCAGTTTCACCGACAAGGGCGGACGCGAGGTCGCGCTGCGTCCGGAGATGACGCCCACCGTGTGCCGCCTCGTCGGCGCCAAGGCGAACTCGCTCAAGCGTCCGATCAAGTGGTTCAGCATCGCCGAATTTTATCGCTACGAGCGCGACCAGAAGGGGCGTGAGCGGGCTTTCTTCCAGTTCAATGCCGACATCTTCGGCGAGCCCGGACCCGAGGCGGAGATCGAACTTCTCGGCCTTCTCGTGCAGTGCCTGCGCGGCTTCGGCCTGACCTCGGCCGATGTCTATGTCCGGCTGAGCGATCGCAACCTCTGGTTCTATTACCTCGAGGCGCTGGGCTTCAGCGACGAGCAGTCGCGCGGCATCCTCTCGGCCGTCGACAAGTTCGAGAAGATGGGCGATGACGCCTTCAAGGGCTACACCGATGCGCATGGCCCGCTCGATCCGCAGAAGAAGGCGCAGATCCTGGACTTCCTCAAGGTGACGAACCTCCCGGCCCTCGAGGCCGCGCTTTCCGGGATCGGGGGCGAAAAGCTCGCCGCACGCCTCGCCGACTGGCGCACCGTGCTTGCGGCGATGGACGCAATGGGCATCGCAGATTTTGTCACCGTCGACCTCGGCGTGGTCCGCGGGCTCGCGTACTACACGGGCTTCGTCTTCGAGGCCTTTGATCGCAAGGGCGAGTTGCGCGCCATTGCGGGCGGCGGCCGGTACAATGATCTGGTGCAAAAGCTCGGCGGCCCGGATCTGCCGGCGGTGGGCTTTGCGATCGGCGACGTGACGATGGCGCTCCTCCTCGAGCAGCGCGGTCTCATGCCGGCGTTCGTGCAGTCGGCTGACGTCTATGCCGTGATCGGCGGACCGGCGGCCCGCAAGGCGGCCTTCGGTGACATCGCAGCCCTCCGCGGCGCCGGCTTCAAGGTCGACTATCCACTTAAGGACGTCGCCTTCGGCAAGCAGTTCAAGGCCGCCGCCGATTCCGGCGCGAAGCTTGCCCTCATCTACGGTGACGACGAGGTCGCGAAGGGCGTGGTGAAAATCCGTGACCTCACGGCCCGCGAGGAACACGAAGTCCCCGCCGCCCAAGCCGCCGAGGCCGTCCGCGATTTCTTCAGCGCGGGCAGCTGAGGAGTTTGATCGTCCTGAAAGTTAACCACGGATGGACATGGATAAACACGGATTCAATCCAGCGCAGTTGAAATCCAATTTGGGGAGATCGCGGCTGGGCGCGGGAGAATAATTCCAGCTGGTCATCGGATCGTATCAGTGTGAATCCGTGTCCATCCGTGGTTAATCAGGCTTGAAGGTTTGCCTACTGCGCTGGGATTCAATCCGCGCTCATCCGCGTGATTCGCGGGAAAGATCGGCGCGCCTTAAGCCAAATCCGCCGGGCCAAACGCACCCGGAAGCAGCGCGGCGAGGGTCGTCTCGATACGTTCGCGGCCATCGCAGATCGAGATCACGCGCGCGTCCGGACCGAACTCGTTGATCACCTGACGGCAGGCGCCGCAGGGCATGGTCGCCGTCTTCGTGGGCGTGTAGACGACCACACAGCGGAGGTTGCGCTGGCCTGCGGCAACCGCGCTGAAGATCGCGGTTCGCTCCGCACAGTTGCACAGGCCGTAGGATGCGTTCTCCACATTGCAGCCGCTGAAGATCTTGCCGCCGTCCATGAGGATGGCTGCGCCGACGCGGAACGTGGAGTAGGGCGCGTAGGCCTGCTTCGCCGCGGCGCGGGCGGCGCGTTCAAGCTTGCTCAACTGGACAGGCGTGGGGGCTTTCACCGCGCGGAGTCTGCACCTGCCGCCGGCTTCGGCGCGAGATCATTTGCGGTTACCGGCGGGTCCGGCGCGATGGACCGCCACAGGTACCAGCTCGCGACGGATCGCCACGGCCGCCAGCGCTCGGCGTGACGCAGGAGGGCGGCGGGCTTGGCGTCACGGCCCCTTCGATACAGCCGCGAGAAGGCGAGCCGGATCGCGAAATCGCCCACCGGCATCACATCCGGCCGCCCCAGCCGGAAGAGGAGCAGCATGTGCACCGTCCATGGCCCGATCCCGCGCACCGCGGTCAGGCGCTGGATCAGCTCGTCATCCGCGATCCGTCGGGCCTGCGCCAGCGTGGGCACCGTGCCCGCCTCGGCCTTGGCCGCCAGATCCCGCAGCGCCAGGAGCTTGGCTGCCGAGAGCCCGGCGGCGCGGAGTGATTCATCGGAAAGTGTCAGCAGACCGGCCGGGGAAGGTGCGCCGGAAAACAGGGCGTTGACCCGCGCGTGAATCGCCGCGGCGGCACGGGCGTGCAGTTGTTGATAAATGATCGCCCGCATGAGCGCTTCAAAAAGGCTCCGCGTGGTTTCAAGCTCCAGCCTGCAGGGACCGACCGTCGTGATGACCTCGCCCAGCACCGGGTCAGCCGCCCGCAGCGCATGGGCGGCGGCGTTAACATCGTAGGGCAGGGCCTTCACTCGGCAAAAAGCTGGTCGCCCTCAATCGCCAGCAGGCGGAGCTTGGTCTTGATCCCGCCCGGGGCGGAGAATCCGGTCATGGTGCCGTCCGCGCCGACGAAGCGGTGGCAGGGCACCAGCAGCGGCCACGGATTCTGGCCGAGGGCGGTCCCGACCGCGCGAGCCGCCGCAGGCGGTTGACCGATCGCCTTGGCCAGGCCGCCGTAGCTGAGCGTCTGCCCGGCTTTGACCTTGAGCGCTGCGGCATAGAGCTCGCGTTGAAACGCCGAGACCCGGGAAAAAGCAAACGGCACATCCGCGTAATCCTGCGGCTCGCCCGCCAGATGGCGCTGGACGCGGGCAATGAGATCGCCAATCCACGCGGGAACGTCGCTCTCCGCCACCGACGCTCCATCCGAACCGAGCAAGCGAAACCCGGTCACTTCGGCCCCTTCCCACGCGATCGTGCACGAACCGAGAGCCGTGGTGAAGGTGTGGCTGGGCATGGCAAAAAAATGCCGCAGCCGCCCGGGCCCGTAAAGACCCCGCTTCGCCGAATTTCAGGCACCCAATTCCCGGCGACCCAAGCCCGGTGTCACGCAATACGTGACACTGGCTTGGGTTGGCGGTGTGGTTAGGACAAGGGTAACCCTCCCTCGTCCAGGGAACGTCGTATGCTTTGCTGGCCGGTGCATTTGGCGCCTAACGGAAAGTGTCACGTATTGCGTGACGTGTGGCTTGGTGGTGGGCGCTTATTGGGTTGGCAAGGGGCGAGGGTTGGCGATTCTGGGCGATCGCATGTCAAACGGGTTTTATACGGTATTTGACGAGGAGACGCTGGGCGGGCCGCGCAAGGCGGACTACCGCACGCCGTTTCAGATCGACCGCGACCGCGTCATCCACTCCCACGTCTTCCGCAAGCTGCAGTCGAAGACGCAGGTGTTCCTTTCGGGTGAGTACGATTTCTACCGCACGCGGCTGACCCACTCGATGGAGGTCGCGCAGATCGGGCGTTCGATCTGCACCTGGCTGCTCAAGCGCGGCGCTCCGCTCGCGCCGGATTTTCACCTCGATAGCGATTTGGTCGAGGGCGTCTGTCTGGCGCATGACCTCGGGCATCCGCCCTTCGGTCACTCCGGCGAGCGCACGCTCCAGGAACTGATGCGCGTCCATGGCGGATTCGAAGGCAATGCGCAGACGCTGCACCTGCTCACCGAGACGATGCACCAGACCGAGACCGCGGTCCGCGGCATGCAGCCGACCCGCGCGCTCCTCGACGGGGTGCTCAAGTACAAGAAGCTTTATCGCGAGTACCCGCCGTATCCGGCGAATCACTTCCTCTACGATCCTCAGGTAGTCTATCGCGACTTCGTGTTCGAGGGCGCGGCGATCCCTGCGGCGATGCATGCGGGCGAGACGCTCAATGGATTCAAGAGTGTCGAGTGCCAGATCATGGACTGGGCCGACGACGCCGCTTACTCGCTCAACGACATTGTCGACGGGGTGAAGGCCGGGTTCCTCACGATCGAGCGCATCGAGGCCTGGGCGGCGGGCCAGCCGATCGATGCCGAGCGGCAGAGTCACCTCGACACGGTCTTTGCCGCGATCCGCGGGGATCGCCTGGAGAGCGAATTTTCCCAGAAGATCGGGCGGTTTATCACGGCGTGCCGGCTGCGTGAGCGTGAGAACTTCATGGCGAAGCTGACCAACCGCTACCGCTTCGAACTGGTGGTGGCGCCGGAGGCGGAGCGCGAGGCGCAGTTCTACAAGCAGATGGCCAACGACATCATCTTCGAGAGCCCGCAGCTCCAGCAGATGGAGCACAAGGCACGGCAGGTGATGTTCAGCCTGTGGCAGGCGGTGTGGAGCAACTATGTCGACCGCGGCAGCCGCGTGATCAATCTCCTGCCGCCGCGGGTCGGGGCGCTGATCCACGCGGAGGAAACCACCGCCGGCAAGGCCCGGCGGATCTCCGACTGGCTGGCCGGACTCACCGACGGGATGATCGTCCGCACGTACAAGCGGCTCAGTGATCCGGAATTCGGCTCAATCCGCGATTTGAGTTGATTTAAGCTTCGTGTGGCTAGGGTCGTTGACCCCGGTCCGATTCCTGAATCGATCTTTCACGGACCGGCCTCCGCGAGGCCGGCTACACCGCCCGCGGATCAGCGTCGGCCCACGAACGACCGGGCTTGCGCGGCGAGGGCGCGGTTTTTGGCGGCGAGTTCACTGCGGTTGGACGCCTCCTGCAACTCGGCGATCAGGTCGAGCGCGAGCGCGGTTTCGGCAAAATAGCGGTGGGTGGCGGCAACGTCCGCCGTGCTCTGCAACCGTTTCTCGGCCGCGAGCGTGTCGCCCGCCGCCGTCTGGAGTTCGCCCAAGGCGAGTCCGGCACTGAGGTAGCGGGGCATGAGTTCGAAGTCGCCGGGATCTTCCTCGAAGAGCGTGCAGAAAAGATCGTACTGGCGGATGGCGGAAGTGGTGTCTCCGGCGGCGACGAGCGCCTGGGCGAGTAGGAGGTGGAGCTCCTTGCGATGGGGCGCCAACTGGAGGGCCTCGGCGAAGCGTTCCGCGGCGGCGAAATTCAGGCCGGCTTCGCTGGCGAGGAGTCCGCGGTTCACCGCGACCGACACATCCGGCCGGAACAGCTGCGCCATGCGGTCATAGTGAGCCAGCGCGGCGGCGGCGTCGCCGGAGCGGAAGATGAGTTCGCCCATCAGGTGCTGGGCCGGCGCGTTGCGCGGGTTGATCGTCAGCACGCGCTCAAGTTCGGTCCGGGCGGTGGCGGTGTCGCCCGCTTGCATCGCGAGCTGCGCCCGGCGGAAGTGAACGCGGGTGTCGCTGGGGTTTAACCGCTCGGCGATCGTGAGGGCTTCCGGCCGGGCGCCGCGCTGGGTCTGCAGATACTGGAGTTGGTCAATGGCCCCGACTCCCAGAATCCCTGCGCCCAAGGCGTAGCGGGTGAAGCGGGCGGGCGACGTTGCACCGAAGAGCCAGCCTAAGTGGTGACCGAAGGCAGGGGGTTCTGCGTCGAGCTCATCCGGCGCGGGGGCCTGACGCCCGAGAAGCAGGCGCGCGATGCGGCCATCGCGCAGCTTCCAGATCGCGCCATCGAGGATGAAGTGATGCAGGTTCACCAGCGCCATGAAGATGAGAAAGCTCTCCACGAAATCATGGCCGAGCATCCGGCTGGTGAGCCACGGTCCGGGGACGAAGAGCGCAATGCCCCCGATCACGAGCACGAGGTAGTAGCGAGCGAAGCTGAACGGCGGCTTCGGCTTCGTCGCAGTTGTCGGGACATCGCCGGTCTCGCGTCGTGCGTAGTAGCTGGTGATCCAGAGGTACTGCGCGCAGTGCATAAACGCGAGTGCGCCGGCGCTGAAGTAGCTGGCCGGCAGTTCAACGAGGCCGGTGCTCGCGAGCAGGGTGGGGGCGACAAACCAGAGCGCCTGCGTGAGGGTCAGGACCATCGGCCCGACGAGCGCTCCGGCGGGCACGTGCCGGCGCAGCCGGACAAAGGCTGCGCCCGCGCACCCGAAAAATGCGAGGATGCCCACGATCTGCAAAGCGAAGGCCGGCTCGACGGGAATGCCGAGACTGAGGAAATACGGATCGCCTTCGCGCGTGGTGTGCAGGGTGAGAAACCACACCGCGTAGGAGGCCACGTAGGACGCGTAAAGCAGATGGCGCGCAGCCGGGTCAGGCAGCACGCCAGCGCGCCGCGCGAGCATTTGCGCGATGCCGAAATTTTGCCCGGTGTAGTGCCAGGGGCTCCACGTGAGGTAGAGCGTCAACACCCAGGGGAAAAGGCCGGGCACGAAATGAACCAAGAGCACGGTCAGCCCGAGAAGCACCGTCACATAGACCGTGAAGAATCGGTATTTTTTGAAATCCTCCGCGGTGTGGTACGCCCGGTGGATCGTCGCCATGTAATGCGGGTTGTTGCAGAACACCGCGAGCAGGTAGAAGGCGAACGCGACGGCGGCCCCGTTGTCCTGCTGCAGGAAATAGGTGCCGGCGAGGAGCGGCAACGACCACGCGCCGCAGCCCACGAGAAGATCGAGGGCCGGGGAGAAGAGCCAGGGGCGCGGCGCCGGCGCGGTCGCGTGCATGACGCCTGCTTGACCGGTCGCGCTCAGGCTTTCAAGTGCCCCTTCGCCACCGCCTCGCGGATCATTTCGGCCGCGTAGGTCCAGATGGCTTCGGCGCCGTCCGCGATGTGACGATTGCGGGCGATCACGCGGTCGCTGGTCACGCCGTGACGCTGCCACGCCGCCCCTTCCGTGGCGCAGTTGAGCAGCATGGGCTGAAAGCGGTCGACCGCCGCGGCGAACTTTGCCTCGGGGGTCTGCCGGGCCTCGAACTCGTCCCACAGCGCGCGGAATTCCGAAGCCTGATCGGCGGGCAGCAAGCCGAACAGACGTTCGGCCGCCTTGACCTCCCGTTCGTGCTGATCGGCCATGCGCGCGGTATCGTAGGCAAAGGTGTCGCCGGCGTCGATTTCGACGATGTCGTGAACGAGCAGCATCTTGAGCACCCGGAGCACGTTTAGGTTCGCGGTGTTGGCGTGTTCGGCCAGGACGAGCACGATCAGGCACAGGTGCCAGGAGTGCTCGGCGTCATTTTCCGCCCGGCGGCTGTTGATCAGCACGGTCTGGCGGAAGATTTCCTTGAGCTTGTCCACCTCCCGGATGAAGCGGATCTGCTGAGCCAGTCGCGAGTTATCCATGTCTGACCGTGGCCCGGCACAGGCGGGGAGGCGAGCGTGGACTGGCTGAATCCGGCCAACCTTTTCCTTGCGGGTCGGGGCTGGGACCTCTTCGATGGGACGCATTTGCCTCATGAAAATCCTCGTTGCGGACAAGATCTCACCCAAAGGAGTCGCCTACCTGCGTCAGCAGCCGGGCTTCGAAGTCGTCGAGGCTTACGGATCCTCTCCTGAAAAGGTGCTGGAACTCGTCAAGGACGTGCACGCCATCGCGGTGCGCTCTGAGACGAAGATCACGCGCGAGGTCTTCGCCGCCGCGCCCTTGCTGAAGGTCGTCGGCCGTGCCGGTGTGGGCGTCGACAACGTCGATGTCGAGGCCGCCACCGAGCGCGGTGTCGTCGTCATGAACACCCCGGCCGGCAACACCATTGCCACGGCCGAGCTCACCTTCACCCACATTCTCTGCGGCGCGCGTCCCGTGCCCCAGGCCGCCGCCTCGATGAAGGCCGGCCAGTGGGATCGCAAGAGCTTCAGCGGCATCGAGCTCTTCAAGAAGACCCTCGGCATCGTCGGTCTCGGCCGCATCGGCGGCGAGGTCGCCAAGCGCGCCCAGGCCTTCGGCATGCGCGTGCTGGCCTACGATCCCTACCTCGCGCCCAGCCGCGCGAAGGCCATGCAGGTCGAGATCGCGACCATGGACGAGATCATCGCCCAGGCCGACTACATCACGGTCCACATGCCGCTGACCGATGACACCAAGTACATGATCGACGAGGCCGCCTTCGCGAAGTGCAAGAAGGGCCTGCGCATCTTCAACTGCGCCCGCGGCGGCATCATCAAGGAGTCCGCCCTGATCGAGGCGCTCAAGTCGGGCAAGGTCGCGGCCGCCGGCCTCGACGTGTTCGAGGACGAGCCCCTCGCCAAGGACAGCGAACTCCGCAGTCTGCCTAACGTCGTGCTCACTCCGCATCTCGGCGCCTCCACCGCCGAGGCCCAGGAGTCGGTCGGCATCGAAATCGCCGAGCAGATCACCGACGTCCTCGCGGGCGGCGTGATCCGCAACGCGGTCAATATGCCCTCAATGGACGCCGCGACCGTCAAGGTCCTCGGGCCGTACCTCGATCTCGGCACCAAGCTGGGCACGCTCGTCCAGCAGATCGCGCCGCAGCAGATCGCCAAGCTGCGCATCACCTACTTTGGCAAGGTCGTCGATCTCGCCGCCAACTCCATCCCCCGCGCCATTGAGGGTGGTTTCCTCCGCCGCATCAGCGGCGAGGAGGTCAACTTCGTCAGCGCACCGTTCTTCCTGCAGCGCCTCGGAATCCAGGCTGAGGTGATCAAGTCGAACAGCGACTCCGGCTACACCGAGCTGATGCTGGTCGAGGCGATCGCTGCGAATGGCGAGGTCTTCTCGGCCCAGGGCACGCTCACCGGCAAGGGCAACCAGCCCCGCATCGTCGGCATCAACGGCCGTGAGGTCGAGGTCGCCGCTGAGGGCAAGCTCCTCGTCCTCGAGAATCTCGACCAGCCCGGCATGGTTGGCCAGGTCGGCAGCATCCTCGGCAAGGACAAGGTCAACATCGCCGACATGTCGCTCAGCCGTCTCACGCCCGGCAGCACCGCCTACATGGTGGTGCGCGTCGACACCGAGCCGAGCGAGGCCGCCCGCAAGGAAATCAAGAGTCATCCGGCCATCAAGGTCGCGAAGTTCGTCCAGCTTTGATCTCGGTCCTCCAACTCTGGTCCGCGCAGCCCGGGCCGTCCTCCCTCCGAGGACGAGCCCCGGGCGGGGCCTGAGCTGCGTACCTGATTCCCGCCATGCTCATCCCCGTCCTCATCGTTGCCGTCATCGGCTACCTGCTGGGGGCGCTCCCGTTCGGCTACCTCGTGGCCCGGGCCCACGGGGTGAACATCTTTGAGGTGGGGAGCAAAAACCCCGGCGCGACCAACGTCCGCCGCGTGCTTGGGGCCAAGGCCGGCAATCTCGTGTTTGCCCTCGACGCCCTCAAGGGCGCACTTGCCTCGGCTTGGGCGCTGCTGGCGCGGACTGAGGGCAGCCTGAGTTATGATCTGGAAGAGTGGGGGATGAGCACCTCCGGCCATCTTTCAGGTGGCGCGTGGATCTCGCTCGGCGTTGCCGGCTTGGCCGGTTCGCTCATCGGGCACAGTTTCTCCTGCTTCACGCGCTTCAAGGGCGGCAAGGGCGTGGCCACCGCGGCCGGTGGCTTTCTGGTCGTTGCGCCCACCGTGGTGCTGGCAGGGGCTGCAGCGTGGGCCGCCACGTTCTACTCCACGCGCTACGTTTCGCTCGCGTCCATGCTCGCGGGCGCGGTCCTGCCGCTCGCCGCGTGGTTCACCGGCCAGCCGACTGTGGTGCTGGTCCTTACCCTGCTGGTCGCGCTGTTCGTGATCATCCGCCACCGCGCCAACATCTCCCGCCTGCTCGCTGGCACTGAGCCGAAGACGGGCGGCAACAAGCAGGCCTGAGCGGCCCGCTCTCTGAATTTCAAGTCCATGACCGACCTCTCCGTCATCAACATCGGCGTCTGCGGCCTCGGCACCGTTGGCCAGGGCGTGTGGAAACATGTCGAGGGCGCCCGCGCGGCGCTCGAGTCACGCCTCGGCGTCAAACTGCGTCTGCATCGCGCCTCCGTGCGCGACCTGCGCAAGAAGCGCACGGTGCGCGTGCCGGCCGACCGCCTGACGACGGATCCGCTCGCCGTCGCGACCGATCCCGCCGTCCACATCGTGTGCGAGCTGATCGGCGGCACCACCATCGCCCGCGAGGTCACGCTCGCCGCGCTGCGCCTGGGCAAAACCGTCGTCTCGGCCAACAAGGCGCTCCTCTGCGCGCACGGCCCTGAGATCTTCGCCGCGGCCCGCAAGCATGGCGGTCACTTCTTCTTCGAGGCGTCCGTCGCCGGTGGCATCCCGATCATCAAGGCCCTCCGCGAAGGCCTGGTCGCAAACCGATTCGGCCTGATCTACGGCATGCTCAACGGCACCTGCAATTACATCCTCACCCGGATGGAGCGCGAGGGCCTGTCGTATCCCGAAATCCTCGCCGAGGCCAAGGCGCTTGGCTACGCTGAGGCGGACGAGTCGCTCGATGTCGAGGGCTGGGACACTGCGCACAAGGCCGCGATCCTCGCCTACCTCGCGCACGGCACCTGGGTTCCGACCAAGTCGATGCTGGTCGAGGGCATTACGCACCTCACACAGGCCGACATCAGCTACGCCCGTGACAACGGCTACGCGATCAAGCTGCTCGCGGTCATCACGCGCGATTTCAAGTCGGACGAGCTTTTCGTGCGCGTGCACCCGACGCTGGTCCCGCGCACCAAGGCGCTCGCCAACGTTAACGAGGTCTACAACGGCATCTCTGTCACCGGCGACGTCGTGGGCGAGACCGTTTACATCGGTCGTGGCGCGGGTCAGGACCCGACCGCCAGCGCAGTGATCAGCGACATCGCTGACGCGATCATTCTCCTCCGCCGCGGCAACACGCCGCTGCCGGAGCCGGTCGAGCACCGCTGCCCGCTGACCCCGCTTGAGCACATCGAGGGCCGTTACTACATCCGCATGGATGTGAAGGACGAGCCGGGCGTGCTCGCGCGCATCGCGACCTCCACCGCGCAGTCGCACGTCAGCATCGCGAGTGTGCTCCAGCGCCCGAGCGAGCGCGTCGGCGCCGCGACGCTCATCCTCACCACCCATACCAGCAACGAGAAGGCGATCCGCGCAACCCTCGCGCGCCTGCGCCGCCTCTCCAGCGTGCTCGGCGAGCCTCTGCTGCTGCGCATCGGTGACTTCACCGGCTGATCTGATTTTTCGTCCCTTTCCCCTCCAACCCTACCATGGCCAGAATAGTCCAAAAATACGGCGGAACCTCCGTGGGTGACGTCGAACGGATCAAGAAGGTCGCGCTTCGACTCAAGTCGATCCGTGACCAGGGCAATGAGCTGGTTGTCGTGGTGTCGGCCCGTGCCGGCGTCACCAACGAGCTCCTCGCCCGCGCCAAATCGCTCGCTTCGAGCCCGAGTGAGCGCGAGCTCGACATGCTCCTCGCCGTGGGCGAGCAGGAGACGATTGCGCTCACCGCGATCGCCCTGCAGGGCGTGGGCGTTGACGCCGTCTCCTACACCGGCGCGCAGGCCGGCATCTTCACCGACAAGGTGCACACGAAAGCGAAGATCAAGACGATCAACGCCAAGCCGATCGAGAAGGACCTCAAGGCCGGCCGCGTCGTCATCGTCGCGGGCTTCCAGGGCATCAACGAGGAGGGCCACATCACGACCCTCGGCCGCGGTGGCTCCGACCTCACTGCGATCGCACTCGCCGCGGCCCTCCAGGCCGACAAGTGCGAGATCTACACCGATGTCGACGGCGTCTACACCGCCGATCCGCGTGTCGTCCCCGATGCGCGCAAGCTGCCGGAGATTTCCTACGATGAGATGCTGGAGCTGGCCTCGTCGGGATCCAAGGTCATGCAATCGCGCTCAGTCGAGTTCGCCGAGAAGTACGGCGTCGTGTTCGAAGTCCGCTCATCTTTCAATTACAACCCAGGAACTATTGTGAAGCAGGAAGTAGCCTACATGGAAAAGGTCGTTGTGCGCGGCGTCGCCGTCGACAAGGACCAGGCCAAGATCATCGTCAGCAACATCCTCGACAAGCCGGGTTCGGCCGCGAGCGTGTTCCGCGCCCTCGCGGATGCGAACATCATCGTCGACATGATCGTGCAGAATGTCGGCCGCAACGGCATCGCCAACCTGACCTTCACGGTGCCCCAGGTGGACACCGGCAAGGCGCAGAAGGCCCTCGAGCCCGTGCTCGACGCGGTCGGTGGCGGCCATGTCGCGGTCCACGAGCACATCGCCAAGCTGTCGGTCGTCGGCGTGGGCATGAAGACCCACTCCGGTGTCGCCGCCACGCTCTTCCAGGCGCTGGCCGACAAGAACATCAACATCGAGCTGATCACGACTTCCGAGATCAAGATCTCGGTCGTGATCGACCAGGCCCGCGCCGACGAGGCCGCCCGCGTCGCCCACGCGGCGTTCGGGCTGGATCAGCTCTGAGCCGCGAAACAGAGGCCAGAGACCAGAAGCCAGAGGCCAGATTCCGATGGCTGCGATTCGACACTTCACCGACCTGCTCGTTTACCAAAAGGCATTCGAGTTGGGTCGGAGTGTCTTTCGGGCCTCAAAGACTTGGCCTCCTGACGAACGCTACGCCCTGACGGATCAAGCGCGCCGTGCGGCTCGATCCGTTGGGGCGAACATCGCCGAAGCTTGGGGCAAGCGACGTTACGAGGCCCACTTTGTTTCCAAGCTTTCCGACGCCGACACGGAACTTCTCGAAACTGAACACTGGCTGCTGTGCGCGAAGGATCACGGCTACATCACGGCGGAGCAGTTCGATCAGTTGCATTCCTTGATGCGGGAAATCGGGAAGATCCTTGGTAGCATCATGCAAAACCCTGCCCCGTTCTTACTCCTCGACGCTAGGCGATCCTAGGCTTCTGGTTTGATCCGGCCTCCGGCCTCTGGCTTCTGGCCTCTTCCTATCACCTTCATGAATTTCCTCTCCACCCGCGGCCAGACCCCCGCGCTCAGCTTCTCCGACGCCGTGGCCACTGGCCTCGCGCCGGATGGCGGGCTGTTTCTGCCGGAAATGCTGCCACAGTTTTCGGCCCACGACCTCGCGACGTTTGCCTTCGCGCCGACGTACGCCGACTTGTGCGTGGAGTTCTTCAAGCGCTTCGCCACGGACATTGACGAGGCGACGCTGCGCTCGATCGTGCGCAAGTCCTACACGGGCTTTGCGCACAAGGACATCGCGCCGCTCGAGCAGTTGGGGGAGAACCTGTTCGTCCTCGAGCTCTTCCATGGTCCGACGCTCGCCTTCAAGGATTTTGCCCTGCAGCTGCTGGGCAATCTCTACGAGCACCAGTGCAAGGTGCGCGGACAGTCGATCAATGTCCTCGGGGCGACGTCAGGCGACACCGGTGCGGCCGCGATCCACGGCCTGCTGGGCAAGCCGGGTACCGCGATCTTCATCACGTATCCCGATGGCCGCGTGTCGCCTCTGCAGGAGCGACAGATGACCTGCACGGGGGCGGACAATGTCTATGCGCTCGCGGTCGACGGCAGCTTCGATGACGCCCAGGCCGCGTTGAAGGAAATCTTCGCCGACCAGGCCTTCCGCACCCGCCACCGCCTGTCGGCGGTCAACTCGATCAATCTCGCCCGCGTCCTGGCCCAGTGCGTGTACTACCTCTCGGCGTGGCTGCGCCTCCCGAAGGGCCGCCGCAACGATGTGGAATTCGTGGTGCCGACCGGCAATTTCGGCAACGTGCTCGCCGGCTGGATGCTCCAAAAAATGGGCGTGCCGATTCGCGGCTTCAAGGTGGCGACAAACCAGAACGACATTCTTCACCGGATGTTCACGACCGGCGAGTACCGCGTGGGCGAGGTTCTTCCCAGCCTCGCACCGTCGATGGACATCCAGGTCGCCTCGAACTTCGAGCGCTTCATCTACTACAGCGTGGGCCGCGATCCGGCGAAGGTTCGCGCCGTCATGCAGCAGTTCAAGGAGACCGGGGCGTACCGCTTCGAGCATTTCGATGCCGACACCTTCTCGGCCTCGCGCTGCACGGACGCGGAAATCCCGGGCATCATCAAGACCGTCTATCAGAAGTACGGCTACATTGCGGATCCTCACACCGCGTGCGGTTTCAAGGAGCTGAGCAAGGACCGGCTGAGCGTGGTGCTGTCGACGGCTAGCCCCGCGAAGTTTCCCGAGACGATCAAGGCGGCGATCGGCATCGAGCCAACGCATCCCAGTCTCGAGCTGCTCAAGACCCGTCCGATCGTGAAGCACCGCGTCCCCGCGACGCCGGCGGCGATCCGCGCCTTCATCGAGGCGCATGCGGTGAAGGCCTGATCGCGCCCCGAAACCCCGCTTGCCAGCTCCGGGGCCGGCCGGCATGCTCATCGTTTCATTCTATGAGCACGGCCGTCAAAATCTACGACACCACCCTGCGCGATGGTACCCAGGGCGAAGGCATTAGCTTTTCCGTGACGGATAAGTTGTTGATTGCCGAGCGCTTGGATCAATTTGGCGTCGACTACATCGAGGGCGGGTTCCCGGGCTCCAATCCCCGCGATATCACGTTTTTCCAGGAAGCAAAGAAGCTGAAGTTCAAGCACGCCCGGCTGGCGGCCTTCGGCTCGACTCGCCGTGCCGGCACCAAGGCATCCGAGGACGCTCAGCTCAAGACCCTCATCGACAGCGGCATGCCGGTCATGACGATCGTCGGCAAGACGTGGACCCTCCACGTGACCGAGATCATCCGGACCACGCTGGAGGAGAATCTTGCGATGATCGAGGACTCGGCCCGCTACCTCGTCGCCCAGGGGCGCGAGGTGGTGTACGACGCGGAGCATTTCTTTGACGGCTTCAAGGCGGACCCCGATTACGCGCTGCGCACCCTTGCGGCTGCCCTCAAGGGCGGGGCGAGCAATCTCACGCTGTGCGACACCAATGGCGGCACGCTGGTCGGCGATTTCAAGGACATCGTCGGACGGGTCGCGAAGGAGTTCGGCGGGGACAAGGTCGGCGTTCACTGCCACAATGACAGCGGACTCGGCGTCGCCTTGACGCTGGCCGGCATCGAGGCGGGTGCCTGTCTCGTTCAGGGCACGGCCAATGGTTATGGCGAGCGGGTGGGCAACGCGAACCTCACGACTGTGCTGCCGAATCTGTTTTTGAAGATGGGCCGGACAGCCCGTTGTGCGGCAAATCTCGGTCAGCTGCGCGACCTTTCGCTCTTCTTCGACGAACTCGCGAACCTGCGTCCCGATCCCAAGGCGCCGTTCGTCGGTGCGTCTGCGTTCGCCCACAAGGGCGGCCTGCACGCCAACGCGGCGCAGAAGGTGAAGAGCAGCTACGAGCACATCGATCCGAGCCTCGTCGGCAATCGCACGCGGGTGCTCGTTTCCGACATGGCCGGTCGCAGCAGCATCGCGATGAAGGCGAAGGAACTCGGCTACGATCTCGACGAGAAGTCGCCCGCGATGAAGGCGCTGATCGACGAGCTCAAGGAACTCGAGTTTCGCGGCTATGAATTTGAGGCGGCCGATGCGTCGCTCAAGCTGCTCATTGCGAAGGCGCTTGGCCTGCGCCGCCAGCGCTTCGAGGTCGAGGGCTACCGCGTGATCGTCGAGCGCCGCGGCGCGGATCTCATCGCCGAGGCCACGGTCAAGGTGAAGGTCGACGGCGTGTCGTCGCACACGGTGGCCGAATGCACGGGTCCGGTCGGCGCGCTCGACAAGGCCCTGCGCCTCGCGCTGGATAAGATTTATCCGCAACTCGCCCAGACGGTGCTGCGCGACTACAAGGTCCGCATTCTCGAGGGCCGTCAGGGCGCGAACAGCCGCACGCGCGTGCTGATCGAGTCCGGCGACGGCAACGAGATATGGGGCACGGTCGGCGTG
>CAYWRG010000078.1:0-18061 GCA_964460715.1 uncultured Opitutus sp. | reverse complement strand
CTAACCAGTCGCTTCAGCCAACGCCCGCAGACGGGCGCGGCTGATCTTGGTCGTTGGAGGTGGAAATCAGTCGATTCAGGACCGCGTCACGATCCGCAGCGCGGTGAAACTCAGAAGCGCCTTCGGGCAGGCCCATGATGCACCAGACGTTGGTCCGAAGCGGGTCGACAGCCGCGAGCTGTTCCGACGGGGTCAGCGACTTCACTTCGATCGTGAAGCCGCGCGGGCCTACTCCGGCCCGGATTGCATAGCCGTCGCGCGCGATGATCGCACGCCGGCTCGCAATCCAGGCCGTGACGTCCTCTGGCTCCGGCGTCGGGAGTGTGTAGAGCGGGATCTGGAGCTTCATCGCGTCACTCCGGCTCGGCGGCCGCAGTCGTCGTCGTGCGCGCGCGACGGGCCTCGCGCTGCCACCGCAGGAGTGTCTTCTGAAACTCCCGAAGCGCGTTCAGTTCTCCGGCCGCGTGCGTGCGCCCTTCGCTCGTGAAGATCGCCGAGGGTGCCGGCGCGACGTCGTCGACTCCAGCGACGATTCCCTGGTCGAGCAACTGGTGCACCGCCTGCCAGAGCGCGTTGTCGCCATCGACGTCGAAGGCCGCTCGGAATTCGTCGGCGTCCATGCCCTCGAGAGCCACCTTCTGCACCGGCGCGCGCGCCTGCTCGAGCTCCTTTGCCAATTTGTCGTACTCCGCTTCGCACTTCCGGCTGCCGGCAAGCCACTCAGCCCTCTCGGTAGCCAAAGTCTTCGTTAATCTCGCCACTTCGGCCATCGCATCATTTCGCAAGCTGGCGGCATTGTCGGCGCGAAGACGTTCAAAGTCCCGCGCGTGCCGAAGCTTGGCCAGATTATGCAACGCAAGAAACAGCGCCGCGATCATCAGTACGCTCCACAGTGAAAGTCCTATAATTAGGGTAATCATGATAAGGTTCTCCAGGTTCAGGCCGCCGGCGCGACCGGGACGTTCCCCTGCTGCCGCACGCCGACGCGGCCCGCCTGGGCGTTCGCACCGTTGGGCTGCTGGTCGACCATGAAGGTCAGGTGCTGCCGATACTCCTCGACGTACTTGAGCGTATCGGGCGCAGCGGCCGCGCGCTGCTGGTTGATCGGATCCGCGAGAATCTGATCGAGCCGCATTTTCCGCATTGAGAAGTTGACGCCCTTCTCGCGCAGGATCGGCGGCACGCCGGCCAGCATCTTGGCCCACTCCGTATCCGTTTCTTCAATCTCCCGAAGCCCGGCGGTTTCGATGTCGTCGAGCGCTTCGTCGGACAGGTCCGGAAACATAAGCGCGAACAGCTCGCGCACCACGACCGCCAGATTGATCACGCCGCCCCGGTCCATGGCGACGAGCTCGTTCAACTGCCGGAGCCGGCTCTCGATTGCCTCCGGATCCAGCAGCGGCGCGGCATCGAACTTCACGGTGATGTCGAACTGCCCCTGGATTTCCTCGCGCGAGATCCGGATCGGCGTCCGCGTCTGGCCCACTACGCGCTCAAACTCGACGGTGTCGACAAACTGCTGCGCCATCTGCAGCACCATGTTCCAGCACCGTTCCTCCTCCGCGGCCCAGTCGTCGACGGCGTCGTCGGTGTAGAGCTTCACGCGGCCGGGGTTCTTCGCGTTTTCCTCGGCATTCCGCGCGAAATACCGCTCGGCATCCTCCCGCACCTGGCGCTCGAGCTCCACGGAGCCGGGCTGATACGCCGGCACCTCGCCAAACTCGTAGGGCGAATTCTTGCTCCGCCCGATCTCACCCCGCGGCCGGAAGGTGAGCTTGAGCCCGATGTCGCGCTCGGGGCGCACGATCGGCGGCTGCAGCGCCAGGTCGATCTGATTGATCCGCCCGTCACGCTGCCACTTGATCTCCTGTTGATGCGTCAGCACGAGCTCGGGCACGCTGCGATTGTCGACCAACAGGTCGTCGTTGTCCTCCCGCCGGTGCTCGACGAGCGGATACAGCCCGTGTTCGTAGCTCAGCGGCTCGTCGGGCCCGGTGGGCATTTCCTCACCCTCGGCGATCGTGATGTGCGGCGACATCACGGTGCGGTACCGACAGGGCACGCCGGCTTCGTTACTCACGACGTGGAAAAAGTAGAACACCTCGATCAGCCCCTCCATTTCCTCGACGGAGTCCTGCACCACCTCGGACCGCTGACGGTCCTGCGCGGCCGTCTGCGCATCGAGCCGGGTCTTGCCTACCGTGGGAAGAAGAGCCGCGACGAAGTCCTCCGACCAGCCGTCGCTGATCGCCTTCTCCTGCACCTGCGCCGGCGTGAGCAGGACGCGCCACGCCACCCAAGGCGCGGCCTGCAGGTCCGACGTGTTGAGCGGATAGAAAATATCTCGCCACGGTTTGAGCGCCTTGCGCCGCGGCCGGTTCACCCGGGTGTAGCGCCGCGGCAGCGTGGTGCGGCCGGTCTGCATCAGCTCGTTGATCCGCTTCCACGCCTCGCCCTGGTCGAGATCGGGATACATCGCGCGCAGCAGCCGCACCACTGTCTTCCGTTCCTCGGGCACGAAGAGCAGGCGGCCGATCTGCGCGAGCGGCGCCGCCGCCAGCTCGGGATCGGTCGCGATCGCTTGGAGCTGCTCGGCCGTCACCTCGTCGTGAGCGATCGCCGTCTCCTGGAGCCAGTCGACCAGTGAAATGCTGTGCCCGAACGTCGAGCGCCACTGGGCCGCAAGCGTGCCCTGGCGGCGCCACTCGTGCCGCAGCTCCACGTCGCGGACGTAGTCCAGGTACAGCTTCACCTTGCCGGCGTTGGCGTAGTTGCCGGATCGCATGCCCTTCACGCGGATCTTGCCCCGGCGCGCCGTGGCCTTGCACAGCTTCACGTCATCGTTGACGAACTGATCCGCGAGCCGGATCCGCACGTCGCTCGCGTTGGGCCACGGATCGGCCTCGACGCCACCGACCAGCTTGGGCTTGCGGCCGCTGTCGGATTGATCGACCCACTTGGCATTCCGGGTGTTCGCGTCCCGCTCCATTTTCAGGATCTGCGAGGACGCCTGGCGCACCGAGCGGTCGAGCTCGGCGATCATGCACTTGATGTCGGGCGCACCTTCCGCGGTGCGGAGCATCGACGTATCGTTGTAATCTGATTTCATTCTTGGGTTGGTTTTTCGGTGTAAGGGGTGATGAGCTTGGCCTTCACTTCGGCCTTGGCGTAAAACGGACGTTCGCAGCCGGGGACGGGGATTTCCCGGAGGGTGCGCCGCAGTTTCTTCCAGTGCCGCCTCGTGAGTCCCGGCAACCAGGCCAGAATGTCCGCGCGGCGGAGCAGGAAACCTTCGGGTTCAGGACCGAGTTTAATCATGGGCAAAGTTCCGCGCGGAATCAGTCCGCCTGGTCCTCCCGCTCGCGCCGGTCGCTGAAATCATCCGGGTCGTGCAGCACGAGGTATTTGAGGAGCGCGACGAAATCCATGCAGGCACCGTGCAGGCCGTCGGCATTGGTCCAGTTCTGCAGGGCGAAAATGGTGTTGGTGCACTCCTCGCTGACGAAAAGCCGCGGCGAATTGAGCGACGACACCGGGCGCTCCTCATCGTAGTCGAGCAGGTTGTTGATCATCTGCACCCAGTGCACGTGCTCGTCGTTCGACTGCGTGCCGGGCGCCGGATCGAAGTCCGGCTTGAAATCCAGTTTCCCGCATTCCTCGATCAGAGTCGTCTCGCCCTGGCGCGTCTGGGTCGGCGTGTTGCCGTAGCGGCAATCCATCAGCCGCTCGGAGATCGCCTCGCCATCCTCCGGCCGATGCCGGCGGCGGCGCGGCGCAGGCTGCGGATCCTCGGTGTCCCACTGGTCAAACTTGGTCGGCGCACGCTCGAGCGGCGGCAAGTCGTCGACCGGGCGGCCTTCGAGGCGAAAGACCTCGTTCCGGTACCGCTCGATCCCCCACCCCAGCGGCCGCTGCGCCGGCCCGCGCTCTCCGTCGAGCTTGTCGCCCGGCTCTGCCCACGGGCCCATGTCACCCACGCCTGGCACGTACTTTCCGGTGCACGGCCACTCGCGATAGATGAAAAAGCGCTTACCGATGGGAGCGCGATCGACCAGCGCCCAGCCCATCGCCCAGTTGCGGCCGCTGCACGGGTCGACGATCATGAGCCGCGTTCCGCGCTTGGGAACCTGGTCGCTCTTGATGACGTGCACGAGTGGGTTGAATTTCGGGAACTGCCCCGTCATTGCTTTCGTCGCGACGCCGTAGAATCGCATCTTCTGACCGTTGGCCGTGTCGCTCTTGTAGAGATCGTAAAGGCTGCGCGGATTCCCGAAGGGATTATCGAACGAGTGAAAGAAAAAGACGCCGTGCGATGGGTCCGAGACGAGCCGCATCACGCGTGGCACCTTGGCAAAGCGCCGGCCGGCCGGAACCGGCGGCTGCGCGCCTGGCCACGGCCGGCCGTCCGCTGCGCCCTCTTCGATCCACCGCAGAGGATCCTCGCCCTGAATTGCCAGTTCGAGATCCGGTGCGCCGCCATCCTCCGGAATCACAAACGCGACGCTCTCGACGGTCGTCTGCGCGCGATCGAGAAACATCTTCACCGTCGGCGTGTATCCGCTGATCGGTGTAAACGTGAGGATCAGCCAGCCGCCTCGGGTGGCCACGCGCGCCTTGAGTTCCTTCACCCAGGTGGCCGGCACCAGCTCATCGCACCAGACGACGTCGAGCTCGCCGCCCTGGATCTTCTCGAAACTTTGCTGATAGTTTCGAAGCGAGCAGTTGGCGCTGTTGGGCAGCGTGAACCGCTGCTCGGAAAACCCGGTTTGCGGCTTGTACGCGATGTACGTAGGGTTGCGACGGATACCCTTCTCCGTCTTGAGTTCAGCCGGCAGATATCGGTACAGCGCGACCTGCTGGTATTCGACGGACATATCGGCGTCCTGGTGGAAGCACCACGCGCGCGCACCGGATTTCCCAAGCAACAGGCGGATCACCCGCGAGGCCGCCCATTCCGTCTTGGAGCCGCGGTTGCCACCGTTGAGCAGGAGCACGCGGATCGGCTGGTCCTGCTTCAGGAGCGCCCGGCGGACTTTGAGGCACCATGCCTTTTTGTCGCGCAGGGCTTCCTTCTTCACGGGATCCGTCTCAGCGCTGATCAGATCAATCGACGGATCCGCCCACGGAAAACCGCAGAGGGCATCGAGGATCTTCCAGGTGTCCGGCTCCCAGCCGAAGTTGAGCGGATCGTCCCGCATCCGGCGGATGCCCTCCTCCCGGTCGTTGAGGAAGTCGACGAGCTCGGCCAACGCGTGCGATCGCAGCCAGGCCGCATCCGGCAGCGGCGCCACCGGATGCACACTCACGCCCAGCAGCGGCCACAGATCGGCCGGTACGTCTTCGCCGGGGGCAAGCAACGGGTGACTGGGTAGCTCGAGGTTCACGTGATCAGCGCCGCGGGATCGTCGCGCTCGATTCGTTTCGCTCCTTGACCATGGCCCGAAGGCCCTCAGCCCAATCGAGGTGCATCGCGGCCTTGCGCCGGAAGTTCTCCGCGGCTTTTCCCAGCATGGCATTGGAAAGCTTGAGCGCGTTGACGCCGCTCTCCTCGTGCCAGGCGGCGAGCTGCTCGAGTTCCTTGGCGGTCATGACGCGCCTTTCTTCGCCGACGCGAATTCCATCCACGTGCACCGCTTTTTGCCGGAGAAGTCTTCGACAAATGCCAAGTGCCACGCGCCGACCGCAACTGCGCTGTTCACCTCGAGACCCGCAAGGATCTTCGCCGCATCGCCCTTGCCAGCGCGCGCCAAGACCTGCGCGAGATCGTGCCGCTGTTGCACCGTGCACCGCGGCAGATCGACATCCCACGCCATGCCTGTCCGCGTGCCTTCCACCGCCCGCGGCAGCATGGCAAGCACCGGTACCCACGCACCAGGAAAGGCCGCGAGCCACGGCGATCCGGAACGCAAGCGCGCCCAGGTCCCCGCTACTGGCTTCACGATTTCCGGAGCGGCCGTTGGGGTGACGCCAGCCATCGCATCAGCGTTTGGCGTGATCATGCGGCGACTCCTTTCTCCGGCACGCGATGCACCGGCCGCACCGTCGCTGGCGTGACTAGGCCAGCGACATCCGGAAACGGGTCGCCAGCGCCAAACTGCAGCCGTTCGCACGGGAGGCCGGAACGCCAGGCATTCCACCCCCGAATCACGAGACCGCGGCGCAACACCTTGCGCGCCTGGCTATCCTCTCCGCCACGCCGCTCCAGCAGTTGCTCGCGCAGATGGTAGATCGCGCTGGTCTTGGTGAGCCCCAGCCCATCGACGAGCATCTCGAAGAACTGATCCCGCTGCGCGGCATCGACCGTGCCGAGGAGATAGTGGAAGAACACGGCCTCCGAACGCGGCAGCAGCAACTCGACCTTCGCACCGGTGCTCATCGCCCACCCGGCGGAGATCTTGAGTCCCGCATGAGCTGCGAGGAGCGGTGCAACTTCGCCGTTCTCCATCACGCGACTTACGCCGAACGGGAAACCTGAGAGCCAGCCCCGAAGCCAGATCCAGAGGAGTTTGAGCGCGGCCGCGACCACGCCGGGGTTTGCCTCGCCGAGCATTTCCAACATGTGGGCACCCTTGCGGATTTCACCGCTGTCCATGCTCTGCTGCGCCGTATCCGGCAAACCCGCACGCACCTCGAGGACGACGGGCTGCTGCGCGAGCTCGATCGCCATCAGCCGGCTTTGGCCATCGATGAGCCGCCCCGCGCACGAGAACTTCACCGTCTCGCCGTTGAGCATCCAGCGGCCCGACTCCATCAGCGCCGCGAAGCGCCGAATCTTCTGCTTCGAAGGATTGCGATTGCCGGTGTTGAACTTGAGCCACGCCGCCGCTATCGCCGGCGTCACCTCGACCTGGAAGCACGTCACGGTCCCAGTGACCCGCGCGCTTTGGGACTCCAGCCAAGGCGCAAGGTCGGAACCCGGCGCACCGGCAGCCACCGGAACAGGCGCCGGCGGCACCGCACGCACCGCGGCCGGCGCCGGCGCCTCGATCGGCGCCGGGCTCAGATTCCGCGCGGAAACCGGAGGCGGGGTGACAGACCGCGGCGCCGTCGGCAGCGAGCGACGCACGTCCGCGTCGCGCTCCCGCTTGTTGGCCTGCCGATCCTGACCCCGCTCGAGGCCCTCGAGCGCCTTGACCGTGGGCCGCCCGTGCACCTTCACCCACGCCTCGAGCTCGGATAGTTCCACGCCCGTCTCGAACGAGACGACTTTCGTGGACCGAGTCGGAAACCGCACCATCTGCCGCAGTGCCGGCAAGAGCCGGGCGATCACGGCTGGATCCGTCAGATCGATTTTCCGACTCACTTTGCCCTCCTGACCAGGCCGAGCGCCTTCTTGATGTTTTGCACCGACGGCAGGGAAATGCCGAGTTGCTTGGCAATCTCTGAACCCGTGCGGCCCGACTCCACCGCACGCTTCACCTGCGCCCGAGTCGCATCGGTAATCACGGCGCGCTTTGCCCGTTTCTTCGCCGGGCGCTTTACGGCGGCGGGTGCCGCCTTGACCTTCGCCGGCAACTTCACGGCCGCGGCCGGCGGAGCGATCGGGGCAGATTTAACGACACCGCCCGCAACAAGTGTGATCGACTGAGGAACGTCGCCCGCAAATCGGAGCGCGTCGTCCCGTTCGCGGATCATCACTGCAAGGGCCGC
This sequence comes from uncultured Opitutus sp., assembly GCA_964460715.1. Taxonomy (GTDB): domain Bacteria; phylum Verrucomicrobiota; class Verrucomicrobiia; order Opitutales; family Opitutaceae; genus CAMAXB01. The sequence goes on along the minus strand of CAYWRG010000078.1, from coordinate 10,411 downwards.
GATCCGGATGCCATCGGACATCGAAAGATCGCGCCACGCTCCACCCTTGGCCCGCTCCTTCGGCAGCTTGAGGTCGAGTAGCTTTGCCGCCTCCGCCAAGTGCTTGCTGTGCCGGAAATCCGCCAGCGCGGCCTCGATGACGACATGTACGATCTCCGTTGGAGTGCCGCCCTTCTTGAGCCGGGCCAAAGCCGCCGCACTTGTCGCCGTGATCGCAGCGCGCGCCGCCTTGTTCTGCTCCATCTTGCGCTTGCGCGCGGCGAGCTCGGTGGCGCTGAGGCCGACCGACTCCCCCGATTTTCTGGACGAAGAACTCTTCTCACGCTCCGCCGCGATGGCAGCCTCGACTTCCTCGCACACGAGCCGGCCTTTTTTGACGTCGAGGCAGTACACCGCGCGCTCCTCGTATTGATTCTCCGCCTCGACAAAATCCGGATCCAGCCGCCACTTCGCCGGAAGGGTATTCAAGTTTCGCACCTTCCACTCAAAATCGAACACATGGCCGTCCTCGACCAGGTCGTCGACAAACGGGAGGCCCTTCTCGAGCGCCTTTGACGACGCGCCCTGGTCGATCGCACGTTCAGCGATCGCCTCGACGAGCTTCGGCCAGTTCTCGAAACGGAGCAGCGCTTTGCCGTGCGCAGCGGTTAGCGAGCCGGCCTGCAGCCAGTCCTGCACCTTCTTGGGCAGCTTGAGCAGCCGCATCATGTTCGAGATGGTCGACGGGTCCTTTGCGCCCACAAACTCGACCACGTCCGCGTTCGTCATCCCGTCCTTGAAAAGCTGCTCGAGGTCGCGCGCCTTCTCGATCGGCGACAGATCCACGCGATGGAAATTCTCGGCGAGCCGGCGCCGGGTTGCGGCGAGTTGGGCGTCATCGGCGGCCAGCTCGCCCATCACCCGGGCGGGAATTTCGCTGCGACCGAGCGACTGAAACGCGAGCCAGCGACGCTCGCCGGCGACGATCTGGAATTGGTCCGCCGCGATCGGCCGGACGACGATCGGCTGCAGCAAGCCGTCAGCGGCGATGCTGCTGGCCAGCTCGGCGAGCGCGGCCTCGTTGTGGTCCTTGCGGTTATTCGGATCGGGGACGATGGCCTCAATCGGGAGGAGCTGAATCGGGACGACTTCCGTCGCTCCGGCTATGTCGGTGGTTTGTTTCATGAGGAAAATACGGTGCTCTTAAGGCTGAAGTCGGCGTCACGCTCCGCCCGGCGCAGCCGGTCGCGCTCGGTTTCGAACCGGCCAGTGTACGTCTCGGCCAGATCGGCTACCTTTTCCGCCGTCCAAACGGGGCGTTTTGCGCGCTGCCGAATGTTCCACGCGGAGCATTGTTCGACGGTGGCGAGGAGTTGCCTTTCGCGCTCCGTGAGCAGCGCCTGGAGGCCACGCCAGGTACACCCGCGCCGCGGCTTGAGCAGGCCGATCAGCTTGCGCACGACGGCACCGCTGACGTTCAGCTTTGCGGCGAGTCCTTCGGTCGTCTCCCCGCGCGCATGCAGCGAGCGGTAAAACTCGGTCAGCGGAAGTGGTTTGATCCCGCTCATGCGCCACCCTCCCGCTTGTAGCCACCCTTGGGTTTGGGCATGCCCGGCCGCGCCCCGGCGGTTTTTTGCGTCTCTTCGTACGATCCGATCTTCAGATTCTGGAGAAGATCGACGGCGACTCCGGCCGGACCGTTGCGCCGTTTCGCCATGATCAACTCGACCTCGTGCACCACCTGGTCACCCGTCTGCTTGAGCCCGGCCTTGTTTTCCGACGGCTTGTGCAGGAGCATGATCGCATCGGCGTCCTGCTCGAGTGTTCCCGAGTCTCGGAGATCACTCATGCGCGGCCGGCGTTCGTCGTTGCTCGGGCCGCGATTCAGCTGCGCGCACCAGAGGTTGTAGAAATCGAGCGTCTTCGCCAGGATCTTGAGCGTGCGACCGACAAAGCTGACCTGGGCTTCGCGGTTGCCACGAAAGTCCTTCCGGGTCTGCACCAGGTGAAGGTGATCCCCGAGCACGCCGTCGAGACCGTAGGCGAGTTTCTCCGCCTCTTCGGCCGAACGGCCGGCCGCGATCGCGGCGTCGAGCTGCCGCTCGCGCACCCGACGGTTGATATCGCGGATCTGGCGCTCGATGTCCTCGAGATAGAACAGGTCGTCGAAGATCCAAAGCTGCTGCTCCATGATCGATTCGATCCATGCCATCCAATCGTCGAAACACCGGGCCTTCTCGGGGAACAGGGCGCGCGTTTCCTCGAGCTCGCGCAGATTCACGCCGGCAAACATGGCGGCGAGAGCATTGAGCCAGCGGCGGCGACTCGTCTCGAGGAGGAACACCACCCACACCCGGCCGGCGACCAGGCTATGTCCGACGTGCTGCCGCGCGATCGTGGATTTGCCGCCATTGCGGAGCGCGCCGATGAGAATCAACCAGTCCTCCTCCTTCACATCGAGCGGCAGAAAGACGGTCGTCGTGTGCGGGAGGCCGCCGAAGGGCATCGCGCGCGACTTGTCCAGCGTACCCGCCATTGCAGCTTGCGCGTACGCCCGCGCTTCGCTCGCGACCTGGCGCTGACTGGGCCGCTTTCGCCGCATCGCCGAATCAGCCAGACGCTGAAACGTGGTGGCGAAGTTTCCAAACATGCCCTCGAGCTGCTCGCCCTTCCAGGCGTAGAACGCCTCGCTGGCTGTCGCCGTATCACGGAGCCCCTGCCGCACCATCGCGTAGTCGAGCACGAGCTCGAGGTACCGCACGCCCTCGGCCGTCGTGGCGAGCATCCGCGAAACTTCCGCGAGAAACGGGTATCCGCCAATCCGATCCAGTTCGTTGGCGAGATTCAATTCCTCTGCCACGAGATCAACCGTCGCTGGCAATCCGCGCTGGTTGGCGAGCAAAATTTTTCCCCAGACCACCCCGCACTTCGGATCGAAGAAATGCCGGGCCAAAAGCGGAACGCCGGCCGCCCGGGCGATCAGCGGGCCCGACGGATCGGCAAAACAAGAGGCGATGAACTTCTGCTCGGCTTCGACCGAAGCCGGGAGCGGCCGCGACTCTTCCGGCTCAACCACGCGCAGGTTCCGATCGCCGCGGTACCGCCGGGGCTGGGACTGTAGGGCTGGAGTGGATTCGTCGGCGCTCATGAGACCTTGCGGACGCCGTCGTCTTTTTCCCGGGCCCAAGTGCGAGCCTTGTCCAGTTCGCCACCCCAATTCTCGAGCAGCTTGTCGAGCGTGGTGCGGTGCCAGTACTTCTTCTGCATTTCGCGCGGAATGTTCGCGTGGTAGAACGCGCGCACGGTTTCACAGGCCTCGGCGAAATCGCTGTCGTGCATGTCGAGGAGCCGCGAGTCGGCAAGCGCCGCCTGTTCGGTGGCCGACCAGGCATCCGTCGGCGGCCGGCGAAAGATCGCGTTGAGAGCGAGCATCCGCGTTCGCTTCGGATCTGGTTCGTTGACTGGCAGGGTCGAAGGGGTTGCTGCCTTGGCTGATCTTGCCACTCTCTTGCGAGATCCCCCCGCTGGCGGGGGTAAGGGGGTATTCCTCTCCAAACCATCCTCTCCTAACCTTCCTCTCCTCTCCTCTCCAGAGGGTTTGCCCAATGACCCGTTTGGGTTCTCGTCGGGTTTTGATTGGGTTTTCGGCCGTCCGCCAAGAGCGCCGTTTTTCCAGTTCGCAACGTACGTCGAATGCACCCGATCAAAGTCATGCGCGACGAGGTATGACTTTCCGTCATCCCCCTGTTCCTCAACAAGAAATCCCGCCTCAAGCAGGCAGGTGCGCAGCTTCGCAGCGTCTCCGGACCAGCGGCAAATCGCGGCCAACGCCTCGCTGCTGAGGTTCGGAAAGCGCCATGCGCGCCGTTGCTGGCAAAAGGCCCAAAAGCGGATCATGAGCATCGGTGCCGCGTCGGATCCGGTGAGCTTGATCAGCAACTGGGTTTTCCAGTGATCGGGAAAGTCGGTTTCGATTATCACGGTGCGAAAAGGCGTGGGTTCAGTAGGAGGGCTCGTCGGGATCGGCTTGGGATACCGTTGGGTTTCCGGTGGGTTCGCCGTGGGATGGGACGTTTTCAGCCGGATTGAGCGTGCCTGGTGCGATCGAGCGCTTGTCCTCATCGCTCCACGGCAGCTCCTTGTCCGTGCGTGGATTTGCGATCAGCATCGCCGCGAGTTGCTCGCCAGACGGCATCGGATCGACGCCAGGGCGCAGTCCCGCGAGCACCCGATGGCACAGCATGAAGAGGCCGCGCAGCGGTGGATGGTACGGGCCGGCCGTGCGCAGCCAGAAGCCGTAGCCCTTCTTGGCCGTGTAACGTGGATACGCGCGGGTGCCGTTCCACATAAACGACGCCGGCAGCGGATAGTCGGTCAGCCAGCGCTCGGTGTCGTCGACCGTCCAATCAGCGGCTGCCGCCGCGGCCGCTGCCATGCCAATCCCAATGCGAGGCTGCACCGCGCTGAGTTTGGCCGCTTCGGAAGGAGGTATCGAAAAAGCCATTACTTGAACTGCTCGAGGTGACGGATCCGCCGCAGCAGTCGCCGGCTCAGGCGGAAGAACGCCAGGCCGATGAGCGCGGAGACCGCAGCCAGTTGGAAGAACCAGGGCCGATCACCCAGCGTCGCGACCGACAGCCACAGGATGACGAAGCAAGCGGACACGATCCACCCGATCGCGCACGCCAGGTGTTGTTCGTGCACCGCGGTCAGCTCGATCTCCTCGCGAAAGGTCAGCATGGCAGGGCCTCCGGTGGAACGACCCGCACCTTGCCCTGGTGCGCCATCGCCGAGATCCAGTCCCGGGCAAGCGCGGCGTTGGCGTAGGTGCTCACAATTCGGCCGATCGTCACCCTGGCGCCGCCGTTCGGGAGATCCTCGACGGCCGCGGGCAGCGGGAGCGCCGGCACGGAAGTTTCGCGCGGAATCGTGGTCGTGGTGTGCATTCATTCCTTTTGCCACCACATGAGCGGCGGCGGTTTGACTGCCGGGGTGGGCGCTTCGGCGCCGGTGAGGATTTCCACCTGCAGTCCGAAATGGTCGGCCAAGGCGCGGACGCCTTCGGCGGTGTAGTAGTAGCCCGGCGCCTGGCCGTGGCGGCCGTGCCGGCAGTAGATGTAGTGGCGCGGTGATCCGATTTCGTCGCCGTGCAACGGATACACCGACGAAACCGTGAGGCCCAGCCGCGGGAGCAGCCACGCTTCGGCAACGCCATCCGGCGTCACGAAGATCGGTGCGGTGCGAGTCGCGGCCATGGTCGTCATCACCAGCGCCCCGGCCACCGCGGGCAGTTGCCGAACATCCGGTACAGGTCGCCGTCGGCCCGGTGCGCCTTGAGCTTCATCCCGGGGATGAAATTCTTGTTGTCGCGAACGCCGACCGTGACGGTGCGGCCTTCGATCCGACCGAAAACCACTCGGGGGTTCGGAGCCAGGCGCGTCACCGTGATCTCGAAAAGGGGCGCCTCCGTCTGCAGCTGCTCAACGCCAGCGGCGACGGTCGCTGCCGCGAGATGGTTCTCGAGTGCCGGGGCATCTGCCCCCTCCTCACTCCCGCTCGCCTCCTCGACCGCCGGGACAGAACGCTCTGCGTCGATCGCTGGAGGCTGTCCTGTTGACGCTGAGGGGTCCGTTTCCTCGATATCGGCATCAGCCGGCTCCACGTCGGACGGGCTTGGCGCCGGCCAATGCAGCGCGGCCGCGTCGACTCCGCAGGCCTCGCAAATTTTTTTCAACCCGTCGGCCGAGTAAACGACGCAGGAGTTTTCGAGATCCCAGTCCCTCCCCTTCACGATGTCAGGGCCGGCACGCCGGGCCTGCGCCAGGCGCTTCTTCGGCAGCCCGGTGACCCGGGCGACGAGTGTCTCGGCGAACGTCACAGGGCACCTCCCAGGGCCGCGGCGCGCGCGCTGCACGCCCGGCGCGAAACGCGCGAATTTTTTGGCAGAGGACCCCTTGCGAGAAATTCTCCTCCGACAGAACCGGACAATGGAACAGGCCGGCGGCCTTCGGCCGAGACCCCCCCCGCCCCCTGGTCGACTCCTCGCCGGACCGCCCGATCGCGGGTCACGTCCTGCAACAAGAGCCGTAGCACTCTCACGCAAGCGTTGATGCTGCGCACGTTACGCATGGTGAGACTGTGATTGGTTATCACGTGGAGCCCTCCGAATGCGTCGCGACGGTCGCGGCCTCGCGCGTTGCCTCCTGTTTCTCTTGGACCGAACCGGTCGGCGTGACGTCGATGAGCGGCCGCGACTGCAGCCGAGCGCGCAGACCGTCGAGGCTGTACCTTCCTCCCTCGGTCGATGTCGTGCCGAAGATGATCGACGCCTCGCCGGTCAGCACCTGGAGCTTGTCCGCCGCAATGCCGAGCGAGACCATCAGCTTGTCGATATCCATCCGACCGACCTCGGTGATCGCTCGATCGATCCCCAGCTCGACGAACACTCCGAACTTCCGGGCGAGTCTATCTTTTAGCGTTGCCAGCTTCACCGAGTGCCGCCGCTCGATCTCGGCGATCGTGTGCGCGCCAACCCCGTAGCCGGCGCAGATCTGGCGAATGGGGAATCCCATCGCGCGTGCGGCAAGGATTGCCTGCACTCGCTCCACGTTCTTCTCGACGATCTTCCCCGAGTAGCGCGCACGCTGCGACTCTTCGGACTCGAGCAGCTCTGAACCCAGCGACGATGCGTCTTCAATCCCAGGCAGAAGAGGCTGACCCGGAAACTCAATCAGGTCGTCATCACTCATGGCGTAAAAAAATCGGATTCCGCGCGGAATGCCGGTTGCAATGGGGTCTTTCCCCACTGGCCGCAGAGGTCGCTGCGTGTGATTCTCACGGGATGAATCAGCGGCCGGCGGCGATGGCCGGCGCTGAGGTGAGACCGACAAACGCGGGAGCTGGATGCCCGGTCGCGTTCTCGTGGCACTGGACGTGCGCTCGGTGCGCGCGTAGCAGGCCTGAGCTGGAACTGGAAACACTGACGTGCGCCACGCCCTTGCCGATCTCCTGCCGGCAGAACTGGCAGCGATAATCGCGGCGCCCACGCACCGTGTGCTCGGAATAGAAGTCCGGCCTCATCAGGCGGCCTCCTCCTTTGCCCAACGAGTCGGCTCTTGGAGTCCACGGGCCTTGGCCCTCATCTCCGCGCGAAACATCGCATCCGACTCGAGGCGCGCCAGGTGCGCCTTGTGCCGGTCAAGCGCCCCGACCGGGATCCGGCGACTGCGGGTCGTCGCGAGAAACGTCGGGAACAGACCACCGCGCAGCGGGTGCACCCCGGAAAAAATGCGCCCGAGCTCGATCAGTTCGTGCAACTTGGTCCGGCCAATGCCCAGGTGCTGCATCACGGCCGCGGTCGAATAGGTCGGCTCGAGCGCCGGGCCCTCATTCTGCAGGTCGTAACGCTTGCGGCTCACCGGCCACCTCCGTTCCCGCCAGTTTGCTGCGGATCCGCATCGCGCGCCGCAAAGCTCGCGGCCATGGGAATTACGTTTTCGCCTTCGTTCAGTCTGCTCTGAATTGCCAGCTCCCAATCGGCAGCAGCACGGGCCAATTCAACGTCGCGACCGCGGCGGACGCTCCTGGCAAGAGCCAGCATCATCTCGGCGAACCGACGTTGAGACGGAGAAAGCATTGCGCTTTCTGCAATCTTGCTTCTTTTGCAATGTCAACAAAGTTTCTTGCTTACCGGGCTGAATTGCGCTTTTCGCAATCGGTGAGCCGATTCAGCAGAGCACTCGACGCAGCCTTACGAGCGGAAGGCATTTCAAAGGCAAATGCTGCTGAGGTTGCCGGCATTCACCCTTCAACTGTAACTCGCATTATAGCGGACGAGATCCAGGCCAGCAGCGAGCACGTTGAAAGTCTTTTGCTTGTTCTGAACAACGAAAGCGATCGCCTGCACTGCCTGCGCGAGTATCTCTTTGACCAGACTCCAGAAGATTATCGCGAAAGCCTTGTCGTATCGTTTGGCTCAATACAGGAGGAGAAGCCGCGACACAGAGCCGACCCACTCCACGATGCTCTGACCCAGCTCGAGATCACAGCAACCAGCGATGCCGACCTGCGTACGCTCATCACTTCACTTGCGCGCGCCACCAGCAAGGTGGGCCGAAAAAGTTTCGCGGCGAACTCGCCGCAAAGTGATCGAGTCGCATCAACTGGCGCTATTCGAAAAAACGCCGGCAAAGTCTGCGGTGACTGACCTTGGTCCAGATCATGAAAGAGCCTCGGCCTGGCGTTTGCCTAACTGAGAGAGATCACGATCCAGCCACATCGATGAAAGTCGCGTCTGACTATTTCACCCGCCCTCTTTGGTATACAGCATCGCTGAGAATCACCCAGACCATTGGGGCTGCATTGTATATTTGGGCCATCATTCAAGGATTTGTCGTCAACGTATTTTGCGGCCTCGGCACTATTATCGGCGGCCCAATTTCGCCATTGGTTTGGGCCGTTTATCTTGGGATCACGTCAAGTTGGATCTCCTCATACTGCCTGCTCTTCTACGTGTTCGCCGCTGGCTTTCTCTTCTGCGTCCTTGCTCCGCGAGGCCGAGAGTGGACCCTATGAAGGGTACTGGTTTTGGTCGTAAGACACAGCAAGAGCCGTAGCAACCACCATTTTAGTCTTGCACTTTGGTTGACTGTTAATCACTTGGTCGCTGGTTCGATCCCAGCCCGGGCAGCCATGTCTTACTCACGCACGCAAAACGCCTCGTTTACGAGGGAGATTCGAGGGAACACCACCCTCTTACGCGTGCGCACCACGGTGCCGATTTCGGCCCGTTTTGACGCCAATCGCCGGCATTTAGCGCACCTTGTATGTTCGCTGTTGTTCGCGTTTTGGCCGTAGCAAGTCCCGGGGCTGGTTTTTCACAAATCCCGTAGCAATGAAAAGCCACCCTTATGAAACAGAAACGTTCCTTCGATTGGTCCACGATTCCCAACCTCGAGATCCGCGGCAAAGGCAGATGGTGCCATGCCCGCATCGAGATGAATGGCCGCCCTTTCATGCGGTCGCTGCACATCCAGGCCGATGAGGCCGGCGAGAATGCACCCTTCGTCAAAGACGCCCTCCGCGCCTACAAGGTGCAGCTCGCGCAGGACACCTTTGCCATTCTGAAGCTGACGCGCTCCCGCAGCGAGTACAGCACCTGCCGCGAACTCTTCGACGCCTATGACAAGGCGTGCGCCGGCCGACGCATCAAGCACGACACCGTCACCACCGCGCTTGGCCGCTTCCGCCACGTGCTCAAAACCGTACACGGCGACCACTTCGACGTCGACGGCGCGCGGACCTCGATCGTGAGCCGCCAACTCGCGCAGGACTTCGAGGCCGCCAAGATTTCCGCAGTCAAGGCCACGGCGGCCGCCAGCGCTGCCGCGGGCAAGCCCTGGACTGAGGAAACCCTCGAGCAACGCCTCCAGTCTGCGCTGAACAGCGCCAAAAGCGTGCTCCAGCAGGCACGCCAACTCTTCGCTCGTCGCGTCATCGACTGCGCGCCGTACCGCCAGCTCGTCCTGCCCGACGTCGGGCCGTTTATGCAGTACAGGGTCGACGGCGGCACGACCATTTCCGCATTCGTCCCTCCGCCGGCGGAAGTCTGGCAGCGGATCTCAGCCGATCTGCCCGCGCTAAAAGCCGAAAGCCCGGCTAAGTGGTTTGCGTTCCAACTCGCGGTGAATTGCGGACTGCGGCGCAGTTCCGCGCGGAATGCCCGCTGGGGCTGGGTTGTCGAGACAGTCGAGGGCGCTGCCCAGATGCGCATCGGCCGCGCCAAGGGCAATAACTCCACCGTCACGATCTCACCCGAACTCTGGCTAGAAATGAAAGCCGCCCGGATCGACGCGACCGACTACATCCTCCCCGGCACGTTCGAGACTCCGGCGGCCCGGACCGCCGCGCTGAAGGCCAATCCCGATCTCGCAGCAGCAGCCGGCGAGCAGACCCGCGACGAGATTGTCGGCGACCTCGTCGCCTGGCTCCGCGAGCGTGGCCTGACGGTCGACGTCGCGCGCTGCCCGTTCCATCTCCTGCGGAAAATCTACGGCGACGCTATGGGCCAGGCGCACGGCCTCGACGAAGCGCAAAAAGCACTCGGGCACTCGAGCAGCCGACTTACTCACGCGGTGTATTCTGATCACCGATCAACCAAGCACGTGCGTGTCGTCTGACCATGACCAACCACAACTGATAACGATGAGGCGTGTCATGACATATCTAATTCGTCTGTTAACTATAGTAGTTCCATGTTTGTTTCGCAGCCCGCCGCCAATTCCTACTGGCGCTATGTGCTGCCAATGCGGGGTTCGACCAGCTCGGCATTCAACGAGGCTTTACGGCATAATGTGTTCGAAATGTCACCATCTTCTTAACATCAAGACCTGACACGGATATGAGCGCGACCACCCTCGACATTCAATCGCCG
>CAYWRG010000077.1:0-18833 GCA_964460715.1 uncultured Opitutus sp. | reverse complement strand
TTTGAACCGTTCGGCCGAGCCACTCCTTCACTCCCTCTATGGGATGCCTGTGGTCGCTGACCCCGGTCCGGAGTATTTGAGAAATGGGAATTCGATCCCCGGGGTCAGCGACCCCGGCTACACCTCAATCTCAACCGCTGCTAGCAACGCACGGTCTTGCGCTTCGGAGCGACCGGCGCGCCCCGACGGGCCTTAAGGATGTAGTCTTCGGCTTCGGGCACCTTGCAGGCGGTATCGCCCATGTCGATTTCGACCCGGCCGAGCTTGCGCGCCGTCGCGATGGCCTTGTCGCCAAGCGGCGCGAGGTAGGTGCCAACCGCGATGAGGAAGGCGTTCATCGCGTAACGCACGTCATCGGAGGCGGAGGGCATCGTCTTCACCGTCCGGTCGAGCAGCGCGGAATACGCCTTCATCGGCAGCTGGTCGTCGGGCACGACCGCCGCCATCGCGCCGAGCGATTTCCAGCCGGCGACGGCGACCCGTTCCTTGGGCGAATCGATCCACGCGAGCGCAAGGTCGGCGCCTTCGGGATGCTCGGAGGTCACCCACGGCACGATCGTGCTTGCGATCATGTTCCATGAGGCCGTGCTGGCCCAGGATTTGAGCTGGGCCACCGTCATTTTCCGCCCGTCAACCACCATGCCCGCAAGGTACTGGGCATCGCCATTGCCCGTCGCGTAGAGTTGGATCGCAAGGGCCTGATCACCTTTGATTTTCTTGGCGGTGACCTTGAGGTCCGCGACCTTGACGCCAAAGAACGGTTCCTTCGCGCCATGCTTCAACAGGATCCGCTTGGTGGATTCACTGCCCTTCGCCGCGAGTTCGGCCATCACTTGTTCGAGCGTCATGGGGAATGAGGAGCCCACAGGCTGCAGCAAGGATCCGGCGCCGACAAGGCTCCGCCGGCCTGAACCACGCCTAACCGCAATCTGCTCTTCGATTCGGACCTTGTCCCGTGCTCCACCGACATCAACGGCAACTGAGGGTAGCTCGTCCTTTCGGATGGGCAGGTCCATCCCACAGTGGCGTTCGCCGTCGCCGTACGACCAGTAAGGGTCGGGAAGGCCGTCAGGCCATGGACAACCCGGCGACATCCATCCAGATTGCGGCGAGCCCCATGTCCAACGTCTCTCCCGAGTTCTCGAACAAAGTTGTCGTCGTCACCGGCGGAAGCCGCGGCATTGGTCGCGGGATCGCCGCCGCGTTTGCGGCTGAAGGCGCACAGACGGTCCTGGTCGCCTCCTCGCCGGCCAATCTCGCCATCGCCGCCGAAGCCATCGCGGCCACGGGAGCGCCGCGCCCCGATGTCTGCGCGGCGGACCTGCGCCGCGAAGAGGACTGCCAACGCGTGTTCGATGCCGTGGCGGGGCGGCATGGCCGGTGCGACGCGCTCGTCAACGTGGCCGGCGCCACCCGCGCCGGCGCGTTTCTCGAACTTTCGCCGGCCGTCTGGCAGGACGGCTTTGCGCTCAAGTTCTTTGGCTGCGTCAATCTCTGCCGCCTGTTCTGGCCGCTGTTGAAAGCCAGCCGTGGACACGTGGTGAACATCATCGGTGGCGCCGCACGCACGCCCGACCCGGCGTTTCTGATCGGTGGATCGGTCAACGCGGCCATGCACAATTTCACGAAGGGCCTCGCCGGCCTCGGCAAGCGTGACGGGGTCAACGTCAACGCGATCCTGCCGGGCCTGACGGAAACGGAGCGGGTGGAGCAATTGTTCAAGCAACGCGCCGAGGTCAGCGGACGCTCCCCGGCCGAGGAGCGCGCGGCCCAGATCGCCACGGAAGGCATTCAGCGCCTCGGCCAACCTGAGGATGTCGCCGCCCTCGCCTTGTTTCTGACCTCCGAGCGGGCGCGTCACATCCAAGGCACGGCGATCGCGGTCGACGGCGGCGCGACGCGAGGCGTCTACTGAGTTTGCGCGAACCGACCGGCGGAATCTCAGGCGATCGGCTCCAGGAGCGGATCGATACGCTCGAGCTGACGCAGCGCGTGTTGCGCAATCTGCATCTCGTGATGCGCAGACTTCGCGGCCGCGTCGTGCACCGAAGGCTCCCGCGATCCCGCATCAGCCTGAACCTGCGCGCGCGACCCAGCCTTCGCAAAAAGCGAGGTCAGCGGGTCACGAAGGCCGATAAAGGAGGGAACAATCGACATGACGACACCCTGCCGGATTCTCCCGCTGCCGGCCAGCCCCGAGGAGGAAGGAAATTACCTAGGGAGTTTTGCGGTTGGTGTAGCCGGCCTCGCTGAGGCCGGTTCGGATAAGCCAAGGGGAACCGGGCTCAACGAGCCCGGCTACATGTTCCAGCTACGCCGTTTCTGTCGTTGTCGCGTCACCCTTGAGCCAGCGGCGGAAGGCGCGGAGTTCGTTCAGCGTGCCGACCACGAGGAGGTTGTCGCCAGCCTGCAGCATTTGCCGGCCATCGGGATTGATGATGCGCTCGGCCCCGCGCTGGACGCCGACAATGCGCACGCCGGTCGCTTGGGCGACCTTGAGCTCGGCGAGCGTCTTGCCGTCGTAGACGTCGGTGCGCAGCACGCCGGTTTCGAGAATCGATCCGCTGAACGCGCCGTCCGCGCCCTCGGGGGTCGCGACCGGCGCCTCGCTGCCCTGCAGCAGGTACTCGCGCGCCCCGGCCAGTCCTTCCTCACGCCCCAGCAGCAGCAGCTTGTCGCCTGGATAGATGCGCAGATCCGGCCCGGTGCTGGTGATGACGTAGCCATTGCGTTCGACCTCGACGGCCGAGCAACTGAAGCGCGCGGTCAGGCCAAGCTTCACCAAGGGCGTGCCGGCGCACGCCGCCTGGTCAGGAATGACGATCTCCTCGAGTCGCAGGCCCCATGACTCAAGGCCTTGCCCCAGCACCGCACGGGCCGTGGCGCGCGACTCGCTTGAGCCGCTGTTCGCATCGCCCTTAAAGACATCCTGAACCGACGACTGCCAGGTGCTGTGCCAGTAAATCAGCCGGCGCGAGCTCACCGCGACCAGAATGGTCGCCCCCGCGGCGATGAATCCCCAGCCCCAGACCGGAAGCGATTCGACCGGGAGAATGAGGTACAGCCAGTAACCGAGGACGACGGCGATGAGGCCACGAAAGCCCTTGTCGATCATGCCCGGCGTAAGAATGCCGAGGGCGCCGACGCTTTCGGCGAAGATCATGCTCACCGTGACCATGTTGCGCCAGATGGCGAAGATCAGGATAAGGACGAGCAGACCGATGAAGCCCCAGAAGGCATAGGGCAGCGTCGGGCCATCGAGGAAGGTCGAGCGGACAAACGGCTCGATCGTATCGAGCAGGGGCGGCGCGAAGATCAGGAGACCGGTCACAAGCAGCATCTCCACCGCCACCTGGATCAGACGCACCTTGGCCAGGCGCCAGACCAGCGGCGCGGCGTTGCCTTCGCGGATCTGCGTCAGCCAGCCGTGATAGGCCTCGAGGGTACGGGCCAGCCAGCGCGGCTCAATCCGCTCGGCAAACGCGACAATGGCTGCGGCCCGGCCGTTGACAAAAGGCGTCGCCAGGACCGTGAGGATCGAGACCCCGACGGCGAGCGGGTAGTAGCGGCTCGGCAGGACACTGGTGCTCACGCCCAGCTGGGCGATGATGAAGGAGAATTCGCCCAAAGGCGTCAGCAACAGGCTGGCGCGCCGGGCCTCATGCGGCGTGGAGCCGGTCACGATCATCGCCAGCCCCGTGGCCAGCGGACGACCCACCATCACGAAAGCCGTCAGGCCGATGATCCACAGCCAGACATCGAGCAGCAGCCGGATGTCGATCATCATGCCAATCGAGACGAAGAAGACGCTGCTAAAGATGTCGCGCATGCCCGCGAACGCGCGCTCGACGCCGGCCTTCTGCGGCATCTCCGCCACAATCGCCCCGAGCAGAAACGCCCCGAGCGCGAGCGAATACCCGGCCTTGGCCGCGCTCACCGCGAGAAGAAAGAGCACGCCCGCGACGATGATCGCCTGGAGTTCGGGATCGGCCTTGGCCTCAAGGCGGCGGAAGAGACGCGGCACCAGCAGCAGCCCCGCACCGACGAGCAGCACGACGAAGGCGCTCATCGTAGCAAGGAGACCACCTAGGTTGGCGCCGCCACCCTGGGTCTGGCCGGCGAGCACGGTCAGCATCGCCACCGCCACAACGTCCTCCATCACCGTGATGCTGAGCGCACGCTGCGCCGCTCCTTCGTGGGTCAGCTTCAGTTCCTCGACGATCTTGGCAATGACCGCCGAGCTCGAGACCATGAACATGCTCGCGACAAACAGGCTCTGGAGCGAGGACCAGCCCACGGCGACGCCGAGGATCTGGGTGAGGTTCATCATGAAGAACGCCCCCAGACCAGTCGCGAGCAGCACCGGCAGGCCCATCTGCTTCAGTTTGGTCAGGCTCAGACCGAGCCCGATGGCGAACATCAGGAAAACCAGTCCGACCTGGGACAGCGTTTGGACGCGGTCGACATCGTTGATCAATGCAAACGGCGGCGTGTACGGGCCGATCAGTGTGCCCGCAGCGAGATAGCCGACGATCACCGACAGACCGATACGCTTGCACAGCACCCCGGCCGCTCCGGCGAAGAGCAGCACCACGGCGAGATCCTGAATGAGGCCGATACCTTCTTCCATTGAGATTAAGGGAGGGGGTGAGGGTGAGGATACGTGAACGGAGGCTCCGGCCAGATAAACCAAGGCAGGCTGCCAGCGAAGACTCTGAACCGCGGCGAGGACCAAGGTTCCTTCGCCTATCGGGAGGAGAGTTATCTCTCTCTGCTCCGCAAATGCAAACGACCGAAGAACGAAAAAAACTTTGCCCGGATCGGGCTCTCCACGGTTGCGCCGGGATCCCTGCCCGGCGCGGGAGGGCGCATCCCGCAGATCGATTCGCCTTCGCCGCCCTTTTCTCGCATCGTCCGCAATCACTTCTCGATCGGAAGTCCGGCAACCCACCACAAATGACTCGGCTGGGCCCGGACAGCCAAAGCCAACAACCCTCGCGGCCTCATAACCCAGCAAAGGAATGACTTACCGGGATCATTGCGTTCATCCGGCTGGATCAGGATTTAAACCTTTTTCCCACCGTCGGCATCCCAAGGAAAGTTGATGCATCATGCCGACCCGATCCCCGCCCTTTTTCTTCCTGCCTTCGTGAACGAGCCAGGCACCGATGAACGTGACTTGATCCGACAGGCGCAGGCCCGCGACACCCGCGCGTTCGAGCAGCTGTATCACGCCCATGTCAGCCGCGTTTACGCAGTGTGCCTGCGCCTGACCGCCAGCGTGCCGGCCGCCGAAGACCTGACGCAGCGCACCTTCGTGACCGCGTGGCAAAAGCTGGAGCTGTTTCGCAGCGAAAGCGCCTTCTCATCCTGGCTCTACCGGATCGCCGTCAATGTCGTGTTCAGTGAGCACCGCGCCGACCAGCGGCGCGAACGCCGCGTCTTCACCACGGAGGAGCCGGCGGACTTCGAACAGGCCCCTCCCGCACCTTGCACCGGAACCAAGCTCGATCTGGAGCAGGCCATCGCCGCCCTGCCACCCCAGGCCCGCGCCGTCTTCGTCCTGCACGATGTCGAGGGCTGGCAGCACGACGAGATCGGCCGCCAGCTCGGCATCGCCGATGGCACGAGCAAGGCCCAGTTGCACCGCGCCCGCAAACTCCTCCAGGAGGCCCTCCGATGACCTGCACCGAAGTCCAGCATCACCTGTCCGATTACGTCGACGACCACCTCGCGCCGGCTCAACACGCCGCCGTGGCCGACCACCTCGCGACGTGCCCAGGCTGCCGGGCCGCACGGGAGTCGCTCCGTGCACTGCGCGAACAGACCAAGGCCCTCCCTGCGGGAATTACGCCCACGCGTGATCTTTGGGCAGGCATTCAGGCCAGGGTGGAGTGTGATCAACCGGTCGCAGCCCACCACGCCTCGATCCACCCGAAGACCCGGCAATTCCCCCGCCTGCTGCGCTTCGCCCTCCCCCTGGCCGCGGCTGCGGCCCTGGCGATCCTGCTGGCGCCACGCTTCGCTTCCGACGCACCCGTGTCGGAAACGAGCGCGGGCTGGGCAGTGGCAACCGTCGCGGGCAATCCCCGGCTCGCCGCCCAGCGTCTCACCGGTGAAGGCCGCCTCGGCGTGGGCGAATGGCTCGAGACCGACGCCGTCTCGCAGGCGAAGGTCAAGGTCGGCTCGATCGGCGAGGTCACCCTCTCGCCGAACTCCCGGCTCCGTCTCGTCAATGACTCGACCGCCGATCATCGCCTCGAACTCGCGCGCGGACGCCTCGATGCCTTCATCTGGGCCCCACCGCGGCTGTTCTTTGTCGAGACGCCCTCGGCTATCGCCGTTGATCTCGGCTGCGCATATACGCTCGAGGTCGATGACGCCGGACACGGAGAACTTCACGTCACGTCCGGTTACGTGGCCCTAGAACACGAGGGTCGCGAATCGATCGTCCCCGCCGGGGTAAAATGTCTCACGCGCGTCAATGCCGGTCCGGGCACCCCCTTTTCCACGAACGCATCCGAGCGACTTCGCGCGGCGCTGGCCCGCTTTGACTTCGGTCCGCCGCGTGACGCGCCGGCCGCGCTGCGCGACACGCTCGCCGCAAGCGGGACCGATGACGCCATCACGCTCTGGCACTTGCTCGCACGCACCGATGAAGCCGGACGTGGGCTCGTATTCGACCGACTCGCCGAGTTCCGCCCGGCTCCCGCCGGCGTGACGCGTGACGGCATCATCGCCGGCGAGGCCACCATGCGGCGCGCCTGGGCCGACGAGATCGGTTTCGGCTATTTCATCCGCTGAAAGGTAGCCCGGGTCGTTGACCCCGGTCTGGAATAGTCGCGAGAGGGGATTCGATCCCCGGGGTCAGCGACCCGGCTACAGTGGGGGGGACACGCTTCAAACCTATTGGGCTCCGCCGGCATCTCATCTCCGGACCCGATCCATCAATCCTCATTCCGGAGATATCCCATGCACGCTCTGCTCGTTTCATTTCAACGCCTGCTTGCCGGGCTTGCCCTCATCGTCCTCGTCACGCCCTCAGCTCTTCAAGCCGGCACGCCGCTGATCTGCCACCCCTATGCCATCGGCAACGCGCCCTCCCTTCCGGCCGGCTCCGACTGGCACGGTGTCAGTAAGGACTACGACCGGCGCACGCTCACCGCGGACACGCTCGCGCTGCTCACGCCCACCACGCCAACGATCGTTCGCATGGAGACACTCCGCCGGGCTGCCATCTACGCGACCTCGCAGATGCGCAGCTGGAACCAGGGCACGTACACCGCCGAGGATCGCGCGGCTGCGACCGAGCTCTTCGCGGCGCTCCGCGAGCGCACCACCAAGAGTGCCGCCGGTGCCGCACAGGCAATGGCCCTCTTCGACGCGGGCTTCTTTGTCGAAACGCTGCGCCACGCCAATCTCGACCTCGGGGTCGATGGCTACGCGTTGATCGCCAAGGCCGGCGAACTCAAGGGCACGGATCCGGAAATCGAATTCGCCCTCGCGTTGGCCAGCTCATGGCCCAATCGGAAGGACACGCACACCGGGCACCTCGCGAAGGCCCGCCAGGGCGCCGGCTCCGGCACGCTCCTCGCATCCAACCTCCAGTCCCATTTCAGCGGCCGCTGAATTCACGGTAGCTCGTTAGGTTAGGCCAGCCGGTGTCACGGGGAACGTGACACCGGCTTTTGATTGGCCTCGCGCGGACCGGACCCGGCCTACGATTTTTTCGGCACGATCCGGCCCAGCCACTCGTCGAGCATCGCCTTTTCGAAGCGCAGGTCGTCGTTGGCGTCGACGCGCAGACGCTTGAGAAACCCTGGGTCACGCAGCGCTTCCTTTCCCGAGGAAACGGTTGCACCGGTTGCGTCGGTCAGGGTGTAGGCGAAATCGATCCGCGGCGGATGGCCATCGCGCACGACACGGACATCGCGGGGACGCCGCGTTGACGGCTCATAGCTGCCCGCGAGGTCCACATCGGTCACCGTCAGCGCCAGCCGGTAGCCCGGAGGCAGGATCTTCTCCACACGTTCCTCAATGTGACGGCGCAGGCGAACAAGCGCGGAGCTCTCCTTGTCCGGATGGTCCGCCGGATCGCGGGCATCCGTGAATCTCTCCGGCGCCTCATAAGTCACCTCGACGTGCGCCTTGGGCGCGGCCGCCGAGGCGAGGCCGGGCAACAGGATCGCGCCGGCCAGCAGGCAGACCAAGGCGCGGCGGGAAAAGGGAGGAAGCGGAGTTTTCATGACCGTATATTGGACCGCCCACACGGCCACGGGTGCCGAAAAAGATCACTCTGCGCGCAGGGCGATCATCGGGTCGACGTTCGTTGCGCGGCGGGCCGGGACCAGCATCGCGAGCACCGAGACGGCGATCAGCAGACCCGCGACCCCCAGGTAGGTTAGAGGATCGCGCGGACTGACATCGAAGAGTGCACCCTGCATCAGGTCAGCAGCGAGGAAGGTGGCGAGCAGCGAGCAGCCCAGGCCGAGAGCGAGACCGAACGCGACCTGCGTCGCCCCCTGACGGAAGACCAGACCGAGAATGCGGCTGCGATCGGCGCCCAGCGCCATGCGGATGCCAAATTCCTGCAGGCGCTGGTTCACCGAGAAGGACATGATGCCGTAGAGGCCAATGGACGCGAGGATCACGGCCACAATCCCGAAGGCGCCGAACATGACCGCGATAAAGCGGTTCTGGGTGAGGAATCCGGCGATCGCCTCCTCCGGCGTCAGGAAATAATACAGCGGCAGGTTCGGATCCACGCGGCTGGTTGCAGCCTGCAGCGCCGGACCAAGGCCTTGCGGTCGTTGGCCTTCCCGCGGACGCACCACAATGGTGGAGAAGTTCGCGGCGCTGGTAGCGAAAGGGGTAAAAAATCCGGATCCGTCACTTTCGCGGTCGAGCGGGCCCTGCATGCGCAGATCGCCAACCACGCCGACAATCGTGCGCCAGGGTCCGAACGAATCACGCGCCCCTTGGACCGTGCGGAAGCGGCGGCCCAGCGGGCTCTCGCTGCCGAAGTGGGTCTGGGCAAACGCCGCGTTCACGATCGCCACCGGGTCTCGCTGGTCCTGGTCGACTTCGGTGAAGTCACGGCCTTCGCGAAGCCGGAGCCCGAGCACCTCGAAGTACCCCGAGGAAATGTTCTCCACAATCGCCGCCGGGCGGTCGCTGTCCGTCATGTACTGGCGGCCCTCGATCTCAATGCGGGTGCTGGTGGCCAGCGCCATCCGGTTTCGGCTGGTGATCGCCGCGCTCGCGAATTCCGGCGTGGCCCGCAACTCCCGCAGGAGTCGCTCATAGAAGGTCCGCTTGGCCGCCAGCGTCGGATAGTCAGTCTGCATCAGGCCCAGTCGGGCGCTGAGGAGCGAGCGGGTGTCGTAGCCGTGATCGATCGTCTGCTGACGGTGAATGGACTGAAGCTCGAGCATCGCGCCGATCAACAGGACCGAGGTAACCATGATCTGGAACACCACGAGGCCGCGGCTGATGAGCCCGACCGTGCGCCCGGTGTTGCCGCGGCCGGATTCCTTGAGCACCTGGCCGGTGCTGGCGCGCGAGGCCATCCACGCCGGCACGAAGCCGGCGACCACCGCGGCCAGCAGCGTGACGAACACGACGAACGCGAGCACCTTGAAATCGAGGGTGAACACCATCCAGTGCGGCAACGGATTGGTGAGGTTGGCCTTGGCGAAATTGAGGTAGTCGGTGACGTAAAGCGCCCCAGCCACCCCGATGGCCGCGCCCAGTACCGCGATCAGCAGGCTCTCGGTCAGCATCTGGCGGATGAGGCGCCAGCGGGAGGCGCCGAGGGCGGAACGAATGGCCAGCTCCTTCGAGCGCAGCGTGGCCCGGGCGAACTGCATGTTCATCACGTTGACGCAGGCGATGAGCAGGACGCCGGCGCAGAACGCGAGCATCGTGAACAGCAGCTTCGGCAGCTGCGGACCGGTGAAGAGGGCGATGAGCGGCCGGACATAACCGGCGGTGTACTGGCGGTTGGTGTCAGGGTAGGTCTCCGCCAGATCGCGTGCGAAGCGGGTGACCTCGGCCTCGGCCTGATCGATCGACACGCCCGGCTTCAGGCGGGCCACGACGGTGATTGTGGAGTTGGCCACGCCGTCGCCCCGCGCGCGCACCGGATACTCCACGTTAAAGGGAATCCAGATGTGCTCGTAGCTGGGGAAGGCGAAGCTCTTCGGCATCACGCCGATGATGGTCCCCGGCCGGCCATTGATCCGGACGGACCGGCCGATTGCGTTGGGGTCCGCGCCAAAGTCGCTGCGCCAGAAGGCATCACTGAGCATGACCGCCAGGTTCACGTTGGCCACGTCGTCCTCCGGCACAAAGTCTCGGCCCAGCGCCGGCGCCGCACCCAGCGTGCGGAAGAAGTCCCACGGAACATAGCCCCCCATCAGACGGCGCGGCTGATCCTGATAGGTGAGATTGACCGTGGTGTTGCCGAGGTAGCCGGTCATGCCTTCAAACGACTGCGCCTGGGCCTTGAGCTCCATGAAGTCGGGCGTGACGACCCGGGAGCGATAGTTGGTCGGCGTGAAGGTCGTGGGATCGATCAGCTCGACCGACACCAGCCGGTCGGCCCCGGGAAACGAAAACCCGCGCAGCAGCGCGCCGTTGACGACTGCGTACTGCGTGGTGACCGCGCAGATGCCGATCGCGAGGACCGCCACGGCGAGGAAGCAGAAGGATTTCTCCTTGCGGAGAACACGAAGCCCAATGCGGAGATCCTGAAAAAAGGTGTCGAAAGCCATGGCGATGGGATAACCCGCACGATTCGAGCAAACCCCCGGCCCCTTGGCGAGGCGTTGCCCTCGGTCGGAGCCTAAACACGCAGGGAATAAGCCCGTCGCGCCCGGCCACGTAGCTATCCGAATCCAGCGCAGGCCGCGATATGGCGCCAAGCACCCCCGGTGCCGCTCAGGGCGCGACGTTCACGATCACGCGTTCGTAGCGCGTGAGGCGCGGGGTGCCGTGGTCGGTGACGGCAAGGATGAAGTGCATCGTGCCGTTGCGGAGCACACGACTCGTCGGAACGGTGAAGGAGGCCTTCGGTTGGTCGAAGTTCCTAACCTCCACCGGCTGTCCCGAGCGGGCAACCGACACTGTGAACGTGCCGGGTTCACCGTAGTAAAACCACTCGTACGATACGGCGTCCCCATCGGGATCGGTCGTGCCTTCTGCGCTCAGCTCGACACGCTCGCCGGGCTTGGCGTTGATCTCCCGCGCATGCGCGAGCTTCGGCACCGGCGGATGGTTAGCCTCGGTATACGGCTTGATCGTCCAGTCGATGCGCGCAGCAAAGTCGTTCTGGTAGGCGGAGCGCCAGCGCCAGATTGTGGCGTGGTTGCTCGTGTGCCAGTTACCATCAACACCCTTCACTTCGTCCTCGGCGTTCGTCCATAGCGGGCGGGGCTCCGGCTCGGCAAACCACTTCTCCGTGCGCGGGGTGTAGAGCTCATAGCGTCCGCCCCACCCACCCCAGTTGGGCTGCTCAGGGGCGTTGAGGCCATTGCGCACGAGGCCGAGAAAGCTCGGCGTGTCGCCTTCCATCAGAAACTCCGTGTGCGGGTACTGGGCGCCGAGCGGACCCTTGCGGCGGACGGCCACATCGAGCCAGGGATTATCCACGATCGCATGGTCCGCGCCCGTGAAGCGCGCGTGAAACTTGTCGCCGCTGATGCCACTCCAGGTGGCAAAGTGATAGGCACCGCCCGCGTGGACCCCAGGACTCGCAATGTAGAACAACTCCGGGAAGGTTTTCCGAATCCAGGGACCGGAATCGTCCTGATCCGAGATCGTATACACGCGTAGCTTGGCCACAAACCGGGCCAGCGCATCGGGCGAACGGGTCGCACGGACTTTCCAGAGCGCCTGCGCCAGCACGTTGGGCCCGCCCCAGACAGGCACCCAAAGTGGACGGGAATCGTCGCGGTCGGCGGCCGCGATCAGCGCATCCGATCCGACCGAATCCATGCCCTCGCCCACCGCGTGCAACCCGAAGTCCGCGCGGCCCTCGGTGATCACCGACAGCAACTGATCGGCCGTCGGATAGCCCGGCTCATGCAGCAGCAGGTTGGCCTGCACTTTCCCGTAGGCGCCGACGATCTCACGGATGCGCCAGGCGGCGGTCTTTTTCTGTTGGTGGATCGACGTGGTCGCGCATAGGCCTTCGATGTCGAACTGGTTCGCATAGGTCAGAAAACGCACCAGCGACTGCGCGTCGTCTGGCTCGTTCTCGATGTCGGTCAGAACAAAGATGCGGAGCTTCTCCGCGGGAGCCGAGGTCGCGGCCGAGACGTGGCCGGCGGTGGCTAGACCGAGGGTGAGACCAAGCAGCAGCCACGTGGCACAGGAAATTTTCATGGGCAGGGAAACGGAGGGATTCAGGGCTGGGCGAGAGGCCTGCGGGCGCGATCCATGCGGGCGGCGAAGTCAGCAAGGAAAGCCTCGCGCCAGGCGCTGACCGTGCGGGCACCGTGATGCGGGCCTTCAGCCAGCGCTGGCGATGGATCGTCCGTCCACCAGTTCGGCTTGGTCGGGTCCGGCGTGAGCGCGGCGCCGATCGCCGGGGAAACCGAGGTCACCTCGCCCGTGCGCCCGTCGAGCGATGGCACGTTGCCGCGCAGGGTGTAGCGGTAGAGTTTGGCGTCCTTGGGCGAGAAGCGGAAGCGGATCGCGCCCGAGCCATCGGCGTGGCCAATCAGCTCCTGATTCTCGATCGCCATGACCATCCGTGGCTCGGCGGGAGCGTTGGGGCCAAGGGGCAGCGCGAGTTCCATGATCGCGAAGTGTTCGATCGTGTCATCCTTCGTCGTGAGCCGGTCGAAGACGGAGTGCGGCCGTTTCCAGGCGCGCACATAACGACCGCCCCAGCCGGGTTGCGACGGATCGGCCGGGTTGCCGCGCAGCAGCCAGCTCACGGTGGGCGTGTCGCCCATCTTGATCACGCCCTGCAGGTGGTTGACGAAATAATCACCAAGCGCGCCGCGGCCGGCGATGTGCCGGCGCACGAACTCCTGGTTACCCCACTCGCCCTCCTGGTTGCCGCCGGTGAACCAGCCGCGGTAGGTCGCGTTGGACTCGATCATCCAGAGCGCGGGGTGATTCGTCGCGAGGTACTGGTAGGCGTCGGGCGACCATTTTTTGTTTGGCCCGCCGATGAAGTGCACACGCAGCTTGGGCAGAATGTCCGGCGCGTCGTGTAGCGCCTGTGCAAGATCTTCAAGGCCGCCCCAGACGAGCACATGCAGCGGTCGCGGGTCGGCGCGACGCGCGCAAGCGATGATCCAGGCCGAGCCCTCTGTGGGCGCCCGCACGCCCGCGTAGGGCGCGACCTCGGTCTCGCCCAGCTTGGTGATCGAACGCAACGCATCGGGCGTCGGGTAGCGGTCGGAGTAGGTCTGCAGGTTCGGATAATCCTTCTCGTACTCCGCGATGACCTCGAGAATGTGCTCCTTGCGGCCGGGACCGAACGGCGACGAGATCAATCCCTCGAGATCAAACACGTCCGCGTAAAGCAGCAGGTGAACCATTGACTGGAAGTCGTCGGGATCGGTCCCTCCAATATCCGTCGAGACGAGCACGCGGTGCCGTTGGCCGGCGAGCGCACCTTGGTCAGCGCCGGCCGTGAAAGAAAACAGCAGGAAGAGCGCCAGGGCTAGACGCTTCGCCACAACAACTCCGCACGAAATCCGCCGTACCGCCAACACCGGGAACGGGAGCGTCATCTTCATGGGGAGCTCGATTAAAGAGCGGTCCACAAGATTATCACGCCGAAACTCGATTGAAACTAAATCAGGTTCACGGCGTGAGCGTGCGCGTCTCGCCAGCCGCAAGGGTCAGCGTCCAGGTCGATTCGCCGGCGCGCACGGTGACCGCGCCGCCGGAAGCCGGTGCGAGGATCATGGCCGCGGTCAGACGACCTTCGCGCCAGGCGAGATCGACCGTGAACCCGCCGCGGGCCTTCAGGCCACGAACCGAGCCTTCGCTCCAGGCTGGCGGCAGCGCCGGCAGCAGGCGGATCTCGCCCGCCGGGCTCTGCAGCAGCAGCTCGGCGATCACCGCCGGGCCGCCAAGATTGCCGTCGATCTGGAACGGCGGGTGCGCGCCGAAAAGATTCGGGTAGATGCCGCCGGTCCACGTGCCCGGCCGCGTCGATGGGCGCGCCGGCCGCAGGTGTTCGCGCAGGAGATCATGCGCCCGCGCGCCGTCGCCCAACCGCGCCCACATGCCGAGCTTGAAC
The DNA here is from genome assembly GCA_964460715.1 of uncultured Opitutus sp. GTDB lineage: Bacteria > Verrucomicrobiota > Verrucomicrobiia > Opitutales > Opitutaceae > CAMAXB01. The sequence goes on along the minus strand of CAYWRG010000077.1, from coordinate 4,567 downwards.
GCCGTGCCCCACCCCGTGCCCTCGTCACCGCGCGCATCGAGTGTCTTGCGCGCCGCCGCCGCCAGCTCCGGCTGCGCCCGGGCATCGATCTCGTGACCGGGATAAAGGCCCCAGAGGTGCGAGACGTGACGGTGATGCGGCTCGGGCTCGACGTATTCTTCCAGCCATTCCATCACCCGGCCGTCCGACCCGATGCGCGTCGGCGCCAGTAACGCGCGCTTCGTGTCGAGTTCGCGGCGCAGAGCCTCGTCCACGCCGAGAATTCGCGCCGCCTCGCTCGTCGCGGTAAATAGCGCCCGGACCAGCTGCTGGTCCATCGTGGCGCCGAGGCAGATGTGGGCCTTCGCGCCGTCGGCCAGTTGGAACACGTTCTCCGGCGAATTCGAGGGCGCCGTCACCAGCCAGCCATGCGAGCGCTCCGCGACGAGGATATCGAGGTAGAACTGGGCCGAGCCCTTCATGATCGGATAGGCCGCGCGCAGGAAGTCGCGGTCGCCCGTGTACAACCAGTGCTCCCACAGGTGCGTCACCAGCCAGGCCGAGCCCGAGCTGGTCGAGCCCCACTGCGCCGACTCGCCGGGCGAGGTGAAACCCCAGGGGTTGGTGATCACATGCGCCACCCAGCCGTCCGCGCCGTAGTAGCGTTGCGCGGTTTTGGCTCCCGGTTCGACCAGCGAACCGATCAACGCGAACAACGGCCGGTGCAGCTCGGAGAGATTGCCGATTTCCGCCAGCCAATAGTTCATCTGGACGTTGATGTTGAGGTGCCAGTCGCCGTTCCAGGGCGTGTTGATGCTGTCGGCCCAGATGCCCTGCAGGTTGGCCGGCAATCCACCGGGCCGCGACGAGGAGATGAGAAGATAACGCCCGAAATCGAAGTACAGCGCCGCGAGTCCCGGGTCCGACTCGCCCGCCGCAAAGGCCAGCAGGCGCTCCGGTGCCGTCCGGGCCTCCGCCGCCGGATTGACCGGACCGAGTTCGAGCGCGACGCGATTGAACCAGGATTGATAATCCGCGGTGTGCGCCGCCTGCAGCGTAGCGACAGCTTTTCCCTCCGCCTGCGCCAGATCAGCCGCCGCCGCTTCGGTCGCGCTCGTGACCTTGCGGCCGGCGAAGCTGCGGTTGCCGATGTCGGTCGCGGCGGTCACGAGCAGGACAACCTCGTCCGCGCCGCGCACCTGCAGCGTCGTCCCCTCGTTCCGCACGGTGCCACCGCGCGCCTGCACCCGCACTTGGGCCGCGAACTGCACGCCTTCGCCGCCATGCCCGTCGGGCAGCGCCCCCGCCAGGCGCAGCGTGGTCGCGTCCGCCGCCGTGACGGTGGCACGCTCCGCGCGTTCGAGCGCCACGTCGAACGACAACGCACCGGGACGGTCCGCGGTCAGCCGGTACACAAACACCTCGTCTGGCGCGCTGACAAAGCCTTCGCGCGTGTACCGCACGCCGCCCTGCGCATAGCTCAGGCGCGCCACGGCCTGCGCGAGGTTCAGCTCGCGTCGGTAGTCGCTGAACGGCTCGCCGGCACCGGCATGGGTCATGGTCAGACGCAGGTGGCCGAGCAGCTGATAACTGCCGTAGGGAATATTGGCTCCGCGTCCGCGCCCCGAACCGGCCCCAGCGCTGGTGAAGCGCTCGTTCACGAGTTTTTCCGCCTCGACGTTTTTCCCCTCGAGCAGGAGACGCCGGATCTCGGGCAGCGCCTCCGCCGCATCGGTGCGGTCCGCCTCCTGCGGCGAACCCGACCACATGCCGCTTTCGTTGAGCACGATCTTTTCCTCGGTCACGCCGCCAAAAATCATCGCGCCGAGGCGCCCGTTGCCGAGCGGGCTCGACTCGGTGAACACCGTCGCCGGTGCATCGAGCCGAATGCTGCGCTCCACGGCGTGCAACCCGCCGGTCAACCAAACCGCCAGCGTCGCCAGCACCGTAAGACGGGAGAATCTCTTCATGGGGTGACGCGATTAAGCCGGCGCAGCGCGAGTTTTCACGCCGAATCGCCAACAGACGTCCGTCGGCGGGAGACTCAAATCGATCCTATCCAGACATCGCGCAGAGCCGCGGAGCCGCAGAGAAGACCCCTCGGCATGCAGATCGTGTTTGAAAACTCTGCGGCTCCGCGGCTCTGCGCGACCTTTCTGTGGCTCGGGGGTTCTGAAAAACCCCACAGTGATCATCCTCGATTCCCTTCCCACGCCAGCTCGTTGCCTTGGAACAAATCCTAGGATCCCTGAAGAACGGGCAAAAAAGACGGCGGAAAGAACGCGTGAAAAATAAGGAGATCGCGTGCACACTGTTCTTGCGCTCCCCCTCATCGCACGCGGTCACCGCCTCAAGCCGCCGCAGCGCCCTTCCTTACCCATGAAGCCACGTCCCTCGGTCTGTCACGTCTTGTCCGTTGCGCTCACTGCCAGCATCAGCCCGGTCTGGGCCGGCTTCAACGCCCTCGTCGACACCACGCGCTCGCCCCACGCGGTCATGTACATGCCCGACCTCGCCGACGTGCGCTGGAACGGCGGGCTCCTCGGCAAACGCTTCGATGTCGCGCGCGACACGATGGTCCCGCACATGTGGAAAATCCTCAGCAGCGAGACGGACAGCCATGCCTGGCACAACTACCTCTTCGCCGCCGGCGTGGAGCAGGGCCGCTTCCGCGGGCCGCCGTTCAACGACGGCGATTTCCTGAAATGGTTCGAGGCGCTCGTGCAGGTCTACGCCATCACCAAGGATCCGGCGTTGGATAAGCAGATGGACGAGATCATCGCCGTCGTGGTCAAGGCCCAGCGCGAGGACGGCTACCTGCACACGCAGAACATCATCCCCGAGCGCAACGGCGAGCCGCCCCGGCAGTTCACCAACCGCGAGCATTTCGAGACCTACAACATGGGCCACCTCATCACGGCGGCCTGCATCCATTACCGCGTCACCGGCAAGACCACGCTGCTCGACGCCGCCCGCAAGGCCGCCGACTACATCGACCGCCTGTGCAAGGAGAAGCCGCTCGAACTCGCCCGCAACGCGATCTGCCCGTCCCACTACATGGGCATCGTCGAGCTTTACCGCGTCACCCGCGAACCACGCTACCTCGAGCTCAGCAAGCAGCTGATCGAGATCCGCAGCCTCGTGCCCGAGGCCGACGGCTCCGACCACAACCAGGACCGCATGCCTTTCCGCGAGATGACTCAGGCCGTCGGCCACGCGGTGCGCGCCAACTACCTCTACGCTGGCGTCGCCGATGTCTTCGCGGAAAATGGTGACGAGAGCCTCTTCAAGACCATCGGCACGATCGCGGACAACGTGTCCGGCCAGAAGCTCTACATCACCGGCATGACCGGCGCGCTCTACGACGGTGCCTCGCCCGACGGCGTGAATCACCGCCAGCACCGCTTCATCAAGACCGTCCACCAGGCCTACGGCCGCGATTACCAGCTGCCGAATCTCACCGCCTACAACGAGACCTGCGCCACCATAGGCTACGGCATGTGGATCTGGCGCATGCTCGCGCTCACCGGCGACGCGGAGTACGCGGATCTCTTCGAGCAGACACTCTACAACGGCATCCTCCCCGGCATCAGCCTAGAGGGTAAGGACTACTTTTACGTGAACCCCTTGAAGAAGCTGCACGACTTCAAGGTCCCGCTCCGCTGGTCGCGCACGCGCGAGCCCAATATCCCGGTGAGCTTCTGCTGCCCGCCCAACGTGGTCCGCACGATCGCGGAGATGCACAACTACGTGTACTCGCTCTCGACCGACACGGTGTGGGTCAACCTCTACGCCGCGTCGACCCTCGACACCGCGTGGATCGACGGCACGCGGATCAAGCTCCGCCAGCAGACCGACTACCCGTGGGACGGCGCGGTGAAGCTCACGATCGACGAAGCCCCGACCCGCGATGTCGCGCTCAAGCTCCGCATCCCCGGCTGGCTGCGCGACAGCGCGGCCACGCTGCGCGTCAACGGCCAGCCGGTCGCGGCCGCCCTCACGCCCGGCGCCTATGCTGAGGTGAAACGCATCTGGAAGGCCGGCGACACGGTGGAGTTCACGATGGCGTTCAAGCCCACGCTCTGGGAAGCCAACCCGCTGGTGGAGGAAACGGTCAACCAGATCGTGATCAAGTACGGCCCGCTGGTGTACTGCGTGGAGTCCAACGACCTCCCGGAAGGCGTGAAGCTCGCCGACGTGGCACTCTCACTCGCGAACCCGGCCGGTTTCCGCACGAGCCGCCTCACCATCGCCAACACGCAGGTCCTCGCCCTCACACTCGACGGGCTGGCGCTGCCGCGAAGCGAATGGAAAGCCGACGAACTCTACCGCGAGATCTCCCCGCGCGCGCCGCAACCGATCCAAGTCACCGCCGTCCCTTACTACGCTTGGGGCAATCGCGGCGACACCGAGATGAGCGTCTGGCTGCCCGCGCGCTAGAGGAGAACGAACCGGCCGATCCAGAGGTCGCGCAGAGACGCCAAAGATGTAGCCGGGGTCGCTGACCCTGGTCCGGGAAATTTGAGAAAAAACTCGACCCCCGCGGTCACCGCCCCCAGGCAACCCCAAGACGGAGTGTAGGAGTGGG
>CAYWRG010000076.1:19285-19632 GCA_964460715.1 uncultured Opitutus sp. | reverse complement strand
ATGGAGCCGCCCGTGCGGACTGACAGCGAATCCATCCGCGACGAGAAGGTGAAGCGCCTCCGCGCCATCCAGCCCCTCGCGCTCGGTCCGGGCGGCGGTGTCGCCCGCGCGCAGTACGCCGCCGGCCTCATGGGCGGCAAGCCGGTCAAGGGTTATCTGGAAGAGGAGGGGATTGCGGCCCAGTCCAACACCGAGACCTACGCCGCGCTCCGCCTGTCGATCAACAACTGGCGCTGGCAGGGCGTCCCGTTCTACCTGCGCTCCGGCAAACGCATGGCCCGGCGCGTGACCGAGATCGCGGTCCAGTTCAAGCGCCCGCCCGGCACCCTCTTCGCCGAGAGTGGCAG
>CAYWRG010000076.1:16839-19275 GCA_964460715.1 uncultured Opitutus sp. | reverse complement strand
GCGCCGAACACGCTCTCCTTCCAGATCCAGCCCGACGAGGGTCTGAGCCTCATCCTCAACGGCAAGGTACCTGGTCTCGAGACCCGGACGCAGCCGGTGAAGATGAACTTCCGCTACCGCACGACCTACGGCTCCAACACGCCCGAGGCCTACGAGCGCCTGGTGCTCGATGCCATGATCGGCGACGGCACCCTGTTCATCCGCGGTGACGAGGCCGAGACCTCCTGGCAGCTGTGCACCCCGATCCTCGAGGCCTGGGCCGCGGCGGGTCGCGAGGGCATGGACAGCTACGTCGCCGGCTCCTGGGGTCCCGCGACCTCGGCCGCGCTCCTCGCCATCAACAACCACGCCTGGCGGCAACCCTGACGCGCCGTTGGCGCGAAATGCCCAATGAGCAATGTCCAATGACTAATGAGGCGCTGGTGAAGCCCTTTTGGCCTACGGATCGATTCATTGGTCATTGAACATTGGTCATTGTTCATTCCTTCCCCATGCCTTCCATCTTCAAGTCGCTTCCCGGGATTGAGGTTCCGGCCGGCTCCATTTCAGGCAGTCTTGCCCGCATGTGGGACGAGACCGCCGCTTCCGGCGGTCCCGCGCCCGGCGTCGACGACATCAAGGCGACGCAGATCAACCTGGTGATCCATCTGGGCTTCGGCACGACGCTCGAGGACGCCCAGGTGCAGTTCCAGGCCGCGCTGCGTTTCTCGCAGCGCTACCCCAGTCGGGTCGTGGTGCTCTGTCCCCTGATGAACGACAAGGATCAGACGGACATTCGCGCCAAGGTCTACGGCGAGTGCTTCCTCGGAAAATCGAAGGGCGACGCCCGCTGCGTCGAGTTCGTGATGTTGAGCTACCCGCAGTCCGTGCGCCAGTTCCTCGAGGACCAGGTTTCGATCTGTCTCTCGACCGATCTGCCGCTCTATTACTGGGCGCATCGCTTCTCGTCCTGCAGCAGCCTCAACACCTACCAGTACCTGCTGCGTAAATCGAAGCGGGTCATGTTCGACAGCGGCGTCGCGCCGGCCGATGCGCTTTCCTTCACGTGGCCGCGTCCCGAGGCGGTGCGCGATCTCGTGCATGCGCGCCTGCTGCCCGTGCGCCAGTCGCTCGGACAGTTCCTTAGCGCCTTCGCTCCGGCCATGCTGGTCTCGGGTCTGCGCGGCGTGACCGTCTCGCATGCGGCTTCCGTGAGCGCCGAGGGTCGCGTGCTGCTCGAGTGGTTCCGCCAGCGCCTCGTGCACTGCGATCCGGTCGCGGCGTCGCTTCGCTACACGGCGGAGGTGCTTCCGCCCCGCCCCGCGGGTTCGTTCGACGTGGTCTTCGACTACGCCAACGACCAGCGCTTCCGCTGGCGCGGAGCACTCGCGCAGGGCACGGCGCGCATCGAGGCCGCGTTCGGCTGCGAAAAGATCTCCATGCCCGGGGCCGTCAGCCTGCTCCCGCCTGAAACCGCCCTGGCCGAGGCGATGTTTTTTTGAGTCATGATCGAAACGAAGACCGACTACGGCCGCGTCATTATCGGTACGCAGGATGAACTGTTCGCGCAGGCGGTCACCCTCACGGCGGCCCAGGCCGCGGCGTCGACCGCGCGCAACTTCACTTGGGCGCTGACCGGCGGCTCGACCCCGGCCGCGTTTTACCAGTGGTGTGTGCGGACCCAGGCCCTGCCGGCCGCGCTGCGCGAGCGCGCTCACTTCACGGTCAGCGACGAGCGTCACGTGCTGCTCAGCAGCGATCAGAGCAATTTCGGCAATGCCGAACGTCTGATGCTTGCGCCGCTCGCGATTCCCGTCGAGCGCCGGCATCCGTGGGTCGTGGCCTGGCCGGTCGCTGAGGCGGCCGAGGCCTATCGCAAGACGATGCTCCTCCTCGCCGGTCCGGGGCGCGCCTATGATGTGTGTTTTCTCGGCATGGGCGACGACTGCCACACGGCCTCGCTTTTCCCGGGCACGCCGCTGCTGCGCGACGACGGCGGGCTGCTCTTCGGTGGCCAGGAGATTCCCGGCAAGGGCTGGCGCCTGACGATCACGCCGACCGGCCTCAGGGCCTGCGGCCTGATCGTGGTCATGGCACTCGGCGCCGGCAAGGCCGACGCCCTGCATCGCGTCCACCGTGGACCGTTCAATCCGATCGATATCCCGTCACAAGTCCTCAAGGCCTGCGCCGACCGTGTCGTCTGGCTCGTGGACGCGCCGGCGGCGGCGAGGCTCTGATCGCCGGCCGGATTTGCGGCTCAACGTTTCAGTTGGCGGTGGGGCCTCGGATGAGCAGTGTGCCCTGCGATGACGCCGTCTGAATTGCCTTCTCCGCCTCTTGTCCCTGCGCGTCGTCGCTGGGTTGGGCCGGTGGTGGTGGCGATCATTCTCGTAGGCCTACTGGCGTGGGCGGCGCGCGGTCTGGGGATCGCGGCGCTCATGACGCAGCTGGTGGCCT
>CAYWRG010000076.1:0-16829 GCA_964460715.1 uncultured Opitutus sp. | reverse complement strand
GGGGGGGGGGGGGGGGGGGGTGTGGGGTGGGGGGGGCTATTGACGCCGGGGGGGGCCGCGCGGGGCGTGGCCGGCCCGCTGGTTTTCTTCGGTGCGATGGCGGTTCTGCCAGCGTTGGGGTTTCCCTTGCTGCCTTTCACGCTCGCGGCGGGTCCGGTCTTCGGTCCTTCCCTGGGCGCCGGCGGAGTGATCGCGTGCGCCGTTCTCGCGGTGATGATCAATGTCGCGCTGTCCTATGGTCTCGCGGCCACAGCCTTGCGGCCGCTGGTTGGCTGGCTGGTGACACGGCTCGGGTATCGGCTGCCGGAAATGGGTGCTTCCACCCCGTGGTTTTTCATCACGATGGTGCGGGTCCTGCCGGCGTTGCCGTTCTGGGTGCAGAGCTATGGGCTAGGGGTGCTCCGGGTGAATTTTTTCGCCTACATGGTCGTGTCGACTCTGGTGCCCGCGGGGTACATCGCGGGCGCGGTTCTGTTTGGTGATGCGCTGTTTCAGGGGCGGACCGGCACCGCCTTGGTCGCACTGGGGGTGCTCGCTTCGGTGGGCGCCGTGGTCCATTGGCTGCGACGACGGCTGGTGGGGCGATCCCTCGCGGAGCCACCGCAATAGGGTGATGACCTGCCGGGGAATCCTCTGGCAACGAGCGGGGGAGGGCGCATCGTTGGCCCATGCTACCGCATCCGTCACTGGCTCCTCATTATCGGACGACGGAGGAAAAACCGGAGTTTGTGAACCGCCTGTTCGATCAGGGCGCGGCGCATTACGATGGGATTGTTGACTGGGGCTTCCTGCGGAGCGGCGCCAGCTACCGCCGTTGGACGCAGCGGCGCCACGGTCTGCGGCCCGGACATCGCCTGCTGGATGTCGCCTGCGGGACCGGACTGGTCGCGGTGGAGGCCGCAAAAATCCTGGGCACGGCCAAGGATATCACCTGTCTTGACCCGAGTGAGGGCATGCTGGCCATTGCCCGGACGAAACTTTCGGCCACGTTTGTGGTCGGTCGGGCTGAACAACTTCCCTTTCCGGATAATTCCTTCGATTTTCTAACCATGGGATATGCCCTTCGCCACGTCACCAGCCTCGAGGACACGTTCCGCGAGTACCGGCGGGTCCTCAAGCCCGGGGGCAAACTGCTCATCATGGAGGTCACCAAACCCGCCGGTCGTGTGGGCGGCTGGTTCTTCCGGCTTTATTTCGGGCGGATCTATCCCTTCCTCACCCAGGTGTTCACCCGCAGCCGCTCCGCGCGCGACATGATGCGCTATTACTGGGAAACGATGGACGCCTGCGTGCCGCCAGCCACCGTGCGGGGGGCGCTGCGCGAAGCAGGCCTCGCCGAGGTGCAGCACATTCGGCTCATGGGGTTGTTCAGCGAGTACGTCGCCGTCAAATCATGACATCACCTTCCCGCCAATCTCCGTCCGCCGTCATGAGCGCTGCGGCCTCCGCTGCGCCGGTGCCCGAACGCGTCAAGCTGCTCTCCGCGGCCGGTCAGGCCGCCTACGTCGAGTTCCGGCGGACCGGCGCGGCCGAGGCGCTGGATCCCTTGATCTTTGCGATTCTCGAGGCGCATCTGCCCCGCACACTGGAGCAGCCGATCTCCGACCAGCCCCGCGACACGCTGCTGATGGACGGACTCGGCTTTGACTCGCTGGCCATCACCGAGGTCGTTTTTTTTACCGAGGATTTGTTCGGGGTCACAATCTCGAATGAGGAGATTTTCCAGGTGCGTACCATCGACGATCTCTGTGCCTTCGTCCGCCGGAAAATCGCCGCCCTCTGACCGGTCCCGTCTCCGCTTATGACGCGCCTTCCCGTCATCACCGGCCTGGGCTTTGTGACCAGCATCGGCAACGACCGCGCCACGGTGCTGCGCAGCCTGCGCGAGCTTCGGCACGGGTTTGAACCCCATGTCTTTCTCGGCAATCCTGCGCTCCCGGTGAAGGTCGCGGGCACGATCAAGGGATTTTCATTTCCGACCCCGGAGTGGCGCACCTGGACCTGGCCTGCGCAGGTCACGATCGACCGGGAGATCCTGCGCAGCCTGCCACCGCATGGGGTGTACGCGATCGCGTCCGTGCAGCAGGCGCTGGCCGATGCGGGGCTTGTCGCGGCGGATCTCGCCGACGGCAACACCGGGCTCTACTGCGCCTCGGCCGGCTCGCCTTTTCTGCTGGGACATTTTCTGCAGCAGATGCAGGCCGTGCACGGTGAGCGGGGCAACCCGATGGGCATCCCTTCGTCGGTCGCGGGCACGCTCAATTTTAACCTCGCCGCGCTCTACAAGATCTCCGGGGCCGTGTGCGGCTTCGTCTCGGCCTGCGCCTCGTCGAGTCACGCCCTGGGCTATGCGATGGATGAGATCCGTCTCGGCCGGCAGGAGCGCATGCTGGTTGTCGGGGCCGAGGATATGACGGACGAGAGTATCTTTCCGTTCTCAACCCTCCGTGCGCTCTCCACCAATCCGGACCCGGCGACCGCCTCGCGTCCGTTCGACCGCCAGCGCAATGGTTTCGTCGGCACCGGAGGCGCGGTCGCCTTGATCATCGAGGATGCGACGGTCGTGCGCCGCCGCGGCGCGACGATTTATGCCGAACTGGCCGGGTGGGGGCAGGCAGGTGACGGCCACAGCGTGGCGGCGTCGCACCCCGAGGGCGCGGGCTTGCGCAACGCGATGCAGCGGGCGCTGGCCGATGCGGGCGTGACGCCCGCGGACATCGCCTACGTGAACGCCCACGCCACCTCGACCCCGGCTGGCGACCGTTCGGAGGCGCTCGCGCTGCAGGCGGTGTTCACCGCGGCCCGGGCGAAACCCCGCATCAGCAGCACCAAGGCGCTGACCGGCCACGGACTTTCGCTGGCCGGGGCGATGGAGGCCGCCTTCTGCGCGCTGGCGATCCGCGAGGGCTTCATTCCGGGCGCAGCCCACTTGGATCTAGCTGATCCGGCCTGCGACGGCCTGGACCTGCCCCGGGTCTCCCTTGACGAGGCTCCGCGGCTCGTGCTCAACAACAGCAGCGGTTTTGGCGGCAGCAACGTCTGCCACGTGCTCCGCCGACCTGCCTGACCTGCATGACTGACCCTCTCATTCCCCGCCTCAAGGCGCTCATCGTCACGACCCTTAAGCTCGACGGCATCACGCCGGACGAGATTCCGAATGACGAGCCCCTGATCGGGTCCCCTCGCTTCGGTCTCGATTCGATCGATGCCCTCGAGCTGGTGCTGGCGCTGGAAAAGGAATTTGGCGTCAAAATCGGCAGCAGCGAGGAATCCCGCCAGGCGCTCGCGAGCGTCAATGCCCTTGCAACCTATCTCCGTGCTCACGGCATCAAGGCCTGAGCGGGCGTGGCCATGAGTCAGACCGCTGACCAGTTGCCGGTGGGAATCGAGGCCTGCGATGGCCTCACGCCCTTTGGCGATGCGGTGGCGACGATGACGGCGCTGCTCGCCGGCCGGCGCGCGCTGGCTCTGTCGCCCGTGCTCGGTCGGGACGGCGGTGACCTCGTGCCGCTCGCTCTCTGCGGCCCGATGGATGAAACGCTTCCGCCGCGCTGGCATGCGTCGGTGCGGGACCTAGCGCGCTGCATTCCGGCCGGCGCGTGGGGCACCGCGCGCGAACCGGTGATGGTCACGAGCAGTAATTTCGGCGTCGGCAGCCTCTATGCGTTCACGCGCGATCGCGATCAGCGCCACCTTGCGCACGGCACGCCGTTCGCGTCGGTCGAATCCCTGCAGCGTGAACTCGGCTGGGGCCCGCACGTCACGGTGTTTTCCCACGCCTGCGTCACCGCCCACCTCGGACTGGTGCAGGCGGCGCGCCTGCTGCACGCCGGTCTAGCGGATCGGGTGCTGGTGTTTTCGTTTGATTTCGTGAGCCCGTTTGTGGCGGGCGGTTTTCACAGCCTCAAGATTCTCAACGGAACGATGCCTGCGCCGTATGCCCGGCGTGACACCGGAGCGATCGGACTCGGGGACGGCGCAGCCTTTGCCGTGCTCGCGCGTGACGCTGGTCCCTTTCGCATCGCGGCGCATGCGTTGCACAACGAGATGCACCATTTCACCGGCAATCAGCCCGATGGCGCGGGCTTCGCCGCCTGCGCGGCCGGCCTCGCCTCGGTCGCGGCTGGACGCCGGCTCTGGCTCAAGGGTCACGGCACGGGCACGCTGGAGGCCGGGCGCTTGGAGGCGGAAGCGCTGGCCGGTTCCTTTCCCGGGGCGCCGCTGGTTTCCTGGAAAGGCAGCCTCGGCCACACGCTGGGGAGCTGCGGGCTGGTTGAATTGGCCATCACGCTGGCGGCCATCCGTGCCGGCCGCATTCCGGGGACGGTGGGCGGCCAGTCCCCGTCGTTCACCGATACGGTCGCCCTCGCACCGTTTGCGAGTGCGGGCTACGACGGAGCGGTTTTGACCAGCAACGCCTTTGGCGGCGCCCACGCGGCGCTGCTGCTCACCCATGATTGAGCGCTACCTCCATCATGTGCACGTGGAGCGACCGGCCGCGGAGGAAACCGCGACGGAAGCACGGGTACGGCTCGCGGCCAAGTTTCCGCGCACCGCGCTGCGCCGCATGACGCATCTCGGTCTGCTGCTCGGCTCGTCGCTTGATGGTGTGGTGCTCACGCCGGAGGACGCGCTGGTCTATGCGACGACGTATGCCGAGACCCGCGCACTGGAGGATTTTCTCCTGAGTTTTCCTGCGGCCAGCCCGCTGCTGTTTCAGACGTCGATCCATCCCGGCGGTGTCCAGCAGGTCCTGATCGGACGACAGCAGCCGCTGGCCCGGCTTTGGCCGCTGGCGGGTCGCGCCCGGCTGGTTGAGCAGGCGTTGCAGACCGCGCTGCTGGAACCGGCGGCGCGGGTGGCGCTGGTCGGGGGCGAGGAGCGCGGCACCTGGATGTTGGAACAAGGCGTAGCTTCGTCGCGCTCCTTTGCCTTTGCCGCGCTGCTCACCGCCGAGGCGTCTGGGGCGGTCGGGCGGATCGCGTTCGTGTCTGGGCGGGACGAAAAAGATGAGCTGTGCCCCTCGCTTGAGGACCTCGCGGACGCCTTCGCGGCGCGCCGGTCTTTGGGCTGGCGTGGTGCCGGCGGTGCGTGGACCCTCGCTTGGTTCTGAATGTGCGCACCACGCTCCTACGCAACCCAGGCCCCCGTTGGGGTTTTGCCTTTCTGCTCTGGGCGGAACGCTGGTGGCCGCGCTGGGTTTTCCGGCCGGCCCTGATGGCGGGAACGTGGGTTGGCCTGGCCGGCATGCCCGGCCAGCGCACGCATTCGCGCGACTACCTGGCCGTCGTGCTGGGACGGCGCCCCCGGTTGCTCGAGGTCTGGCGGCATTTTTTCGCGTTCACCGAATCGCTCATGCTCCTGCTGCGGACGGGCCGCGGCGTGCCGGTGCGGGCCGAACTCGGGCCCGAGAACGCCGCGGCGTTCGACGCGCTCCTGCGGTCAGATCGTCCGGCGCTCTTTGGCACCTTTCATTTCGGCTGCTCCGATCTCCTCGGCTACCTGCTGAGCGATCATGGCCGACGTGTGGTGATTGTGCGGCTGCGCGTGGGGAACTCCACGGACACCCGGTTGCTGGGGGAACGCTATGCCGGCAAGGTCTCCTTTCTCTGGGTGAACGACCCGGCCAACCTGCTCTTCGAACTCAAGTCCGTGCTGCAAGAGGGTAGCTCGCTCGCCCTCAAGTGCGATCGGCTGGAGTTCAGTGCGAAGACCGAGGTCTTTCGCTTCCTCGGCGCTCCGCGGCGGTTCCCGTTTACCATCTATCACCTCGCCGTGCTCTTCCAGCGTCCCGTGGTGTTCTGCACGGCGATCCCTGGCGCCACCGCCGATGGGATCCGGGTGTTTGCGTCGACCGTCTACGAGCCGGATCCGGCGGCGGACCGCACGACCAATCTTGCGGCGGCCCGGGTTCATTTTCAGGCGGTGCTGGAACAATGGGAGACCTTGGTGCGTCTGCATCCCATGCTCTGGTTCAATTTCCTTCCGCTCAATCCGGTGGTGGCTGAATCTGCCTGAGCCCCTTTCTCTCCGCATGTCGCTGCACGCCCTCTACACGCTGCTGGCCTACTACTTCACGCTCCTCCTGTTTGGCGTGGCCGGCCTGAGCCTGAGCGTGGTGAGCCTTTTGCTGGGCTGGCTGCCGCCCACCGATCGGGTGGAGCGGTTTTTCCAACGCGTGATTCATCGCCACTTCGCTTTCTTTCATGCGTGGTGCGAATTCGCGCGGTTGGTGTACGTGCGCTACCACGGCTTTGAACGCCTCCCGCGCGGCCGGCTCGTGCTCGTGGCCAATCATCCCGCGTTGATCGACATCACGTGCCTGCTCGCGCGGGTGCCCGAAGCGGTGTGCATCTTCAAGCCGGCCATCCGGCGCAACCCGATCCTCGGCGCAGCCGCGCGACGGGCGGGCTACCTCGGGGCCGATGGCGGGCCCGACCTCGTGCGGGCCGCGGTGGACAAGGTGGCGAGCGGGCACACGCTCGTGATTTTTCCTGAGGGCACGCGGACTCCGCCGGGTACCGGACTGCTGCCGCTCAAGGCCGGCTTTGCCCTGATTGCCCAGCGCGCAGCCGCGCCGATTCAGCTCGTCCATATCGCCACGGATTCCGATGTCCTGACCAAGGGACGCGCCTGGTGGAAGCGCCCGAAGTTTCCCGCCCACATCGCCATCACGCTGGGACCCTGTCTGCCCGCGAATGCCAGCCAAAGTCCGTCCGCCCTCGCGGCCGAGGTGGAGCACTGGCTGCGCGAACGCACGACCGCCCCGCTTGCCAGCGTGGAGGCCTGACCGCATGCTCACGGTTCATCCATGACGGTTTCCTCGACCCATCTTGTGCTGCTGCCCAGCTACAACACCGGGCCGCGCTTGCGCGCAGTCGTGGCCGAGGTGCTGCGCCACTGGCAGCCCGTGCTGGTCGTGGTGGATGGGAGCACCGATGGCAGTGAGCAACCGCTGCTCGCGCTCGCGCAAAGCGAACCCGCCCTGACCGTGCTCGTGCGGCCGCAGAATTCCGGCAAGGGCGCAGCCGTCCTGGCCGGAGCGGAGGCCGCCGCGGCCCGCGGATTTACCCACGCGCTGGTGATGGATGCCGATGGCCAGCATCCGGCCGCGAGCATCGCCGAATTCATGACCGCCTCGCAGGCCCGTCCCGAGGCCCTGGTGCTCGGCAAGCCGGTCTTTCCCGCCAACATTCCGGCCGAACGCCTCCACGGACGGAAGCTGAGTGTCTGGATGGTGCGGGTTGAGATGCTCGGCGCCGGCATCGATGATCCGCTCTTTGGCTTCCGCATTTATCCGCTGGCGCCGTTGCTGGCCGCGCTCGGGTCGCGTCACGGCGGACGTCGCTACGATTTCGATACCGAGGCGGCGGTGCGCATGTGCTGGGCCGGAGTTCCGCCCGTCAACCGCTCCGCACCGGTGCGTTACTTCTCTCAGGCCGAGGGCGGCATCTCCCATTTTCACTACCTGCGCGACAACCTCACGCTCGTCGGCATGCATCTGCGCCTCGTGGCTGAACTGCTCCTCGTGCGCTGGCCGGCGCTCCTGCGCCACCGGCGGGCCTGGCGGGCCGCGGGCGTGGCCTTGGTGCTGCTCATGGTCGGAGCGACGCTGACACCCGCCGCGGAGCCGGATCCACTCGTCAATACCGAGCAGCGCCTGGCGGCAGGAGCGTCAGGCTGGAGTGACTTGGTGGCTACGTTTTCCAACCAGCCCGACACCACCGCGGATTTCTCCGAGCGACGGTTCTTCCCGTTCCGCAAGGACCCGGTGGCTCTGCGCGGGGAGGTGCGTATCTCCACGGCGCGCGGGTTGAGTCTGCGCTACCTCGAACCGGAGTCGCGGATCGTCATCCTTGATGACCAAGGCATGATCGTTCGCAGCGAGACCGGCGAGCAGGGTGCACCGATGGACCCGCGGGCGGGTCCGGCCAACGCTGCGCTGCGTCATATCCTGCGTTTCGACTTCAACGCGCTCGAGGCGGATTTCGAGCTCTACGGTCGGCGCGACGCTGATCAGTGGACGCTCGCCCTGGTGCCGCGCAGCGCGGAACTTCGGCGCGGGATTGGTCGCATCACGGTGACAGGGGATGCGACGACCGTGCGCCGGATCGAACTCCGGCGCTCCGCGCGGCAGTACATTGAAATTCTGATCAATGCACCGCGTCCGCGCGAGCCGTTCAGCCCCGACGACGTGAAGAAATTCTTCCGCTGACGCATGACGTTTCGTCGACGGCAATTCATCGGCTGGGGCGTGCTGGTCTGCGCGGCGGTGCTGGGCCTCGGCTGGCTGGCGCGGCTCGACTACACGCAGAAGATTTCCACCGATGTGCTCGATCTCGTGCCGGTCAACGAGCGCGAGCCACAGCTAACCCTAGTCCGCCAGCTCGCGAGTGAGGCGGAGGCCCGGACGATGCTCTTTGTCCTGACGACCGCTTCGGGCGAGCCGGCGGCTCCGGCCGCAGCGACCCGCTTCGCCGGAGCGCTGGCCGCGGAGCCCGCGTTTGACGGCGCTTTGGCGATGGGCGAGTTGGCCGCGCGCGATGCGCTCGGGGCCGAACTCTTCGCGCAACGGTTTGCGCTGCTCTTTCCCCGCTGGCTGAGCGAGCGCGAGGCGGTGCATGTCGCGGGCGGGGGCCGGCCGGCGGATTTTTCCGCGTGGCTCGCCCGCGATACAGCGGTCGCGCTCGAACGCTTTCTGAGCACCCCGGAGGCGCTGGCTTTTCAGGATCTGATCCCGGCGGACCCGCTGCTGCTGATGCCGTCCGTGGTGGATCGGCTCAAGGGCGGCCTCGCCCTCGTGCAGCCGGCGAGTGGCGGCACCGGTCCTATTCCGGCGCTGGTCTGGGCAAAACTATCCGCCTCGCCGCTGAGCGAAGCGGGGCAGGCACCAGCGTTTGCTGCCATTGAGCGCGCCCGGGCAGTCGTGGCGGCGGAGTTTCCGGGCGTGACGATCGCCTACACGGGCATCAACCGTTTTGCCGCGGCGAGCCGGGCCCGGATTGAGCAGGAGGTGGCCTGGTTGAACAGCCTTTCGCTCGTGGCCGTGATCGTGCTGGCGCTCGTCTTCATCAGGGGCGTGCACCGCGGTCTCCATTTTGTGCCCGTCGTCCTTCTGGCGGTGCTGGGCGCGTGGGTGACGGCGACCGCCGCCTTTGACCGGTTGCATATCATGGTCTTTGTGGTCGGCTCGATGCTGACGGGTGTCGCCATCGACTACGGGTTTTATCTCTTCATGCAGCCGCCCGTGCGGCCCGGGGAAGATTACTGGGATAAGGTCCGGCGTCTGGCCAAGCCGCTGCTGGCGAGCTGTCTGACGACGGTGGCCGGGTTTTCGCTGCTGCTGTTTTCCGAACTGCCGATGATCCGGCAGCTGGGCGTGTTTGTCGGAGCCGGACTCGTTTCGGCTCTCGTGGCGGCCGTGGTGTATTTCTCCACGGTGGCGAACCCGTTTCTCGAGACGCGCACGTTCCGCGGCGGCCAGGCGTTGTCGCCTGGCGTGCGGCGCGGCGCCCGCCGGCTGGTCGTGGTCGCGTGGTTCGCCGCGCTGCCGGGACTGGTGATGCTGACGTGGCGGGATGATATCCGCGAACTCGAGATCCCGTCGGCCGAGCTCAAGGCGGAGGATGCACGCATCCGCACGCTCTTTGGTGACGGTGATGCGCGCACCGTGTACCTGTCCTATGGTTCCACGCTGGGAGAGGCGCGGGCGGCGCTGGCGCGCTTTGAGACTTGGCTGGCCACGGTCCAGGGTGCGCCGGTCCAACTGGTCGGGCTGGGCGCCATTGTGCCGACGGCAGCCGAGCAGACGCGGGCGGTGGATTTCGTGCGGAATGCGCCGGATTTTCCGACGACATTGCGGGCAGCTTTGGAAGACGGGGGGTTCTCTGCAGCCGAGTTCACGCCCTTTTTCGATGCCTATGCCGGTCAAGCCACGCCTGCCGCGGTGGGTGACGCCACGGCCGCGCTGACGGCGTTGCAGACGAAGCTGGTCGGGCCGCTTGGTTTGCTGCTCCACACGGGCGAGCCGCTAAACTGGTTTGTGACCCTAGCGGCCAACGCGCCCGCCGCGTCGCCTCCGACGGACACGGATACGGTGAGTGCGAGCCAGCTGCAGACCCTCAACCGGGTGTTTGCCCGCTACCGGGAGTCGGCGCTGTGGCTCAGTCTGGTTGGGCTCGCCATTGTCGGTCTGGGCGTGCTGCTGACGTATGGCGTGCGTGATGGGTTGCGGATCTTTGCCATACCGCTGGGAGCGTGTCTCGGCGTGTTTGGCCTGTTCGGTTGGTACGGGCAGCCGTTGAATCTTTTCCACCTGCTCGGGGCGTTCTTGGGGGTCTGCCTGACGCACAACTACTCCATTTTTTCCGCGACGTCAGCCTACCGGAGTGAGCCGCCGCCGGTTTCAGTGCGGCTCTCGGCCCTGACCACCGCGGCGTCGTTTGGCGTGCTGGCCCTGAGTGGGATACCCGTTGTGCGTGCGCTTGGCCTGACGGTGGGGCTGATGGTGGTTACCGCGATGCTGTTGATCGAGTTCGAGCATCTGGCCGCGCTCACCAGTGCGACGAGCGCACCACGGAAAAAGCCATGAGTGGCGTGCTGGTAAAAACGTGGGCGGCGACGGTCCGCCGCCACGGCGATCGGCGGGCGCTGGTGGAGGCCGCGACCGGCCGCACGGCGACGTTTTGTGAACTGGATCAACGCGCGCAGGCCTGGCGCGCGACGCACATCGCCGCCCCGGCGGACGTCGCCGGACGGGCGGTGGTGTTTACGGTGGCGAATGGCTTTTCGTGGTGGGACGTGTTTCTCGGTCTGCTCCACGCCGGTGCCGTGGCGGTTCCGCTCGATGCGGCGGAGCCGGCGTCCAGCCAGCGTGCGTTGGCGGAATCCGTGCGCGCCGGTTTTCTCTGGGACGGCAGCCGGCTGGTTCCGCTGACGCATGGGGAGCCGGCCCGACGCTTTCGCGATCCCGAGATCAATCTGATCAAGTTGACCTCCGGCACGACGGGCCGGCCGCGCGCGCTGGTGTTCACGGGGGCGCAACTGCTCGCGGACGCGGCCAATGTGACCGCTACGATGGGCATTGGGCCGCGCGATTTGAACTACGCGGCTATCCCCTTTGGACATTCGTATGGGCTCGGAAACCTGACGATCCCCCTGCTGGCGAAGGGCATTCCGGTCGTCTGTGGGTCTTCGTCGCTCCCGCATGCGATCGCCGCGGAGTTCGCGGCGTGGCGACCAACCGTGTTTCCCGGCGTGCCTGCGATGTGGCGCGGGCTTGCGGCCGCCGACGTAACGCTGCCGAGCTTGCGTCTTGGTATTTCCGCCGGTGCGCCGTTGCCGACGGAGGTGGCGATCGCGTTTGCCGCCCGGCATGGCCGCCGGCTCCACGGATTCTACGGCTCAAGCGAGACCGGTGGCATTGCCTACGACCCGACCGGCGAGGCCACACTGCGCGGGGGCGTGGGGCGGGCGATGCGGGGTGTGACCCTTGCGCTTGGGCGCGGGCAGCGGCTCCTCGTGCGGAGCGCGGCGGTCACGACGTTTGGCAACCGGCGAAAGGCTGGTGGCCAGGGCGCCTGGATCATGCCGGATCGCGTGGAGCGGGACGCGCGCGGGCAGATCACGTTGCTCGGTCGGCGAGGGGCCACGGTCAAGATTGCCGGACGGCGCGTGAATTTGACCGAGGTCGCGGCGCGCCTGCGTCGTCTGCACGGGGTGCGCGAGGCATGGGTGGGGGCGAGTCCCGGCGCCGAGCCGGTGTTGGGCGCCGTGGTGGCCACAGATCGTCCGGTGATCGAGCTGCGCACGGAATTGCTGACGAACAGCGCAGCGTGGAAGATCCCCAAGCGTCTGGTCGTGGTGGCGGCCCTGCCGCTCACGGCGCGCGGCAAGACGGATACCCGCGCGCTGGAGCGGTTGGCGTTTGGCCGCTGATTTTTTACCGCGGAGCTTGGCTGCGCTCTTCGAGGACAGCTTCGATCTCGACGAGGAGCTCGGCGCGGCAGATGTCGGCCTGCAGACACTGCAGCGCGTCGCCGGGCTGGAGCAGGTTGCGCAGGAGATGCGCTCGAGTCGCGGGCAAGTCGGCCGCATGACGGAGGTAGACCTTGAAGCGCCGGTGCCAGCTGCTGGCGCCAAAGTGAGGGCCAGCACCGGCCGTTTCACCGATCAGGTGCAGATTCTCCAGGGTGAGCGTGAGCTGCCCCTCGAGGTCGCCGTCCGCCATGGAGGTGTGGCCGACGATCGCGGCAGTGCCGGAGACGAAAAGCTGGCGGCCTAGTTCCGAGGGCACGAGTGTCGCACGGGCGAAACTGGGTGGACGCGGACCATAATCGGCGGGGTACTCGAAGGCCGGAACCTGCCGGGGGTTTTCGAAATGGCTGGGCTTCGCCACGCCGGCGAGAAAGCCCACCGCGAGCGGACCGGCCGTGGCCCCGACGGCGGAAGCGGCCGGCAGGAGTTTCTGGAAGTCCGCACCGAAATGGCGCTCGAACGCCAATGAGCGTCCGCGGCAAAAAAGGCGGTAGTTTTCCAGATCGTGCACCGTGGCATTGATCTGGGGCACGTAGTTCCAGATTCGATACAGGTGAAGGTGCTTCGTGATCGTGAACAGCCGGCGGTACAGGTCCGCCGCGGCTGCGTCCGGGCGATCGCTTGGCGCCGCGACCGCAAACCCGGCGAGAAGACCCTCGCGTTCAAACGTGGCGAAGCCGTTGCGATCGCCGCCGAGCCGCGCACCCGGGAGCAGGGCCTCCTCCGGGGCGCCAGCGAGCAGGGGAAGCGAGAGGGCGAGCTTGGTCGAAGGCGGCTGGCTCACCACCGCGCTCGTTTCCGCGCCGAACTGAACCCGCGCGTCGGTGCCGGCGGACGGAGCGGGTGAGGACGGCGTGTTCATGGGAGGGATTGAAGGAGCGGAAACCGGCGAAACCGTCAATACGACCATGACGTCCCGAGCGTGAAGCCCAGGGCATCGATGCCGGGATTCGGGTCGGTCTGCCCGCCATTGGACAGGTGATGATACATCAAGCCGAGTGTGAGCCGAAGATCGCGGCGTGTCACCAGTTCGACCCCGCCCCGGATAAACCAGTTGAGGGTGAAATCCTGGCCCTGCCCACCGGGGACATCGCGAGCGTCGATCCACCCGAGGCCCCCACCGGAGCCGAAGTAAAGACCGCGCGTGCCGGGGGGATTCCACCATTCGATCGAAGGCGAACCGGAAAATCCGACATAACGCGACTCCGGTCCCTGTTGCACCCAGGTGCCGATCAGTGTCAGGCGATGGCGGACGAGCAGCCGGGAACCATCGGCGAATTTTCGTCCAAACACCTCGCCCGAACGCCAGGATACTTGCGTGGGGACGAGGCGGTAGGAGAGCGGCGTGAGCGAGCCGATTTGCCAGAGCAGGCCGGTTTCGACATCGACTGCGGGCGTATCCCACGGCTGGGTCACCGGGTCGCCCTCGGCCGCCAATCGGCTGGCTGCGACAGCAGCCAGAAAGAGCCACCGTCGCAAAAGGAAGGCCAGGGAACGGAAGGGGAGGGGCATGAGAAGGTCGGGCGTTGGGCAGGTGTGCACCAGCGGCCGGATACGCCCATGGTCGTGGGGGTTACCTCCCCGGGCGAGAGCAGAGTGCGGCCGGACGCATCCCGTCCAGTATCGGCGCGCGCAGCTGGCTTAAGCCACGGGAATAGTCGCGCGCTGGTCTTGAACCAAGGCACGCGACTTGCGTTCATCATCCCGGAGTTATCTCACCCCCCTCAGATCCCATCTGCCCATGAAAACCCTGCTTCGCATTCTCCTGTTGGGCGTCGGCTGTGCCGTCGCCTCCCTGTCCGCGGCGACCGCGATCACGCCGCCCAAGGACATCATCGGTTTCGCCATCGGCGATGACTACAAGATGGCCAATTATACCCAGATCACGGCCATGTGGCAAAAATGGGCCACCGAGTCGGATCGCATGAAGCTCGTCAGCATGGGCAATACGGCCGAGGGCCGCCCGCAGTACATGGCGATCGTCAGCTCGCCCGCGAACCTCGCCCGGCTTGAGGAGTTCCGCCAGATCGCGAAGAAACTCGCGCTGGCCGAGGGGCTCGACGACACGCAGGCCAGCGCGCTGGCCAAATCGGGCAAGGCAGTGGTCTGGCTCGACGGCGGCATGCACTCCTCCGAGAGCGAGCACTCCCAGTCGCTCAGCGAGTACCTCTACCTGCTGCTCAGCCGCAACGACGACGAGAACCTGCGTTTTCTCGATGACGTCGTCATCCTGATGGTCAACGCCAACCCCGACGGCGTGGAGCTCATTGCCAACTGGTACATGCGCGAGGAGGACGAAGCCAAGCGTACGTTCGCGAGCGTGCCACGGATGTACCACAAGTACATCGGTCACGACAACAACCGCGACTTCTTCATGTCGAGCATGCCGGAGACGACCAACATCAACCGCGTGCTCTACCGTGAGTGGTACCCGCAGATCATGGTGAATCACCACCAGACCGGCCCGTCGGGTCAGGTCGTGTTCATCCCGCCGTTCCGCGATCCGTTCAACTACAACCTCGACCCGCTCATCCCGATCGGCATCGACCGCGTCGGCTCCGCCATGCACGAGCGCCTGATCTCGAAGGGCATGGGTGGCTCTTCCATGCGCTCCGCCGCCAACTACTCCACGTGGTGGAATGGTGGCGGTCGTACCACGCCGTATTTTCATAATCAGATCGGCATTCTCACCGAGATCATCGGTGCGCCCACGCCGGTGAAGATCGGCCTCGTGCCGTCCAAGCAGCTGCCGAAGGGTGACTGGCCGCTCCCGATCGAACCGCAGACGTGGCATTACCGCCAGTCGATCGAGTACTCCAACGAGATGAACAACGCGGTCCTCGACTACGCCTCCCGCAATCGTGAGACGCTGCTCTTCAACATCTATCGCATGGGCAAGAATTCCATTGAGCGCGGCAGCCGCGACAACTGGACGGTTACGCCCTCGAAGATCGCCGCCCTCGAGGCCGCCGCCAAGGTCGCCCCCGGTTCCGGTGTGTCGGGCGTGATGGCGCCCGGTGGCCTCGGTGCCGGCACGGTTCCGAGCGAACTCTACAAGCAGGTGCTGCGCGATCCGGCCAAGCGCGATCCGCGCGGCTTCATCATTCCGTCGGACCAGCCCGATTTCCCGACCGCAGTGAAGTTCATCAATGCCCTCATGAAGAATGGGGTCGCGATTCACAAGGCGACCGCCGCCTTCAAGGTCGGCGAGAAATCGTATCCCGCCGGCTCCTACGTCGTGCAGGCCGCGCAGGCGTTCCGTCCGTTCGTGATGGACATGTTCCTGCCGCAGGATCACCCGAACGACCTCGCGTACCCGGGCGGGCCGCCGATCCCGCCGTACGATGTGGCGGGCTGGACGCTCGCCAACCAGATGGGCGTCACGTTTGACGCCATCCAGGACGGTTTCACCGGTCCCTTTGTCCGCGTGGAGACCGACCTCGAGACGCCTCCGGCTGCCACCGTGTCCGGCCCGGCTTCACCGGCTGGCTACCTCGTCAGCCATCGCATCAACGATGCCTTCATCCTGACCAACCGCGTGCTCAACGCCGGGGGCGAGGTTTACTGGCTCGAGGATCAGCCGGCTGTTGCCGGCCAGGATTTCGGCACGGGCGCGATCTGGATTCCCGCTTCGGCGACGGTGCGGCCGATCATTGAGCGGGCGGCGCGCGAGCTCGGCATTCCGGCCGTCGGTATGGCGCAGAAGCCCGCAGGCGAGAGCCTCAAGCTCAAGCCGATCCGTATCGGCCTGATCGATCTCTACGGCGGCGTGATGCCCTCGGGCTGGCTGCGCTGGCTGCTGGAGCAGTACGAGTTCAACTTCGAGGTTGTCTTCCCGCAGGTGCTGGATGCCGGCAATCTCAAGGCGAGCTTCGATGTGCTGGTGTTCCCCAGCGATACCTTCCCGCGCAGCGGTGCCGGCGAGGAAGCGCGCACGGCGTTCATCGCCGAGATGATGCGCCGTGACGTCGGCATGGGCGCCTCGGGTGCGGGCATGGGCGGGGCGTATTTCCCGCCGGCAGACAGCATCCCGGAGGAATTCCGCTCCATGCTGGGCCCGATCACGGCCCAGCGCACGGTTCCGCCGCTCAAGCGGTTTGTGGAGGAGGGCGGCACGATCGTGGCGCTCGGCTCCTCGGCGGAGATCGGCCACGCGATGGGCCTGCCCATCAAGAATCACCTCGTCGAGACCGGGGCGGACGGCGTTGAGCGTCTGCTCCCGCGCGGCAAGTACTACATCCCGGGGTCGATCCTGCGGGCGAGCTTCGACAACCGGCACCCCGTGGCGTTCGGCATGGCGGAGAAGGGCTTTGTGTTCTTCAACAACAGCCCGGTCTTCAGTCCGGTCGCCGGCTCCTCGGTCGACGTGAAGCGCGTGGTGTGGTTCGACGAGAAAGCTCCGCTGCACAGTGGCTGGGCGATCGGCCAGCAGTACTTGGAGGGTGGCGACCTCGCCGCCGAGGCTTCGATCGGCGCCGGCAAGCTCGTGGTCCTCGGCCTCGAGGCGACCTTCCGCGCGACGACCCACGGCACGTACAAGCTGTTCTTCAACAGCCTGTATTACGGGTCCGCGACCGAGACGAAGTAGAGCGCGCAATCGCCGCATCCCTGCGGAGCGAGAACGCTGGTTCCAACACAACGAGCCGAGGCTGCTGGCCTCGGCTCGTTAGTTGAATGGGCGGGGCAAAGGGAGATGTGGGATGGGCCCACAAGGCCCGCTGTCACCGATCTTAAGCCGGACAGCTTTCCCAGGACAGTAATTCATGCCGTCGTTGTTTGGGAAGCTGGCGGAG
>CAYWRG010000075.1:18846-19645 GCA_964460715.1 uncultured Opitutus sp. | reverse complement strand
GCACCTCGTTCACGCGGCCGAACAGGTTGTGCAGGTCGCCCATGATGTCCTGGTACGCGCCCGTCAGGTAGATGCCGAGGTAGTACGGCTTGTTGTTGAGCGGATGGACGGTGAGGTATTCCTTGGTGTCCTGCAGGTCGACGAAGCTGCTGACCTTGCCGTCGGAGTCGCAGGTGATGTCGGCGAGAATCGCGTTGACGGTCGGGCGCTCCTTCAGGCGGTGCAGCGGGGTGATCGGGAAGAGCTGCTTGAGCGCCCAGTGGTCGAGCAGGGACTGGAAGACGGAGAAATTGCAGACATACTGGTCAGCGAGGAGCCGGTTCAGGTCGCGAAGCTCCTCCGGGACATAGCCGGCGTCGCGGCACTCCCGTGCGAGCTGCTCGCAGATCTGCCAGAAGATCGATTCGGCGGCGGCGCGATTCTCAAGGTCGAGATAGCCGAGGTTGAAGAGGGAGAAGGACTCCTCCTTCTTCTGCATCGCGTCGTGGAAGCGCTCCAAGCGGCCGAGTTTGGCCTTGTTCTTGAGCATCTGCTCGAGGTCGGTGACGACCTGGTGCTTCACCTTGGGCTGGTGCTGGACGCCGAGTGTCTCGCGCTTGTTGATGCGCTCGAAGACCTCGACCACGAGCATGGAGTGGGGCGCGACGACAGCGCGGCCGGACTCGCTCACGATGTCCGGGACGGCGACGTTGGAGGCCTTGCAGATGTCGCGAATGTTGGCCACGACGTCGCGGGCGTACTCCGCCATCGTGTAGTTCATCGAGCTCTCGAAGTTCGTGCGGGAGCGGTCGTAGTCGAT
>CAYWRG010000075.1:0-18836 GCA_964460715.1 uncultured Opitutus sp. | reverse complement strand
GCGTACGCCGTGGAAGTGCCCACGACCGTGGAAGCCGCCGACATCGTGGTAGCCCATGGGGAAACCCATCCGGGCGAGCTGGCAGTAGAAGCGCGAGGCCTCGACGACCGCATTCTTGATCGTGATGATGTTGGGGACCTGGGAGCCGATGTGGAAATGGACGAGACGCAGGCAGGAGCTGAGCTTGGCAGCGCGCAGTTTCTCGCACGCGAAGAGGATCTCGGCCGTGTTGAGGCCGAACTTGGCGTTGTCGCCGGTGGACATGGCCCACTTGCCCTCGCCGCGGGTCTGGAGCTTGCAGCGGAAGCCGATCATGGGCTTCACGCCGGTCTCCTGGGAGATGCGGATGATGTCATCGACCTCGGCGAGTTGCTCGACGACGAGGATGATCTTCTTGCCGATCTTCCGGCCGAGGAGGGCGAGGCGGATGTAGTCGTGGTCCTTGTAGCCGTTGCAGATGATGAGCCGGTTCGCTCCCTCGTGCATGGCGAGGGCGATCATCAGTTCCGGCTTGGAGCCGGCCTCGAGGCCGTAGGTGTAGTCCTTGCCGGCGGTGACGATCTCGTCGACGACCTCGCGCAGCTGGTTGACCTTGATCGGGAATACGCCGCGGTAGGAGCCCTTGTAGCCCTCGTCCTTGATGGCTTTCCGGAAGACCTCGTTGAGCTGGGTGACCCGGTGGCGGAGAAGGTCCTGAAAGCGGATGACCATCGGGGCCTTGAGGCCCATGCCGAGCGCCTCATCCACGACGTCCATGATGCGGATGGACCGGCCATCGGCGAGGGGCTGGACGTTGACGAGGCCATCGGAGTCGACCCCGAAGTGACCCGCGCCCCAGCGCTTGAACCCATAGAGTTCTTCAGACTTTGCGGCTGACCAGGAAGAGGCGGATTTGCTTTTCAAAGCGGGTGGGGAAGCGGCGGGGTTATGGCTTGCTTTTTAAGTGGCGGATTGGGTTGATGGGAGTTTCTTTTTCAAAAACCTCAACACGCAATTACGAAAATGGCTCACCTTGCCGTCGTTCAGTCCCTCATCGCCCAGCAGTCGGCCCCGCCTCCCGGTGCCGGCATGACGCAGGTGTTGTTTTTGGGACTCATGTTCGCCGCGATGTATTTCCTGATGATTGCGCCGCAGCGTAAGAAGCAGAAGCAGCACGAGGCGATGCTGAAGGCGATCGCGGCCGGTGACGAAATCGTGACGGCGGGCGGCGTGTTCGGCCAGGTGGTCAGCGTGAAGGAGGACCGTCTGGTCGTCCGCATCGCCGAGAACACCCGCGTCGAGCTGGGCCGCTCCTTTGTCTCGACCGTGACGAAGAAGACCGACGGCGCGACGAAGTAAGTTCGCCCTGATCCCATTTACCCCGCCGAAACCCGTGTGTTCATCGACTGAACCGCGGCCGGCCCCGCGCTCCGGCGCCCCGTTCCTTTAACCCAAGTCAACATGCTTAAACGCAACCTCTGGAAGATGACCCTGAGCCTGGCCATTGTGGTCTGGGCGCTGGCGTCCCTTCTCCCCCTGCAAGATCGTCCCTTCGCCGACTACGCGACATCCGAGGTCGGGGCCAAGCCCGCCGAATTCGCCGCTCTTATGAAGGAGGCCGGCGACCGAGCGTCCTCCGGCCGGGCCCCCAGCGTCTTTGTGGCCCTCAAGCAGATCGGCCAGGAGCGCAAGATCGACCTCGCCCAGTACTTCCCCGAGATCCAGCTCGAGAGCTCGCTACGCAACATCGAGCGCCGCAACGCCATCCTGCTCGATCACCTGCTCAAGCAGTCCAAGGGCCGCCTCCAACTCGGCCTCGACCTCAAGGGCGGCGTCGCCTTCACCCTCGAAGTTGACGAGCAGGCCATGACGGGCGAGACCGTCGAGTCCCGCCAGGAAAAGCTGGCCAAGGCCGTCGAGATCATCGGTACCCGCATCAACGGGCTCGGCGTCGCTGAGCCGCTGATCCGTCCGATCGGTGACAACCGCATCGAGGTCCAGCTTCCCGGCGTCAACACCAAGGACAACCCCGAGGTCGTCGACAGCGTCAAGAAGCCTGCCCGCCTCGATTTCCGCCTGGTTCACACGACGCTTTCTCCGGCGAATGTCGGTCCCGGCCAGATTCCTCCCGGCTTCGAAACGATGCTGCTCGAGAGCGAGAATCGCACGGGCGAGACCTACTCCCAGGAGTTTTTCGTCAAGCGCATCCCGGAGATGACCGGCGAGGCGATCTCCGACTCTTATCCGGTCATGGATGAGTATGGACGCTTCAAGATCATCCTCCAGTTCACCAGCGCCGGTTCCGCCCGGTTTGCCGAGGTCACCCGCGCGATCGCCGAGGAGAACCGTCGCACCCAGCGCGTCGGCCAGCTCGCCATCGTCCTCGACGGCAAGCTCTACTCGGCCCCGACCGTGCAACAGGAGATCAACAGTGACTCCGCCGAGATCAGCGGTTCCTTCTCCCAGCGCGAGGCCTTCGAACTCGCCAACGTCCTCAATAACCCGCTCGACCTGCCCCTGCGCATCCAGGAGCAGTACGAGGTCGGCCCGTCGCTCGCCGCGGATGCGGTCGCCAGTGGACGTCTTGCCTTCATCATTGGCACGGCGCTCACCGCGCTGTTCATCGTCTTCTTCTACACCACGGGTGGGATGATGGCGGTCATCGCGATGGCGGCCAACGTCCTGATCATCCTCGGCGTCATGGCCAGCATCGGCGCGACGCTCTCCATGCCCGGCATCGCCGGCATCGTGCTCACGATCGGCATGTCGGTCGACTCGAACATCCTGATCTTCGAGCGTATGCGCGAGGAACTGAAGCTCGGCAAGTCGCTCCCGACCGCCCTTGAGGCCGGTTTCGACAAGGCCTTTTCCGCCATTCTCGACGGTAACCTCACGACCCTGATCACTGCGGGCATCATGATCGCCCTCGGCACCGGCCCGGTGAAGGGCTTCGGCGTCACGCTCGCGATCGGTATTTTCTCCACGATGTTCGCCGCGCTTGTCATCAGCCGATTCCTCCTCGACTGGATGATCAACGGCATGGGCGTCCAGAAGATCCGGATGTTCTCCATCCTCAACAACACGAACTACGACTTCCTGAAGTACGCCAAGCCGGCCTTCATCGCCTCGTGGCTCATCGTTGCGGTCGGCATCGGCGCCATCGTCTACAAGGGCAAGGACATCTACGGCCTCGACTTCACGGGTGGCGACCAGGTTTCCCTGGCCTTCGCCTCGAAGCTCGACCTCGGCGAGGTGCGTACGGTCGCGGCGTCCGTCGGCATCGAGGACTTGAGCCTCGCTTACACCCAGCAGATCGGCAGCGACCGTGAGGTCCTTCGCATCACCACGCCCTTCGACAAGGGCGAGGCGCTGGTGCAGGCCCTGCAGACTGCGCATCCCGAGGCCGGGCTGACCCTCGTGGGCGGCTCCCGCATCGGCCCGAGCGTGGGCGCGGAGATCCAGGCCAACGCCGGCTGGGCCATCTTCTGGTCGCTGGTGCTGATTCTGGTCTACGTCGCGTTCCGCTTCGAGATGGGCTACGGCATCGGCGCGGTCGTCTCGACCGTTCACGACGTCATCATGACGGTCGGCATCTTCGTCCTCTTCGATCGCCAATTCAACGCCTCGATGGTTGCCGC
The DNA here is from genome assembly GCA_964460715.1 of uncultured Opitutus sp. Taxonomy (GTDB): domain Bacteria; phylum Verrucomicrobiota; class Verrucomicrobiia; order Opitutales; family Opitutaceae; genus CAMAXB01. The sequence goes on along the minus strand of CAYWRG010000075.1, from coordinate 15,219 downwards.
CATTCTCCTCATCGTCGGTTACTCGATCAACGACACGATCGTTGTGTTCGACCGCATCCGCGAGGAGTTGAAGCTCAACCCGACAGGCACGCTGAAGGACATCATCAACCGCTCGCTGAACCTGACGCTCTCGCGCACGATCATCACGGGTGGCACGACGTTCCTTACGGCCATCGTCCTTTGCTCCGTGGCGGGTGGTGAGGTCAACGACCTCGCCTTCACGCTCATCATCGGTGTCATCACCGGCACGTTCTCGTCCCTCTTCATCGCCAGCCCGGTGTTCTACTGGTGGCACAAGGGTGACCGGAAACATGTCGAGAAACACCACGATGTGGCCCCCACCTACGAGTGGACGGGCGCCAGCAAGGCCTCGCAGTAATTTCCTTCGCACTGCACTGCGATGCGCTGGACCTACACGCCGCTTCCGGCCGATGAGGTCGAAGCGCTGAGCCGCCGCGCCGGGGTCTCCCCGGTGCTGGCGGAGCTCCTGCTCCGCGCCGGTCAGGCGGAGCCGGAGACCGCCCAGCGTTTCCTCCGGCCGGCCCTGGCCGAGCTCAACGACCCTTTTCTCCTCGCCAACCTGGAGAAGGCTGTCGTGCGCCTACGTGACGCCATTCATGGGCGTCAGGAGATCGTCGTGCTTGGTGACTACGATGTCGACGGGGTGAGCAGTACGGCGCTGCTCGTGAGCATCCTGCGCCGGTTCGGCCTGAACCCCCGCTTCGTGGTACCGCGGCGCATGGAGGATGGCTACGGGCTCTCGCGCAGCGCCATTGACCGCGCGCTGGAGCAGGGGCGTCCCCATCTGTTCATCGCCTTGGACTGCGGCACCAATTCGCATGCGGAAGTCGCTTATCTGAAGGGCCTCGGCGTCGACGTGATGGTCATCGACCACCACCGCTCGAAGGAAAAGCCGCTGGAGGAGGGGATCTTGATCAATCCCCACGTGCACATCGGTGACAACGACGAGGCCTGGCGCAACCTGTGCACAGTCGGGCTGGTGTTCAAACTGGCCCATGGCCTGGTCAAACAACTGCGCACCGAGAACCACCCGGTGGCCTTTCGCGTCAAGCTGCGCGACTACCTCGATCTGGTCGCGCTCGGCACCGTGGCCGACCTTGTGCCGCTGACGGGGGAGAACCGCATTCTGGCTCGGTTCGGCCTGCGCATCCTGCAGGGAGCCGAGCGGCCGGGCGTGCGCGCGCTCATGCAGGTGGCCGGGGTGAAGCCGGAGCAGGACCTGATGCCAGTGGATATTTCCTTCCGCCTGGGGCCGCGCATCAATGCGAGCGGACGCTTGGCGGATGCTGCCTTGTCGGTGGAGCTCATGCTGAGTGACGACACGCAGTTCTGCGAGGACACGGCCCGTCAGCTCGATGCGTTCAATCGCGAGCGTCAGGACATCGAACGGCAGATCACGGACGAGGCCGAGCGGTTGATTGAGGCGCGCTTTTCGGAGTGGCCGGGCATCGTGCTCTTCGGCGAGAACTGGCATCCGGGGGTGGTCGGCATCGTCGCAGGCCGCGTCACGCGCAAGTACAACCGGCCGTGCGTTGTGCTCGGGAATGAGGGCGACATGGCCAAGGGCTCCGGTCGGAGCATCGACGGCATCAATCTGGTCGAGGTCCTCGGCACCTGCTGTGAACACCTCACGAGTTGGGGTGGGCATCCGATGGCGGTCGGCGTGGCCTTGCCGAAGGTTCACCTGGATACCTTCCGCGAGCGCTTTGCCGAGGCGGTGCGGCAGCATGCAGGCGGCGGGCTGGTTGAAGCCGAGTTGCCCATTGCCGCGTGGCTAACGAGCGATGAGTTGCGCGAGCGCCTGATGGAGGACCTCGAGGCCCTGCATCCCTTTGGTCAGGGCAATCCCGAGCCGGTGTTTGGCGTCCGGGCGGTGGTGCTTCGGCAGCGGCCTGAGGTCTTCAAGCAGACCCACTTCCGTTTTCATCTGGATGATCCCCGCGGCCGCCGCCTGTTCGGCGTGGCGTGGAAGCTGGCGCACCGCCTGCCGCCCGCCGGCCAGCCGGTGGACCTCGCGGTCAAGCTGACGTGGAACTACTTCAACGACCGCAAGCTCCTGCAACTGGAGCTGATCGACTGGCGCCTGACCCCGGCGGCCTGAGGTCGGGCAGGGTGGGGTGAAGACTCCGCGAAATTCCCGCTTGCACTCGACCGGAAATGCCTGCTTTTTTCTCCCTCCTGTCACGCAGCCGTAGCTCAATTGGATAGAGCATCTGACTACGGATCAGAAGGTTTGGGGTTCGACTCCCTACGGCTGCACCAGAATTTACAAGCCCGCTTCCCTTTGAGGAGGCGGGCTTTGTGCTTTTAAGGCACGGCTTGAAGCAGTTCGGTCAGTTTCGACTTTCAGGTGTGGGCGCGGTTCGACCCTGCCTGGCTGGAGGACGCATCAGAGGGCTCTGCGCCTCAATCCGCGAACGGGTAATGGCCAAATTTACCGGACTTAGCCGTCGAGGCGTTCTCCGATCGCGAACAACGAACGATAATAAGAACGAAATCGAATTGAGGATACGCCCGCAAATCTGCGCCCGCGACCCCTCCCACGTGTGATCGCTGTTCGGGATCTCATTTTCCGTATAGCCCGCGTGTTTCGTGGTGCCTCGGTTTGAATTCGCGTTGATTCGCGTGATTTGCGGGCGGTCACAGCATCCGCCTCCCCGCATAAAAAAGCCCGCCCTCGGTCAAAGGGCGGGCTCAGGGGAATACGTTCAGGGAATTGCCTCAGATCGCCTTGGGTAGCCGATGTCTTCGATCTCGATCGTGTGCGACTGTTTGCGACGTACCTTGAAATAACGGGACCGACGGCGGAGCATGCGGTCGAGTTTGTCGACCAGCAGCGCGACGGCTTTGTGGCACTCATCGGACGACTCGGTCGCGTTCATGTCGGGTCCGTGAATGGTGATGTGGCCTTTGGCGGTGAAACGCTTGTCCACCGCTTGCTTCGGATCGCACTCCAATTCCACGCGGAGACGCACGATGCGCTCCTCGTGACGAAACAATCGCGACGTTTTATCCACGACGAACTGCTTGAGGGAGGGAGTCAGTTCCAGGTGAATGCCCGACACGATCACATCGTTTGGATGGTTGTTATTATTCATGGATTTGGGTTCCTTTCGGTGTTGACCGAAAATTGGGTAGCGTCCCGCCCTCATGGCCTCCGTCGAAAACATGCTCCAACGTTTCTCTGCCGTCGTAGTGACCGGCGGATCTTCCGGAATCGGAAAATCGTTCATTGAGCACATTGGTAGACTGCACCCGGCCGTGCGCATTTGCAACCTTTCGCGGCGACCTCCGGAGCAGGCTTCATTGCAGCTTAAGCTGCGCCATGTGCCTTGCGATCTCTCCAATCGCGACGCGCTCATGGCCGGGGTCGCCGAGGTATTAGCTTTTCTGAACGAGGAGGCTGCGCCTGGGCCCGTGCTTTTGATCAACAACAGCGGCTTCGGCGCGTACGGCCATTTTCCCGAGCCCTCCGTTGAACAGCTGCGGGCCATGATCGACGTGAATGTGCACGCCGTGGTGACGTTGACGGCGGCTCTCCTGCCCGTGCTGCGCGCCCGTGGTGGTGCCATCGTGACCGTGGCGTCGACCGCGGCTTTCCAGCCGACGGCCTACTTGGCAACGTATGGCGCCACGAAGGCCTTTGTCCTGCATTGGAGTCTGGCGCTGAATGAGGAATTACGCGGCACCGGCGTTCGCGCCCTTGCGGTCTGTCCCGGACCGACGGCCACGGCCTTTTTTGCGCGGGCCGGGCTGGGGGAGGGGGCGGTCCCCGGAGGAACTGGGCAGACGGCCGATGCCGTGGTGGCGGAGGCGCTCCAGGCTTTGGCGAACGAACAGTCTCAAGTGATCACCGGCTGGCGAAACTGGCTGATGGCCAACGCCAGTTCCGTGCTGCCGAAGCCGCTGTCGGCGTGGATTGCCGCCCAGATCCTGGCGCGTTACCGGCTGAAGAGGCCTTGATGCTACTCGACCAGCACGCCTAAACAGGCCGACCTCGCCGCTCAATGACGACCACTGAGTGGAGGCGCACGAGCACCCTGCAGTGACTCAAGGAGGCTTGGAATGCCTCGCTCAGCGCGACCAGGAGCATTGATGTTCTCACGGTTGCCACCACGAGGGCGGCCGCCCGGAAATCCCTTGGCCGTCCGGACAGCATCAAGCAGATCACCAACAACGGATCGACCTCCTGCGTCGAGCATGGCGAAGCCCAGATCATCCCGCGTCTTCACCTTTACCCGCACATTCTGATCAGGGAGTGAAGCGTTTGTTCTAGTCGGCGCCTCCGGGTGGTTCGCGGGGGCGCTTTGTTTTGGGAGGATTGACCACGGCGGCTTCGGCGCGTGGGATTGGGAGGTCCGGCGCCGCCGGATCCCTGCAACCTTCAACGCATTCTGTCATGAACTTCCCGACTCTGTTCCGTTGTCTGCCGTTCGCCCTCGCGCTCGGCGGCTCGCTGTCCGCGCAAACGACCAAGGAGGACGTCCTTCAGCGTCTTGATCAGACCCGCTCGGTCTACGAGGATATGGCGCTCAAGATCTGGCACTGGGCCGAGGTCGGCTATCAGGAGACCAAGAGTACCGCGCTCCTGCAGGAACAGCTGGCGAAGGCGGGATTCAAGATCGAGACCGGCGTGGCGGGCATCCCGACCGCGTTCGTTGCGACCTATGGCAGCGGTTCGCCGGTGATCGGCATCATGGCCGAGATGGACGCGCTGCCGGGCACGGCGCAGGAGGCGGTGCCGGAGCGCAAGGAGATCGCCGGCCAGATCGCCGGCCACGCCTGTGGGCACAATCTTTTCGGTGCGGGCTCCGTGGCCTCCGCAGTCGCGATCAAGGAGTGGCTGGCCGCCACCGGTCAGTCCGGCACGATCCGCCTTTACGGCACGCCGGCGGAGGAGGGTGGCTCCGGCAAGGTTTACATGGTGCGCGCCGGGCTTTTCAGCGATGTCGACGTGGTGCTGCACTGGCACCCTGGTAGCGCGAACAGCGCGAACCCCGCCTCCTCGCTCGCGAACAAGTCAGCGAAGTTCCGCTTCAAGGGCATCGCCTCGCACGCCGCGGCCGCGCCGGAGCGGGGTCGCTCCGCCCTGGACGGGGTTGAGGCAATGAATCACATGGCGAACCTCATGCGCGAGCATGTGCCGGATTCCACGCGTATTCACTACGTCATCACGCGCGGCGGCGAGGCCCCGAATGTCGTGCCGGCCAACGCCGAGGTCTTTTACTACGTTCGCAGCCCCAGCCGTGAGATCGTCGCGGATGTCTGGGCTCGCCTCGAGGCTGCCGCGCAGGGCGCGGCGATGGGCACGGGCACGTCGGTCGAGTGGGAAGTCATTCACGGCAACTACGAGCTCCTGCCGAACGAGACGCTGGCGCGCGTCATGCACCAGAACCTCAGTTCCGTGGGCGGCGTCCAGTACACGGACGAGGAGAAGGCGTTCGCCACGGCCATTGGCCGGACGTTCCCCGGAGGCCGGGGCGGCGCGCTCGAACTCGCTTCGCAGGTGGCCCCCTTCAACCCGACGCCGGACCCCGGCTCGGCGTCGACCGATGTCGGTGATGTGAGCTGGGCGGTCCCGACTGTCGGCCTCGGTACTGCCACCTATGCGCCGGGCACGCCCGGCCACAGCTGGCAGTCGGTGGCCCAGGGCGGTAAGTCCATCGGCATGAAAGGCATGATGGTCGCCGCCAAGACCCTCGCGGGCGCGGCCATCGATCTTTACCAAAATCCGGCTACCATCGCGAAGGCCAAGGAGGAGTTTAGCGGCCGCCGCGGTGCCGGCTTCCGCTATGTTCCCCTGCTGGGTGATCGCCTGCCTCCGCTTGATTACCGCAAGTAAGCAGCGCTCACGGGCTCCGGCGGGTGGCTTATGACTCGTGGCCGCCGCCGGAATAAAGCCGTGCCGGCTTGCCTCACACCTGACGCTTGCTTAACTCCGATCAACCCAATCATTGCCCATGACGTTACGCTCCCTTGCCGGTTTACTCCTCCTCAGCGTCAGTCTCGGCCTTTCCCTTGGCCGGGGTCAGGCCGTGGTCAAGGACGGCTACACGAAGGTCGGTTTTGACCGCCTTTCCAACTTCCAATTCGTTCCGCCTTACGTCGAGCCGGGCGCCGATCCCAAGGCTCCGGTCCCCACGGGCGAAGAGCAGATTCCCGAGGCCGTCAAGGCGCTCAACGGAAGCAAGATCATCGTTGGCGGCTTCATGCTGCCCGTGAAGGTTGAGAACGGTCTGGTGACCGAGCTCCTGCTCATGCGCGATGCCTCGGCCTGCTGCTACGGCACGGTTCCGAACATGAACGAGTGGATCATCGTTCGCATGGGCAAGAACGGCATCAAGGCCGTCATGGACACCCCGGTCTACTTCTACGGCACGCTCAAGGTCGGTGCGGTGGTCGAAGAAGGCTACCTCGCCGGCATCTACGTGCTTGAGGGCGACAAGATGGATCAGGAAGGTTGATCCCGCGTCCGCGGGATGGCTGTTGGCCATCGCGCTGTGAATTTGGGCCCGCCCTGTTTTGGGGCGGGCCTTTTTCTTTTCCGTTGTCACCGTTCGCGCCGTGAACCCTGAACCTTCCACCGGACCCGCCGAGAACGTGGACTTTCCCATCCGCGCCTGCGCTTGGCCGCGTCGGCTCAAGCAGGGGCCGGTACGGATGATCGATCCGGCGGAGCCGCCGGCGTGGATCGTGCACGAGGATGAGCGGCTTTTCGTGGTCAATAAACCCGGTGATGTGGTCTGCCACCCGTCCAAGGCCGGGCCTTGGTCGAGTCTGGTCGGCGCCGTGCGCGAGCACACCGGCCTGCCTACGGTGCACCTCGTTTTCCGGCTCGATCGCGAAACGAGCGGCATCGTGGTGATGGCCAAGGACGCGAAGATGGCGAGCCGCCTTCAGACCGCCATGCAGGAGCGCCGGGTGAATAAACGCTACCTCGTCATCCTCACCGGAACGCTCAGCGAACCGGTGACGGTCGATCAGCCGCTCGGTGACGACACCGCCAGTCCGGTGTTCATGAAGTCGGCCGTGCGCCCGGACGGAAAGCCGGCCGTCACCCGCTTCGAGCCGCTTTCATCCAGCGGCGGGTTCACGCTGGCGCGCGTCCATCTCGAGACTGGCCGCAAGCACCAGATCCGCGCCCATGCGCAGTGGCTTGGGCTAACCGTCGTCGGCGATAAAATCTACGGTCCCGACGCACGACTCTACCTCGATTTCATCGATCGTGGTTGGAACGAGGACCTCGCGTCGAAACTGCTCATTCCCCGTCAGGCCCTGCATTGTGCTGAAATCGATCTCGGTCCGGCCGGGATTTCCCCGGTCTTTCACGCCCCGCTACCCGATGATCTGCGGGCATTCTGTGCCGAACGGGGGCTCGAAACCGCCGGCCTTTAAACGGCGGGCGCGGTGGTCATCGAAATCGCCGCTCCGACCGCTGCTGCAAGCGTGGCAACGCGTTGCTCCACCGACTGGGTTGACGCGGTTTCGAAGGTGTACCCCAGTCGCGCATGGTGCGCGCGCAGGTAGATCGCTTCCGGCCAGTCCTCGCGCAGCAGGGGATCGTTCACCGGCCGGATGATCCCCGGCGCATCGGATGGCCGGCCGTCGATCACGGCGGCGTCCTCAATCGGGCTGTGCGCCCGTGCGGCCGCGATGATGGCATCGGCGAGGGTGGGGCGACCTTCGGGATTCAGCTCGTAGAGATAAAAGCCCTTTGCCTCCCAGTCTTCATGGAGACAGAGCGCCAGATCGAACAGCGGCTGCCGTTCAAGCCAGCGGACATGGGCCGTCACCTCGGCGGTCCGGCGGTCCTTGTAGTCACGGTTCAGGTCCACGCCGGCCGCGTTTTCGCGGGTCCCTCGATGGAAGCCGGTCGGATTCAGCATGGGCACGAGGAACCAATCGGCGCGCTCGTCAAACACGCCGTGCTCCAGCAACTGGGCCAGCGCCTGCGGCGGGGCGGGTTCGTCGCCATGCACGCCGGTGGAGAGGTAGATCCGCGGACGCGGACCTGGAGTGCGGCGCGTCAGGGCCACGAGCGGGCACCCGGCGACCTCGCCGATGCGCTCGACCCGGAAGCGGCGGGCCGCCGCCAGTTTTTCGCAGCGGTGGACGAGGGCGGCAGGGTCGAATGCGGAGGCTTTGACAGCGGACACGCCATGCTTCTAGCTGCCCGTTTTAACCTGTCACAAGCCCAAGATTTCCGCCATGTCCCGAGTCCGCGTCCGCTTTGCGCCCAGTCCCACGGGCTTCTTCCACATCGGCAGCGCCCGCACCGCGCTGTTCAACTGGCTCTACGCCCGCCACACCGGCGGCGTCTTTGTGCTGCGCATCGAGGACACGGACAAGGAGCGCAACAGCGAGGAGTACCTGAATCTGATCTACGACAGCCTGACGTGGCTGGGCATGGGTTGGGATGAGGGCCCGAAGGTTGGCGGCAACTACGGCCCGTACCGCCAGAGCGAGCGCGCGGCGATCTATACGGAGTATTTGGAGAAGTTGAAGGCGGCCGGCCGAACCTACGAGAAGGACGGCGCGATCTACTTCAAACTCGAGGGCGAGCGCTACGAGGTGTACGACGAGCACCGCAAGAAAACCGTCACCAAGGTGAAGGTCGCACCCACCGTGATCGAGGATCAGATCCGTGGCCGCGTGGAGCGGATGGAGGACGAGGACTTCGTGATCGTGCGCTCCGACGGCAACCCGGTGTTTCACTTCGTCAACGTCGTCGACGACATTGCGATGGAGATCACGCATGTCATCCGTGGCGAGGATCACCTCTCCAACGCGTCCAAGCACGTCGAGTTGTTTAAGGCCTTCGGTGCGCCGGTGCCGGCCTATGCGCACATTCCCCTCATCCTGAAGCAGAATGGCCCGGGCAAGATGTCGAAGCGCGACCAGGGCGCCCTGATCGAGGAGTACCAGCGCCGGGGCTACCTGCCGGAGGCGCTCGTGAATTTCCTGTGCCTGCTCGGCTGGAATCCGGGTGGCGATCGCGAGAAGATGCCGATCGAGGACGTCATCCGCCTGTTCGACCTCCCGCAGGTCAACCAGAGCAATGCGCGCTTTGACGACAAGAAACTCGCGCACATGAACATGGCGTACCTCCTGGAGGTGCCGGCCGATCGCTTTGTGGCCATCGCGCGGGCCTACCTCGAACGGCAGGGGGCGAGCGCCGCGCTCGCGGCCGACCCTGCGTACTTCCGCGAGGTCATGTTGCTGAGCCAGCCCAAGATCAAGGGACTCGAGGAACTGCCCGCCTACACGGCCTATTTCTTCAGCGAGGACTATCCCATTGACGCCAAGGTCCGCGACAAGGTCATGGCCAAGGGCGAGCCCGTCGCGCGCCTGCGCGAGCTGGTGGCTGCGCTGCCGACGTTCGATTTCTCGAGCGACACGGCGATCGAGGAGGGCATCAAGGCCCTCGCAGCCAAGCAGGGCTTTGGCTTTGGTGACTACCAGCCCATCGCCCGCTTGGCCGTGTCTGGCACCAACGTGGGTCCGAGCATCACCGGACTCTTCCGTGTGCTCGGCCGCGAGTGGGTGCACGCGCGCCTGCAGCGCTGCCTCGCCGGACTGTAAGTGTAGCCGGGGTCGTTTACCCCCCGAAAGTCAAAAGCAAAACCGCCCCCGGGCAACCCCCCCCGCAACACCAACACCCCCCCCCCCCCAAAATTACTCCCCCCCCGCCGCGCGCTACACCCCCCCCCGGCTACACCAAGACGCCCTTTCAGCGCTTGGTGTTGTTCTCCTTCATCGCGTCGAGGAACTCGACCGGTGAAAAATCGTCCGTCATGACCTTGGCCCGGGCGACGCGAGCGGACGGCCACGGGATCACCTCGGCGCGAATCGCATCGAGATCGAGTCGACCCTGCAGTGGCGCGCTCAGCTCGGCGGTCGGCGGCCAGTTGGCTGGATTGGTCACATCCGGGCTGGCGTACTTGACGCCGAACGCGATGACGTTGCCGCGATTCTTGGTCTGGAGCAGCACGACCTGCGGGAAAACCTCCCGGAGCGTCTTCAGGTCCGCGTAGTAGAGCTCGGTGCCGGAGTGGAGATTGGTGATGAACACGCCCTTGTCGCTCATCCGCGCGGCGCACTCCTCATAAAATTCCTTGGTCTTCAGGTGGGGCGGGACAAAGCCGCCGCGAAACGCGTCGAGGATGAGCCAGTCCCACTTTTCGCGGGAGCGCTTCACGAACTGGCGGCCGTCGACCATGGCGATTGGCGAGTTCTCCGTTGGCGTGAAGTACATCCGCTCGCGGGTGAGCTCGACCACCTTGGGATCGAGTTCGACCGATTGGAGGAGGGTTTGCGGATACGCCGCCATGAACAAGCGGTGGAACCCGGCGCCGCCGAGACCGATCATCAGGACCTTTTCCGGCTTCGGCTGGAAAAAGAGGCCGCCGTAGAGCGAGCGCGTGTAGGGAACGACGAGATTGAGTGGATCGGCCAGATCGACCGCGGACTCGAGGTATTCGCCCTCGCGCGACTTGGCACGGAGTTCGACCTGCGTGCCGCGGCGCTCGATGGTCAGGCTGTTGTAGAGCGTGTCGTAACGCTCGACGTAGTCTGCACCGCGGAGGGCGGCAGTCGCCGGGGCGATGACCAACAGGGAACGAAAGAACAGGGCGCGCAGCGTCATGGGGCGGTGGGGGCTTCCGGAGGCAGACGGAGGATGAGAATCAGGCACGCGGAACTGAAGATCGCAACCGAGAGCCAGAGTTGCAGCAGGGTGGAGACCGGCAGATTGGGGATGAGCAAAAACGCCGTGATCATCACGCCCGCGATGTTGCCGACCGTGCTGATGCCGTAGACCAGCCCCGACGCCGAGCCTGGCGCGGTGCCGCGCGAGGCCAGAAACTGGACGCATTGCGGACCGAAGGACGAGAAGACCGCGACGGGCACGAAAAACAGCCCAAAGCAGGCCACCAGCAGGCCCACGCTGATGTTTTCGAACTGCAATTCGATCCAGCCGAGGGCGGAACGACCCAGAAAGGAGGTGAAGGCGAGGGCGAGGACGCCGATGATCGTGACGATCACTTGCGTGCGTCCGCGGCGTTCGACCGGCAGACTGCTGATCCAGCCACCGAGGATCGAGCCGGTGCTGAAAGCGGCGAGGAAGGTCGAGATCAGCCAGGCCCACACGATGATTGACGAACCGAAGTGAGGGTTGAGCAGGCGCGAGCCCAGCAGCTGAAAGCCCATGCTCAGGATGCCCAGAACGACGACGAAGAAGTGAAAGGCGGCAATGATCACGGGATCGCCAGTGTTGGGACAAATCGGCGGAATTCAAACCGCGTTTGCGGCGGATTTTACGCGATCGACGCGGTCCGAGCAGAATCGGGCTGGGCAAGGCCGGAGACTGGGTTAGCGTCGGGTCATGTCACCGAACTCCCTTCGCCGGCTCGCGGTGTGTGTGGTCCTGGCCGTCGTTTCCTCGCTCACCGCGGCCGAGCGCACGCGGATCACGTTCCTTTCCACGACGGATCTGCACGGCAACATTTACCCGATCGACTACTTCACGAATCAGCCGGCGCACCTCGGCCTCGCGAAGGTGGCGACCCTCATTCGGCAGGTCCGGCGCGAGGAGCCGGATCTGGTCCTGCTGGATTCGGGTGACACGATCCAGGGCACGCCGCTGGCGTACTACCATAACCGCCGGAACAACACGCCGCGCAGTCCGATGATGCTCGTCATGAGCACGCTGAAGTACGACGCGCTCGCGATCGGCAATCACGAGTACAATTTCGGTCTTGGCGTCCTGAACAAGGCGCGGCGCGAGGCCTCGTTCCCCTGGCTCTCGGGCAATACCTACAAGACCGGAACGGAGGATACGGCCTTTGCGCCTTATCTGATCAAGGAAGTGAAGGGCGTGCGGGTGGGTATCATCGGGCTAACCACACCGGGCGTGCCGAGCTGGGACAATCCCGGCAACTACGAGGGGCTTGAGTTTCGTGATCCGGTCGTGGCGGCGCGCAAGTGGGTGCAGGTTCTCCGGGAGACCGAGAAGGTCGATATCGTGGCCGTCGCCATGCACATGGGCATCGAACTGGATCTCGCCACCGGCCGTCTTAATCCCGGCCAGGTCCCGCAGGAGAACGCGGCGGTGCAGGTCGCCCGCGAGGTCCCGGGCATCGATGTCATCTTCATGGGCCACACGCATCGCGACGTGCCGGCGCTGCTCGTCAACGGCGTGCTGCTGTCTCAGGCCAACCGCTGGGGTGATCGGGTGGTGCGTGCCGATCTGTATGTGGAGAAGGATGAATCCTCAGGCCGCTGGCAGGTGGCGGCGAAGAGCGCGGTTTCGTTGCCCGTCACGGCGACGGTGACGGCGGATCCTGAGATCCTGGCGCTGGCGGAGCCCTACCATCGCGAGACGCAGGCGTGGCTCGGCACCGTGATCGGCGAGGCGTCGACGGAGCTGACTGCGACCGAGGGCTATTTTGAGGATAATGCGCTGATCGATCTGATCCAGCGGGTGCAGATGGAGGCCGGACAGGCCGACGTGTCACTGGCGGCGAATTTCAACCTGCGCGCGCGCATCGCGGCGGGTCCGGTCACGGTGCGCGACATCGCCGGGCTCTACATCTACGAGAACACGCTGGTCGTGATCGAGGCGACGGGCGCCACCGTGAAGGCGGCGCTGGAGCACTCGGCGCGCTTCTTCCGCGAAACCGATGCCGACAAGCCGCCGCGCGAACGCATCGACCCGCGGGTGCCGGGCTACAATTTCGACATTGCCGAGGGCGTGGAGTACGAGATCGACCTGAAGCAGCCGTTTGGGAACCGGATTCGCAATCTCCGCTTTAAAGGTGAGCCGCTGGCACCCGATCGGGTGCTGCGTGTGGCGATCAACAACTACCGCCTCAATGGCGGTGGTGGCTACACGATGTACAAGGACGCGAAGGTCCTGCACCGCTCCAGCGAAGAAATCCGCGACCTGATCATCACCTGGATGGAGAAAAACCGCCAGGTGCCGGCGACGCCGAATCACAACTGGCGGATCGTGCCGTAAGGCTTTGATGTAGCCGGGCTCGCTGAGCCCGGGGCTTGGGAACCAAACGAAGCTCACGGACCGGCCTCAGCGAGGCCGGCCGCACCAACCCTTACGCTTTCCCTGGCGCCTTGGACCACGTGTCCTTGAGCGTGATCGTCCGGTTGAAGACGAGTTTACCCGGGGCGCTGTCCTTGGGATCGAGCGAGAAGTAGCCCAGGCGCTCGAATTGGAAACGGTCCGCCACGGTCGCTCCCGCGAGCGACGACTCGAGCTTGGCCGTGACGACCTCAAGGGACTTGGCGTTCAGCACCTTCATGAAATCCTCCTCGGCGCCGGGCTCGGGCACGGTGAAGAGGCGATCGTAAAGGCGGACCTCGGCGTCAATGCACTGACTGGCGCTGACCCAGTGGATGGTGCCCTTGACCTTCTTGTCGGCGTTGGGCTGGCCGGTACGGGTGTCGAGCTGGGCTGTGCAACGGATCTCGACGAGCGCACCGGAGGCATCCTTCACGAGCTCGTCGCAGGTGATGATGCAGGCGTACTTCAGGCGCACCTCGCCGCCCGGCTTGAGGCGGAAGTATTTCGGCGGCGGCACCTCGGCGAAGTCCTCGCTCTCGATGAACACCTCGCGGGTGAGCGCGACCGGGCGGGTCGTCGGGTTCTCGTCCTGCGGATTGTTGGTGGCGGTGCAGGCGACGGTCTCGCCGGCGGGAATGTTGGTCAGGACAAGCTTGACCGGCTTGAGCACCGCAAGCCGGCGCGCGGCCGAGGCGTTGAGCTCCTCGCGCACGGCGTGCTCGAACACGGCGATGTCCGTCACGCTGTTGAACGTCGTGACGCCGACGCTGGTGACGAACTTGCGCAGGGCGCTGGCGGGAATGCCGCGGCGGCGCAGCCCGGAGAGGGTGGGCAGGCGCGGGTCGTCCCAGCCGGTGACCACATTCTCCTGCACGAGGCGGAGGATGTTGCGCTTGCTGAGCAGCGTGTAGGTGGGCGCGAGCTTCGCGAACTCGTACTGGTGCGGCAGCGGGCGGGGCAGGTCCAGGCTCTCGAGCACCCAGTCATAGAGCGCGCGGTGGGGCACGAATTCCAGCGAGCACAGGCTGTGGCTGACGCCCTCAAGGTAATCGCTGAGGCAGTGGGCGTAATCGTAAAGCGGGTACACGCACCATTTGTCCCCGGCGTGGTAGTGGGGGATGTGGCGGATGCGGTAGAGCAGCGGATCGCGCAGCCACATGTTGGGCGAGGCCATGTCGATCTTGCTGCGCAGCGAGCGAGCGCCGTCCGGGAATTCCCCGGCGGTCATGCGCTGGAAAAGGTCCAGGTTCTCGGCGACGCTGCGGTTGCGGAACGGCGAGTCCTTGCCCGGCTTGTCCGGGGCGCCGCGGTAGTCCTCGGTTTCCTTTGGCGTCAGGTCGCAGACGTAGGCCTTGCCCCGCTTGATGAGTTCGATGGCGTAGGCGCGGAGCGTGTCGAAATAGTCGGAGGCAAAGAACGGCTCGCTGTCCGGGCCGGGCGCGACCGGTGCGAGGTAGCTGTCGGACCGGCCGTTGCTGGTGACTGCGGCGGGGTGGGCGCCCTTGGGCTTGAAGCCGAGGCAGTGGTCGGCCCAGCCGGCGATGAGCCACCGGACGTCGGTGGTGATCGACTCGACGTACTCGATTTCCTCCTTGGCGGGATTGGTGTCGTCGAAGCGGAGGTTGCACACGCCGCCCTGCTCGCGCGCGATGCCGAAGTTCAGGCAGATCGACTTGGCGTGGCCGATGTGCAGGTAGCCGTTCGGTTCCGGGGGGAAACGCGTGATGATCTCCGGGTGGCGCTGGGCGGCGACATCCTGGGCGACGATGTCGCGGATGAAATCGCTGGGGGCCGCCGGGGCGGCCTGATCGTTCTGCTCTGCGCTCATAAAGGGCGGACGTTGCCCGGCGGAAAGGCGCGAGGCAACGCCGCAATTACGCATTGCTGCCGTCCAAGCCGGTGAAGCCTGCCCCGCTCGCTCGCCTCAGACCGTTGCGTCCGGCTATCGCAATCCTAGTTCGGAGATTGCCACAAAAAACGCAAAGAGTCCTGGCGTGATTGCGGAGATCTCACGGCGCCTTATAAGGCGCTCGGACGGGATACCTAGGCACGAAAGACGAGTTTAGTGATGGTATGCGTTCAATCCGAAAGGAACGAACTTGTTAAGCAAAGCGGCGCAT
>CAYWRG010000074.1:3630-19918 GCA_964460715.1 uncultured Opitutus sp. | reverse complement strand
TCTCCTGAGTTTGGGTTAACGATCCGCGGTGTCCAACTTTCGGGGTCCACCTCATGGTGAGGGCCGGCACCGGTTCGATTGACGCCGCCTACGAGTACGACGCCTTTGGCCGGACCCTGCGCGAGACCGGCAGCTACGCCGCGAGCAATTCGTTCAGATTTTCGACCAAGTATAGCGACAGTGAAAGCGGCCTCATCTACTATGGCCTTCGATACTACGCGCCGAGACAGGGACGTTTCATCAACCGCGATCCCCTTGAGGAAAGGGGCGGGCTTAACTTGTACGGGTTTGTCAGAAACAACCCGGCGAACCGCTGGGATTACCTCGGCCTGACGGGGCGGGAGGTCTTTGATAACCATTCGGGTTACGGCGGCGATATTCAGGATATGGGCGCCTCCGATATCTATGGTTTCGGCAACATGGCTGTTTATTCCGGCGGCCAGTATCAGGGCTCGATCGATTCGCTGAGCCTCAACGACCACCAAGCGCAGGCTTATCAGATGTCCGTCTACGTTCCGACATCGGCCGAGGTGGACCAGGCTAATGCCCAGGCAGCGGCAGCTGCGATTGAAGCCCAGGGCCACGCAATGGCCCAGCAAGCGATGGCTCCGGTAGCTCAGGCGGCGGTTGCCCAAGCGTTGAGTTCAGCTGCGAGTGCAATCGTTGCGTTTACGAATCAAATGACGGACGCGTACTCGTCAGTGCTGCAATCTGCAGCTTCCAATGCGGTCGCGACTCACACCGCCTTGATTCAAGAAGCGGCGATTCAAGTGGCGGCTGTGCAGGCGGAAGCTGCAGTGGAAGCTTTTGCAGTCGAGACTGCCGCCCTTGTCGCAGCGACGCCGTCTGTCGCGGCTACGGATCCGGTCGGTGTTGCATTGTCGAACCAGACAGCCCAAGCCGACGTTAATTTTCAGCCGGCGGCTGTAGCCTCTAACAGCGAACTACAAGTAGGGCCGAATCCAGGGCCCGATTGGGGGCAATTCGGGAAAGGTCTCGCTCAGTTTGCTGGTGGTGTCGGGCTCGCCATCCTGACTATGGTGGAAGTTGGCTCGGGGGTTGGAGCGCCGCTAGCTGCCCTGAGCGCTGGGACGTCCGCCACTTCAATGCTTGCTGGAATTTCAAACATGGTAGCGGCTTTTTCCCCAGAACAGCAGTTGCGGCAGACCGTGAGCAACATGCCGTCCACGGTTCCGGAGTTGGCGGCGCGGGCTATTGGCGGACAAGCGGCCCAAGATTTTGTTGGCTTTGGAGAAGCCGTAATTAATCTCCCTCAAGGATTTGCTCGTGCACTTGAGTCAACGAGTCGACTGGACCGGCTTAAATCTGCAGAAGATTTGCTGCAATACGTCGACAAGATGCAGAACATGCAACCTTATGTTGGGCCCCCTTATGGGCCTATAACGCAGCCTGAACCAAAAAAATGAGCACCCAAATTATATGAATATCAAAGATATCATTCTCGGTTTGTCTTTGGTGGTGATGGGAACGCTTTTTTTTGCGCGTTTCAGGAAACGCGAAGAGAAAGCCAAATGGAAATATTACCTATGCATCGTGGTTATTATGTCTGGAACTACGACCGCCATGTGGGACGTTTTCTTTTAGTTCAAGATTGAGTTCACAGACCTTGGATTTTTGGGATTCCCAATGATAGTTAGCGAATATGTGACGCGCTACGCGCCCGCGGAAACGGTTGCGTATTTCCCTTCATCCCTCCATTCGTTCCGGACCGAGATCGGTGCCTGCCTTCTCGTTTAGGCTGTAAGCGGCGCTCATTAGGAGCTTATGGTTGCTCGGTCGCTGCGCCTTGTATTGCTAGCTGCGGCAGCACTTCCTTCCCAGTGCATTCTACTCGTGCAGACCGCCCGACTTGCGTTGTCATCCTAAACTCATAATATGTATTCTTATTCGACGGTATAGCCAAGGGCATTTGTGAAAGGCCTCGACAATCGCAAAAAAGCCTTTCAGGGCAGAGAAATTTTTGGAGGGATCGAAAAAAATTGATTGTATGTGATGAAATGGAAAAGCCCAATCAATTGCTTGGTATACTTTTGGAAGAACCACGCCGCGCATAAAGCGACTTGGCTGCGTGGTCTATCTATTTAATACATGACGCCGTCAGTTTTCTTTGGTTCCGTTGCGATCGCGCTCTGTTGTTATGGCGGATGGCGTTGGTGGTATGTGGCATCCTTGCAGCGGTGGAAGAAGGTTGCTGGTCGGGTCGTCAAGATAGAGGAATTGGAGCATTTTTACACCTATGTGGGTATACGGGTTCCATACTACGTTCCACGAATTGAGTTTTCCTACGAGATATCAGGTCAAGAGTATCGGAGCCGAATGTTCTCAGTTCACAATTTCACGATTGGGACCAAGGGAGAGATCGCCGACGTGCTTCGCGGAGCGAAGGTCGGCGATACAATTCAGATCTTCTACGATCCTAAGGTTCCGCATCGCGCTAGCATATCGGTCCCGGGCTACGATGGCGTCATCGTTTCGCTTTTCCTTGGCGGGGGACTGCTCGTTCTGGTTCTTTTGCTACGTGTTGCAGTTTGACGTATTGGCGAAGAAACCGAGGACAAATGGATCCTACATTGATCCTTTTCGCCCTGTGTCGCTTTCGTATCAGGAGAAGCAAACGCTTGGCCTAACTTAGCCGGCCTCTCGTTTTGGGACATTCCCTTGCCACCACCGCCAACTACCACGCCGACCGGCCTTGGCCGCTTAATTCGACTCTTCGCCGACAAGCGAAGAGTCGCCCTATTCGCGTGGGAGCTAGGCGGCGGAGTTGGGCATATTCAGCGGCTGCTGCCCATCGCGCGCGAACTCGCTGCGCGCGATTGCCGCGTGGTCTTTGCCCTGCGCCGTCTCGAGAATACCGAGGCCATTCAACGCGACCTACCGGGCGCGAAGCTGCAACGGGCGCCGTTCCACTCGGGCGAGGCAGCGCAGCCGGGCAAAGGCATCGCCTATCATTATGCCGACGTGCTGCGCCGCTGCGGCTACGACACGGCGGAAAACCTCGGGCCTCTCGTCAGCAGGTGGCGGGAAATCCTCGCCTCGCTCAAGCCCGCACTCGTGGTGTGCGACCACAGTCCAACGGTTGTGCTGGCCGCCGCTGGCCGCGTTCCCGTGGTGCACCTCGGCTCAGGCTTCGCGACGCCGCCCCCCGGGCGCCCGTTCCTCGCCCTGCATCCGCCCTCATCCAGTGGCGCGAGCGGACGCGAAGCGCAGGTCCTTCGCTCCATCCAGGCAATCCAGTCGCAGTTCGGCACCCCGGAAGTGAAGCGCGTAGGCGACCTGCTTGGCCTAGCGGAAAACTTCACCTGCTGCCTGCCCGAACTGGACCCCTACAAATCCGCCCGCGCCGAGCCGGCCGCAGGACCGGTGCAGAAGCTCCCGGCGCCGCAGCCATTGAACGAAAGCGCCTCGGTCTTCGGCTACCTAAGTGGCGACGACCACCGTACCGCGCACACCATCGAAAGCCTCGCCAAGGCGAATGTCCGTTGCGGCTTGTACGTCCGCCAATGCCCGCCCGATTGGGCGCGACTCGTCGCCGGTGGTGCGGTTACGCTCTATCGCACACCGCAGAAAATGCCCGATGCCCTCGCCGCAGCCTCGGCCGTCGCGCACCACGGCGGCCTTGCGACAACTGAGATGGCGCTTGCCCTGGGGCGACCGCAGTTCCTCTTTCCTCGCAACCTTGAGCAGTTGCTCACGGCGAATGCCGTGGAAAAGCTCGGCTGCGGGGTGAATCTCACCGGACACGGCAATCCAGGCGACGCTATCCAACGAGCGCTCGCGCGCGGTACGTACCGAAAGGAAGCTGCAGCCGTCGCCGCCCGAATTGCCGCTCGCGGCACGGTGGACGTGACGGCGCAAATCGTCGCAGCGTGCGCGAAGCACCTTACACCAGTGCAACCGTAGCCGAGGCAACCGTCGCAGGCGTCTAAGGCAATCCTCACCGATCCCTACAACGCAAACTACCCGTCTCCCGCCTCAATCTAGCGGACAACTTCCTGACGACTTACAGCTAGGCGGCGGCAGACTGAATCATACGGCCTACTTGGGCCTCTGCCGTCTTCGCGGGGCCGATTTTGTAAAATTCCTCGGCCTCAGTCCTCGAGAATAACGCGAGGTAGTTGTCACGGCAGATCTTTTCGCTGTTTCCGTGGCGCACGGATGCCTCCGTGATCCCGTGCAGGGCCGCCCAAGCCGAGATGCTGGTATGCCGGAGGCCGTCGTGTGGGATCTTCCAGCGCGCTCGGATTTTCGCGTACTCGGCTCGATTTCCGGGCTCGAAAGATCTTTCGCAGATAGGATAGGCAGCCATCCAAGCCTTCAGATTATCCGGCAGGGGAACCCGTCGAGGGCGGCCGTCCTTGGTGATTTTTGCTGTGAGGTGCAGGCTGTCGCCGCGAAAGTATCTGTCGACACCGTCTTTTTTGATCGCGTCCCCAAGTTTGTACATTTCGCCATCATCCCGGTCCGGACGGATGCCGGCGAACAAGGCGAGAGCGAAGCAGGTGACCCAGTGGGGCATTTCAGATTCGAGCCAATTCATGAGATCTCGAGCGCTACTTGGTGTGAGTGTCTCAATGTTGCCCGGGAGCGTATCACGCCGGCTGTGGCGCGAAACTGCAGTCACCGGATTCTCCGTGAGCCATCGACGCGGAGGCGCGGCGAACCAATTGAAGACGACGATCAGATCACCGCGGTAGTTGTTCCAGCTTTTCGGAGAAACCTTGAGCGAAGTGAGCCACCCCTCGACCGTTGACGATTCGACATCAACGAGCTTCTTGGATTCTCCGAGGTGGGCTGACAGGCGTTTGCAAGGCGAGACGTAGTTGCTGTACTGTGTGTCACTCAGGAATGGCTCACGCTCTTTGAGGAACTGCTTGTAGCCTTCGTCGAACGTGATCTCGCAGCGGGCTGCTGGAGGATTCCGCAAGATCGCGCGCACGGCGTCGACGAGACTGTGTCCAGTGCCTTTGAGCATGCCGAAGCAGGATTCCGCTTCGACGAGTTCCGCTTGAGTCAGGCGGGTGACCTTCGGCCGCATTGCCGCCAGCCCGCTCACACGCTCAATTTCCCACGCATCGCGCTGCGCCTCGGCGTCGGCGAGGTTGGAGAATTGCCGCTTACGCTGCTTTTTGCCGATGGTTCCTGTCACCCGATACACCTGCGTGCCCATCCTGGTCAGGATGGGAGTCAGTGCGACAGGTGCGGAACGAGCGGCCATGACATTGTCATAGCACACATCCTGAATGGCCGGGGCAGGGGGGCCGCTTTGGCTTGCGGGCGCATAGCAATGGCATGCACCGGAAGACTGTTTGCCGGATAGGCCTCCCGCTTCCGGGTCCGCAACCCCCTGAGCAGAGGTGGTTTGCGGACTTCCGGAAATTGGGTGCAGGGGTTGGATTTGAACCAACGACCTTCAGGTTATGAGGGCAACTTCGACCTCCCGCACCCTCAAGCAGTTAACCCCACTTTTGGGGCATGTTTGGCGTAATGTTTGGCTACCGTGATTTCGGGGGGTGCTGTCCGTTGCCCGCAGTTGCACGAGGTCACAGAACCTCAACGCAACAAGGAGAACAACGTCATGGCATTGGAACTACGTTATCCGCGCAGCAAATGGTGGTATGGCCGCGTCGCAATCGGTGAACGCCGCATCCTGAAAAACCTCGCGGTGGAAGTCCGCGGCAACGTCCCGCCCACGCTGACCGAACTCGGCGACATGGCTTTCGAGCGCACGCGCGCGAAGGCCCAAGCCGCGCTGGAAAAGCTCCAGCTCGATCTGAAGAAACGCAGCAGCGCCGAGGAACTGGTGCAGACGATCCACGAGATCCGCACCGGGTCCCGGGTCTGCTCCATTCCCCTCGCGGAGATCGGCCCCCGCTGGTGCGCGGTCCTGCGCCGCCGTCCGCTGAGCGCCAGCTACCAGAAGCAGAAGGTAGCCTGCATCGAGCGGTTCATCCGCTTCGCGAAGAAAACTTCCCCATCGCTCTACGAGATGGCGCAAATCCATGCCCCGCTGGCCAACGCCTTCTGCCGGGCAGAGCTGGCGCGGGGCGTCGCCGCGAAAACCTACAACCACACGCTGATTCACCTGCGCTCGGTGTTTCATGTTCTGCGCAAGGAGGCGGGCATCGCCGAGAACCCGTTCGCGGCCATCCCGCTCCAGGACGGCGAGACGGTTTTCCGGAAACCGTTCTCGGTCGAGGAGCTGTCCCTGCTCGAAGAGAAGGCCAAGGCCGATCCCTTCATCTACCCGCTCGTCGTGACCGGCATGTGCACCGCCATGCGCCGGGGCGACTGCTGCACGCTCCTGCGCAGCTCGGTCGATCTCGAAGGCGGCTTCATCACCGTGAAAACCGCCAAGACCGGCGAGACGGTGCAAATCCCAATCTTCCCGCTCCTGCGCGGCGTGCTGGAAAAGGCGCTGGCGAAGCCCGCCCCGCGTCCGCCGTTCTACGTCTTCCCCGACTTGGAGGCTCACTACCGGGTCAACCCCGATCACCTCACCGACCGGGTGCGCCGGGTGATGAAGGCGGCGGGCTTCTTCAATCCGAAGGAGCACGAGTCGCAGCGGCCCACGCGCGGCGCGGTGCAGCAGAAGCGCGAGCACGGCCTGCGCAAGGCCTCGCTTCGCGACTTCCATTCGTTCCGCGTCACTTGGGTGACCGTGGCGCTCACGGCTGGCGTGCCGCTGGAAATCGTGCAGAAGGTCACGGGGCACCGGACCACCGCGATTGTGCTCAAGCACTACTTCCAACCCGGCCGGGAGGAGTTCCGACGCACGCTTGCCGGCCGGCTGCCGGCCCTGCTGGGCGACCGCTCGGCGCAGCCGGCGGAGGCCTTCAACCTCGGTGAACTCCGGGCCAAGCTCGTCGCGATGGAAAACACGACCTGGCGGCACATCCGGGACGATCTCCTCCGTCGCCTGCCGGCCGAAAGGAACGTCACTCCGCCCGCCCTGCCCAAATCCGCGTTCGCGGCCTGATGAGCGCGCCAATTACTGCCCGAGCCGCTTCCGGAGTTGCTCCTCGGCGGCGCGACGCTTGGCCGCGTCCATCTTGCGCAGATTGTAGAGCTTCCACTGCGGTCCTGGCAGGCGTTCGACTCCCGGCAACCCGAGCAGCTCCCATTTGGGCTCCAGGCGTTTCATCGAGAGCAGGAACTCCCGCTCGGCGGCGGTGAGGTCCGCATTGATTCGTTCGATCAGCCGCTCGCGGGTTTCCTCCAGCACCGCGAGCGGCACCGGATCAAGCGTCATGCCCTCGAATTGATCGGCGAAGACCTGCTTCAAATCCTTCCGATTCGGGGTGAGCAGTTCGCTCATCGGCCGGTCATGGCTCGCCAAGAACACCACGAAGGCGCGTCGGATTTCATCGGTGATCCCTTCGGCCTGAAAGAGCCCATGCACGTCGAAAAGGTCGCGCGGGTGCTGGCGGTCGAGCGCGGCGCAGAGCTTGCCGCCGAACAGGTCCGGCAGCGACACGACGCGCATCGTGGCCGAACGGCCGAACATTTCGATGGCACGGGGCGACAAGTTGAGGGCGGCGGTCGGATACAGCGTGCCGCGAAGCACCGTGTTCGGCTCGATCTTCACCTCGGTGCCGTCCGCGGCGCGCACGGTCAGCTTGAAGAGGAGCTGGTCGCTGACGGCGCGATGTTCCCGGACCTGCACGCCCGGCATGGCCCGGCGGATCTTCGCCGCGATACGTTGGAGCGCGGCGTCAATCCCCCGCAACGTGGTGGGACGATCCTCAAGCGGCAGGTAAACCAGATCGATGTCCACGGACAGGCGCGGGAAATCGCGCACGAAGAAGTTGATCGCCGTGCCGCCCTTGAGCGCGAAGCAGGCCTCGGCGTTCACGAAGGGCACGACCTGCACCAGCAGGTCGGCCTGCCTGAAAAACGGGGTGTTTATCATGGTGCGTCGGAGGGTGTTTCGACCGCCGCCGGGACGGTGATCAGATATTTGGGATCGAGGCGCGCCCCCGGGATGAGCACGCGTTTGCCGCTGCCGAGCGAAACCTTTGTCAGGTCCAGTTGCTTGAACCACGGGTGCGCCTGTTTTTCGGCCAGGTGGAGAAAGAGCCGCTTCACCTTGATCGACGCGCAGGCCTCCAGAAGCGACTGGACCAAACCCGGGCGCAGCGTGCCGAGCCCTTCGAAAACGAGGGTGGCGTGTTCGTAGCCGGCATCGTCCAGCGACAGATGTTGGAGGAATTCGAGTGCAGCCCGCTCCGGCGCAGAGACCGTCACGGTGAGTGCTCCTTCGCGGTGTTCGCGCAGCGCGAGTTCCTGTGGCAGGAAGTTCGTGCTGACGTGGCGGACGCGACTGAACCAAGGCAGCCCCTTGAACCAGGCGGGAAGCCGGTCACCGGCGCGGCCGAAAAGATAGACGGGATGGGCATCTCCCAAGGGTAGAAAATGGGCGAGGCCGGAGAGTTCCAACGCCGTGCGCCCGCCGGGATGAAACGACTTCGATTTCTGCTGGAGCCCGAAAACCGCGCCCAGCCAGGTGGGGGGCTCGGGTTGAACGGTGAACGCTCCGTCTCCGACGCGGTGCAACCAGCCGGAGCTGGCGTAGTAGTCGGCCAGCCGGCTGGATATGCCTTGGCCCTTGAGCCAAGCCGAAGTGAGCACCGCACCGGCTGGCGCGGCGTTCAGCCTCTGGTTTAATTTTTGTCGTTCTGAACCAGTATCTCTGGTCATATCTGCAACGAATTAAACCGGGCGGTTCGTTTCGTTGCAAATAAACCAAGTAAAACTGGTCTTATTTGCAAGATATTAAACTGCCGCGTCGGGGCTCAAAGTGTTACGTTTTCACCCCACTTACGACTAAGTGGGGTGAAAACGTAACTCACTCCCACTGAATGCCGCGCGCACACTTGGGGTAAAAAAATACCGCCCCGGTGGCCCCCGGGGCGGCTGGCCCGTGCCGCAAAACCGTTGGAGAAAATAAGTCGGAGTCAACGCACGATCCGCCCGCGCGGTATCGTGGACGTTGCGACCAAAGGGCATCACAAGATGCCCGCGGCGCGGAAGGAATAGTGGCCGATGCCATGTGGGTCGGCCTTCGGATCACCGATGATGACGTGGTCCATGAGGTCGATGTCGATCACCTTGGCGGCTTCACGGAGTTGCCGGGTGATTTGGACATCCGCAGCGCTCGGGGCCGGGTCGCCGGAGGGGTGGTTGTGAGCGACCACGAGGGCAGAGGCGCTGGCAAGGATGGCTCCACGGAACACTTCCCGGGGTGCGACCAATGTGGTTGTCGCTGTGCCCAGGGTGACGAGATGCCGGCCGATGGGGTGATTCTTGCGGTCGAGATAGACGCAGTAGAACGCCTCCTGCATCGGGTTCTCCTCGAAAGCAGAGCGGAGGTAATCGGCAACCTTCTCCGGTCGGTCGAGGCGGACCTCTTCGCCGAGAGAAACGAGGGAGTAAACGATCTTGGCTTCGTAAACGCGCATGGTGAGCGCTCGCGCGAGCTGCGTTTCCCTTTCTCGACATGGTGTCGAGTGATCGCGGGTGCTGCCCGGTTGAGCGCCCGCTCGGGATGGGCGAAAGTCAAAGCGCTGGGTGAAGCGCCGAGGCCGCGTCCCGCGCAGCGGGACCAATCGAGGGGGAAGCGGAACGTTTGCGCGGGGTGGAGGCCGCAGGCACGACCTTGACCGCCCATAAAATGGGGCGCTACCGGACGGGGCAGAGCTAAAAGAATTCGAGCGAAGCGAGCATCAGCTTTTCAGACTCCCGATTTTAGCAGGTTGGTCCCAATTCCATCAAACTGTCGTGCGCCGCGCGCAAGCGACACAGCAACAATCACTAAACCCGACGCGTTTCTTGCCTGATTCAATAAAGACAGGCGGCTCGCCCAAGTGGCGATTGACAAAAAATGCGCAGTGCCGATGTCTGTTGTTAGTGTCCACGCTCCGCCAAATCATCGCGACGGTCCTGCTGGCCCTCTGGCTGCCGGCGACCCATCATTGCGATCTTGAGGCAGCGGGGATCGCGGTGATGACGCATGGCGATCATGCGTCGTCCACTTGCAAAGACACCTGCGCTGATGACGCCTGCCATGCGATTGAAGGGGTCTCCTTAATTAAGGATGCCAACAGCCTCCGGGCACTCCCAGCGCCAGTAGCCGCTCTTTGTGGATGTCTTCTACATCTGCTGGCTCCGCCGGAGCTGGAAGAGAATTTCGCCGCATTCATGGCGGATGAGCCTCCTCAAGTCCGGGTGCTGCACCGCACCTGGCAGTTTGTTCGCCGCACGGCTTTGCCGGTGCGCGCTCCCGATTTCGTAGCCTGATCCGTTCCTGCGCGAACGGATTTCACAGGCTGATTGCGCCCTGACGACGCCTGCGCGCGTCCTTCGCGGGCTTCCGGTCTCCGTCCACCTCCCATTTCCCAAACCCACTATGTCCCTGTCTTTCCACGTATCCCGGCCCTATCCGTTCATCGGATTGGTCCTTCTCCTCACTGCCGTGGGGGCGACCGCTCAAGAGGCGTCGCCGCCACTTACCCTCGGTGTCGTGCTGCAACGCGCCGCTGAACAGAATCCCAGCCTAGCTGCGCAAGGCTATGCCGAGCGTGCGGCTGAGGCGCTGATCGAGCAAGCCAGCCTGCGCCCAAACCCGACTTTGGATGTGACGCTGGAAAACTTCGCCGGCACCGGCGCCGTCCAAGGCGTCCGTGGACTGGAGACCACCGTTCAGGCGAGCCAAACCCTTGAGCGCGGTGGCAAACGCGACAAGCGGGTCGCACTCGCTGGCCGCGAACGCGAAGCGGCTGCCAGTGAATATGCCGTGCGCCGCTCCGAGGTTCTTTCGGCCGCCGCCATCTCCTATCTGGAGGCACTGGCGGCCGAGCAACGGCTGAAGCTCGCCGAGGAGCCGCTGCGTCTTGCCCGCGAGACCGTGGCCGCCGTGGACCTCCGGGTGAAGGCAGGCGTCGCGTCACCGGCGGAGTCGGCCCGTGCCCGAGCCGGACTTGCCACTGCCGAGGCCGAGTTCGCGCGCGCCGAAGCCGCCGTGATCGCGACCCGGGCCAGCCTGGCGGCGACTTGGGGCGGCAGTCCTGATGAAATCGCCTCGCTTGCCGGCACGCTTCGCCTGCCGGAATCCCTGCCAAACCGGGAGGCGCTGTTAGGGCGCCTAGCCGGACATCCGCGTTTGAACCTGCAACAAAGCCTGATCGAAGGCCGCCGCGCGGCGCTCGAACTCGAGCAGGCGCAGGCGGTGCAGGACATTTCGGTCGGCGGCGGTGTGCGGTTCCTTCGCGAGGGCACGGACGCGGCGTTCGTCGCCGGGGTTTCCGTCCCGCTCCCGGTCCGGAACCGCAACCAGGGAAACATCCGCGCGGCCCGCGAAACCCTCGCCGGTGCCGAGCAGGGGGTGCGGGCCGTTGAGGTGGATCTGAGCGCGGCATTCACCGCCTCTTGGCAGGATCTGTCGGCGGCTCACAAGGCGGCCCGAAACCTGAACACGCAGGCACTGCCCGCCACGCAAGAGGCCTACCAGGTCGTGCGGCATGCCTACGAGCAGGGACAACTTCCCCTGATCGACGTGCTGGACGCCCAACGTGCCCTCATCGCGGTCCGCCGTGAGATTCTCGATGCCGAATCGGCCTACGCTCTCGCGTTGGCCCGCTTGGATGCACTCACCGACCCGGCTTACGGGGCGGTTTCCACCCTTCTTTCCCAACCCTGATTCATTCCGATTCCTCTCATGAAATTGAAACTTCCTCTTACGATCCTTGCGGTCCTCGCGCTCGGTGGCGGCATGGCCTACTACCTTTACGAAAGCGGTCACGAGCATGCCACAGCCGGCGCTGACGAACACGGCCATGGCCATGACGAACATGCCGAAGAAGAAGGCGAAAAGGGACCGCACGGCGGTCGCTTGCTCGCCGATGGTGCATTCGCCCTGGAACTCGCCATCTTCGAGCAGGGCGTGCCGCCGGAGTTCCGCGCGTGGTTCACGAACGGCGGCAAGCCGGTCGCGCCTTCCGCGGTCAAGCTGAGCGTGGAACTCACCCGCCCCGGCGGCGTGAAGGATACCCACGCGTTCACGTCCGAGGGCGACTATGCCCGCGGCACCGCCGAGGTTTACGAGCCGCATTCCTTCGATTACGCGATCGTTGCGGAGCATGAGGGACGCACGCATCGCTGGAGCTTTGCGGCACCGGAGATGCAGGCCACCATCACGGCCGATGTTGCACAGCGTTCCGGCGTTGTCGTTGAAGTTGCCGGACCTGCTTCGATGAGCGAGACGCTTTCCGTTTACGGCGCGGTGAAACTGAACGCGAACAAGGTGGCCCGCGCCGTGCCGCGCTTTGGCGGTATCGTGCGGGAGGCGCGCAAGGCGCTGGGCGATACGGTAGCCGCAGGCGAGGTCGTGGCGGTGGTCGAGACCAACCAGTCGCTCGCGACCATCGAGGTGAAGGCGCCGATTGCCGGCGTGATCGTGGACCGCGATGTCAACGCCGGGGAAACCGTCGGTGACGGGGCCACGCTCTACACCATCGCCGACCTGGCGGACGTGTGGGTCGATTTGAATGTGCCCAAGCGCGACCAGGCCCGCGTGCGGGTCGGCCAGCCGGCGGTCATCCACGCCGACGACGGCGGACCGGACGCCACCGGCAGGATCGCGTGGATTTCCCCGGTCAGTTCGCCCGAGGCGCAGACGCTCATTGCGCGCATCGTGCTCGACAATCCCGAACAGCGCTGGCGCCCCGGCCTCTATGTGAAGGCGGCGATCACGCTGGCGGAAGACCAGGTGCCGGTCGCCGTCAAGGATTCGGCGCTCCAGACCCTCTTCGACTTCACCGTGGTGTTTTCCCAGCACGGGGACGTTTACCAGGCCCGGCCCTTGGAACTCGGACGGAGAGCCGGCGGCTATGTGGAAGTGCTCAAGGGCCTCAAGGCCGGCGAGCGCTACGTCACGGAGAACAGTTTCCTGATCAAGGCGGACATCGGCAAGTCCGGTGCCTCGCACGACCATTGAGCCGCGGAGGACCATGCCATGAAAGAAATCACCGCCATCATCCAGCCGCATACGCTGACCCACGTCATGCGCGCATTGCATGCGCTGCCGCATTTCCCCGGAGTGACGATTCTCGACGCCCACGGCCAAGGCCGCGGGCGGGGCGTCGGCGGCTCCTTCCGTCTCACGGAAGACGAGATCACCTTCCACAAGAAGACCGTGCTGCTCGTCACCTGTGAGGCTGCCCACGCCGAGGCCATTGTCGCGGCACTCCAGCAAGCCGCCCGCACCGGCAACAAGGGCGACGGCCTCATCACCATCAAGGATGTCGCCCGCGCCATCCGCATCCGCACCGGCGAGACCTCCGCCTCAGCCCTCTAACCTCCCTTTCCCATGTTGGAAAAACTCATTCATTTCGCGATCCGCCACCGCTGGCTCGTCCTGATCATCACGCTCGGGATGGGCGCGCTGGGCCTCTACAATTACCAACACCTGCCCATTGATGCGGTGCCGGACATCACCAATGTCCAGGTGCAGATCAACACGGAGGCGCCCGGCTTCTCGCCGCTGGAAGCCGAGCAGCGCGTCACGTTCCCCGTGGAGACGGCGATGGCCGGACTGCCGAGCCTCGACTACAGCCGCTCCCTTTCGCGCTACGGGCTGTCGCAGGTGACGGTGGTTTTCAAGGACGGAACCGACATCTACTTTGCTCGCCAGCTCGTCAACGAGCGCATCCAGGAGGTGAAGTCACAGCTCCCGCCCGGGCTGGAGCCGACGATGGGGCCGATCTCCACCGGCCTGGGCGAAATCTTCATGTTCACGGTCGAACCGGAACCGGGTGCGAAGAAGCCGAATGGCACCGCCTACACGCCGACCGATTTGCGTGAGATTCAGGACTGGGTCGTGCGTCCGCAGTTGCGCAACCTGCAAGGCGTTACCGAGGTCAACACCATTGGCGGCTTCGTGAAGCAGTTTCATGTGAACCCGCGTCCGGATCAACTGATGGCCTACGGCCTGACCCTGCGGGACGTGATGGACGCACTGGCCCGCAGCAACGCCAATGTCGGCGCGGGTTACATTGAGCGCCACGGCGAGCAATACCTGATCCGGGTGCCCGGCCAGGTGAGCGGCATTCCGGAGATCGAAAACATCGTCGTGGACCGCCGCAGCGGCCAGCCGGTGCGCGTGCGCGACGTAGCAGACGTAATCCTCGGCGAGGAACTCCGCACGGGCGCCGCGACCGAGAACGGCCGCGAGGTCGTGCTCGGCACGGTGTTCATGCTGATCGGCGAGAACTCCCGCGATGTCTCCACGCGCGTCGCCGCCAAGCTGGCGGATGTGAACCGCAGCCTGCCCGAGGGCGTCGTGGCCAGAACCGTCTATGATCGCACCTCGCTCGTGGACCGCACCATCGCCACCGTGCAGAAGAACCTCGTGGAAGGCGCTCTGCTGGTGGTCGTCATCCTCTTCCTGCTGCTCGGGAACTTCCGTGCGGCCCTGATCACGGCGGCGGTCATCCCGCTTGCCATGCTCTTCACGATCACGGGCATGGTCACCAACAAGGTCTCCGGCAACCTGATGAGCCTGGGCGCGCTCGACTTCGGCCTGATCGTGGACGGCGCGGTCATCATCATCGAGAACTGCCTGCGTCGTTTCGGCCACGAACAGCACCGGCTGAACCGGCTGCTCTCCCGGCCGGAACGGTTCTCCCTCGCCGCCGAGGCGACGGCGGAGGTGATCAAACCGTCGATTTTCGGCGTGTTCATCATCACCGTGGTTTACATCCCGATCTTTGCGCTCACCGGCGTGGAGGGGAAGATGTTCCACCCGATGGCCTTCACGGTCGTCACCGCGCTGCTCGGGGCGATGGTGCTGTCCATCACCTTCGTGCCGGCGGCCGTGGCGATCTTCGTCACGGGCAAGGTCTCCGAGAAGGACAACATCGCCATCCGCGGGGCCAAGTCGCTCTATCGGCCGATCCTGCGCTTTGTCATGACGGTGCGGCCGGCGGCGGCCTTGGCGGCGGTGGTGCTTGTCCTGCTGGCGGGCTTCGCCGCTTCCAGGATGGGGACTGAGTTCATTCCCAGCCTCGATGAAGGCGATATTGCCCTGCACGCCCTGCGCATCCCGGGCACGAGCCTCACACAATCGCTCAAGATGCAAGCCGCCGTGGAGGATGCGGTCAAAGCGTTCCCCGAAGTGGACAAGGTTTTCGCCAAGATCGGCACCGCCGAGGTCGCCACCGACCCGATGCCGCCGAGCGTCGCCGACACTTTTGTGATGCTCAAGCCGCACGATCAGTGGCCCGATCCCAAGCGCAGCAAGGCGGACCTGGTCGCGGCGATGGAGGCCGCGGTGGCCAAGGTCCCCGGCAACAACTACGAGTTCACCCAGCCGATCCAGATGCGGTTCAACGAACTCATTTCCGGCGTGCGCTCGGATGTCGCCGTCAAGGTTTACGGCGACGATCTCGGCATCATGACCGAGGTCGGCGAACAGATCGAGGGGGTCCTGAAGAACGTTCCGGGTGCCGCCGACGTGAAGATCGAGCAGACCACCGGTCTGCCGCTGCTCACCGTCCAACTCGACCGCGAGGCAATCGCGCGCTACGGGCTCGACGTCAGCGAGGTGCAGGAAATCGTCTCGACTGCGCTCGGCGGCACCGCCGTTGGCCAGATTTTCGAGGGCGACCGGCGCTTCGATCTGGTCGTGCGTCTGCCCGAGGAGCTGCGGACCGACCTCGATGCCTTGGGCAATCTGCCCGTGCCCCTGCCCAAGCTGCATGACGACGAGGCGCGGGTGCTGCCCGCCATGCTCCGCACGACCGGACATGGCACCAGCGAGGACGAACTGACGGTGTCCTACATTCCACTGCGCGAGATAGCAAAAATCGAGATCGCCCCCGGCCCCAACCAGATCAGCCGCGAAAATGGCAAACGCCGCGTCGTCGTCACCGCCAACGTTCGCGGACGCGATCTGGGCGGCTTTGTGACGGAGGCACAGCAGCGCATCGATCAGACGGTGAAGGTTCCGGCGGGTTACTGGCTGGATTATGGCGGCACGTTTGAGCAACTCATCTCTGCCAGCAAACGCCTGCAGGTGGTCGTGCCGGTCGCGCTCCTGCTGATCTTCGGCCTGCTCTTCATGAGCTTCGGCAACGCGAAGGATGCGCTGCTCGTGTTCACCGGGGTGCCGCTGGCGCTCACGGGCGGCATCGCGGCGCTCTGGTTGCGCGACATCCCGCTGTCGATCTCCGCCGGCGTCGGGTTCATCGCTCTCTCCGGCGTGGCCGTG
>CAYWRG010000074.1:0-3620 GCA_964460715.1 uncultured Opitutus sp. | reverse complement strand
CCGCCGCCTCGCCGATGCCGGGGTCCGGGAAATCACCCTCCTCGGCCAGAACGTCAACTCCTACCGCGATCCCTCCCCCGGCGGCGCCGCCTTCGCGCCACTCATCGCCGCCGTCGGCCAGGTCCCCCGCCTCCGCCCCGTCCTAATGACCGCACTGAACGCCAGCCTCGGCTTCGTGCCGATGGCGCTGGCGACCGGCGCGGGCGCGGAAGTGCAGCGACCGCTGGCGACCGTCGTCATCGGCGGCATCATCAGTTCCACGCTGCTCACCCTTGTCGTGCTGCCCGCGCTCTACCGCATGGCTCATCGCGACGGGGATGTGAAGGAAGCCGAAATCTAAGCCATCCCATGAAAACTGCACTTATGCTAACGCTTGGTGCCGTCGGCCTTCTTTTGGCTGGCTGCGCCACGCCCTTCCGGGCTCCGCCGGACGTGGCTCACATCAAGCTCGACCGCGTGGATTCCCCCGTAGTCGTGGTCGAAAAGATCTGGCTCGAGCGGAAAACGGGCCCGCTCGTCGTCGCCGGCTATATCGTCAAGCGGCTGGAGGCCGACGATACGACGCAGACCCATCTGGACGTGACGCTCTACGATGCCGCCGGGGCCGTGCTCCGCAGCACCGTGGAGCATTTTGAACCACGGCAGATTCCCCGTCGCTACCGAGGACCGGACTACGCGAGCTACCGCATCCCGCTCGATCCGCTCCCGAGCGGCACCGTGCGCATCGAAGTCCGCGCCCACGAAGGCAACCACTCCTGATCCCCAACCGCGGTGGACATAAGCACTGCGACCTCCGCAATTTCCACCCAGCACCTCCCGGCAGGAACCAAGCGCCATGAGTGAAGACGGACACAGCCACGATCCGGGATGCGAGCACACGCACGACAACCGGTTCGAGAGCTTGAGCCTGCTTGCATCGGGCGGACTCGTGGGAGCCGCCCTGCTTGCCAGCGGGTGGAAAGACGGTAGCCAGACGGTCGTCACCCTCCTTGCGGGCGCAGGTATGCTGGCGGGGGGGTGGTTCCTGCTGCCCAAGGCCTGGCGTGCGATCAGGCGCTTGCGGCCCGACATAAACCTGTTGGTTGTCATCGCTGCTGTCGGGGCTTCCATCATCGGCGAATGGGTCGAGGCCTCGGCTGTCGTCCTCCTTTTCGGTGTGGCCGAGTGGCTCGAGGGTTGGGCGGATCGGCGGGCGCGGCGCGCCACGGAGGCCTTGCTGGAACTGGCTCCGAAGATCGCCGTCGTGAAACGCGATGGACGATTTGTCGAAGTGCCGGTGGATCAGGTCGCTCTCGGCGAAACCGTGGCGACCAAGTCCGGGATGAGCATCCCCCTCGATGGGGAGGTCACCCACGGTGAGTCGGCCGTCAACCAAGCACCCATCACGGGCGAGTCTGTGCCGGTGGACAAAAGACCGGGCGATACCGTGTTTGCCGGCACCATCAATGGAGAAGGGGCGTTGGAAATAAAGGTCACCAAAACGACGGGTGACACCACGCTGGCACGCATCATCCGGCTGGTCGCGGAAGCACAGGAGCAGAAAGCGCCGACGCAACGCTTCGTGGATGTATTTGCCCACTATTACACGCCTGCCGTCACCGTCGTGGCGCTATTGGTGTTTCTCGTGCCGCCGCTGCTGCTGGGAGGCGACTGGAACACCTGGCTCTATCGCGCCTGCGTCCTGCTCATCATCGCGTGTCCGTGTGCCCTGGTCATTTCCACGCCGGTAAGCATCGTCGCCGGCCTGACGGCGCTCGCCCGGCGCGGTGTGTTGGTCAAAGGCGGCGCTCACCTCGAAACCATCGGTCGCCTCAAGGGACTCGCTGTGGACAAGACCGGAACCATCACGGAGGGAAAACCGCAGGTGCTGGGGGTCGAACTGCTGGGTTCGGCAACCATGCCGCAGGTGCTGGGGATTGCGGCGGCGATTGACGAACATTCGGCCCATCCGTTGGCCAAGGCTGTGGTGGCGCACGCGAAGCAGCAAATGATAGCCTACGAGCGCGCCGCCAATTATCAGGCCCGCAGTGGACGCGGCGCCGAGGGTGTGATCGACGGTCACGCCTATTTCGTCGGCAACCATCGGTTCGCCCACGAACTCGGAGTGTGCTCGGAGAGTGTCGAGACCCGGCTGGAGGCAATCGAAGCCCAGGGACAGTCCGTCGTGGTGGTCGGGCATCGTCCGCACGATGGCTGCAAGGGTGAAATATGGGGGATCATCGCCATCGGCGATACGATCAGACCGAATGCCAAGGCCGCCATTGCCGCCCTGCACGCGGCCGGGGTCGAACAGGTGGTGATGCTGAGTGGCGACAACCAGCGCACGGCGGATTTCATCGCCCGGCAGGTCGGCATCGATGAGGCCCGGGGCGACCTGCTGCCGGACGACAAGGTCGAGGCCGTGAAGGCCCTGCGGGCGAAGCACGGTGTGGTCGGCATGGTGGGCGACGGCGTGAACGACGCCCCGGCGATGGCCACGGCCAGCATTGGCATCGCGATGGGAGCGGCCGGCACGGACGCCGCCATCGAAACGGCCGACATCGCGCTCATGCAGGACGAACTTGCGAAGATCGCCGAGACCATTCGCCTCGGCCGCCGCACGCTCGGGATCATCCATTTCAACATCAGTTTCGCCCTCGGCCTGAAGGCGCTTTTCCTCCTGCTCACCCTATTCGGCTACGCGAGCCTGTGGTTCGCGATTCTGGCGGATACCGGAGCCACCTTGCTGGTGATAGCCAACGCGCTGCGCCTGCTCGCGGCCCCCAGACCTTCAGCACCCTGATACCATGCGCGCGAGCCGACCGGCCAAGTCATCCGCAAAAGCCGGTGCCTGCCCGCCTGATCCAATACGGCAAGACCGAGGGCGAATTGACCAAGACATCCAAAATCGTGGAAATGATCACGGTCGATGTTGGTGGAAAGTCGGTGGTGCCTGCAAAGCGTCTCGGAGTCGTATTGGGAAAGGCAGTTGAGGCTGAGAGCGAAAGATTATTGGACGGTGTGCCCGCGAAGCTTGCCGATCTGCGTGGCGCACTGACGCAGCAGACGTGACTGCGGTGCGGCGAGCAGCGCTGCGAGCTCGCCTGATTCGGCCAAACGCCCGTCTTCCAGCACGATTGTCCGTCTGGCGAGCGCTAGCGCCTCGAAGACGTCATGCGTCACCAGCACCAACGCCGCGTTGATTTCACCTGCCAACCGCCGCACTTCGGCCATGAGCTCCTCGCGCAACAGCGGGTCGAGGCTGGAAAAGGGCTCGTCGAGCAATAGCAGTTGCGGCCGTGCGACAATCGCCCGCGCCAAAGCCACGCGCTGTTGCTGCCCGATCGAGAGTGTGCCGGGTTTGCGTAACGCGAGCTCTGATACGCGGCAGGCGGTCAGTGCATCGCGGGCGGATTGCAACCGCTGAGCCTTCTTCGCATTCGGCAACGCGAACGCGACGTTATCGAGCACCGTCAGGTTCGGCCACAGCGCGAGGTCTTGAAACACCATGCCGACGCGCAGGCCGGCCGCACGTTCGATGCCGCCGGAGGTTGGTTCATCCAAGCCGGCAAGCAAACGCAGCAGTGTGGTCTTGCCGCCGCCACTGGCTCCGAGCACGGCGAGCCGGTCGCCCTTGGCCA
>CAYWRG010000073.1:0-19938 GCA_964460715.1 uncultured Opitutus sp. | reverse complement strand
CATATCTTAACTTATTTTACCCGATCCGCTGTCCAACGGACGGGGTCCACCTCACTGAACCGTACAGCCCCGTAGAAGTTCCGTTTAGGACCGCTTTTGCAATCCCGGAACCGACGATTTCCCGGTCCCGCGCTCCGCCACCCGCAGCAACCGGCGCCAGAGGAGAAAAATCCATCCGATGAACAGGCAGGTGAACACCGTATGACTCAGGTAGTGCGCCCCTTTGAGCATCTGGTAGGTGCCCATTATTCCACCGGCTACCATCCCCGCGGCCATTCCGAGCCTCCGGCCACGCCGGGTCTGGGCCAGTCCGGCCAGGGCGACTAGGGCAAAGCCCCCGCTCGCGTGGCCGGCAGGAAAACAGTGACCCTTCCGCTCCGGCCGGTCGCCTTCCGGATAGGCGCCGCACAGGGTGACGTAGGGCACATCGCCGCCGTAGCGGCGGATCTCCGAGGGACAAAAGACATTGGTCACGTTCTTCCCGAAGCCGACCAAGGCCGGTCCGGTCGCCAGGGTCGCCAGCAGCACGAGCAGGTGCCGCCGTCCCGTCGGATACGAAAGTCCGCAGCGCTCCCGCCATCCGGCCGGACCCACGACGAGTGCGATGACCCCCACCCCGACGAGGATCAGCAGAACCTTTGGCCCGGTGTAAAACAGGGTGCGAAGCAGCGGATCGTCCCGATCCACGCGCCATTGGTTGGCCTGAAAATCAAACAGCCGGTCCTGCACCGCGAGATCCAGATCCGTGAACTCGAAGCCGATCAGCACGACCGCGAGCAGGCCCAGGACCGGCCAGAACGCACGGTCCATGCCCCAATATCCGGACGCACGGCTCATTTCTCGGATCGTGTCACGCGCCGCCACCACCGCTTGAAGTCGAAGTTCACACGTAGCTTGGCCGAACCGCCGTAGTCAAAACCGTCCGGCCCGTAAGACGAACGCAAGCCGACGCCGAGGAGCCATTGCCCGCGCGAACCCGGGGTGAAGCGCTGCGGCACCTTCCAGATCACGCCCGGCTGCAGCGCATACACATCGCGGTCGAGGTCACCCAAGAGCCGGGTCGAGGCCACGGAACCCTCAAGCGTATAGCTGAAATTGCCTCGGTCCCAAACGAGACCTCCCGTGAGCTTCAGCGAATCGTCGCCGAGCTGGTTGTCCTTCAGGCGGCCCTGGATTCCGGTCGCGGCTACCATGTCAGCGCTGACACCCCAGAAGACGCGCAGGTTGGGCATACTCTCGAGCGGATGCGCAAACGTCACGAAGGGGGTGTAATGTTCCAGGCCATCCGTGATCTCCATCGGCGGGCTCCCGAGCGGCATCGTGTACTCGATGCCTGTTGCTGTCTCCCAGCCCGGCCAGAGCGAGGTGCCCCAGTTGTACTTCGTGCCCAGGCTCCACTGAAGCAGGCCGGCGTCGTCGAAGAATGGGCGGTCGCCCAGCCCGTGGGAGAAATAAGCCCTCAATCTCCGCTGTCGCCTCCCAGTTTGCCGTCAGTCCGTATCGGAATCCCAGCGGGATGCGCATATGATCGTAGCGCGAAAGATCCCCCACCCGCGGATGAAAGGTCAGCTTGAGCGCGTGCTTGCGCTCCGTTCCGGGCAGGCTGCTCTCAAACACGCCCTTGATGCGCAGCTCGTCGTCGGAGATCGCGCTGCTCGCAGGTGCGCCGGGGTCGGCAAGGGCCACTGCCGCGGGGAGAGCCGTAAAGAGAAGAAACCGTCGTACACTCATGGCGTACCTTCTTGAACGAGATTCATGTTAGAGTGGGCGATACCGTCAAGGGCCGTCAGTACACCCGCCCGAGCGGCGGCTGCCTGCTGCTCTTCCGCGGACAGCGCGCCATAGCCTCCGTTACGGTAGAGGTAGCTCGCGGTCTGGTAGTAGGCGATGGCCTCGCGACGGTAGTGATCGTCTTGCTCGCGCGGCGTCAGCGCAAAGGTTCGCGGATCGAAGTGGAAAGAATCCTCATCGCGCATCGGCTTGAGCACCTCGAGTACGCCGGGTTCGTACAGCCCGAGCCGCTGGTAGTTGCCGACCAGCGCGCGGCGGTCGCCCGTCGCCTTGCGCACGTCCCAGCCGTAGAAGCGGCTGGCGTAGCTCCAGTTCAGCAGACCAAGCAGGGTCGGCGCATAGTCGATCTGGCTCATCAGGTCCGGCACGCGGCCCGACGCGATCTGACCGCCCGGCGCGTAAACAAAGAGCGGGATGTGATAGTTCTGAACGGGCAGCTCGACCTTGCCCGCAACGGAAGCGCAGTGGTCGCCGACGATGACAAAGACCGTGTTCTTGAACCAGGGCTTGTCCGCCGCGGCGCGCAGAAATTCGCCAATCGCATAGTCAGTGTACTTCACCGCGCCCGAACGACCCGAGATCTTGGGCGGCAGGTCAATTTTTCCCTCCGGATACGTGTAGGGCCGGTGATTCGACGTCGTCATGACGAAGTAGTGGAACGGCTGGCCCGACGCGTGGGCGGCGTCCGCCTCGCGCAAGGTCCAGCGGTAAAGATCCTCGTCGCAGGCACCCCAGGCATTCGCAAACGTGATGTCGCTCTCCTTGACGGCGGCGCGATCGACGACGCGGTAGCCGTTGCCGCCGAAGAAGGTGTTCATGTTGTCGAAGTAGCCATAGCCGCCGTAGATGAACGCCGTGTCGTAGCCGCGCCCGCGGAACACGCTGCCGAGCGTGAAGAGGTTGTCATTGCGCGGGCGCTTGATGAGCGAGCGCCCCGGCGTCGGCGGCAGCGAGAGGGTCAGCGCCTCCATGCCGCGGTCGGTGCGCGTGCCGGTCGCGTAGAGATTCTCGAACACGAGACTGTGCTCGGCGAGCGCACCCAGATTCGGCGTCAGGCGCGAGGCGCGATTGAACGTGCTGAGGAAATCCGCGCTGAGGCTCTCGACCGTGATCTGGATCACGTTGAGCCGCAGCTCCGGACCCTCGTTGCGGATGTAGCGCAGCGTGTCGCGCGGGCCGCCGAGCGGAATCCCGCCATCGGCCGCGAGTTCGTTGTGCAGCTTGGCGAAGGCCTCGTCCACCGGCAGCGTCGAATAGAACTGGTCGTAATCGAGCTCGTTGTTGCGAAACGCGGCGAAGAGTGCCCACAGGCCGTTCTTGCCGAGCTCGCGGTTGAAGGTGTTGCGGAAGGCCGGCATCTGATTGCTGTCGAGCGCCACGCCCGCCAGCGCCGCGGCGCCGAGCCAGGCCGCCCCCATTGCGTAACGACGGCGCCAGCCCTCATGCCAACCCGTGAGCCACACCGTCACCACGCCCGTGCGCGCGAGCAGCGCATAAACCGCCACGGCCGCGACGCCGAGGACGGCGAGGATCGCGGGCATGGGATAGGATTCGCGGATGTTGGCGATGACCTCAGTCGTGTAGACGAGGTAGTCGACCGCGATGAAGTTGAAGCGGACGCTGAATTCATCCCAGAAAAGCCACTCCGCCACCGCGCCGAAAAGCAGCAGGGCCGTGATCGCCAGCAGGCCCGCATGGGCGAGCAGCTGGAACCGCCGCCGCTCGAACGCGTGCTCGGGCAGCAGGGTCAGGAGGATCGTCAGGGGAATCGAGGCGAGGAGCGCAGCTCCCAAGTCGAACAGCAGTCCCCAGCCAACCGCCGCCACCAGGCTCGCGTCCCAGCTGACCGACCACATCGACCGCGCCAGGAGCGCGGTTCGGGGAAGCAGAGCAATCACCCCGAAAAGCAAAAGGAAGACAATCACCCCTCCGTGGCGGCGGGCGAGCAGGGCGTCCAAGCGGTGACGAAAGCCACCGGGCTGAACGGAAACAGGCGAAGAGATCATGCCGCAGCCTACCCCTTGCGGATGAACCCCACGTGAACGGAACGTTAATTTTCTTTCATGTCCCCCCCTGCCCGGCTTGCATGGCCGCCTCCCGGTCATGCCTGACACCAAACCCTTTACGTTCATCTGCGGCGGCGACGATTTTCTCGTCGGCCGGCTCGGACGCGAACGCTACGAGGAAATGGCGCGTGAGGTGACGGACGAGTTTTCCCGCGAGGTCATCAGCGGCTTTGCCGGCAATGTCGGCGAAGTCGCCACGGCCGTGAACCGTTTCCGCGAGAGCGTGCAGACCGTCTCGATGTTTGGCGGACGGCGCGTCATCTGGCTCAAGGACGTCAACTTTCTCGCCGACACCGTCACCGGCCGCGCCGAGGGCACCCTCAAGGTAGTGGAGGACCTCCAGCAGATTCTCGCCGGGCTCAACCCTGCCGAGACCGGAGTCCTCGTGACCGCCGCGCCCGTCGATCGCCGCCGGGCTTTCCCCAAGTGGTGCGAGAAAACGGCCGACTTCACGCTCGTCGGTGGCGACGGTGACGGCGCCGCCGAGGCGCTGGCCGGCGTGGCCGTGGCCGAGGCCCGGCGCCTGGGCGTCACCCTCGACGCCGACGCCTTGGGTCTGCTGCTCGCCCGCGTCGGCGCCAACACCCGGCTGCTGATCGAGGAGGTCAACAAGCTGTCCACGTATGCAGGCGAAGGTGTGGCCATCACCGAGGCCATGGTGGCCGAGCTCACGCCCAACGTCGCCGAGGGCGATTTCTTCGAGGCGGCCGAGGCGTTCTTCAGCGGCGACCTCGCGTGGACGCTCGCGGCGCTCGAACGCCACTTTTTCACCGGGGGCGACGCGCGGCCCGTGATCAGCGCCCTCCAAAATCGCAACCGCATCCTCCTGCAGGTGCGCTCCCTGCTCGATGCCGGCGAAGTCCGGGTCGGCCCCCGCGGCCTCGACGGCCTGCCGCGCGCACAGGCGTCATTCGGCCGCCATTTCACCGGCGCGACGGAAAAGAGCTCCTACAATCTCTTCACGCAGAACCCGTGGTACGTCGGCAAGCTCGCCGGCGGCGCCAAGCTCCCCACCCTGCGCCGCCTGATCGACAACCAGCTCGACCTGATCAACGCGTTCGAGGAAATCGTCCGCCGCCCGCATGATCAGGAGGATGTCCTGCGGGAGCTGGCGGTGCGGTGCTTGTCCACCTAAGAGCGAGCGACCGGGAAGAGAGGCCAGAAGCCAGAGCCCGGAGGCCAGCTCGAGCCGTCAATACACCCAAATTCGGGTCATCTGGCGTCAGTCCGTTTGCTCCGTGGTTGGAAATCTGGCCTCCGGACTCTGGCTTCTGGCCTCTGTCAGCTCACGCCACGCCCCAAAACACCGCCAGCGGCGCATGGCGCCAAAAGACATCGGGCTCGGCGAAGCCCGCCTCCGTGAGCAGACGCAGCTCGGTCGCGACCGGCGGATAATAATCCTCCCGCGCCCAGTCCGCGAAGTGTCGCTTGGCCTGCGCGGCATCGATGCCCTGCGTGGCCATGAACGCAGCCCAATCCGCAAAGGACTTCGCCTGCACCCACGGCGTCGTGCTCATCGTGCAGTCCGCGTTGGCGAAAATCCCACCCGAACGCAGCGCGCGGCGGATCGCCGCGTAGATCGCACCCTTTGCGTCCATGTCCTTCACGTGATGCAGCGCGATGCACGCGACCACCGCGTCACAGGTCGGAAAGGGTCCGGCAAAGGACTTCGCCACGCCGCGCACCCGGTCACCCAAGCCGGCGCACCGGGCGGCGGCGACTTCCAGCATCTCCGGATCCGTGTCCCAGATCTCCACCGTCGCCTGGGGAAAGCGCTCCGCCACGGCCGCCGCGAGCGCCCCGGTGCCGCCACCGAGGTCGAGCACAAGCGAGGGCCGGTCCGCCGGGAGCACGCCAGCCAGCAGGTCCAGCTGCACCGTCCGCATCAGGTCGTAGTCCGGGATAAAGGTGCGGATGATGCGGTCGTAATCAGCGATGCGCAGATTCAGGTGGTTCGCAACGGAGTGGCCCATGGCCTCCACGCTGCAAACGCGCTTTGCGGTGGCCATCCCGGAATCGGGCGTCTTACTTCATTTCTTTCATCACCGTGAGCTCCATTCCCAACGTCCTGGCCGAGCGCTACGCCTCGCCGCTGATCAAAGACATCTGGTCCCCCGCGGGCCGCATCGCCATCGAGCGCGACTACTGGATCGCCGTCATGAAGGCCCAGCGCGACCTCGGCGTGGCCATCCCGGCCGCCGCGATCGCCGACTACGAGAAGGTGAAGCACAAGATCGACCTCGCCTCGATCGACGCCCGCGAACGCGTGTCGCTCCACGACGTGAAGGCCCGCATCGAGGAGTTCAACGGCCTCGCCGGCCGCGAGACGATCCACCTCGGCCTCACCAGCCGTGACCTGACCGAGAACGTCGAGCAGCTCCAGGTCCACCGCTCCCTCGGCATCGTGCGCATGAAGGCGGCCTCCGCCCTCCTCGGCCTCGCCAAGCAGGCCAAGGCGCACCGCAAGCTCCTCCTCACCGGCCGCACCCACAACGTGCCCGCCCAGCCGACCACGCTCGGCAAGCGTCTCGCGATGTTCGGCCAGGAACTGTTCCTCGCCTACACCCGCCTCGACGAACTCACCACCCGCTACCCGGCCCGCGGCCTCAAGGGCGCGGTCGGCACCCAGCTCGACCAGTTCACGCTGCTCGGCGGCAACGCCTCGAAGGTCGCCAAGCTCGAAGGCCGCGTCCTCAAGCACCTCGGCTTCAAGGCAGCGCTCAACGCCGTAGGCCAGGTTTACCCGCGCTCCCTCGACTTCGAGGTCGTGTCCGCCCTTCACCAGGTCGGCGCGGCCGCCGCCAGCTTTGCCACCACCCTCCGCCTCATGGCCGGACAGGGCCTCCTCACCGAGGGTTTCCAAAAGGGCCAGGTCGGCTCGTCCGCCATGCCGCATAAGGTCAACGCCCGCAACTGCGAGCGCATCTGCGGATTTTCAACGATTCTGTCCGGCTATGTGACCATGACCGGCGCGCTCGCCGGCCACCAGTGGAACGAGGGCGACGTCTCATGCTCGGTCGTGCGCCGCGTGGCCCTGCCCGATGCCTTCTACGCAATCGACGGCCTGCTTGAGACGCTGCTCACCGTCCTCCGCCAGATGAATGTGTTTCCCGCCGTGATCGCGGCCGAGAGTGCGCGCAACCTGCCCTTCCTCGCCACGACCACCATCCTGATGGAAGCGGTCAAGGGCGGCGCCGGTCGCGAGACCGCGCACGCCGCGATCAAGGAGCACGCGCTCGCCGCAGCCGCCGCGATCCGCGACGGCGGCGAACCCGACATGACCAACCGCCTCGCCAGCGACGCCCGGCTCGGTCTGTCCGTGGTGCAGCTCAAGGCGATCCTCGCCGACACCGGCCGCTTTGTCGGCGCCGCCCCGGAGCAGGTCGACGCCTTCGTGAAGACCGCCACCGCGACCGCCCGCCGGGTCCCCGGGGCCGCGACCTACGAGCCGGCCAAGCTGCTCTAAGGCAGCTTGAATTGAGGTGTAGCCGGGGTCGCTGACCCCGGAGCTTGCGTTTTATCCTCTCAAATTTCCCGAACCGGGGTCCGCGACCCCGGCTACATCTTTACCGGAACGGCTCTCGACGGAACCTGACGAGCAGCGTGATCTGCCCCGGCTGATTTCGCCACCGGGGCCCAGGCCCTCGCGGGACCCCGCGGAACGCCTCAAGGCGCGAGGGGCAGGCTCAGCTCCACCACCAGGCCGGTGGCGTTGGCGGGACGCTCAATGCGGATCTCCCCTCGTGTGATCTCGGCAAAGCGCTGGACGATGGCCAGCCCCAGACCGAGGCCTTGCTGCTCCCAGTGGGTGCGATCGAACTGCCGGAAAAGGCCGACGCCCGCGATGGCCTCCTCGCTCATGCCGCGGCCTCGGTCCTCCACCCGGAGGACATAGCGGTCGCCCACGCGCATGCCCACCAGCTTCACCGGACTGCCGGGCATGGAGTACTTGAAGGCGTTGTCCACCAGTTCCCCCACCACCCGAGGCAGGAAGTTGTCCGGTGCAATCAGGCTTGCAGGCTGGAGGGAGACCTCCAGGTCACCGGCCCGCCCGTAGCGGTCGGTGACGCGCAGCATCTCGTCCTTCACCCGTTCCATCCAGTGTTCCAACCGCCAGCCGTCGCGCTGCAGCAGCGCGTCGGAGGAACGCTGGCTCAGCTCCATCCACAGGCAAAAATTGTCCACGAGGCCGAGCAGACGCAGGCCGCTCTTGTGAACCGCCGAGCCGAACTGCTGGGTCTCCGCCTGGGAGAGCCCGTTGCCCTCGCCGGCGGTCACCACCATCAGTTCGGAGTAGCCGAGGATCCCGGTCAGGGGCGTGCGCAACTCGTGCGGGAGATAATCCATGAGGAAGTACTCCTTCTCCGCAAAGAGCGCGCGCACCCGGTTGGCGCGCTCGAGCCGCATGCGCACCGTCTCCATGAGGCGCTCCGGATCAAACGGTTTCACCAGGTAGTCGTCGGCACCGAGCGACATGCCCATGCGGATGTCCGCTTCCGCCGCCTTGGCGGAAATGAGGATGAAGGGGCACATTGGGCAGCGCTTCCGCGCAGCGGCGAGCAGCTGGAAGCCATCAACATGCGGCATGCGGATGTCGCTGACCACGATGTCGGGCATCGCCCGGTCAAGTTCGGCGAGTCCCTCGCGTCCGTCGCTGGCGACAGCGACGGTGAAGCCTTCGTCCACGAGGATTTCCCGCAGGGTGTCGCGGACGAGCAGGTCGTCCTCAACCAGTAAAATCGAGTTAGATGGCATGGTGATTCTCCGTTGTCTGGGGCTGGCGGGCCGGGCCGGTGACGGGGGAATCCTCCGGGGCTGGCAGGTCGATGAAGAAAGTGGATCCGCTTCCGGCACAGCTCGTGAAGCCGGCCGATCCGCCGTGCAGTTCGGCGGCGCGCTTGACGATGGTCAGGCCCAGTCCAGTCCCCGATGTCGTGCCAACATTGCTGGCCCGGAAGAAGGGTTGGAAGAGCCGAGCCTGGTCGGCCTCTGGCACACCGTGGCCGCGATCCTGCACGCTGATGCGCCAGCCCGTCGCCGTCGGCGCAAGCGCGACGACCACCTCGGTCCCAGCCGGCGAGTACTTGAGGGCGTTGGACACGAGATTGTCGATCGCGGCCCTCATCAGGCTTTCATCCAGACGGAGCGGACAAATGCCGCTCTCCGGACCCTCGAGCTGCACGCGCGGCTCCGACGTGGAATCGTTGAACTCCAGCCGGACGCGGCGCAGCAGGTCCATGAGGTCGCCCTCCGCCAGCTTGGCTCCGCTGGTCGCGTGCTCGATGCGGTTGAGCAAAAGAACCTGGTCAACCAACTCCTTGAGCGTGGCCAGGGCATTGGTCTGCAGCTCCAGGTAGCGCGAAACCTTCGCACCGGACTCCGGGTTGAGGTGCTTGCGCAGCAGGTACAGCGTGCCTTGCAGCGCCGCCAGCGGGGTTCGGAACTCGTGGGAGACCAGCGAGACGAACTCGCGCTGCATGGTCAGGAGCTGACCCCGGCGCTCGACCAGATCCTTCATGTCGCGTTCCAGCTGTCGCTGCCAGGTCACGTCGTTCAGCAAGGTGGCCACACGCCAGACCTGCCCGTGCTCGTCGAGCACCGGAAACCGGACCGCGTTGAAGATCCGTCCCGCGTCGGCGATCGTGCCCTGGAAATCCTCGATCAGCGTCCGCTTTGTGACCGCCACCGTCTGGTCGGCCGCACGGATCCGGTCTGCCAGCTCGGATGCGAGCAGGTCGTGATCGGACTGACCGATGATCGGCGGCGGCAGGAGATTGTGGGGATCCACGGCCTTGCGCGTGGCCAGCGCATCCGAGGTCACAAACTCACGGGCGCGGGGATTGATGTAGGCATAGCGGCCGTCGAGGTGCTTGATCAGCAGGCCGGACGGCAGATGCTCGACGACGTTGTGAAAGAGGCGCTCGCTCTCCATCAGGCGGGTCCTCATCGAGACCTCGTCCGTGCAGTTGCG
The DNA here is from genome assembly GCA_964460715.1 of uncultured Opitutus sp. Classification (GTDB taxonomy): domain Bacteria; phylum Verrucomicrobiota; class Verrucomicrobiia; order Opitutales; family Opitutaceae; genus CAMAXB01. Next base: position 10,110 of record CAYWRG010000073.1, on the reverse strand, counting down.
GCTACTCCAGACCACGCTTCCATCGGGCATGACCGACAGCACCATGCTCTGGTGCTGCTCGGCCTCGCCCTCGCGGCAGATCGTGACATTTCCGGCCCAGCTTCCCGTCCGCGCGAGTTCCGGCATGGCCTCGGACTTGATCAGGGCGACGGTGGCAAGGTCGTGAAGTTCCTCCCAAGAACGGCCGAGCGCGCTCTGGGCGGAGCCGAGGCCGAACATCTTCACCGTCTCACGGTTCATGTAGACGACCTTGCCCAGGGCGTTGGTGACGAGGAATCCCTCTCGGGATTGCTCGATGCCGCGTAGCAGCGTGCGGGCCTGGTCGTTCAGCGCCACGGTCTCCGACACGTCACGGCAGACCCCGATGATCAGGCGCGGTTCGTGGTCGAGGACTATCGTGCAACGGTAGCGGAGGGTGAGAATCCGGCCCCGGGAATCGCGCACGCGAAGGTCCGCCGTGGCCACCCCCTTGGTCCGCACGGCCGAGTAAAAGGGCGCGACCAGCGGGAGGTCGGCGGGAATGACCCCGCGCATCCAGTTCTTCGGATCCGCGAGAATCTCCGCCCGGGAGACGCCGGTGATCGACTCCATCTGTGGACTAAGGTAGACCACCCGTTTGGTGTCCGCTTCGACGATGAAGGAGAAGAGTCCGTACTCCGCGTGAACCCGGGCCCACTCGGCGGCGACCACCGAGCCGCTGAACTGGGTCAGGTAGTGGGAGACCGAGTCGATCACGATGATCGCGTCCTCGCTGCCCAGCGGATAAATCCCCACCCGCTGGATCTCGGCCAGGCCGGTGTCACCGGGCAGCTGAAGCTCGACCGTGCCGCCCTCCTCTCGGTCGCCACCAAAGGCCCAGTGATGGGCGAGGTTGGGATCGACCTTGACTATTGCATCCGCCAGCTGGGCGAGCGGCTCGCCCCGGCACGCCAGCTTGGCCCAGAATCCGGACACGACGTCGGCGATGACCCGCGTCGTGATCGCCCCGTCGCCACGCCGCACCTCCACCACCTGACGATTGAACGTGCCGAGGGGTGGCTTGGAGCGCGTGAGGTAGCCCTGGAATCTCAACGGCCGGTCTCCTTGAGAGAACCCGTCTCTGACTTCACCAAAATGCCGTGACGGGAGGCGAGATTGATCAGATCCTGGGGCGACCGCAACTGGCAGCGCCTGCGGATGCCAACCACGATCCGGTGCACCATCGAAACACTCAGGCCGACGTCGTTCGCGATCACCTTGGCGGGCAGACCCTCGATGGTCTTGCGCAAAACCGCGATCTCCACCGTGCGAAGCTCCGGCCGGCGCGAGCCCACGCGGACAATGTCCCGCACCAGGCGGCTCGCCTCGGGCCCGAATCCGGGCATGCCATCGCGGACGCGCGCCAGCAGCGGAAGGAAGCAGTCGAACGGCGCGGATTTTTCCAGCATGCCCTCAACCCCCATGCGCAGGGCGGTCTCCATCACGGGCTGCGAGATGTGCGCGGTGTAGATCAGGATCTTCGGCTTGGGTACGCAGGCCTGCAGGGCCTCGACCACCTCGAGGCCGGAGGCTCCAGGCAGGGAGATGTCGAGAATGATCAGGTCCGGCGCCGCGCCCCGGCACAATTCCACCGCCTCCGATCCATCATGTCCCACGGCCACCACCTCAAAGCCGGGCTGTTCACCAATGAACTCGGCAAGGAGGTTCGCAATCAATCGATGATCCTCGATGATGGCGACCCGGGTGTTGGGCTTGGATTTTGACGTGGCGTACATAAGGGGGAGCCTCGCCGCAGCGTTCGCGGCTTGACCCTCGCCCCAGATTACCCGGTTCACCGCCCTCGTCATATGAGTAGCAGTGCCTAACATCGGTTGTAAATCTGCGCGGCCTCCGGGGTCCCGCGCCTAACAGCCCCCCATGTTCCCATCCGCCCCTTTCCGGCCACCGCAGCTAAACCCGTGGTCAGCAAGCAGTCTTGCGGTGGGCGCCCTCATTGGTCGCTTGAGCGCGCGGGGGGCATCCGCGGGATGCCTTGGCTCCATTACCGAACCTACTGACAATCGACGGACCGACTCAAACCGTCAGCCTCACGACTTGGGCGTGGAATCGGCCTTCACCCACCTCGCGGATGAACTTGATTTCGTCACCGGCGAGGGTGCCGCGGTACCAAATCGCAATCTGCATGCCGTCCAGGGTGACCATCTCCAGGAAGGTCACCTGATCGCCCTCGAACTTGATCTCCTGCAGGGGAAGATCTGTCTTGCCCCCCCATCAATCGTGAGCGTCGCGACGCCCTCCACTCCTGCCGGCGTGCTCTTGAAGGTGTAAACATAGGCCCAGCGACCGACCGGGGTGTCGATCTGCGCCGTCCAGGCGCCGGTGAGGTCGGAGGCGAGGCCGGCGGAGACCAGAGCGAGGAGCAAAAGACCGTGACGGAGTGAGTTAAGGAGTTTCACCGGGGAAGTTCCCGCGAGCCCAGCCAAATTGAACCGCCCAGACAATCCTGGCTCGCGCCTGCACTGACCGAGCCCACCGCCCGCACCCGCCAAGGGACTCGAGTGCCTCACCTGGTTTTTTGGGTTTGCCAGCGGCGCGGGCCGCCCGTCAACCTGACCATTCACGTTCTCTAAACCTATTTCCCTAAACAACAGCCATGGCCGAAGAACTCGTAGGTAATGTCCTGGTGGGCCAGTCCGGAGGCCCCACCGCCGTCATCAATGCCAGCGTGGCCGGCGTCGTCGCCGAAGCCCTCAATCACGAGTGCATTGAAGAGATCTATGGCTCGCTGAACGGCGTCCTCGGTATCCTCAATGAGGACCTGATCGACCTCGCCTCGGAGTCCCAGCAGACCATCCGCGGTCTCCGTTCGACCCCCGGCGCCGCCCTCGGTACCTGCCGTTACAAGCTCAAGAAGCAGGCCGACTTTGAGCGCGTCCTCGAGGTCTTCAAGGCGCACAACATTCGCTATTTCTTCTACGCCGGCGGCAACGATTCCCAGGACACCGCCGACAAGATCTCCAAGCTCGCGCAGCAGCAGGGCTACGAGCTCCGCGTCATCGGCATCCCGAAGACGGTCGACAACGACCTCGTCTCGACCGACCACTGCCCCGGCTACGGCTCGGCCATCAAGTACATCTCCACGACCGTCCGTGAGATCGCCGCCGACAACGAGGCGATGGGCCAGGGCGACCTCGTCTCCATCGTCGAGGTCATGGGCCGCAACGCCGGCTGGATCGCCGCCGGTGCGGCGCTCGCCAAGCGCCGTGACCACCCGCACGATCCTCCGCACCTGATTTACCTCCCCGAGGTCGCCTTCTCGGCCGACAAGTTCGTTGCCGACGTCCAGCGCGTCCTCAAGCGCGAGAAGTACTGCCTCATCGTCGTGGGCGAAGGCCTCGTCGATGCCGACGGCAACTACGTCTCCGCCGCCGAGGCCACGGATGCCTTCGGTCACGCCCAGCTGGGCGGCGCCGGTGACTACCTCCGCAGCCTCGTCGAGCAGCACTTCCCTGGCGTCAAGGCCCGCACCGCCAAGTTCGGCATCGCCCAGCGCGCCGCCGTCCACGCCGGTTCCAAGACCGATGCCGACGAGGCCTTCCTCGCCGGCCAGGCTGCGGTCAAGGCCGCAATCGACGGCGAGACCGACAAGATGGTCACGCTCGTCCGCGGCGATGGCGACCACTACACCTGCGAGACCGGCCTCGCGCCCCTGAGCGACATCGCCAATGGCGTGAAGAAGCTCCCCCGCGAGTGGATCAACGAGGACGGCGTCAGCATGAACTTCCAGTTCCTGCGCTACGCCCAGCCCCTCATCCAGGGCGAGACCCCGCTGGCTTACGACAACGGCCTCCCCGTTTTCGCCAAGCTCGAGAAGGTCCGCGTCGACAAGGTCCTCCCCGCTTACACCGCCTAAGGCTCCGCTTAGGACTTAGATTTCAAAGGCCGGTCTTGCGACCGGCCTTTTTCATGGGCGGATTTCGGAGGAAATCCTAGAGGAATTGCCACCAAGAACACAAAATTCGTCCTCGCGAAAGGAAGCCCTCAACGCGCCTATAGGCGCACGGACGGCATAGGCACAACCGAGTGGCAATCCTCGTGTTTCTCGTGGCCAAGGATTGATTCCGCGGCCCGCTTCAGGGGCCGCCTACTCCAAGCTACTCGCCAGCAGCCAGTCATGCACCGCCGTCGCCGCGATCGGCTCGGCGCTCGTGCCGGTGCCGATCAGGACCGGCCACTCATCGGTGTTCGCCGGACACACGCCATGCGAGCCGCGCACCTGGTCGCCGTGGAGCGGGATCAGGTCCATCAGGATGCGGAAACCGAGCTTCTTCTGCAGCAGCTTCCACGCGGCCCGCAGCTTCGGCGCGCTCTTCTCCGGATCGAAGAACAGCTCCGCCGGGTCGTAGCCGTACTTGCGGTGAATATCGACGCAGCGCGCAAAGTCCGGCGCCTTGGCATCGTCGTCCCAATAATAGTAGGTGAACCACGCGTTCTCCGCCGACAACGCGACGAGATCGCCCGAGCGCGGATGATCGAGTCCCGCCGCTCGCTTGCCGGTCTCGTCGAGCACCGCGGTCACGCCATCAACGGCCTCCACCGCCGCGCGCACGTCGCGCAGGATCGACGGATCGTTGACGTAGATGTGCGCCACCTGGTGGTCGACAATCGCGAAGGCCTTGCTCGCGCCGCAGTCCATCAGCTCGAGGCCCATCTCCTCCTTGATCGTGATCCAGCCGTGTGACCGGAACATGCGGTTCAGCGCGATCGTACGTTTCACCGCCGTTATGCCGTACTCCGACAGGAGCAGGGTCTTCACGCCGCGCTGCGCATAGAAATCCATCAGCCCACCGACGATGCCATCGATCGCGCGATAATCCGTCGCCATGTCCGGATCATCCGGCCCCAGCCGCTGCAGGTTGTAGTCAAGGTGCGGCAGATAAACGAGGGACAGGTCGGGCGAATGACGCGTCTCGATCCACTCCGCCGACTTTGCGATCCATGCCGTGGACGGCAGGCCGGCCATCGGGCCCCAAAAGGACGGGAAGGGAAACTCGCCGATGTCCTGCTTGATCGCATCGCGAATCCCCATCGGATGCGAGTAAACGTCGAAGACCTTGCGTCCATCCGCCGGATACATCGGCCGCGGCGTGATCGACCAGTCGGCGGTGGAGTACATGTTGTACCACCAAAAGAGCTTTGCGCAGGTGAACCCCGGCCGCGCCTCACGCGCGCGCTCCCAGAGTTTTTTGCCCTGCACCACGTGATTCGACTGTTTCCAGAACTGGTGCTCGGCCAGCGTGCGATCATACCAGCCGTTGGCCACACAACCATGACCCGACGGCGGCAGGCCCGTCACATACGTGCTCTGCGCCGAGCACGTCACCGCGGGCAGCACCGGCTTCACCTTGATCAACCCACCCGCCTTCGCCGCCGCGGTCATCCGCGGCGTGTGCTCACCCAACACCCGCGCCGTCAGGCCAACGACATTGAGAACAGCGGTGCGGGTGGGCGAACTCATGAGCAAGCCTCTAGCCCACTCCTGAAATTTATCCACGGATAAACACGGATGGACACGGATAAGGAAACCAACCCTCCGGCAGGATCGAATCCGTGTATATCCGTGTTCATCCGTGGTTAAAAACGTTCGAGCCGTTTAGCCGAAGCGCTGCATCAGCTCGTCCATTGACGCCTTCACGGTCGGGCCGTGCATCTCGTGGACGTCCAGCCGGTCACCGGGGGCGCGGATCATCGGGATGGTCAGGCGGCCGCCGAGATGCTCGCGGAATTCCTCGAGTCCATCGAGCATGTCCTGCGGTCCCTTCGCTCCACGGACCTGGCGGATCGGGTTGAACAGCTCAAAGCCGAGCTGCACGAGCAGCTTCAGGATGCGCTCACAGTGCACCTCCGGCAGCAGGCCGGTGCGGCGCGCGTAGATCAGGTCGAGCGCCATGCCGACCGCGACGGCCTCGCCGTGGCTCACACGGAAATCCGACAGCTGCTCGAGCTTGTGCGCCGACCAGTGACCGAAATCCAGCGGACGCGCGGAGCCGCGCTCGAACGGGTCGCCGCCGGTCGCGATGTGCTCCATGTGCTGACGCGCGCTCTCACGGATCACCGCCTCGAACGGCTCCGGTTCGAACTTCGCCAGCGCATCCGCCCGCGCGGCGATGAATTCGAAAAACTTCGCATCACGGATGAGCGCAACCTTCACCGCCTCGATCAGACCCGAGCGACGATCGCGGATCGGCAGGCCTTTCAGGAAGTCGAGGTCGTTGACGACGGCATGCGGCACGGAGAACGCACCGAGCCAGTTCTTCTTGCCGAAGAAATTCACGCCATTCTTTACCCCGATGCCGCCGTCACCCTGGCTCAGGCTCGTCGTGGGGAGGCGCACGAGCGGGATGCCGCGGTGCGCAGTCGAGGCGGCGAAGCCGACCATGTCGAGCATCGCGCCGCCGCCGAGCACGAGCACGAAGGAGTGACGGCAGAGTTTGGTGTCATTGATGACCGACCAGACTTTCTGCAGGTGCTGGAAATCATTCTTCACCACCTCGCCGCCCGGCAGGGCGACCGGCGGGGCGACCAATTCGACCTTGGCCGCGTTGGCTGCGAACCACGCCGTGATGCGTTGCTCGATGCCCTTGAAGGCAAACTCAAGCCCGCCGTCCCAGAAGATCAGCGCCCGCGCCCGGCCACCGGGCTCGCGCGGCGTCAGCAGGTCGGCCAGCACGGTGTTGTCCGGCGCGAAAACGTCGCGCGTGAAGATCAGCCGGTGCTGATGCGGAACCGAGATGGGATGCGTGTGGGAATCCAGAAGGTGGGACATGGAATCAATTCGAGGCGGACAGGCGCTGGGCGAGACGGCCGAGGGGAATGGCGAGGGCGCAGACGATCGCGATCGGCCAGGCGCCAACCGACAACAGAGCCAACGCATCCACCAGCGGGATAAAGGCAAGCAGTCGTCCGACCTGCCGGCCGAGTTTGATCTTGGGTGCGCCCGGCAGGTACTCGCGGCGGGCCAGCAGGCTGAGCACGATGATGTAACCGCCGAGGAGCACGACCCACGACACCAGCGCAGGGGTGAACGCCTGGCCCGGCACCGAAGCGAGCGTCAGTCCAAGCAGCACACGGCACCCGGCCATGAGGACGACCGAGCCGGTCCAGCGCTTGTGCAGCCAGTCATAGAGAAGGATGCAGGCCACGAGCCCGAGGACCAACGCGGCCTTCGCGGGCAGCACGAGCAGCAGCGCCGCACCAGCCACCAGCTGGATCGCCCCCACCCAGCCGGCCAACCAGCGCGAAATGATTCCGGCCGGAATCGCCCGGTCCGGGCGGTGACGACGGTCGAAGCCCGCGTCAAAGACATCGTTCAGCGTGGTGCCGCCCGCATAAGCCAGCATGCCGCCCAGCGCAGCGACGAGGCCGGTGCGCGCATCGGGCCAGGCGGCGGCGATTGGCGTGGACAGCGCCAGCGCGGCGAGGACATTGCTGCAGACCGACGGGAAATTGCCCGCGCGCGCGAGGTCGAACCACACGGCTGCGAGCGAACGCGAGCCGGTCTTCATGCACCGGCCTCCCGCGCCACCGAATGCGCGAGCGCCGGATCCGCGAGCCCGCGCTCCGCCAGCGCCGCAAGCGTCCAGGCGTATTCACGCACAAGTTGGTCCTCGATCCCCACGCGCAGCGCGCCCGGCAGGACCTCCCACGTGTAGGTCTCCATCTCGAGATGCGGGCAGGCCTCGGGCCGCGCCTTCAGCCAGTCGAGCGCGCCGAGCAGGTGATCGCGCGTGTCGGAAAACGGCGCCCCGGGCGTCGCGTGCAGCGGGATGTGAAAATGCACGCGCCACTCCTCATCCGCCCAGCCGGGCGCGGTATCCGCGAGCGCATCCGGCAGGTCGACGTAGCGCTTGCGCACCTCGCCCGTGGCCGCACGGCCCGCAACGACCTGGTGCAGGTACACGGGCTCGACAAACGGCGCCAGCGCCGCACGTCCGGCGGCGTCGGGCTTGACCCGCAGCGCAGAACTGAGGTGCAGCTTGCTCAGACGAATGTTGGCGGCGACCAGACGATCGAGTGCCACCTTCGGCGACTCGAACTCGATGCCGAGGTGACAGCAGTCGTAGTTCAGTCCGACCTGCGCGGAGAGTTTCGCCGCCTCCGGCTGGGCCGTGCGCCACGCATCGAAGAAGTCGACCGTCTCGTCGATCGATTCGATCAGGCAGAGCGGCTCCGGCTCGATGCCGAGGTGCAGATCGCGGCCCGTGCGCGCCGAAAGGTCGGCGATGTAGCGGCCGCAGGCGGTGAGGTTCGCGAAGATCGCCTGCTTTCGCGCGGGGTCGCCCATGAAACCCTTGAAGGAACCCGGCACCGTGCTGACGCTGCCCGCGACGCCGGAGGGCACGAGCGTGGCGATCAGGTCGAAGAGTTTCTTCGTGTACGAAAGGCGCTCGGGCGTGGACCAATCGGGCGCGTAGACCTGCTCCTTGACGCGCGTCCCATGGAACGAGCCATGGGGAAATCCGTTGATCGTGAAAACGTAGCTGTTGTGCGCGTCGAGCCAGCGGCGAAACGCATCCAGCGCGGCCGGTTGCGCCAACTCGTCCGCGGTGCGCGCGCTGAGGCGCAGGCCGATCGCGTACGGCTGGTCGGGCGACACGCGCCGGCGCACGGCGTCGGTGTGACGCTCGAGCGTGCCAAAGGTCTCCGCCCAGCCTTCGCCGCGGTGGACGTTCGTGCAGTACGCGAGGTGAAGCCCGGCGTTGAGTTTCATTCCGCGGAAGCTCCCCCCAGACGGAACTTCGGGCACTGGGAGAGGAACTGCAGAGGATTGCGGTAGAGCATCCGGTCGATCCAGTCGGCGCTGTAGCCGCGGCGGCGCATCTCGAGCGCGGCCTTCGGCACGGCGAGCGGGTCGCTCACGCCCCAGTCGCAGGCCGAGTTGAGCCACAGGCGCTCGCCACCGGTGATCTCAATCATGTCGACCGCGCGCGGCGGCGACGACTTCGAGTCGGGATAGAGCGTGATGCCGGCCCAGAAACCCTGGTCGAGCACGTGCGAGATCGTGTGCTCCTCGACGTGGTCGATGATCACGCGCTCGGGCTTCACGCCGGCGTGCGACTTGAGCACGTCAACGATGAGCTTGGTGCCCTTGAGCTTGTCCTCAAGGTGAGGCGTGTGGACGAGGATGAGCTGGTGGTGCTTCACCGCGACGTCGATGTGCCACTCGAGCACCTTGAGTTCGTTGCGCGTGTTGCGGTTGAGGCCGATCTCGCCGATGCCGAGGACATTGGGCTTGGCGAGAAACTCGGGAATCAGCGCGACGACGTCAGCCGCGAGCGAGAGATCCTCGGCTTCCTTCGGGTTGATGCAGAGCCAGCTGTAGTGCGGGAGGAGAAACTTGGCGGCGCGCGCCGGCTCGTACTCGGTGATCTGGCGGAAGTAGTCGCGGAAGCCGTCGGACGACGAGCGGTCGAAGCCGGCCCAGAAGGCCGGTTCGCACACGGCCTGGCAGCCGGCCATGACCATGGCTTCGTAATCGTCGGTCGTCCGGCTCACCATGTGGCCGTGAGGTTCGATGTAGCGCATGGCGGGCCTCAGGTGCGGGGTTTGTAGGCGCCGTAGGCCGCCTTGCCGGTGGAGACCTCGTCGGGGACGGTGGTCGGATCGCTCAGTGACTCGAGAATGCGGCGCGCGCGCGCGGGCTGGCCGTCGGCGAGGAGACGCACCGCATTGCGCAGCGCGTCGACGCGGTAGTCGCCGGCGACGCCATGGCGCTCGACGCGATCGAGGAACGCGGCGACTTCGATGAGTTTGGCCCGGGTGGGCACGAAGCCGAGGTCGACCAACGCCGAGGAGGCGGGGCCGGCGCCGGATGCACGGGGGATGGGGGTCGGCGGCATGGCGAAAACGGACGGTCAGAGTCTTCCAGAGCCTCGCATGGGTCAAAGCGAAAGAAGCGCAAACTCGGCCAAGGCCACGACAGAAGGAAACCTGAAACTTGAGACCTGAAACTTGAGTTCACGGAGGGTGCGGTGGTGCGGTCAGGACAAGGGTAACAGTTCCAGGGCTGCTCGGCGGGTACGGTTTCAGGACATGGGTGACAGGTCATATTCAGGACATAGGTGACACACT
>CAYWRG010000072.1:12264-20076 GCA_964460715.1 uncultured Opitutus sp. | reverse complement strand
CATATCTTAACTTATTTTACCCGATCCGCTGTCCAACGGACGGGGTCCACCTCACCAGGCCCATGACGTTGCCGTTGCCGTCGTACATCGGAACGTAGGTGTTACCGCCTTCCTGGACCTTGAGGAGGCCGCCTACTCCGCCGGCGCCCCCCATGGTGCCCGACCAATCCAGGCCCCAGTAGTAGGAGGCCATGAGCGCGTTGCTGCTGGCGGCGTTGAGTTTCAAGACGAGGTTCCAGCCCGCGTATACGAACTTCTCATCGCTCACCACGGTCGTAAACGTGGTGCCGTTGTAACCACCACGGACGGTCTTCTGGACGCGGCGGCCGAGGTAGTCGTTCTTGAACTCAATCCTTCGCGCGTCTGCGTTCGGGAAGGGGCTGGGCGAAAGGGCGGTCTGGGTCTGCATCGCAACGAGGCGGTTCTCCGCGTCGTAGGTGTACGTCCAACGTCCGTCGGAAGTCAGGTTGCCGTCAACGTCATGGCTGAACGCCTCGGGCGTCAGGGGAACGAAAGCTGACCGACTCTCGCTGCCGCCGTAGCTTGAGGCGATGGTCAGCGACGACCAGACGGCCGTAGACGTATTGGTGACGGAGAAGGGTTTGTAGTACCAATCGTTTTGGCGGGTCACGCCCGTGGAGGAACCGTTGACTGTGACCGTGGCGGCAGCCGGCGCCAGGCCGGTAACATCGATCACGCCTGGATCCGTCGTCTGCGTGTACTGGTTGAGGGCGTTGGCAGTGTAGGTCGAGGTCGAGCCGTTCCGAGTCACGCTCTTGCGGTTGCCGATGTGATCGAAGTCATACGCATCGTCGCGGCCCGCGAGGGTCGTGGAGGTGCCGCCGAGCTTGCTCGACTCGGAGGTGAGCTCCGACCGATCGTTGTAGCCCCAGGCGGTGTCGAGGCCGGCGGAGCTGTACCGGGCGTACATTTGGCCGGTTTTGGCCACGCCAGTCCGGCGGCCCAAGGTGTCGTTCGTGTAATCGAACCGGGCCTTGGACGCGGTGGAGTACTTGGTTTCGATCACGTCGAGGAGGTTGCGGTTGGACTCGTACGTGCGGGTCTGGGTCCAAGCACTGGCGGCGTCGTAGATCGAGGCAAGGAGATTGGAACCCGAGGTGTACGCGTACGTGAAGGTCGAGGCCTGATTCAACCGGCCATAGGTATCGTAGCCGTAGCCCAGAGCGTACTCCGCTCCGGGGTTGGAAGTCAGGCCCGCACCAAGCTGGGTCAGACGGCCCTTAGTCCCCGTGCCGGTGGTGTCGTAGGTGTAGCTGAGGGAACGTGTGCCGACAAAGCTACCGAGGTCCTCACGGGTAAGCTGGCTCGTGGCGGAAGAGTAGTTGAAGGCACGGGTGCCCGTGACGTCCGTCACTGTTGCGGTCTGACCCAGCCGGTTGTAGGTGTAGGTTAGATCGGTCGTGGAATCGGAATAGTCCACGCTCGTCAGCTCGGCCGTCGTGGCGGAATAGGCGTAGGTGGCGGTCACGCCGCGCGCCCACTGGCGCGTCTTGAGCTGCCCGCGCGTCGTGTAGGTGTAGGTGGTTACCTGACTAACGGCGTCGGTCTTGCTCGTGAGCGTGCCGCTGGCCGGATCGAATGCCCAGGTGGTAAGATCAGCCGTCCCCGGAGAACTGGGCCAAGTGCTGGCGTTCCAGCCTGAGCCGCCGCGGAAGGTGCTCAGCGTGACCTGCTCGCCGTAGTCGTTGAACGCATGCTCCACGGGATAGGTCGTGTCACCCCAAGTGCGATAAACCTGGCCTCGGGTCGTGTAGGCATAGCGGGCCACCTTGCCGAGCGGATCGGTCTCGGTACTGAGGCGACCCGTGGTGGATTCGTACGCGTAATTGGTGCGATTGCCCGCAGAGTCCTCGCGCCAGGCCACCCGGCCCGTTTGTCCGGTGCCAGACGTATAATAGCCGATGCGAGCGGTGGATGACGTGTCAGTGCGTGGGTCCGTCGTTTTTATGACGCGTCCAAGGGCATCATAATAGGTGTCGTACGTGAGATTCTGCGCCGTGACGGAGCGCACCTGACGGCCGTTGAGCGCAGTGACGACGGCGTCCACGGAGGAGTCGGGCAAATTGGTCGTGACCGTGGCGAGGCGCGAAGCGCGGTCGACGGCAGCGGTTTGGATGGTGAGATTGCCGAAGACGTCGTAGGAGCGCTGCTCGGTCAGTACCTTGCCGGCGCTGAGGTCTGTGTTGTTGCCCAGATAGGGCACAAGCCGGGTACGGGTGTCGGATTGAAGGAGCGGTGTACCGTTATTATCCTGATTGTAGACATAGGCCTGTCTTTGCAGGTACCATGCTCCCTGTGAGGTGTCATTGTACACCTGTGAGCGCACTTGGGTGACGCGGTCCATGCCGCCGAGGTCGAGCGAGCCGTTGGCATTCACGTCCAAGCCGCTATACTGCAATTCGCCCTGCCCATCGTACTGGTAAAGGGTGTCGGCGATTCCGGTTTCCGAGCGCTTGGTCAACTGGCCGACCGAGTTGTAGGTGGAGGTAACCGTGAAGGTGGAGGGAGACGCGCCCGGAGGAGCGGGGCGCTCCTCGGTGACAGGTCGGCCAAGCCAGTCGCTGGTGACTCTGGACCAACGCGGGGCGGAGGTCGGCGTGGAAATGTCCGCAGTACGCAGGGCGTAGCGGTTCGTCGTGAGGTTACCATTTGACGTATTGACGGTGACTGCCTGATAGGCGGCAGGCTGCGCCGTGCCGGTAACGGATTTGGCCGAGCCATCGAGCCAGCGATCGGTGATGGTCGTGGCCCCGCCGGGGTGCGTGACCGTGACCGTGCGCCCGCCGTTGGCGTAGGCGTAGGTGGTGGACAGGCTGGCAGGATCCGTCGTCGAGGTGACCTGGCCCGCCAGATTGTAGGTGGCGGAGGTGGCGAGGGAAAGGCCACCCCCCGCGGGGGCGGTGGTGGTCGTCAGAATCCGGTCGGCGGCGTTGTAGGTGTAGTCGGTGTTGACGTTGTCCTGCGCGGCGAAGCCGCCGGTGCTCACGACGCCGGTCGACTGCGCGCGGCTAACCCGGTAGAGCGCATCGAGCGTGTAGGTGGTCGAGGTGCCATCCGCGCGGGAATGCGAGGTCAGACGGCCTCCGGTGTAGCGGAATTCCTCACGAGCCCCGGTGGAATCAGACTGATTGTAGAGTTGGCCCCGGACGTAGTCGGTCGATTTCCAGCCGATCAGCTTGAAGTTGCCGGAACCGATGTAGACATAGTTAGTCGAAACCACCGGTAACGACGTGCGGCGTCAGTCCCGGCCGCCGTTCGTCGGAATAGGTGCGCGTGTACGTGCTGAACACCGTGGTCCGCTTGAACAGATCGGGCAGGAAATCCAGATTGTGCCGATAGGCCAGCTCCAGGCTCCGGTAGGTGGCCGAGCCATCTCCGTTGGTGCGGGTCAGCACCGTGTAGTCGGCCAGGTCCGGATCGTTGAGCCCGTACTCCTCCGCCGTCAGCTCGTCCTCCACGAAGAAATCCTTGATCTTCGTGTGCGACACCGTGGCGGTGAGGTTGCTCGCGCTTCCGAAGTAGTAGGCCAGGCTGGCGGCGAGACGACGGCCAGATCGTCCTTCGCGAAGCAGCGCGTCTCCCCGGGGTCGCGCGTCAGGTTGAACAGCAACTCGCGGCCGCCGTTGGCGAGCCAGATGTACTTCCAATCACCCTGCCGGACCATGGCCTTGAACTTTGGCGTACCGGGCGAACCGAAGAGGCCAACCACCCGCTCCCGCGGCGCCGCCCTGCCGTCCAGCACACCGGCCAAATCCTGCCCGTCTCGCAACTCGGGCACTCCGGCCACGTTGGTCGCAAGACCAAACAAGTCAGTAAGCGTCGCGAGATGCGGCACGCGCACATTGCCCGCCCAGCGCGAAGGCCAGCTCACGAGGAAGGGCACGCGACACGCTGCCTCAAAAAAACTTTCCTTCTGCCAGGCCCGGTGATCCCCCATGTGATCGCCGTGGTCGGAAAAGAAACAGATGAGCGTGTTGCTCGCATCGGAACGTCGTTCGACCGCATCGATAATGCGGCCGATGCAGGTATCGATGAACGTGATCGCCCTCTGGTAACGCGCGCGCAACTGCCGGCTCTGCGGCACGGAGATATCCTCAGCCCACACCGCATGGTTCATCCACCCGAGGTAATCATCGGCCGCATCAATCGCCGGATCCCCCAGGACAGGATCCGGCATGTCATCGGGATCGAAAAGACGATTGTAGGGAATCGGCGGCGCAATCGGGGGATGCGGTTGCACAAAGGAGACGAAGCCAAAAAACGGGCGCGCATCGACCAGTCCAATCTCCGCCTCCGCCCGCTCCGCCAGCCACGACTCACCACACAACTCGGCCGGCTGCGCCCGACACTGCGGTGCGTAATACATGTCCGTCCGCTCGCCATGAACCTGCTCCAGGTGAGAAAAGGACGGCGCCCGCTCACGGAACCATTTCACGTAATCATCGGCAAGAAACGCCTGTTCGGTCGGCCAGAGCTCCTCCGAATACTCGTGAACCTGAAATCCAAGCGGCTCCCGGCCGGGCTCGGTATGAAACTTCCCGAAACCGAAGGTCCGGTAACCGGCTCCGGACAGTTGCTCGGCAAGGTACGGTCCACAGTTCGCCCGGACTTGCGGAGCTGTCTGCCAGTTGCTGAACCAGCCCGTCCGGGAGGGTTCGCAGCCCGTCATCAGTCCGTAGCGAGCGGGCACGCACACCGGACACGTCGAGTACGCATTGGTAAAGGCCAGCCCCCGCGCGACCAGGCGGTCGAGATTCGGGGTGATCGCCGGACGATGGCCCAACGCGGCAAGGGTGTCGAAACGCTGCTGGTCCGTCATCACGAACAAAATGTTCGGACGGTTGGCCGGGACGGAGCTGGACATGGCTTGGGGTGGGAAGCGACCGCACCAACCGTCTTCATCGAATCCGAGTCCGTGCGCTCAAAACCAGAGTAGCAACCATGACCCGCCAAAGCCATGTATTTGTCGGTAACCATTTGTATTTTCGCGGACGCCGGGGCGCAAACGGCTCGTTGAGCCAAGGTCACTCCGCACCGGCTGACTGGGTTGGCCGCGCTACGGCTGACTCGGCAGGCACGTTGTCGTGGTCGTCGCTCATTTCGGATCGGGACGAGTTCAGAGGTTGATCAAGGCATGCACGGAAGGGGTACGCGGCCCGGTCGATCCCGCGGGCCGGCGCTTTCGCAGCGAACTCCGGCGAGGGATGTCTTGTTTCCCGTGGCTTGACGCCACCTTCCCAGACCAACCACTCGCGCCGGTACGCCCCACCCAATCACGGACCTCCTTTCCAAGGAAATGGGGCGACACGCGTTGTTGCTTTGACGCGAAAGGAGACCAACCTACTTCCCTGTGCACGCTGAACAAAAGAGCCAGCTGATCGCTGTGTCCGATGCGACCTGGCTGAGGAAAAACAGCCTGTGCGGGCGCAATGATTAAACCACAAAAGCGTTCGTTGATCATCATCGTGCTCGGCCTCGCCCTGCTGGCCGGCGCTTGGCTCTCTTGGTCCCGTTGGCGGCATGAGGCGGCGGAAACGACCGTGGCGAGCGGGAACGGCCGCATCGAAGCGGTGGAGATCAACGTCGCCACCAAATCCGCCGGCCGCGTGAAGGCGATCCTCGTCGAAGAGGGCGAGTTCGTCTCGGCGGGCCAAGTGGTTGCAAAGATGGACACGGAAGTCCTGGAAGCCGAGCTGCGCGCCGCCGAAGCGGCTTTGCGCCAGGCCGAAAGCGCCGTGGTGACTGCCCGAAGCCAGGTGCAACTGCGTGAGGCGGAAAAAAGCGCGGCGGTCGCGCTGCTCGGACAGCGGGAGGCAGAACACGACATCGCCGAAAAACGCCTGGCGCGATCGTCGCGTCTGGTGCTGGAAGGTGCGAGCCCACAGCAGGCGGTTGACGATGACACCGCCCTGGTGCGAGGCGCCGTTGCCGCCGTCTCCGCGGCGAGGGCCCAGATTGCCGCAGCCGAAGCGGCCATCGCGGCCGCGCATGCCGGCGTCTCGGGAGCGGAAGCGGCGGTGGAAGCCGCGGAGGCCGCCACGGAACGTCTGCGCGCCGACATCGCCGACAGCGTGCTGAGCGCTCCCCGCGACGGCCGAATCCAATATCGCATCGCCCAAACCGGCGAGGTGGTCGGCGGCGGTGGCCGCGTGTTGAACATGATCGATTTGGGCGATGTTTACATGACGTTCTTCCTGCCGACCAGTGTGGCCGGGCGCCTCGCCATCGGAACGGAGGTCCGCATCGTGCTCGATACCGCCCCTGATTATGTCATCCCGGCACGTGTGTCCTTGGTGGCCGATGTCGCGCAATTCACCCCGAAGACGGTGGAGACGGCGAGCGAGCGGGAGAAACTGATGTTTCGTGTGCGCGCGCACATCCCCCCCGAACTGCTGCGCAAATACATCCTCCGCGTGAAAGCCGGACTTCCCGGGGTCGCCTATGTCACGCTCGACCCCACCGCACCGTGGCCGGCCCGGCTCGAAACACATCTCCCGCCATGACCGCGCTCGACGTCGGGGCAGCGCCGCCCGTCGTCCGGCTCCGCAGCATCTCTCTCCGTTACGGCAAGACCGTGGCGCTCGACGGCATCAATCTGGACCTGCCGGCGGGCGGCATGGTGGGCGTGATCGGTCCGGACGGGGTCGGCAAATCCAGCCTGCTCGCACTGGTGGCGGGCGCGCGCAAGATCGCGACCGGACAGGTTCACGCGCTCGGCGGCGACATGGCGAACGCATCCCATCGCCGAGCCGTCTGTGCGCGGATCGCCTACATGCCGCAAGGGTTGGGCCGCAACCTCTACGCGACGCTGTCGGTGTTCGAGAACGTCGACTTCTTCGGCCGGCTGTTCGGCCACGGCCGCGCCGAGCGCGAACGCCGCATCGCGCAGCTTTTCGACGCCACGGCGCTCACCCCTTTCGCCCAACGCCCTGCCGGCAAACTTTCCGGCGGAATGAAGCAGAAGCTCGGACTCTGCTGCGCACTCATTCACGACCCCGATCTGCTGATCCTCGATGAACCGACGACGGGCGTGGATCCCCTTTCCCGTCGGCAATTCTGGAAGCTGATCGACGACATCCGCGCCGCACGCCCCGGCATGAGCGTGCTGGTGGCCACCGCTTACATGGAGGAGGCGGCGCGCTTCGATTGGCTCGTGGCGATGAACACCGGCCGCGTGCTCGCCACCGGCACGCCGGCCGAACTCCTCACCCGCACCGGCACTCGCTCGCTCGAGGAAGCCTTCATCAACCTCCTGCCAGAGGAACAGCGGGCCCAGCACCGGCCGGTCGCAATCTCCCGACGCGCGTCAGGCCAGGAGACCGAGATTGCAATCGAGGCACAGGATCTGACGAAACGCTTCGGCGATTTCATCGCGGTCGATCACGTAAACTTCCGCATCGGGCGTGGTGAGATCTTCGGCTTCGTCGGCTCCAACGGCTGCGGCAAGACGACAACGATGAAGATGCTCACCGGCCTGTTGCCGCCCAGCGAGGGCAGTGCCTCGCTGTTCGGCCAGCCGCTGGACCCGCACGACATCGCCACGCGTCGCCGGGTCGGCTTCATGACGCAGTCGTTCTCGCTCTACAGCGAGCTCACGGTGCGGCAGAATCTCGCGCTGCACGCCCAGCTTTTCGGACTGCCCCGCGAACGGGTGGACGAACGGGTGCAGGCAATGGAGCAGCGCTTCGGACTCGGCCTGATCATGGATAGCCTGCCCGCGGCGCTGCCCCGCCGATAAACGCACCCCCAGTGGCCACCCCGGGGGCAGAAACAATGTGCCGCAATGCAGAA
>CAYWRG010000072.1:0-12254 GCA_964460715.1 uncultured Opitutus sp. | reverse complement strand
GGCGTCGATCCGGTGGCGCGCGACGGATTCTGGAACGTTCTGGGCGAGCTGGCCCGTCAGGACGAAGTCACCATCTTCATCTCGACGCATTTCATGAACGAGGCCGAGCGCTGCGATCGCGTCGCGCTCATGCATGCCGGTCGCGTGCTCGTGAGCGACACGCCGGCCGCGATCGTGGCCGCCCGCGGCGTCGCGAATCTGGAGGAGGCGTTCATCAGCCACCTGGAGGAGGACATCGCCCGAAGCGCCGCAGCGCAGACGAACGTGACCGCCCGGCCGACTCTCGCGGTGCCCGCACCCACACCTGTTGCTGCGCTGCACGTCGAGTCGTCGCCGCCGCGCGGGGCCTCCCTCGGGTTGCGACGCCTGCTCAGCTGCAGCCGACGCGAAGCGCTTGAGCTGTGGCGCGACCCGATTCGGCTGACGCTCGCGTGGCTCGGCTGCGCGATTCTGATGGTGGTGCTCGGCTACGGCATCAGCTTGGACGTGGAAAACCTCGCGTTTGCGGTGCTCGATCGCGACCAGACAACGGTCAGCCGCGACTACGCGCTCGAACTCTCCGGATCGCGCTACTTCACCGAGACCGCACCGCTCCGCGACTACGCGGACCTCGATCAGCGCATGCGCACGGGCGAGATCAGTCTGGCGATCGAAATCCCGCCCGGCTTCGCGCGTGATATCGCCCGCGGCACGTCGGTGGAAGTCGGCGCCTGGATCGACGGGGCCATGCCCACCCGTGGCGAAACGGTGAGTGGCTACGTGCAAGGCATGCACCAGCACTGGCTCGCCGCCCAACTGCGGAGCGCGGGCCGCACCGACGCGACGCCGTTGGTGACCATTGAAACGCGTTTCCGCTACAATCCCGACGTCCGGAGCCTGCCTGCGATGGTGCCGGCGGCGATTCCGCTCATGTTGATGATGATTCCGGCGATCCTGGCCGCGTTGTCGGTGGTGCGCGAAAAGGAGCTCGGCTCCATCGTCAACTTCTACGTCACGCCGGTCAGCAAGCTCGAGTTTCTGCTCGGCAAGCAGCTGCCCTACGTCGTCACCGCGATGATCAGCTTCCTGCTCATGACTTTGCAGGCGATCTACCAATTCGGCGTGCCACTCAAAGGCGGCTTCTGGGCGCTGGCACTCGGAGCGCTGCTTTATGTAATCACGTCGACCGCGCTCGGCCTCGTCATCTCGTCCTTCATGCGCAGCCAGGTCGCCGCGCTCTTCGGCACCGCCTTGATGACGCTACTGCCGGCCGTGCAGTTCTGCGGCCTGATCGAGCCGGTGTTGTCGCTGCAAGGCTTGGGGCGGCTCATCGGCGAAGTTTTTCCCACCACCCATCTTCTCCTGATCGCCCGCGGCACCTTTGCCAAAGGGCTCGAATTTGCGGACCTCAAAGCGTCCTACCTGCCGCTGCTCGCGGCAATTCCCGTGCTCGTCGCGCTCGGCACGATGCTACTCCGCAAACAGGAGCGATAACCATGCGAACGGCACGCAACATCTTCCATCTCGGGGTAAAGGAACTGCGCTGCGTCGCGCGCGACCCCATCATGCTGGTGCTGATCGGCTGGGCGTTCACGCTGGCAATCTACACCGCCGCCACCGCGATGCCGGAATCCCTGAGCAAAGCGGCAATCGCAGTCGTGGATGAGGATCGCTCACCGCTTTCGCAGCGCATCATCGATGCCTTTTATCCACCCTACTTCCTGCCGCCGCCACTGATCACGCAGGCTGAAATGGACGCACGAATGGACGCCGGGCTCGACACGTTTGCGCTGAACATTCCGCCCGAATTCCAGCGCGACGTGCTGGCCGGCCGGGTTCCTGCCCTCCAGCTCAATGTCGACGCGACGCGCATGAGTCAGGCGTTCACTGGCAGCGGCTACATTCAAGCGATCGTCTCCGGCCAAGTGAGCGAGTTCGCGCAGCGCTTTCGTGCGGAGGCGAAACCGCCGGTCGAACTCACGCTGCGGGCCCGCTTCAACCCTGAGATGAACAAGTCCTGGTTCGGATCGGTGATGGAGATCATCAGCAACATCACCATGCTCTCCATCGTGCTCACCGGCGCCGCGTTGATCCGTGAGCGCGAGCACGGAACCGTGGAGCACCTGCTGGTGATGCCCGTGACGCCCTTTGAAATCATGAGCAGCAAGATCTGGGCGATGGTCCTGGTCGTGTTGATCGCTTCGACTTTCTCGCTCCAGGTCATCGTGCGCGGACTCCTGGCGGTGCCCATTGAGGGCTCGGTCACCTTGTTCTTTGCGGGAGCCGCATTGTCGCTGTTTGCAACCACGTCGCTGGGCATCTTTCTGGCCACACTGGCCCGCTCGATGCCGCAATTCGGCCTGCTGATGATCATGGTGCTGCTGCCGCTGGAAATTCTTTCGGGTGCGATGACGCCCCACGAGAGCATGCCGCAAGCGGTGCGAATCGTCATGCTCGGGGCGCCGACCACCCATTTTGTGATGCTCGCCCAGGCCATCTGCTTCCGTGGGGCCGGCTTCGGCACCGTGTGGCCCCATTTCCTCAGTCTCGCCGTGATCGGCGCGGCCTTCTTCTCGCTCTCCCTCGCCCGCTTTCGGCGGACATTGGGAATGATGGCTTAGGGAAAACTGGAGATCCGGGCGCGCAATCCCAGCCAAGCCGGCATTCCGCACGCCGCCGCCAATTGCCCTGCGCGGGCGCGCGCCGCCGCGCCGTGAATGACCAGCCGGTAGCCCGAGGCCAAACGACGATTGCGGCGTGGGCCGTGCAGGGGAGTTCGCGAGCTGAGCGTGGTTGAGTTTGAAAAGCGGGCGGGGCAGACCCGCGCAGGCAGGCGTGGGTCATCACCCACACCTGCCGCCAAGCCGGAATCGCGCCGGCGGCCGACGCCGCCAACCCGACTCCCGTACCGGGCAGGCGGCCAGCCGAACGCCGTCATTCGGACGCGACGTGATCAGACGACGCTTTCGAGTGCACGCTCATCCGTCTCCCACTCCCGCCGAGCCTGCGTCGGCACGCGTTGGATGGGCCATTCGCCGGGGGCGGAAACGGGCGCCACCCGGTCAATTTCCGCCTCGAGACGGATTTCCTCCGCTGCGGTTGCCTGATCGAGTTGCTCCAAGTCGGAAGCCGACAGCGAGAGGGATGTCGCCGCGATCAGTTCCCTGAGTTGCTCCACCGAATGGACCCCGATGACGGCCGAGGTGACCGCTGGGTTGTGAAGCACCCACGAGAGCGCAACCTGCGCGGATGACGTCGCATGGCGCGCCGCCACGTCAGCAACCACCGCCTGGGCCGCAAGGCCATAGGCGTTGCCGAACTTCTCCATGAGCCAGCCGCGTCTCGATCCATCGAACATGGCCTCGATGTCATGCCGGTGCGCGAGGAAACCGCCTGCCAGCGGTGACTGCGCGAAGAAGCCCAGCCGGTGCTCCTGGCTGAGCGCCATGACCTCGGGCTCAAATCGCGCGCGCGTGAGCAGGGAGTAGTCGGCCTGAAGCGCCTCCATGCGGCTGTGGTTGCGGAGATAAGCGCGACCGAGGCTGTCCACGACACGCCAAACCGGGAAGTTTGCCGCTCCAACGTGGCGCACCAGGCCACGGCGGACGACATGGTCGAAAGCCTCGAGCGTCGCGCGGATCGGAACCAGCGCCTCGTTCCACTCGAAGATGACCATGTCGAGGTAGTCTGTCTGAAAGCGGCGCAATGAATCGCGGCACGCCTCATAGACCACCTTGCGGAAGTCTCCTGCGCCCGACGGCTGCCGAACGCTGAGGCGCGTGAGGAGGAAGAAGTCCTTCCGCTGCAGTTTCCGGGACCGCCACCACCGGCCGACGATTTCCTCGGAAAGGGTGGCCGCCGCCGAGGGCAGCAGGAGGCCGGGACGGTGGCTGGTCGCCTGAATGACGTTCCCACCCTCGGCGTGGTAGGCATCGAGAACCGCGAACGCGGTCTTTTGATCGGCCTTCCAACCGAAGTTGAGGGTGCCGAGGGTGAGCTCGGAAAATTTGAGGCCCGTTCGGCCCATCGTGCGTCGTTTGATCATGTCTGTTTTCAGCTTCTGGCGCGTGGTCACGCGCGCTTTGCGGTTTCCAAAGCAACCCCGTCGCGACGCCTGGCGCGGACGCAGCGGCCCGGGCAGGCATCGTGACGGGAACAACAGGCGGCGCTGCGATCGCGGCCTGCTTCAGAAGCGAAGACAGCGCCGGTTCACAGCACCGGTTCGACAAGGAAGATGGGTTGGGAATTCATGATGGTCGGTTCCTGAGAAGATTCGTGATCCCGATTCAACGGGAGACGGCCTCGGCCACGTGCGACCGGATATCGCCGGAGACACGTCGCCGCATCGCATCGCTCGCCCGCTTACGCAGCATGCGGTCAAGCTTGTCGATGAGCAGATTGATCGCGACGTACGCGTTTTCGGCCATGACCGAGGCCGCCATGTCCGGGCCTGCAATCTCAATGCGCCCCTTGGCGGTGAAGGTCCGGACCCCAGCGCGGACACCCGTGTCGACGTCGATTCGCACGCGGAGGATGCGCGGCCCATGGCGCAGAAGGCGGGCCGCCTTGGTTTCAAGCGCCTCCTTCATCGCGTCGGTGAGCGATAGATGAAGGCCGCGAAGGATAAGTTTGGAGCCGGATTCGAGGTGGGTGAGTGATTTCATGGGATGCATGGGGGTGTTTTTCGCGTGGGGCACGCGACAGCATGGGTTTTCAAGAACGCGCCATCCGGCTCGGCCGGGGACGCATGACGGTTCACTTCGAACTCGGACGCAAAATCGGCGTCCGAGGATTGCGGCGGGCACAGGGCGCGCCGGGGATCCAACCGGCGGGAGAGCGATGAATGGCGGCCGGACGACGGGCCGACTCAGCTCACCACGCCGATCACGCCGGGCAGATGACAACCCCGGCCAGGCACTGCATGAATGTTGGGCGTATCGGGTTCATGGGGGTGGATTGACGCCGGCACCAACGACCCGATGCACGACTTTGTCAAGCGCGAGCGGGCTGTGCGCGCCTTCCGCCCGCACAACGCCGCGCCCCCGGCAGGCTCAGGCAGGCTCAGTGGCATGCGCCCCTCCGGGGAACCCGTCGCCGGAATCCGTATCCATTTAATACTACACGGCCCGCGGCAGGAAATCGCCCTCGAGCTTGACAATATTTTTTTCCGACGCACATCTGCATCCAGTGAACCCTGCCACGCATCAGAAATCCCATTTCTGCACCCGCCAGCCCATGGCGACGGGCCTTGCGTTGCTCATCTGCCTCGAGCGGCCCGGCGCCGCGAGCTAAAGGTCGGCGCGCAAAGCGCAGTCAGACCTTAGACGCGTCACCGGGCTGACCCGATCGCACTCCATCAGCGCGGCGCGACCCGACGGGTCGCGTGCGCATGAGCAACCCACGCCGCGCAATCGCGCGGATTCCGTTCCAAACCCATCCGTCCCGCCTGCGCAGCCTGCGCCCGGGCGAGGCAACCGCTTGGACCTACCCCATGACCATCCTTCACCTCACCGATTTTCGTTTCAACAAGCGCTGGTTCAACTGGCTGCTTCATCACGCCCCTGCACACGACCTCGCGGTCATGTCAGGCAACCTGCTCGACCTCGCCGACGCGATGCCCCAGCGGCGTCAGATCGAATGGGTCTCCGACTGGCTTGCCGACTTTCCTCGCCCCCTTGCCCTGTGCAGCGGCAATCACGACCTCGAGTGGGATCGCAAGGCTGGGCGTTGGACGCCCGCCTACTGGCTGCGTGACATCGAAAATCCGCAGGTCTGGACCGACGGGCAGCGGATTGAGTTGAACGATCTGTCGATCCTCAGCATCGGCGCGACCACGCGGCCGAAGGGCGGCGAGGCGGATGCATGGATCGTGCACACGCCTCCGGCCAATACCCTCGTTGCCACGCGTACCGACGGAGTCGATGCCGGCGATCGCGACCTCGCTTCCGCCGTGCACCGCCATGCGCCACGGCTGGTCCTTTCCGGCCGGGTCCACACTCCCATGCATTGGCGCGAACAGCGGGGAGGCACGCTATTCCTCAACCCGGGACACAATCCGGGCGCTCCGTTTCCCAACCACATCCTCGTGCAAACGGAAAACCTGCGCAGCCGATTCATCCGTGCACCCGAAGAGGACACCGACCGCGAACAACTCCGGCTGACCGGCCTGATCGAGGCCGAAACCCCCAACGCCGCGATGGCTGCCGCCTGACCGCGGCAAACCTCCCTCCTCCTGGCCTTGCGCACGCTCCCGCGTCGCGTGCGGCTGCACACCCCAACCATCCGCAGAAATCATCATGAAAAACACTCCCATCCACATCTCCCACGACGATCACGCCAAACTCCGCCTCCTGCTCGCCACCGCACTCCACACCAACACCAGCGGTGCGCTCCGCAAGCTACGGGAGGAACTCGACCGCGCGGCGCTCCTCGATCCTGCCGCCATCCCCGGCGACGTGGTCACCATGGAGTCCACGGTCGAGTTTGAAGACCTCTCCACAGGTGAGATCGACGAATTCACCATCACCTTTCCCCACCGTGCGGACATCGAGCACAAGCGCATCTCCATTCTGGCCCCCATCGGCATCGCCCTCATTGGCTGCCGGGTTGGTGACATGGTGGAGTGGGCAACGCCCGGCGGCGTCCGGCAGTTGAAGGTTCTGCGCGTCACCGCCCCCTCACCGCTCCCCGCGGCGGCGGCATTCGTCGCCGCCGGCGCGAAATCCTGAGGCCATGCCCGGCGGCGGGCGAAGTCCTTGATCCGAATCCTGCCCAAACGACGCCTTGAATCGGCTGCAGGGGACACGGACCCAGCGCCTACCTCCACCTCACGACACCGCCTTTTTCACAGCTAAAGGACCCACCATGAGCCCTACCTCCTGCCTTTCGGACACGCACTTTCTCAAGGATGCCGATTGCCACGCCGCCGTGCTGCGTCTCATCGGCAACATCAGCGGATTTGTCTATCGTCGCCGATTCGATCCGAGCTGGACGATGGAGTTCGTCAGTTCGGGGTGTCGCGATGTGACGGGCTACGATCCGCATCGCTTTATCGCCAATGCGAGCATCGCCTACGGCGACCTGATCGCACGGTCGGATTGGAAGCGCGTCAACGAACGGATCCGTCTGGCAGTACGGCACCGTCAGCGAGCCAGCGTCCAATACCTGATTCGCACCGCACACGGGCTCGAGACGCTGGTCGAGGATCGGTTAACCCCAGTCGTCAATGCGGCGGGACACGTGCTCGCGATCGAGGGCATCATCGACCGCGCCCGAGGCAATCCCATCAGGATCGCGGGCCCACTTTCTCCGGCGGAGGAGCCGGATCACGCCGCCCGCAGCCCTCGTCCACCGCAACCCCACGCCTCATGAACAGGCAACCACAAGGCCACCCACCCCTTCCCGCTTCCAAGTCTCGCCGGGACGAAGGCCGTCTCGGCGAAGGCTTCGACACCGTTTCCACGTTCTCCGGGTCCGCTCGATCGCGCCCACACTAGGTATGAAATCTTTTCCGCCCCTGTCACCCGCCGTTCGTTCGGCTGACTCCGACACCGTCTTCCTTGGCTGCCGGCCGGCGCGCCACTAGCGCCGCGCTGGCCGCAACCGAACGAGAACCCGTCTGTGCCGAAACCGCATATCTCTGCGGTGGAGCTGCTGCACAGCCATGACCAAACGGTCGCCATTTCATCAACCGGGCCAATGGCCCACCCACTATGAGTTCCGATACAAATTTCACCCTAAGCAACAACAACCTTCGCCGCATGCAGGGCTGGGCTCGCTCCGTTTATCCCGCCGATTCGCAGGACCGCTGCGCGGTGGTCGTCGAATATCTCGCCCAGTTAAACGAGGATGCGGCGACGGCCTTGATCAAACAAGGCTGGCCGGAAGTGTTTGCTGCAGCCGAACGCGATTGGCCCGAGGCGTTTGCAGAATGGAAGAACGAGCCAGAGCAAAGCTAGTCTGACCGCGACCTGCTTTCGAACGGAGGCAGGTCGCTTGTTGTCCCGTGGCGCCAAACCGGCTTTGGCCCCGGCCAATCGGCCGACCGAGCTCGGCCGGCGCACCGCTGTGCCACATCGGCGGTGACCGTACAGGCAACCTTGAGCTCGCCTGCCGACCTGCGTTGACGCTTGCTGGCGACGGCGCGCAGCCTCCCGGCGCGCCGCTCCGCCATGAACGCCCCCGCCTCCACGCTCGACCAACTGCTCGCCCTGTCGCACGACCTCGGACGCGAGGACCGCGATCTCACCATTCTGGGCGAAGGCAACACGTCGGTCCGCACCGGCCCCGATTCGTTTCTCGTCAAGGCCAGCGGCTCCCATCTCGGCACGCTCACCGCCGCACAAGCCACCTCCTGCCGGATCGCGCCCCTCGTCGCGCTGATGGACAACGCCGCGCTCGACGACACGGCAATCGACGAGGCCCTGCTCGCAGCACGCACCGACTCCACGGCGCGCAAACCGTCCGTCGAAGCCATGTTTCACGCCTGGCTGCTCACGCTCCCGGGAATCCATTTTGTCGGCCACACGCATCCGAGCGCGGTCAACTCCCTGCTCTGCTCCACCTACGCCGAGACTTATGCGCACCAGCGGCTTTTTCCCGACGAGGTTGTCTGCTGCGGCCCCGAGTCCGTTCTCGTTCCCTACGTCGATCCCGGCCTGGCCCTCGCCCGTGCGATCCGCGACGCGGTCAAGACCTCGATCGCCAGTACCGGCATCGTCCCGCGCATCCTTCTCCTGAAAAATCACGGCCTCATCGCGCTCGGCTCATCACCCGCCGGGGTGCTCGCCGCGACGCTGATGGCGGACAAGGCCGCGCGCATCACGCTCGGCGCGATCGCGGCCGGCGGTCCGGTTCCGATGAGTCGCACTGACATCGTCCGCATCGCCGGCCGCAGCGACGAACACTACCGGCAGCGCGCGCTCGGACTGTAGGAGGCGCAAACTCCCTGTGGGGTTGCGCCACGCCGGGAGGTCCGATTGCCTCGCGTCAACTGGCCTGATCCACCCCGCCACGGTCTGGCCTTCCAGCCGGACCGCGCCCTGTCCATGCCCCACCCCGCCTTTCTCGATTCGTCCGATTCTGCCATCTACACGCTGCGCACCACCGGCGCCGGTCCCGCGGGCAAACTCCCGCTCACGGCGCAGATGCTGCGCAACGCGACGAGCGGGCACGTTTTTGGGATGACACAGAACGCTGGGATGGGCTGGGATCCGAAGAAACTGCTCGGTAAGGAATTCCTTATTCTGAGCACGCAGGGCGGCATCCGCGCCGCAGACGGTTCGCCGGTCGCGCTCGGCTATCACACGGGACACTGGGAGGTCGGCCTGCTCATGGAAGAGGCCGCGCGAACCTTCTCTGCCCACGGCGCCACGCCGTTTGCCGGCTACGTGAGCGACCCGTGCGATGGCCGCTCCAACGGCACGCCCGCGATGGCCGACAGTCTGCCCTATCGCAATGACGCGGCCGTCGTTTTCCGCCGCCTCATCCGCTCGCTCCCCACCTGCCGTGGCGTGGTCGGCGTCGCGACCTGCGACAAGGGCCTGCCTGCGATGATGATGGCCCTCGCCGGCACCAAGCATCTCGCGAGCGTGCTCGTGCCCGGCGGCACCACGCTCAAGGCCGAGGAGGCCGAGGACACGGCCAAGGTCCAAACCCTTGCGGCGCGTTTTGCCCAAGGGGAGATCACCCTCGACTACGCCGCGCAGATGGGCTGCCGCGCCTGCGGTTCGCCGGGCGGCGGCTGCCAGTTCATGGGCACCGCCGCCACGTCCCAGGTCGTCGGCGAGGCCCTGGGGCTTTCGCTGCCGCACTCAGCACTGAGTCCGTCCGGCGCCGCGGTCTGGCGCGACATGGCCCGGCGCTCCGCCCTCGCGCTCATGGCGCTGGAGGCGGCAGGCAAGACGCTCACCGACATCCTCACCGAGGATTCGCTGCACAACGCCATGGTTGCGCACGCCGCCTTCGGCGGCTCGACCAATCTCGTGCTGCACGTGCCCGCCATCGCCCACGCCGCGGGCCTGCGAAGGCCGACGGTGGAGGACTGGGCGCGCATCAACGCGCAGGTCCCGCGTCTCGTCGACGTGTTGCCCAACGGCCCGACCCATTTCGCGACGGTCGATGTCTTCCTCGCGGGCGGGGTGCCCGAGGTCATGCTGCACCTCCGCGATCTCGGCCTGCTCAAACTCAACGCGCTCACCGTCACCGGACAGACTCTCGGCGAGAATCTCGCGTGGTGGGAACACTCGGAGCGCCGCGCGCGCTTCCGATCCAAGTTGCACGAACTCGACGGCATCGATCCGGAGCGGGTGATCCTTCCTCCGGCGAGGGCGCGCGCGGCCGGGTTGACCAGCACGGTCTCGTTCCTCCGTGGCAACCTCGCACCCGAAGGCGCGCTGGTGAAGAGCACCGCGATCGACCCGGCGTTGCTCGATGCCGACGGCGTGTTTGCGCACGAGGGACCGGCCCGCGTGTTCGGCTCCGAGGACGCCGCCATCGCCGCGATCAAGTCCTCCGGCCCGGACGCGCTTCGTCGCGGCGAGATCGTCGTGCTGTGCGGCATCGGTCCGGCGAGCGGCATGCCCGAGACCTACCAGATCACCTCCGCCCTCAAGTACCTGCCCAAGCTCAAGGGGGTCGTCCTGCTCACCGACGGGCGCTTCTCCGGCGTCTCGACCGGGCCCTGCATCGGCCACATCAGCCCGGAAGCCTGGGCCGGCGGACCGCTCGGCAAACTCCGCGATGGCGACCTGCTGCGCGTCCGGATCGACACGCGCAGGTTGGAAGGCTCGGTCGATTTCGCCGGTGGCGCCGCCGAGCTCGCCGCGCGCCCGCGCAGTGAAAAACTGGTTACCGATCCCCGCGTCCCCGCCGACACCGAACTCTGGGCCGCGCTCCAGAGCGTCAGCGGCGGTAGCTGGGGCGGCTGCGTGTACGACGTGCCGCGCATCAGGCAACTCCTCTCCCCGCCGGTGTAGCCGGGATCGTTGACCCCGGCCCGATCCCAAACACCGGGGTCAGCGACCCCAGCTACATCAACTCACCTACCTTCCATGATCCTGCTCTACCCCTCGACCGATCATCTCATTGCCGTGGCGGATGGCCGCACAGTCCGCATCGACGTTACCCTCGATACGCTTTTCACCGAGGCGGATCCGGCCGCATTCCTGCGCGCGCGTCTCGCCGCCGCCAAGCCGGCGGTGGTGCCGACCGCACCGCGCGCACCGATCCAATCGCAGGAAGTCTGGGCCGCAGGCGTGACCTATTTCCGCAGCATGACCGCCCGCAAGGAGGAGTCGAAGGACGCGGGAGGCGGCACGTTCTACGATCGCGTGTATCATGCCGACCGACCTGAGCTGTTCTTCAAGGCGGCGGCGTACCGCGTCGTCGGCCCGGACCAGCCGGTGCGCATCCGCCGTGACTCCAAGTGGAACGTGCCCGAACCCGAGCTGACGCTGGCGATCACGTCTCGCGGACGCATCTTCGGTTACACCATCGGCAACGACATGAGTTCGCGCGACATCGAGGGCGAGAACCCGCTGTATCTGCCCCAGGCCAAGACTTACGACGGCTCCGCGGCGCTTGGCCCCGCCCTGCTGGTCACCGATCAGCCGCTCCCATCGACCACGGAGATCGCGATCGAAATCCGCCGGAGTGGTCGCGCCGTTTTTTCGGGTGCGACCACAATCAGCCAGATCAAGCGCACGTTCGAATCCCTCGCAGAGTTCCTGTTTCGCGAGACGTCGTTTCCGCACGGATGTTTCCTCATGACGGGAACCGGCGTCGTTCCACCGGATCAGTTCACGTTGCAACGCGGTGATGAGGTCCGCATCACGATCGCGCCCATCGGCACCCTCAGCAACCCGGTCGCCTGAGCCCCCGCATCATGATCCTCACTGGAAAAAGCCTCATCGCCGGCCACACCGGAGTCACGGGTGGCAGGGAATTTCGCGCGAACAACCCGCCCCCGGCCACGCCGCTGCACCCGGCGTTTCACGACCCCACCACCCCCGCGGGGGACGCCGCCGTCCACGCCGCCGCCGATGCCTTCGAGAAGCTGCGGATGCAGCCGCCCGAGACCCGGGCGCGGCTGCTCGAGGCCATCGCGACCGAGATCGAGGCTCTCGGCGATGCCCTGCTGGAGCGGGCCCACTCCGAGACCGGGCTGCCGCTCGCCCGCCTCACCGGCGAGCGGGCGCGCACCTGCGGACAACTGCGCCTGTTTGCCGCGGTGGTGCGCGAGGGCTCCTGGGTCGATGCGCGCATCGACCCCGCGC
>CAYWRG010000071.1:9972-20551 GCA_964460715.1 uncultured Opitutus sp. | reverse complement strand
CTACGGCTCCCGTCGCGGCAATGACCGCATCATGACCCGCGGCACCTTCGCCAACGTTCGCATCAAGAACCTGATGCTCGGCGGCGAGGAGGGCGGCAACACGATCTACCAGCCGACCGGCGAAAAGGTCTCGATCTACGACGCCGCGGTGAAGCACATCGCCGCGGGCACGCCGCTGATCGTCCTCGCCGGCCAGGAATACGGCACGGGTTCGTCCCGCGACTGGGCGGCCAAGGGCACCAACCTGCTCGGTGTGAAGGTTGTCGTGGCTCAAAGCTTCGAGCGCATCCATCGTTCCAACCTGGTCGGCATGGGCGTGCTGCCCCTGCAGTTCAAGGAGGGCACGACGGCGCAGACGCTCAAGCTCGACGGCACCGAGACCTACGACGTGATCGGCCTCAGCCCGGCGATCAAGCCACAGCAGGACCTCACGCTCAAGATCACGCGCAAGGACGGCTCCGTTGAAAACGTGCCGGTGCGCTGCCGCATCGATACGCCGATCGAGATCGATTATTACCAGCATGGCGGGATCCTGCCCTACGTGCTGCGCCAGATCATTGCTCGCAGCTGATTCAATTCGATCGGACCGGACGGCTCTCATACCCCGGTGCCGTCCGGTCATTTCCCCTCTCGCGCATGGCTGATGCCGTAAAACCGGGCTTCTTCGTCGATGCGGATTCCGACCCGGTCGGAATCCGTGTGGTGGGGCGTGCCTCCTTTCAAAACAGTTCCTGTCTCCACGATTTCGTGAAGGAGCGCCTGCAGGCCGGGCGCACGCGCTTCGCGATGGATTTCAAGGAGTGCACGACCATGGACAGCACGTTCCTCGGCGTGCTCGCCGGCGCGGCCATCCAGCTACGCAAGCTCTCGCCGCCGGGCTCGCTGGTCGTCTGCCGGCTGAACGAGCGTAACCTCGAACTTGTGCAGAACCTGGGTCTGCATCGCCTGCTCACAATCGACGACGGGGCTGCCACGGCGGTCTCTGACTCGGCCGGAGCGACGCTTGCGTGCAACGGCGCTGCGAGCGAACTCGAGCAGGCCCGCCTCGTCCTGCAGGCTCACGAGAACCTGGTGGCCGCCGATGCCTCCAACCAGGCGAAGTTTCAGGACGTGCTCACGTTCCTCAAGGAACAGGTCAAGAGGGGTTAGCCTCTTGAGGCTGTCCTGGGACCGCGGGCTGCCGGCTCGCTGAATTGCGGATTGGAGATTTCGGGTTGCGGAATGAATCGTTCACCTGAACGGGCCAGCGGTCCGCGCCCTGGGATCGATCTGTGTCTGTTGGGGTGCTAAATCCCATTTGCCTCCGGTCGGCTCCGGGGTTCACTGTGACCAACCATGGCTGCCGCTGCTTCCGCCTCCTCCGCTTTCCTCCGTCCATCCCTGCCCGATGCGGGCGGCCATTTTGGCGTCTACGGAGGTGTCTACGTGCCGGAAACGTTGATGACGGCGTTGTCCGAGCTGACCGCAGCCTATGAGGTTGCGCGCAACGATCCCGCTTTTCAGGCCGAGCTCAAACACCACCTGATGGAGTTCGCCGGTCGTCCGACCGAACTGTATTTCGCGGAGCGCCTGACGGAGCACTGCGGCGGCGCCAAGATCTACCTGAAGCGCGAGGACCTGCTCCACACGGGTGCGCACAAGATCAACAACGCGATCGGTCAGGCCCTGCTCGCCAAGCGCATGGGCAAGAAGCGCATCATCGCCGAGACCGGCGCGGGCCAGCACGGCGTGGCGACGGCCGCGGTGTGTGCCAAGTTCGGACTCGAGTGCGTCGTCTACATGGGCGCGGTCGACATGGAGCGTCAGGCGCTGAATGTCTTCCGCATGCGCCTGATGGGCGCGGAAGTCCGTGGGGTGGAGGCCGGACAGAAGACGCTCAAGGATGCGGTCAACGAGGCGATGCGCGACTGGGTCACGAACGTCCGCGGGACGCACTACATTCTGGGTTCGGCGCTGGGGGCGCATCCGTATCCGATGATGGTCCGCGATTTTCACCGTGTGATCGGCCAGGAGGCCAAGGCTCAGCTCCAGGCGCGCGAGGGCCGACTCCCGGACGAGATCGTCGCCTGTGTCGGCGGCGGATCCAACGCGATTGGCATGTTCTACGATTTTCTCGACGACAAGTCCGTCCGCCTGGTCGGCGTCGAGGCCGGCGGGCGCGGCATCAAGCTCGGCGTGCTGCAGGGCAGCAAGACTTACATCCTCCAGAACCCCGATGGCCAGATTGAGCTGACGCACTCCGTGAGCGCCGGCCTCGACTACGCGGCGATCGGACCCGAGCACGCCTACTACCGCGACCAGGGTCGTATCGGCTACGCCTATGCCTGCGACGACGAGGTGCTCGAAACCTTCCAGCTCGTGTCACGCCTCGAGGGTATCATACCTGCGCTCGAATCCACCCATGCCTTGGTCCACGGCCTCAAGCGCGCGAAAGAGATGCGCAAGGATGAGATTCTGTTGATCAATCTGAGCGGGCGAGGGGACAAGGATGTGAACCAAGTCGCCAAGATGCTCGGAGTCACCCTGCGTTGAGGGTGACTCCGAAATCCTAAGTCCTAAGCGGCTAAATCCTAAACAAGGCTAGCCGAATGGGACCTAATGATTTAGCTGAACGCACGGAGCGGTTCGCGCATGAGGTCAGGGCCTGGGTCAGGTGCTTACCTCGAACGGTTTCCAATGCGGAAGACGTGAAGCAGCTTGTCCGATCTTCCGGATCTGTGGCGGCCAACCAAATCGAGGCGGATAATGCTTTGGGCGATCAGGATCGTCTGATGAAGTTTCGTATCTGCCGGAAAGAAGCCCGCGAGTCAGGGCTTTGGCTGCGTCTGCTCGATGCTGGTCCAACCGATGAGTTACAGGTCTGCCAAAGGGAGCTGAATGACGAAGCCGGCCAACTGGTCCGAATCTACTCCAGCATCATTAATCGTCTGCGTGGATAGATTTTAGGATTTAGCTGCTTGGGATTTAGGATTTCTGTTCAGGCATGAACAGCATGACAGGCTACGGCCGTGCGTCCGGACCACTGGGTACGTTCACGCTGACGATCCAGGTAAGCTCGGTTAACCGAAAGACCCTCGATCTCACGGTCAAGGCGCCCGGCGCGTGGGAGTCGCTGGAGCCGGCGGTGGGCGAGCAGGTGCGCAAGGTCGCGGTTCGCGGCAAGGTGCACGTCGACATCGAGCTCACTGGCGCGAAGGGCGCGGACTCCGTCGTCTGGGACGAGGTCGCCGCGGCGGAGACCGTGGATCGTCTGGCCGCGTTTGCTGATAAGCAGGGTGTGGCGTTCAAGCCGACGCCAGAGCTGTTGCTCCAGATTCTGAACGCCCAGCGCGTGTCGACGGAGCTTCCCGGCGCGGACGAAGCCGCGCCGCGCGTCACCGAACTGCTGAGCGAGGCTCTGCGTTCATTTGCCGCCATGCGCGCGAAGGAGGGTGAGGCCCTCTTGGTGGATTTCCTGACCCGCCTGGCCACGCTCAGTCGCCACGTTCACGCTGTCGCTGAACGCGCGCCGCAGGTTCCGGCTACCTATCGCGATCAGCTGCACAAGCGTCTGCGGGACGCCGGGCTCGAGCTGGATCTGGCGGATGACCGTGTGCTCAAGGAGATCGCCCTGTTTGCGGACCGCTGTGACGTGACCGAGGAGCTCACGCGTCTGCGCAGCCATCTGTGTCAATTCGAGGCGCTGCTCAAGAGCGGCGCCGAGATCGGCCGCAAGGGCGAGTTCATCCTTCAGGAAATCGGCCGCGAGGTTCACACCATCGGCAGCAAGGCCAACGATCTCGAGATCTCCCGACACGTGATCGAGCTCAAGAACGAGCTGGAGCGGATCCGGGAGCAAATCGCGAATGTCGAGTGAGCGGGCTCACTTGACATAAAATCCTGAAAACCGACGCGCGAGCGTTGGTTTCCTTTAGAGCGGTTTGGATTGAGGTGTAGCCGGAGTCGTTGACCCCGGTCTGGGACATTTTAGAGGTAAACTCCAATCCCCGGGGTCAGCGACCCCGGCTACAGTCTTCCTGAAAATCCTCTAGGATTTCACAGCATCCGCCGGCTGGCGGAGACTGTGGATGAGATAGATCGCCACGCCCACGCAGATGCCGCTGTCGGCGATGTTGAACGTGGGGTAGATGTAGTCGCCGAAGTGGAAGTCGAGGAAGTCGATCACGTGGCCGTGGATCATGCGGTCGACCAGATTGCCGACGATGCCGCCGCACAGGAGGCCGAAGCTCAGCTGGACGACCTTGAGCTGGAGCCCGAGTTCGCGCCGCCAGATGTAGATTGCGCCCAGCGTGATGAAGGCGAGCAGGGCGAGGAAGGTGCTCTTGCCGGCGAACATGCTCCACGCCGCACCGGTGTTGCCGACATGGACGAGGTTGAAGAAATCCTCGATGATCACGATCGCTCCCGGCGGGCCGTAGGTGCCCAGCGGGAGCTTCGCGTTGATCCAGATTTTGGTGACCTGATCGAGGATGAAGACGACCAGCGCAAGCACCCAGAGCAGGCGGTAGCGGTGCATGCGCTGGATTTTCGAATTTCGATTCTCGAATTTCGATTGTCCGGAAGCAGGCCGGTTGGCGTCGGGCGCGGCAGAGAGGGAGTTCATCAATCGAAATTCGAGAATCGAAATTCGAAAATGGCTCCGCTCACTCGTCGTCGCCGTCGTCGCCGGCCTTCGGGCCGTCTTCGCCGAGCTCGCCGAACAGGCCGGCCTGCGTGCGGGAACGGTGACGGTTGCGCTCGAGTTCCTTCTGCGCCTCGGCCGAGTAGCGGGTGAAGGGGACGGCCAGCAGGCGCTCCTTGGCGATGGGCTTCTGCGTGATCTCGCAGATGCCGTAGGTGCCGGCCTTGATGCGCTGGATGGCGGCCTCGATCTCGGACAGGGCCTCCTGCTCGTTGGAGACGAGACTGAGGGCGAAATCGCGGTCGAAGGTGTCGGTGCCGGCATCGGCCATGTGCTGGCCGTAGCTCGAAAGATCGCCGCTGTCGTCCTTGGACGAACGCTTGAGCGTCTCCTCAGTGTGCTGGTCGAGCTGACCCGTGACGTGATTGCGCAGGTCGATCAGAAGCTTGTAGTAGCGGCGGAACTTTTCCGGGATCGAATCGGCGTCCGGGTCGACCGGGCGGGCCTTGCGCGGGTTGAAGCCCAGAACATCGGCGAGCGACGCGGCCTTCACGTGGTGCGGCTTCGCGTGCTTGATCGAAAGATCGATCTTGGCGGCGGTTTTGCTCTTGGCCGGCTTGATCGCATCAGTCTTGTCGCCCTTGTCGGTGACCGTCTTGGCGATCTCGCGCACTTCATCGAGACTGAAGGCAATCGGCTTGGACGTCTTGGCCTTGCCCAGAATGCGGCTGCGCAGGAGCTCGCGCGCATTGCCCTTGGCCTCGGCAGGAGCGGCCTTGGCCGGTTTGCCCGTGGGAGCTGGCTTGGCTGCCGCAGAGGCAGCCTTGCCCACGAGGGCAGGCTTCTCCGCCTTGGCAGGGGCGGGCTTCGCCGCGGCAGGCGCCGGTGCGGGTTTGGACGGTTTCTTCGGAGCGGGTTTCACGGATTTGGAAGGGGACGGAACGGACTTTTTCTTCGCCGGCGGCTTCTTTGTCGGGGCGGACTTCTTCGAGGCCGGGGCGGGGTGTTTTTTCTTGGCCATGGTGGTAATGGGGTAACTGAGAAAAAGGATCAGGGGAGGGCTTCCGCGCAGCGTGGGCAAACCTCACCGTGCGCCGTGGCCTGAAGCGCCGGCACCCAGCGCCAGCAGCGCGGGCAACGAACGTAGCCCAGCTCCTGGCAATGAGCAACCGTCACGGCAAATGCGGGCGCCGTGGCCAGGGTGACATGGGAAACGATGAAAAGCTCAGGAAGGAAATCACGGTGCTTTGTGAGCACGGCGACCGTGGCATCGTCCGCGGGGCCGGCGATCGTGACCGCGGCGTCGAGTGACTTGCCGATCTTGCCCGCCTGGCGGGCCGGCTCGATCGCCTCGTTCACTTGGGTGCGGACCTTGAGCAGGGCGGCGACATCAGCCTCGAGGTCGGCGTTCGTCCACTCGGCCGGCGCAACCGGCCAGTCCTGCAGGTGAATCGAGTCATCGGCGTATTCCGTCTTCGCGGTCGCATACGACCAGGCCTCGTCGGCCGTGAAGGTGAGCACGGGTGCCAGCACCTTCACCAGCGTGGTGAAGATGGCGTGGATCGCGGTCTGCGAGGAGCGCCGCAGCGGGTTCGCCGTTCCCAGGGTATAGAGGCGGTCCTTGAGGATGTCGTGATAAACCGCCGAGAGCGTGGTTGCGCAGAACTGGTTGCAGAGCTGGAACGCGCGATGGAACTCGTACGCGTCGTTGGCCTTGGTGCATTCGTCGAGCAGCTTCGCCGTCTGGTGCAGGGCCCAGCGGTCGAGCGTGTCCATCTGCGCGTAGGGCACCGAGTCCTTCGCGGGATCGAAATCGCACAGCACGGACAGCTGATAGCGGAACGTATTGCGGAAAAGCCGGTAGGCCTCGGCCGCATTGTTCAGGATCTTTTCCGAGATGGTGATGTCCTGCGAAAAATCCTGCGACGCGATCCAGAGGCGGATGACATCCGCGCCGTACTGCGCGATGTAGTTGTCGGAGGTCGGTGGCTTCTCGTACTGGCCGGACTTGGAGATCTTCTTGCCGTCCTCGCCCACGATGAACCCGTGGGTGAGCACCGCCTTGTAGGGGGCGCCACTGAAGGCGATCACACTCGTCCACAGCGAGGACTGGAACCAGCCGCGATGCTGGTCGCTGCCTTCAAGGTAGAGATCGGCCGGCCACTGGGTGCCGCCCTGCTGCTTGCGCAGGACCGCCGCGTGCGATGAGCCGGAGTCGATCCAGACGTCGAGCGTATCGCGACCACAGGTCAGCTCGCTCGCCGCCGGCCAGCCGGCCGGGAGGGTGACGCCGGAAAGGATCTCGCTCGGCGTCGCGTCGTACCAGAAGTTGGTGCCCTTGGTGGCGATCTTGTCGGCCACGGCGCGCACGACGCCGGCATCGATGAAGGCCTGCTTGTCGGGACCGTAGAACGCGATGATGGGCACACCCCAAGAGCGCTGGCGGCTGATGCACCAGTCGGGCCGGGCCTCGACGGCGCCGCGGATGCGGGCCTCGCCCCAGCCGGGTACCCACTGCACGCCGCCGATGGACGCGAGCGCGGTCGTGCGGGGCGACGGGCCGGAGCCGGCGGTGCGGTCGAGTCCGACAAACCACTGGTCGACGGCGCGGAAGATGATCGGCGTTTTGGAGCGCCAGCAATGCGGGTAGCTGTGCGTGTACTTCGCCTTGGCGAGGAGCGCACCGGCGCCGGCGAGCTTCTTCAGCACCGCGAGATTCGCGGGCGAGGGCTTCTTGGCCGCGAGGTCCTCGACGGTCTCGAGCGTGGTGATGCCGACGAGGTCGGCCGGGACCTGGCCGTCATCGAGGTACTTGCCGTCGTCGCCGACCGGGCAATAGATCGCGAGGCCGTACTTGAGGCCGGTGAGATAATCCTCCGCGCCATGGCCCGGGGCGGTGTGCACGGCACCGGTGCCGCTGTCGGTCGTGACGTAGTCGGCGAGCACGACGGGCGAGGGGCGATCGATGAACGGGTGGCGGGTTTGGATTCCTTCGAGGTCTTTTCCTAGACGGTAATCGTTACCCTGCAAGAGAGTCAGTTTAGTCTTCTCTTTGAATTCGTCGTAGAGCTTATGGGCAATGATGTAGCGTTCGGTTTCAGTTCCGACGATTTCATATTCGATCTCAGGATGAACTGCGATCGCGAGATTGGCGGGAATCGTCCAAGGAGTAGTCGTCCAGATGACGAAGAAGAGTGGCTTGTCCGTGGGCAGATTGAACTTCGCGGCCTCGGCCGCGGGCACGGCGAACTTTACCCAGATCGCCGTCGAGACGTGCTCCTTGTACTCGATCTCCGCCTCGGCGAGTGCGGTCTCGAACGGGATGGACCAGTACACCGGCTTCTTCGAGCGGTACACCAGGTTCTTTTCCACGAAGGAGGCAAAGGTGCGGATGATGTCGGCCTCGTAGGCCGGAGCCTTGGTCTTGTATTCGCTGGCCCAGTCGGCGAGTACGCCGAGGCGCTTGAACTGGGTCGTCTGCTTGGCGATCCAGCCTTCGGCGAAGGTGTCGCACAGGGTGCGCATCTCGGCGGTCGAGACCTGCTTCCCTTCGGACTGCAGCTGGCGCATGACCTTCTGCTCGATCGGCAGGCCGTGACAGTCCCAGCCGGGGACGTACGGCGTGCGGAAGCCGCGCATCGACTTGTAGCGATTGACGAGGTCCTTGAGCGTCTTGTTCAGCGCGGTGCCGATGTGGACATCGCCGTTCGTGAACGGCGGTCCGTCGTGCAGCACAAAGGCTGGGCGGCCTGCGCGCTTGCGCTGGATGGCCGCGTAGAGCCCGAGCTTGTCCCAGTGGGCCAGTCGTCCCGGCTCGCGCCCGGTGAGATTGGCCCGCATCGGGAAGTCGGTTTTAGGAAGCTGCAGCGTGTCTTTAAGGTCTTGCGCCATGCCAAAGAAAAGGCGCAGAGGCTAGGCCGGGACGGGGGGGAGTCAAGGGTCGCGAACGGTTTCCCGCCACTCGTTTTCACCCTGCCAATCGTTCTCGTTCCTCGCAGTCTTTCTCATTCTCCGTTCGGGCCAGCTGCTGGCCGGATATCGACCCGAGAACGAGAAAGATTACGAGAATGAGAACGATCAGAAAGGCATCAAATTGCCCCTGCGCGCTCGGCCAGCTTTCGGCCGGCGGCGATGCAGGCGGTGAGGGCGATGCCGTCGCGGGCCTGCCCGCCGATGTAGAGACCGGGGTGGGCGCGCTCGCAGCGCTCCATCGCCTCCAGGTGGCGTTCGAAGCCGAGGTTGTACTGCGGAATGGCCCGCGCCCAGGCGTTATGGCGAATGAAGACCGGTTCTCCGCTCACGCCGAGGATCTCGGCGAGCTCGGAGCGGACCTTGGGCAGCAATTCGGCCAGAGGCAGTCGGCCGAGATCGGGCCGGCTGGCGCCGCCCGCCATGACGGTGATGGCCACATGCCCGGCGGGCGCACGACCAGCGAACAGGCTGGACGAAAAGAGCACGCCGAGCAACGCGCGGCGTTCGTTGGAGGGCACCAGAAGTCCGAATCCGTCGAGCGGATGCGCGACCTGCTCGCGCCGGTATCCGAGGAAAAGGGAGGACACCGGCGGGTACTCGATGGCGTCCAAACCGGCGAGCGGACGCTCGCCGAGCGTGCCGACCGGAATGCGCGCGAGCGCGGCGGCGGGCAGGGCGAGCACCACGGACGCGAATTCCTCGGTGCGCGTCGCGCCCTCGCGACTCCAGATGACCCGCCAGCTGGGTCCAGGGATCAGCCCCTCCACCCGTGCGCCCAACTCGACGGCGCCGGCAGGCAGGCGGGCGCCAAGGGCGCGGGGCAACGTGACCAGGCCTTCGCGAAAAGAGATGATGGGCGGTGCACCGGTTTTTTCGCCGCGGGCCCGCTTGGCGCGAGCGCCGGCGATCTGGGCGCGGATGATCGAACCGTGGGTGCGCTCGCTCTCCCACAGACTGGGAAACGCATGGCGCGCGGAAAGCTTCTCGACGTTTCCGGCATAAACGCCCGAAACGAACGGATTGAGCGCGTAGTCGACGAACTCCCGGCCGAAATGCGCCCGTCCGAATTCGGCGAGGCTGATGTCCTGCTTGCGGAAGCGAGGCCGCGAAAGAATCTCCGTCAGAACACGGACCTTGGCTCCGAAGGAAAACAGCGGGGATGTCAGCAGGCCTGGGGGTGAAAGCGGTGCGGCACACGGCTGGCCACGTCGCAAAATGTAGCGGTTGCGTGCGCCGGGCAGCGCGGCGCACTTTTCCGGTTCCAAGCCGAGATCGGCGATCAGCTGGGAAAGGGCGGTGGAGTTCTCCTGCAGCGAATTGGGGCCGGCTTCGATCAGCCAGTCGCCATCCCGCTCGCTGCGGATGACGCCGCCGAGGCGATCAGAGGCCTCGAACAGGCGCACCGTGCGTCCGGCCCGCACGAGGTGATAGGCGGCGGTGAGTCCGGTGATGCCCCCGCCGATCACGGCGACGGGCAGGGTGGACGGCGATGAGGAGGATAGGAGCGTCACGGCTGGCGACAGGCTAGCTCATTCAGGGCCGGCGGGCTCCGCATTTCTTGGCCGTGACTGCGCGTATCCGTGGCCACTATTGCCACTGGGTGACGGTGCCGACCAGGGCTTCCATGCACTCGATCTTCGCGGAAGGCGTGATGCCGTGGCCGAGGTTGAAGATGTGGCCGTTCGTGCCGCGCATGGATTCCAGCAGGCGCCCCGCCTCGCGGCGAACGATCTCCGGCGTGGTCTGCATCAGCACGGGATCAAGATTGCCCTGTACGGCAACGTTGGCGGGCAGCGTGCGTCGGACGACCGCGAGATCATTCGTCCAGTCGACGCTGATCGCGCGGACGCCGGTGAACGCCTGATCGGTCAGGTGCGGCGCCGTGCCTTTGGCGTAGAGAATGACAGGGAAATCCGCGGGCAGGGCGGAGACGATCCGGCGGATCCACTGGAGTCGTTCACTCCGCTGCGGGAAGCCGGGGTGGTG
>CAYWRG010000071.1:0-9962 GCA_964460715.1 uncultured Opitutus sp. | reverse complement strand
CCACGAGTCGAAGATCTGGATCGCATCGGCTCCGGCTGCGATCTGCATCTTGAAATACACGATCAGCGCATCGGTCAGCTTGCCGAGCAGCGAGTCAAACATCGCGCGGTCGGTGTAGAACAGCAGCTTGATGCGCTCAAAATCATCCGAGCTGCCACCTTCGACCATGTAGGTGGCGAGGGTCCACGGGGAACCGCCAAAGCCGAGCAGGGCCTTGGACCCGGCGAGCTCGCGCTTGAGCAGGCCGAGCGTGTCGCCCACATAGCGCAGGCGCTCGGGCACGGCCGAGGCCGGTGCGAGGGCGTCAACCTGGGCGCGCGAGTCGATCCGGTAGGCCATGGCGATGCCGCCGGTGTCGCGAAACGCGTAGCCCTGGCCGAGGGCCTCGGGAATCACGAGGATGTCCGAAAAAAGAATCGCGGCATCGAGCGCGAAGCGGCGCAGCGGCTGTAGCGTCACCTCCATGGCGAGCTCCGGGGTGCGGACCATCTCAAGGAAGGATGATTTCGTCTTCAACTCACGGTACTCCGGCAGATAGCGGCCGGCCTGACGCATCACCCAGATCGGGGGGCGGTCAAGCGGCTGGCAGGCGCAGGCAGAGAGGAAACGTTCGCGGGAAGTCATGAGGAGGGAGGAAACGTTCAACGCTTAACGCTCAACTCTCAACGCTCAACGTCCGATCCTCCTCGGAGGCTTTCGCTGACTTCATTGAGCGTTGAGCGTTAAATGTTGAACGTTGAGCGTTGGGTTGGGTCACATGCTGGCCCAGTCCCTGGGTTTGAGAAAGACATCGTAAAGCCGTGCCTCCGGACTGCCGGGCTCGGGGTGCCAGTCGTACTTGAAGGTGACGAGCGGCGGGAGGCTCATGAGGATCGACTCGGTGCGGCCGCCACTCTGCAGGCCAAAGTGCGTGCCGCGGTCCCAGACGAGGTTGAACTCCACATAGCGGCCGCGGCGGTAAAGCTGAAACTCGCGTTCCCGCTCGCCGTAGGCCTGAGCCTTCCGACGGGCCACGATGGGTCGGTAGGCGGGAATGAAGTGATCGCCGACACTGCGCATCAGTGCGAAACTCTGGGCGAAGCCGAGTTCGGAGAAGTCGTCAAAAAACAAGCCGCCCACGCCGCGCGGCTCACCGCGATGCTTGAGGAAAAAGTACTCGTCGCAGGTTTGCTTGAAGCGCGGGTACAGGGCGTCGCCGAAAGGGGTGACGGCATCGCGCGCCGTGCGATGCCAGTGCACGGCGTCCTCCTCGAAGCCGTAGTAGGGGGTGAGATCAAACCCGCCGCCGAACCACCTGATCGGCGCTGCGCCCTCCGGATCTGCGATGAAGAAGCGGACATTGGCGTGGCTGGTGGGAACGTAGGGATTGCGTGGATGGATCACCAGCGAGACGCCCAGCGCCTGCCAGGGCTTGCCCGCCAGCTCCGGGCGGTGTGCGGTGGCGGAGGGCGGGAGCCGCATGCCATGCACATGCGAAAAGGCGACCCCGCCTTTTTCGAAAACCTGACCATCGGTCAGGATCCGTGTCCGGCCGCCGCCGCCCTCGGTGCGCGTCCACGCATCCTCGCGGAATGCCGCGCCGCCGTCTTCCGCCTCGAGTGCGCTGCAGATGCTATCTTGCAATCCGAGGAGGTAGGCTTTGACGGCGTGAAGGTCGGGTGCCATGGAGGGGCTAACGTGAACACAGATATCGCCGGTGGAAACATCATTTCGCGATCCGCCGGGCGGGGGGCTTGCCACGTTTGCTAGAGTGGTCGTTCGCCAACCGCATGACCGATCCCATTCTCACGACCATCGCAGCCACCGGATTCACCGTTGCGTTCTTCCATGCGGCGATCCCGACGCATTGGCTGCCCTTCGTGCTGGTGTCGCGGGCCCGGGGCTGGAGCCGGGGCAAGACCCTCGCCGTGGCCTGGTTTGCCGGGCTGGGGCACGTTGCGCTCACGAGTCTGCTGGGACTGGCGATTGCGTGGTTCGGGTTCGCGGTTGACGAGGAGATCGGGCACACCTTTTCGCAGATAGCCGGCGTGATCCTGCTCCTGATCGGCGGATATTATCTCTGGCAACAGTTTCGCGGCGCCGGCATCCGGCATCACGTGGTGGCCGGCAGCCACCATCATGCGACGGCCCATTGCGGAAAGGAAAGCAGCAGCCACTGGGAGCACGAACTCGAGGAGAGCGAACTCGTTTCCGGCGACCGGGCGGCGATTGGCGGGCTTTTCCTCATGCTGACCCTGTCGCCGTGCGAGGGCTTCCTGCCCATTTACCTC
Organism: uncultured Opitutus sp.; assembly: GCA_964460715.1. Classification (GTDB taxonomy): domain Bacteria; phylum Verrucomicrobiota; class Verrucomicrobiia; order Opitutales; family Opitutaceae; genus CAMAXB01. The sequence continues at coordinate 7,692 of CAYWRG010000071.1, read as the reverse complement.
TCGGGCGTGCAGTTTGGCTGGCCCGGGTTCTTCCTGCTCAGCGGTATCCTCGCGGTGGCGACGCTCACCGGGATGACATTGTTCACCTGGCTCACGCTCGTGGGCTTCGGCAAGTTTGAACTCAAGCGCTTCGAACGCTGGGAATCCGGCCTGCTCGGCACGCTCTTCCTCATTCTCGGCGTGATCGTGCTCGTGCTCCGGCACGAGCACTGAGCGGGTACGGTCCGTATGGGCCGAACGGAGCTGCATAATCGTTCTCGTTCCTCGTTCGCCTGCTCGTTCTCAGATCGAGAACGAGGAACGATTAAGGGAACGAGAATGAATTCAGGCTACCTCGCGGCCTACTCGCGTTCCGTCGGCTCCATGCTGCCTGGCGATTCGTGCATGATGGGATTGAGCGGCTCGGGTTGCAGCGGGTCCTGCGGATCGACGGGGCGAAGCGCCTTGGCGATGGCGTCGACATTGTTGCGGAAGGTCCGCAGGTAGGTCTCGCCGATCCCGGGTCCTTCGGAAAGCGACGCCACGATGGCGACATCCGATTCCGCGCCGATGAAGCGCAGCGTGCGCGAACCGGCGTCTGCCGGGACAAAAACGGCCGGGTATCCGAGCTGCCTGTAGCCGTCGGCCAGCAGTTGGGCCGCGGGCGTGGCGGGCTGCAATCCCACGCCGGGACCGGGAACCGCTACGAGCTGGAACTGGTAGGCGTAGGCGAAATAACCGAGGAAATCCAGCGACGTTGCCAGCACGCGCCTCGGTCCGGTCAAGGGCGCCAGCTGCTCCTCGGCATAGGCGTGGGCGGCGTCGAGTTGCTGCAGATAGGCTTTCAGGCGGGCGTCGATCTCCGCCGCCCGCTCCGGCACCAGATCGCGCAGGGCGAGCGCGATCGTCTGGACGTACGTGCGCACGTTGCGGGGATCATGCCAGGCATAAGGATCGGGCACGCCCTGGTCCGTGCCCGGCTCCGTCTCGGGATCCTGCAGTTCGCCTGCGGTGTTGAGTAGGGGGAATCCTTCGCCGGCAACCACGACCTGACCGGAAAATCCGTCCTCGGACGAAAGTGCCTCGAGCGACGGTTCGAGTTCGATTCCATTGACGACGAGCAGGGCGGCGTTGCTGAGTGCGCGGGCATCATCCGAGCTGGGTTCGTAGTCGCGGTAACGCACCCCGGCTGGCAACAGGCAATGGGTGGTGACGGCTTCGCCCGCCAGAGAGCGGACAAGATCGTCCAACAGGGGATTCGCGGTCACGACGACCGGAGTGGTCTGGCCTTGCACCGGAATCACCGCCAGCGCGGCGCCGATGACGATCAGCAAAACTCGCAGCATGCGCATGGCGGGAAACTAAGCGTCCCGGGCCAAAGGGCGAGCCTGCTTAGCCCTTTTTGCCCGGCAGAACGAAGCGCACCGGAGGCGGCTCGTCGGCTGGAGCGGCCGGAGCTGGGGTGATGACCGGCGACGCGCCGGATGCAGGGGCGGGCGTCGGCGACGCGGCGGGCCGCGTGGGCGCGACGCCCTTGGTCGTGCCGGCCGGGACGGCTGCAGCCGGCGCGGGGCTGGCGCCGGGAATGGAAAGCACCGGCATGGCGGGGAGGGCGGCGAACCCCTTTTCAATCAGATCGGCGACGGCGAGGTCACGCACCTTGCTCTCGGTGGAACCCATCGTGACCACAATGATGCGGCGCCCGTTGCGCTGGGCGGTGGCGGCGAGGCAGAAGCCCGCGCCCCGGGTGAAGCCGGTCTTGAGGCCGTCGACCCCGGCGACTTTGCCCAGGAGGTTGTTGTGATTGCGCATCTCGATCTGCTTCGGGCCCGGGCGGAACATGCGGACCTTGACCTCGGTGTACTTGATCACGTCGGTTTGCGTGATCAGGTGGCGGCTGAGGGTTGCGAGATCACGGGGCGAAGTGAGATCACCGTCGGCGATTTTGCGGTTGGAGGGAGGCAGGCCGTGTGGGCTGCGGAAGGTTGTGTGGGTCATCCCAAGTTCGCGGGCCTTGGCATTCATGAGCTCGACGAAGGCGGCGCGGGATCCGGCGACATGGATGGCCAGCGCGGCCGCGGCGTCATTGGCCGAGCTGATCATCAGGGCGTAGAGCATGTCCTCGACGGGGAAGACTTCCTTTTCCGCCAGATAGACCTGGGATCCGCCGGTGGTCGAGGCCTCGGCGTTGACGTGGACCGGGGTCTGCAGCGTCAGGGTGCCGGCCGCCAAACGGTCGTGCACGATGAGGAACGTCATCAGCTTCGTGACGCTGGCCGGCGGCGAGACGACATCGGCGTTGTCCTCGATGATCGTGCGACCGGTGTCGGCGTCGATCACGATGGCGCCCTTGTAGTCGGCGGCAGCGCAAAGGATCCCACCGCAGGTGAGAAAGAGAACAAGCAAACGGGTCACGGAGGACGCGAGCGGCATGCGCGAACGACAGGACTTTTTTCCCGGACCGGCGAGCCGAAAGAAGCGGATCAGAGCGGGAGCTCGACCACGAAGGTGGCGCCCAGCCCGGGCGTCGACTCGACCGTGATGCGTCCACCGTGGAGCCGGATAATCTCGTAGGCGATGGACAGGCCAAGGCCATGCGACGACTCCCCGGCGGTGGGCTGCGCGGAAAGACGGGTAAATGGCGTGGACAGGCGTTGGATATCGTCCGGGCTCAGGCCCGGACCCTCGTCGCGAACCCGCAGGTTCACGTGGTTGGGCAGTCGATCGAGGGTGAGGGTGATCGTCTTGCCGGGCGGGGTGTACTTGATTGCGTTCCCCAGCAGGTTGGAAATGACCTGGTGAAGACGCCGTTCGTCGGCCACGACGTTGCCGGTGCCTGGCGCCGGTTCGGCAAACACCAGCTGCTGACGCTTCCCCTGGGCCTGCCAGGCAAATTCGCCCATGACCGAGCGGGCGGTGGCCGCGAGGTCAAAGGGAGCCTTGCGAAGCTCCAATCGCCCGATCTCCAGGGCTGCGGTGTCGACGAGATCCTGCACGAGTACGAGGAGGCGCTGGCTCTCGCCCTCGATGATGTCGAGCCGGTCGTCGGGCTCGGTCTGTGCGGCGCGTTCCTGGCGGAGTTCGCCGGCAAGGTAGTGGATGTTGCCGAGCGGATTGCGTAGGTCGTGCGAGGCGATGCCTAGCAGGCGGGTCTTCAGCTTGTCGGCCTGTTCGGCGGCGTCGCGCGACCGGCGTTCGGCCGCGAGCTTCAGTCGTTGGCGGCTGATCACCAATCCGAGTGCGAGTGCGCCCGCGCCAGCCAGAGCGAGCAGCGCGAGGTTGCGAAAACGTGCGCGGGCAAGCTGGCTTTCGCGCAGCTCCAGCTCGGCGCCCTGCAGCCGGCTTTCCTTGTCGAGGGCTTCGATCGTCTGTTGCTTTTTCGCGAGCTCGAAACGGGTCTCCAACTCGGCGACGCGGGCCCGGGTGCGCTCGCCCGCGAGGGCTTCACGCTCGGTGTTGGCGCGCCGCTCGGCGGCGAGAGCCTCCGCCAACTCGCCGCGGGCCTCCCGGGTGAGGGCGATTTCGCGCCAGAGGTCGGCGAGAAGCTCATGGCCCGTGATCTCCTCGGTGCGGCCGAGCGCTTCCTGCAGATGGGCGAGGGCCTCGTCCATGCGTCCAAGCCGGCGCAGGACGGATGCCACCTGGCGAAGCGAACGCATCTGCCCTCGGGTGTCACGAACCTCGCGGCGCATCGCATAGGCCCGCTGGTGCAGCTCAAGCGCGCGGGGCAGGTCGTTCTCAGCGGACGCGACGTCGGCCAGGTTGGTCAGGGAGCCTGCGCCGTCCCACTTGTTGCCGGTCGCCTCTCGGTGGGCGAGGACCTGCTCGTGGATCCGGCGGGCCTCGGCGAAATTACCCTCCTCCATGGCGAGCACGCCGAGATTGTTGAGAGCCCCGTCGGCGAGTCCGCGGTCGCCTGCACGCTCCGCAAAGCGGAGCGCCTCCTCCGTGTAGCGGCGCTGGAGTGCACGGTCACCGGTCAGGCGGTAAACCGAGCCGAGCACGCGGTGGGCGATCGAGCGCAGCGCGTCATCATCAAAACGCTCGGCCAAGGCCAGGAGGCGCTGTTCGTAGGCGGTGGCCGCGGCGCTGTCGCCGAGCAGCCACGACACGTAGCCGCAGGCCTTGAGGAATTGGGCCTCGTCGCGCGGACGCGAGTGCTCGACGGCAAGCTGGAGGCCGGCCTTGGCTTCCTCGAGCGCCGCTCGCAGGTCGGCCGCATAGTAGATTTCGGTGTAGCGCGCGGCGATGCTCTTGAGCTGCTCGCGATAGCCCGGTGGATCGTCCGGGAACTGCTCGGTGACGAAAGGGGTGTGAACCGGCGAAGGCGCGGCGCGTCCGGGGGCGATGGTTTGCGCCGGTGCGGCCAGACCCAGAAAGACCGCCAGGAACGCTGCCGCCACAAGGCGCAGGACGGTCTGGCAGGGCGGTTTCCCGGATGACATCCCGATCACGATGCAGAGGGCTGCCCGGCTGGCAATCGCGCGCAGGTCGCCGGTGGATGGGGTGAACGCCTCAGCGGGTCTGCTCGATCGGCAGTTCGTGCAGCTTCAATTCGGGATTCTTCTCGATGAAGTACCGCATCGTCCAATCGTTGGGGAAAAGCACGATCGGCTGGTCAAACTTGTCGACGCCGAAGGTGACGCCGCTCGCCACGATCAGGGTGCTAGTCTCCTTGAGCGCCGGGTGGGGCTCGAGCCAGCGCAGGAGGGTCCACGGCGTTGGATCGAGACGGGATTCCGCGTTGTACTCCGACTTGAGGCGATACTGCACAACTTCGAACTGGAGCACGCCGACCGCGGCGAGGAGTGTGGCGCCGGGCGGTGCGTTGCGCGGCTGGAAGGATTGCACAACCCCTTCCTGCAGCAACTGCTCCAGGCCGGCACGGTACTTCTTGGAGTCGCCGGAATTGGGATTCGAGATGTAGGTGAAGACTTCGGACGGGAAGCGCGGGATCTCGTCATACGCGATCGTGCGGTCTTCCGTCAGCGTGTCGCCGATTCCGAACGCATCGTGGCCGACCAGGCCGATGACGTCGCCCGGCCAGGCCTCGTCCACGGTCTCGCGCTCCTGGCCGAAGAGCCGGTGCGACGATGACAGCCGCACGGTGCGGCCAGTACGCTGGTGGACGACGTTCATGTCGCGCGTGAATTTACCCGAGCAGACCCGCACAAAGGCGATGCGGTCGCGGTGCTTCGGATCCATGTTGGCCTGGATCTTGAAGACGAAGGCCGAGAATTTTTCGTGGGTGACCGGGATCTCGCGCGCCGCAGTCGGTGCGGGCGCTCCCGGCACGCTCATGCTGACCGACCGGCGGGTCGTCGGCGGGATCGAGTTGCGCAGGAAGCCCTCGAGGAGGAGCTGAACGCCGAAATTGTTGACGGCCGAGCCGAAGAACACCGGGGTTTGCTTGCCCGCCTGGACATCGGCCAGGTTGAAGGGAGCGCTGGCGCCGTCGAGGATCTCGTTCTGCTCGGACACCTGGTCGAAGGTGTAGTCGTCGAGCTTGTCGCGCACGATCGGATCCTTGAGTCCGGTCACGTTGACCGGTGCACGGTAGGCACCGTGCGGCGTGCGCTCGAAAAGATGCACCTCGGCGGAACGGCGGTCGTAAACGCCGCGGAAGCTGGGACCGTTGCCGAGCGGCCAGGTGACGGCGCAGGGCGCGAGACCGAGCACGCGTTCCAACTCATCGAGCAGGTCGATGGGATTGAGCGTCGGGCGGTCGCACTTGTTCATGAACGTGAACACGGGCACGCCCCGGCGTTTGCAGACCTCGAAGAGCTTGCGGGTCTGGGGCTCGATGCCTTTGGCGGCGTCGATCACCATCAGGGCGGCGTCGACCGCGGTCAGGACGCGGTAGGTGTCCTCGGAGAAGTCCTTGTGACCGGGCGTATCGAGCAGGTTGACGGCAAAGCCCTGGTAGTCGAACTGCAGCACGGTCGAGCTGATCGAGATGCCGCGCTGCTTCTCCAGTTCCATCCAGTCCGAGGTCGTCGCGCGCTGGCTCTTGCGGGCCGTGACGGTGCCGGCGAGGTGGATGGCGTTGCCGTAGAGAAGGAACTTCTCCGTGAGCGTGGTTTTGCCCGCATCGGGATGCGAGATGATCGCGAAGGTGCGGCGGCGGGCGATTTCCTGGGCGGGCGACATGGCGTAACCTCCGAGGCAACAGCGCGCGGGCAGGGAGGGGAAGATAAATTTGTCATCCGTCAACGGCCACCAACCAAGCCAATCGGTTACTCGATGGCTGCGCGGGACTTTGGTGGACGGGGTTGGTTTTAGGCTTCTCCACAGGCGGCGGGGTGCGATGATGGGAGAATGTCGTCTGTTCCCATGCTCAAGCTCAAAGCCAACGCCAAGGCCCGGGTCCTCGCCGGACACCCGTGGGTCTTCGCCAACGAGGTCGAGGCGCTGTTGCCGGCCGAGAACGATGGCGGCGTGGTGGAGTGCCGGGATCGTTCCGGTCGGCCGCTCGGCACCGGAATCTACAACAGCCGCTCGCAGATCATCTGGCGTCGGATCAATCGTGACCGCGTTGCACTCGACGAGGCCTTTCTGCGCGGCGCGCTCCAGCGGGCAATCGCGAAGCGTCCGGCGGGCGACCGTCATCGCCGGCTCGTCTGGTCGGAGTCGGACGACCTCCCGGGTGTGGTGGTTGATCAGTTCGGAGACACGTTGGTGCTGCAGGTGCAGACACTGGCGATGGAGCAGCGCACGGCGTTGCTGGTCAGCCTGCTCACGGAGTTGATCGCGCCGGCCGAGATCATCCTGCGCAACGACGCCACGATCCGGCGGCTGGAGGGCCTGTCACTCGGCGTGAGCACGCGTTCCGGCCAGGCTTGGGCGCCGCGCTGGGAGAGGATCGACGGCTTTGACTACTGGCTGGATCTGCAGAGCGGCCAGAAGACCGGATTCTACCTCGACCAGCGCGAGCAGCACCGCGTGGTCGCCAAGTATGCGGCCGGCAAGCGCGTGCTGGATGCGTTTTGCAATCAGGGTTCTTTCGCCCTGCATGCGGCCCGCGCCGGCGCGGCGGAGGTCCTCGGGCTCGACAGTGCGGAGGACGCGATCGGCCAGGCGCGGCGCAATGCGGAGCGCAACGGCGTGAAGGCCTCGTTTACCGTGGCGAATGTGTTCGACTGGCTGAACGATCCGGCGCGGCCCGACGAGCCCAAGTGGGACGTGATCGTGCTCGATCCGCCGCCCTTCGCGAAATCGAAGAGCGCGCTGGAGGGCGCGCTCCGCGGCTACAAGGACATCAATCTTCGCGCGATGCAGCGGCTCGCGCCCGGTGGCATTCTGGCGACGTACACCTGCTCGCATCACATGCAGGACGCGGAGCTCCGCGGAGTGCTCGCGCAGGCCGCGGCGGATGCGAAGCGCAAGGTGCAGGTGGTGGAGTTCTGCCACCAGCCACCCGATCACCCGGTCCTCGTGACGATGCCGGAGAGCGAGTACCTCCGCGGCTACATCCTGCGGGTGGAGTGAGCGTTGTAGCCGGGTTCGCTGAGCCCGGTCTGTTTGCCTTTGTCCGACCGGCCTCAGCGAGGCCGGCACACCGAGCCCAAGAAAAGGCCGCCCCGCCTGAGCGGGACGGCCTTGAGAGGAACGCGCAATGCGGCGCCTTACAGGCGGCCGGCGTAGATAGCGGTCGAGCCGAGCTCTTCCTCGATGCGGAGCAGCTGGTTGTACTTGGCGATCCGGTCGGTGCGC
>CAYWRG010000070.1:14749-20730 GCA_964460715.1 uncultured Opitutus sp. | reverse complement strand
CACGCGCCAAGGTCTGCGTGAAACTGGTGTCGTGTTCGGGCGTAGGCACCGTCGCCGCCGGCGTGGCCAAGGCCTACGCCGACGTCGTGCTCGTGTCCGGTCATGAAGGCGGCACTGGCGCGTCCCCGCTCGCCTCGATCAAGAACGCCGGCTCCTCCTGGGAGATCGGCGTGGCTGAGGCGCACCAGGTGCTGATGATGAACGGCCTCCGCGGGCGCGTTGTCCTCCGCACCGACGGCGGCATGAAGACGGGGCGCGACATCGTCATCGCCGCGCTGCTCGGCGCCGAGGAGTTCAACTTCGGCACCGCGGCGCTCATCGCCGGCGGCTGCGCGATGTTCCGGGTCTGCCATCTGAATACCTGCCCGGTCGGCGTCGCGACGCAGCGCGAGGATCTCCGCGCGAAGTTCCGCGGCAAGCCCGAGAACATCATCAACTTCTTCAACGCCGTCGCCGAAGACGTCCGCCACTACCTCGCGCGCCTCGGTGCCCGCTCGCTCAACGAGATCATCGGCCGCGTCGACCTGCTCGAGCAGATCGACGATCCGACGAACCCGAAGGCGAAGTTGGTCAACCTCGGCGGCCTGCTCCACAACCCGGATCCGTCCGGCGAGATGGACCGCTACCACACGCGCGAGCGCAACGAGCGCTTTGGCAGCGAGGGCTCGCTCGACGAGGCTATCCTCCAGGAGGCCCGCGACGTCATCCTCGGCATGTCGAGCCGCCTCGTGGCGCGCTACAAGATCACGAACGTCAACCGCGACGTCGGCACCGCGCTCGCGGGCCAGATCGCGTACACGCGCGGCAACGAGGGCCTGCCCTCGGCGACGATCGACCTGGCCTTCACCGGCTCGGCGGGTCAGTCGTTCGGCGCGTTCCTCGTGAACGGCGTGCGGCTCACGCTCAACGGCGAGGCCAACGACTACGTCGGCAAGGGCATCAACGGCGGCGAGATCATCGTCCGCCCGAAGGCGTCTGAGACCTTCGCGTGGCACGAGCAGTCCATCCTCGGCAACACCTGCATGTACGGCGCGACGGGCGGCACGCTCTTCGCGGCGGGACGCGCGGGCGAGCGCTTCGCGGTCCGCAATTCCGGCGCGACCGCGGTGGTCGAGGGCGTGGGCGACCACGGCTGCGAGTACATGACGGGCGGCCTCGCGGTCATCCTTGGACCGACCGGCAAGAACTTCGGCGCCGGCATGAGCGGCGGCCTCGCGTTTGTGTACGATGCGCAGGACACGTTCCCGAGCCTGATCAACCCCGCGATGATCAGCCTCGAGCGCCTCAACGCGCAGGAGGAGAGCGACAGCCTCCGCGCGCTGCTCAACGTCCACGCGAAGCTGACCGGCAGCCCGCACGCCAAGAACCTCCTCGCGTCGTGGGAGACCACCGTCGGCAAGTTCTGGAAGGTCGTCCCGCACCCGCCGACCGCGGATGCGCCAAAGCCCGTCTACGTCTTCGACGCCGCGAAGGTCCCGGTGGCGGTCTGAACGCGATCACTGGTCGTCTGATTCACCTAACCCCAAGGACGCGAAGGCGAGTCCTTGGGGTTTCTTTTTTTAATGCGTCGTAGCCTAAGAAATCTCTGGTCGCAGGCTATCACTGGAGGCAGCTGACACAGTGGTGCTCGCCTGAGCACGTGATTGTTACTAGCATCTCGTGATGCCTTGGTTCAAATATCTTCCCCCGTGTAGGGTAGATGGCTATGCAACGAATGATCTGAACGACGATGAAATCGCGTGTCATCCTGAGCCTGATCCTTGCGATCATTCCTTTGCTGGTTGGGCACGCGAAGCCGGCTTGGAAGGCGGGGAGCATCTCTCGGATTGAGATCCGGGATGAGGGGTTTGGGGTGACACGGACGATCACCGCCGGGGCTGAAGTAGAGGCGGTTGTGGCCGGGATGCGTGCGGCCAAGGAAGTCACCAGCGCTCGCGATGGGCACCTGTGGACGCACAAGCTCGATTTCGATGGAAGCGAGCAGGGAAGCCAGCGCTGGTTGTATGATGCGGTGAGCGGTGAGTTCACGCAGCTCTCCAAGTTGACCCTGCCGATCTATCGGCTCGATGACGACGCGCGGCGGGCACTCAACACACGGGCCGAGAATCGCGCAGCCCGGACTTTGTCACCTGCGTCTCGCTGATGGCGTTTCCTTCAATGGGCTCGGCGCAAAATCCTACCGGGGTCAGCGACCCCCGGCTACAACTTAATAATCCTATGAAAACCCTGATCCGAAATACTTTGGCAGTCGTGATCGGCCTGGTGCTGGGCAGTCTCGTCAACATGGCGTTGGTCGGACTCGGGCCGCGCCTCATTCCGCCGCCGGCGGGCGTCGACATGAGCACGGTTGAGGGCCTCGCGGCGGGCGTTCATCTTCTGGAACCCAAGCATTATCTCTTTCCCTTTCTCGCGCATGCGGTCGGCACGTTTGTCGGTGCGCTGATCACGCATCTGACCGCGGCGACGCGACGCTCGTTTCTCGCCTATGTCCTGGGGGCCTTCTTCCTGACCGGAGGGATCATGGCGGCTTTCATGATTCCGGCTCCGGCCTGGTTCATTGCGCTCGATCTCCTCGTGGCCTACATCCCGATGGCATGCTTGGGGAGGCGCCTCGGTCGACGAATTCGTCCGGAAGACGACATGCCGTCGCGTTGATTTCCTCGTCGAATCACCCTTCTGCCCTATGAAAACCTGGCTGGTTCTCTTCCTCCTTTTTCTCGGAAACCTGCGCGCGGCCGCCAGTGAAGCCATTGTCGCCGAGGGGTGGGTGGTGGCTCCGATTTCCGCCGTTTGGTCGGCCTGGACCACGACGGCGGGCTTGAAATCCTGGCTGGCGCCGCACGTGGACATCGACCTGCGCATTGACGGTCTCATGCGCACCAACTACACGCCGACAGGCACGCTGGGTGATGCGGGAACGATCGAGAACCGGATTTTGGCCTTCGAGCCGGAGCGCATGCTGGCGATCAAGGTCGCGAAGGCGCCGGCCGGCTTTCCCTTTGGTGACGCCATCTTCTCGATGTGGACCGTGCTTTATTTCACGCCCGGCGAAGGAGGCCGCACTCACCTGCGGATCGTGGGGATGGGATTCACGCCCGATGAGGCGTCCCAGAAGATGAAGGCCTTCTTTGCCCAGGGAAATCAGTTCACCCTGGAGCAGATCCAGAAGCGGTTAGCGCCCGCGGAAACCCCGGCCGCGAACCCGGCAAGCAAGTGAGCCCGCGCTGGGGGCGGGTCGGGCGGGTCGTGTAGTTCATGCGGATTTCTCTGCGACTTCATCAAGACTTCACGCGCCGGGTGTTCACTGCGGTCACAATGAAGAACAAATCCTTGCTTGCGGTCCTGGTGGTGCCCTTGGCCTTGATGGTGATTCCGCTGACGGCCTCGCGATATGCCGAGGGCTGGAACTGGGGCGTCGCGGACTACGTGGTCGCTTGGGCGATGATGACGGGGGTTGGCTTTACTTATGCGCTCGTGACGAGGAAGTCGGAACATATCGCCTACCGCTTGGCTGCAGCGCTCGCGCTGCTCACCGCCTTCATGATCGTCTGGGGCACGATCGCGGTCGGATTCATCGGCAGTGACGACAACCCGGCCAACATGTTGTACGGCGGAGTCCTTCTCACCGGGATGATCGGTGCCGGCCTTGCCCGGTTTTCACCCGCGGGCATGGCACGCGCCATGGTTGCGACCGCGATTGTGCAGATGCTCGTGCCGGCGGTCGCCTGCCTTTTCTGGCGAACGGACTTCAGCCCGGGCGTTCCGCAGGTGTTCGCGCTCAACCTCGTCTTTGCGCTGCTGTTTGGCGTGGCGGCATCGCTGTTCGGCCTTGCGGCGCGCAGGGGCCGCGAAGGGTGTGCCGCTGGAGGTGTTATCGGATAGAATGGCGGCCCGGTCATCGCGTAACTCGCCGACCACGCTCCCGCCGGAATTGCAGGGCGTGACGTGGCCGAACAATCCGGGTGTAGCGTAGGTTGTCCGACCGTTCATCTGCGTCGAGACCCTCGGCTCCCTTCGATCTACGACCTCCCCAACTGGCTGTTCTGCTTCGTCGTCGTAGGGGGCTTTGTCAGCTTTGCGCTGATCGGCCAGATCATCGTCCGTCGCTTCCTGCCCCGCTGGTATGGAGGCCGCGACTTCAACGAGATCGTTGGGCAGTACCTGTCGGCGGCCGGGGTCTTTTTCGGCATCACGCTCGGTCTTCTCTCGGTGGCGGCATGGGAGAACTTTGCCGACGTCGACGGAACGGTGCTGCAGGAGGCGTCAAATCTCGGCGTGCTCTACCGGACCGCGAGCAACTACCCCGACCCGGAGCGCACGGAGCTGACGCAGCTCCTGCGGGAGTACGCGCGCCACGAAATCGATGTGGCTTGGCCCAAGCAGCAGAAGGGCATCGTCCCCGGTCCGGGCGGCAACGTTCTCCTGTATCGCATCCAACAAGGGCTGGCCGGCTTCGAACCCCGAACCGAGGCCCAAAAGAATGTGCAGGCCGAGGCCTTACAGCAGTTCAGCAATATGGTGGAAACCCGACGTCTGCGTCTCAGCAGCGTGAACAACGCGCTGCCTCAGCTGGTGTGGGTCATCGTGATTGGCGGATCCTTCCTCAACCTTTCGCTCCTGTGGCTGTTCGTGGTGGAGAACAAGCGGCTCCACGACGTCCTCACCACCGTCCTCGCGGCGCTGCTCGGTCTGCTGGTATTTTTGCTCGCGGTGATGGACCAGCCGTTCCGTGGCGAGAGCAGCGTTGGTCCCGAGTCGTTCGAACTGATTTACGAGCAGTTCATGCAGTGAGGCCGAGGCGGAGTTCGGGGTGATGTAGCCGAGGTCGTTGACCTCGGGGTTTGCATTCGCTCCGGCAGTTACGGACCGGGGTCAGCGACCCCGGCTACATCAAAGCCGACGGCTCTCACCGGCCCACCGCGAGGATCTCGATTTCGATCTGCTTGTCCTGCGGCAACTTTGTGACCGGAAACGCGGTGCGGGCCGGCTTGTGCGGGTTGATCCCGGGCAGATTGAAGAAGCGGCCGTAGGCTTCGTTCCAGCGCGCGAAATTTCCAGGGTAGTCGTCGCCGACCACGGGGTAGCCGCGCAGGAAAATCGTGTCGCCCAGGCTGACGCCGGCCGTTTCGGCACGCGTGCGCAGCGCAAGGAACGCGGTCACGGCTTCGTCGTGAATGCCGTTGCCCGTGCCGATCACGCCCGCGAACCAAACCAGCGGCCGCAGCCCGGTGATCGCCGCGCTGCTGCTGATCACCGCGGTGGCGGCGCCGGTGGTCCGCACAGCCGGGGCTGCATTTGGCATCGGCGCGGCTGCGGCTTCCGTCGGCGTGGCGGTCTTCGCGGCCGCATAGACCTCAATCTCGACAATGCGGCCGGTGGCGTTGAAGCCCGGCGCGGCCCAGACGGTCAGCGCTGGCCGGTGCAGGGGATTGCGTGCGCTGAAGGCCTGTTCGAAGGCGCGGCCGAAGCCCGCGAAATCGACCGCCGTCTCGCCTGCGACCGGGGAGAGCAGGGCGCGAACGTAGAAAATGTCATCCCACGCGAGATTCTGGGTGCGCAACGTCTGCTCGAGCCTGGCGAGCGCCGAGGCGGATTGCGTGGCCATGTCGCCATAGCGGGCGACGGCATTCTCGGGCTGGGCTGGGTCGACCGGATCAGCGAGGATGCCGGCGGTGAAGACAAGGGCGGTGCCGGGCAGCACAAGCGTGGCGGCGGATGCGCCGTAAGCCCCCGAACCGAAACGGCGAACGCGGGGATTGGGTGTCGCCTCGCCCGGAACGGTCAGGTCGGGCCGCAGGATGCGGGCGGCGACGCCCTCGGCGTTGAACCGGGCTCCCGGGGTGGCAAGCGCCACGGCGCCCAGCGTGGTGCGCGTCGGGCGGTGGGGGAGGTGTCCGAGCAGATTACCCCAGCCGCTGTTCCAAGGGCTCATCGGCACCGGCTCGCTGGCTGCCACCAGCAGACTGCCGCGGACATTGACG
>CAYWRG010000070.1:0-14739 GCA_964460715.1 uncultured Opitutus sp. | reverse complement strand
GTGTCGTCGAACATGTAGGCGTTGACCCAGAACCCTGGCGGCGTTTCGGCCGCCTTCTTGGCGATCGCCGCCTTGAGGGCGGCAATGCTGCGCAGGTTCCCATCCACCTCGAAGAGGACACGCTCGCCACGTGGATGGCAGTGCGCGTCGATGAACCCGGGCGTCACCGTCATCCCGGCCGCATCGAAGACGCGCGTGCGGGCGGTGGCGACATTGCGGATGTCGGCGTTGCGCCCGACGGCGAGTACGCGACCGTCCTTCACCGCAAAGGCCTCGGCGCGCGGGCCATCTCCGGCGGCGGGCGGCGCGCCGGCGAGGGAGAGGCGCTCACTCAGCGCCGCAAACACGGCCGGGGCATCCACAGCGTCGGCGCCCGAGGTGAAAATCAGCGCGGCCTCGGGCCGCACCTTGGCGGTCTCGGCGTACACGCCGCCATCCAGCGGATAGTAGGTGACAGCTGCGGTGATGATCGGCTCGGCCGCGTGGGCGTGGCTGGCGGCGACCGACGTGAGCAGGGCCAGGGCGGAGGCAAGGAATCGACGGGTCATGGCGGGATCGGTTGAAGCGAGGAACCTCGGGGTGTGGATACGAGGAGCGCAAAAATCGCGCGCAAAGCCAACCGCCTAAGTCAGGCCATCGAGCAAATTCAGAGAGTTAACCACGGATGGACACGGATAGCCACGGATACGATCCCCAGCGTGGGTTGAATCTGATCCGTGTGAATCCGTGTCCATCCGTGGTTAAACCGGATCGTCGCCTCAGTTGGCCGGGACCAATCGCCAGATGCGGCCCGGCTCCTCGAGGGCGACGTAGATAAACCCGTCCGGGCTGACTGCGACATCGCGGACGCGGCCGATGCCCTTGAAGAGCACCTCCTGGCTGACGACCTTGCCCTGATCGAGGACGAGGCGACGCAACTCCTGCTGCGCGAGCGACGCGACGAAGAGGTTGTTTTTCCACTGCGGAAAGCGGTCGCCGGTGTAGTAGGTGATGGCGGAGGCGGCGATGGAGGGCGTCCAGTGCAGGACCGGCTGCTCGAGCCCGGGTTCGGACGTGCGGTCCGTCACCGGCGTGCCGTTATAGTTCATGCCGTAGGTGATCCGCGGCCAGCCGTAGTTGAGGCCGCGCTCGACGCGGTTGAGTTCGTCGCCGCCGCGCGGTCCGTGTTCCGCCTCCCAGAGGCTGCCGTCGACCGGATGCTGGGCGAGGCCTTGCGGGTTGCGATGGCCGTAGCTCCAGATGGACGGGATCGCATTGGGAACGTTGAGGAACGGATTGTCGGCCGGGATGCGCCCGTCGTCGTGGATGCGGTGAACCTTGCCGTTGGGGCGCGTGAGATCCTGGGCGTCGGCCGGGGTGCCGCGCTCGCCGATGGTAAAGAAGAGGTAGCCCTTGCCGTCGAAGACGAAGCGGCTGCCGAAGTGCGCGCCGCCCCGCTTGTAGAGATGGGAGGAGGCCTTGAAGAGCTGCTCCTCATTCACCCAGCGGCCGTCGCGGATGCGGCCACGGACGACGGCGGTCATGGCGAGGTTGTTATCGCCCGGATCGCTGTACGAGAGGTAGATCCAGCCATTTTTGGCGAAGTCGGGGTGGGGTGCGACGGAGAGAAGACCACCCTGGCCGGTGGCCCAGACCTTTGGCGTGCCCTCAATCGGCTGGGGGTTGAGCCGACCGTTCTCGATCAGCCGCAGGGCGCCGGAGCGCTCGGTCACGAGGATGCGGTTGTCCGGCAGGAAGGCGATCGACCAGGGCACGCCGAGTCCGGCCGCGACTTCCTCCAGACGGAAGTTGTGGATGGCGGTCGTGACGACGGCGCCGGGCTTCGGCGGGTTGACCGGGGTCTTTCGTTCCGCGGAGCGCACGCCAATCTCGCGGATGTAGACGATGAGGGCGCGGGTTTGCGCGGCATCGAGCACCTCGCCGAACGCCGGCATGCCATTGTCGAGCCGGCCTTGCTGAATGCTGGCGGCGAGACTCTGGTCATCGGCGCCGTACTTCCAGACGTCGTCGATCAGGCTGCTGCCGGCCCCACCCTGGAGTTCCGCACCATGGCAGTTGGCGCAAAGCTGAGCGTAGATCGCGGTGGCATCGCGGGGAATCGCAGGCGTCTGGGCGTGAACGACGAGCGGCAGACCGGCCAGCGCGGCCAGGACCAGGAGGCGTGGGGTGGGGTTCATGGGATGACAGCAGGCAAGCCGGGACCGCGGAATTGGCAAGCGGGCGCGGGCGGGGCGGGCCTGGAATCGTTCTCGTTCTCCGGATTGGAAAATCATGGGAATGGGCGTGCGGAAGCGAACCGGAGAGAGAAAGAGAACGATAACGAGGAATGAGAACGATGGGAGGGCGGCCCCTCTCTTTAACATCAGGCTTCCGCCCGCGGCGGGAATCCGCACGTTGGTTCCCATGCCCTCCAAGCCCATCCCCGGCTCCTCCGGCGAAATCCTGACCTGCCTGCCGTCGCCCTACGTGCCGCATGCGGCCACCGGGCTGCTGCACCTGCCGCGCTTCCTCGCGAAGGCGAAGTACGTGAAGGAGCACGGTGCGCTGCCCGCGAGCTACGCGAAGAACTACAAACGCGGGATGGACCGCTTTCTCTCGATGCACCTCGGGATCGATCCGGCGGCGGTCGAGCAGATCGTGCATGAGTGCATCGATGCCGGGCTCGACGACGCGGAGCGCGACCGACGCCTGCTGGCGCTATTCCCGGCCGACCTGCGCGTGGCCAAGTGGAATCGTGAGTACGTGCAGAAGGGCATGACCCCCGCCGGCCGCGACTTCCTGAAGCAGGCCCTGACCGCCATGGGCTGCGCCGACCGGGTGGACCAGATTATCAGTGTGGCGGACCTGATGGACTTCGACGAAGGCCGGATCGAGTGAGTGATCCGAGCCGGGAGGAACCACGAAATACGCGGAACACACGAAAATCGGATTTTGACCCGCGAATCGCGCGAATTTCCACGAATCAATCCTGCAAGGGAGAGCCGGATTCGGGTTGATTCGCGTGATTCGCGGGCGACCCCGGATTGATGATTGATCCAATTTCATGCGAACACCCCGTGATCGCCGTCCAGTTCTGATCCACCCGCTGGCGTGGGTGGTGGAACCGCTTGAGTCGGAGCCGACGCTGTTGGTCCGACCGATGTTTGGCGGCAAAGCGGTTTATGTGCGCGGCCGGTTTGTGCTCTTTCTCGTCTCGAAGGAGGAACCCTGGCGTGGCGTGCTGGTGCCGACCGAACGCGAGCATCAGCCCTCGCTCATCCAGGACTTTCCGGCGCTCAGTCCGCACGAGGTGCTGCCGAAATGGCTTTATCTGCCGGAAGCGGCCGCCTCGTTTGAGCGCGATACGGCGGAGTTGGTGCGCCGGATCCGGTCCGCCGACCCGCGGATCGGGATTGAGCCGGGTGTTCGCCGCAAGCGGGCGGCCAAATCGCGGCGGAAGCGCGCCACGAAGCAGGATTGAACTGCGCAGCGGGCGGATTCAATCTGACCCAACCATGGTCAAAGGACAGAAAGTCGTCTGCATCAACGACACCTTCAGCGAGTTCATTCGCGCGATCTACCGGCAGCTGCCGGTGAAGGGGAAGACGTATGTCATCCGCGAGGTCTTCCTCGGTCGCGAAAAGGTCGTGAAGGGTGGCGACTCGGCCACGGTGGGGCTTCTCCTCACGGAGCTGGTGAATCCCCCCGATCCCTTCCATGCGGGTCAACAGGAGCTGGGTTTCTCCTCGGAGCGCTTCGCGCCCCTCGAGGAACTGCCGCCGGAGGAAGCCGAGGAGGAACTCGCAGTCGGCGCGGGCGCCGGCGTGGGTTTCGGCTACGGCAACGGGTCGAATTGAGGAAAGAGCTGTAGGCTTTAAGCGGTAAGCGCTAGGCTTCCGATCCGCTCCGCAGATTCGGTAAAGATGTAGCCGGGGTCGCTGACCCCGGTCCGGGATATTTGAGCAGGTAAATTCGATCCCCGGGGTCAGCGACCCCGGCTACATCTATCCAGATGCTGAGGTGGAGCGTGTTGCCCTCAACGCGCTGGCTTGAGCGGGGTGTCGGGTCTTCGATCCAACGCGTTGAGGGCAACGCGTTCCACCTCGGGCCGAACGCCATTTGGCTGACGTTCTCGCTTCGCGAAACGTAGGCATAAAAAAACAGCCGCCCTCGAAAGGACGGCTGTCGTCGTGGTTTTGAACCAGCGAGGTCGTTACTTCTTCTTCTTAGCCGTCTTCTTCTTCGCGACCTTCTTCACCGTCTTTTTGGCTTTGGCCATGGTATTGAGCGTTGGATTGGTTCTGGTCTTTCGCCTGCGTAAGTTACGCAGGGACTAGCGCAACTGCGCGCTGGTTAATTTTTAGCATCAACGCGTTGGATAAGATTGCAAGTGTGCAGTGATGGGTTTGTGCATTTTTTTCCAAACGTCGTTTCCGGTCGATTGTCACCATATTTCAACTACAAACGGCAATTTGTTCAGCGCAGCGCGTTCCACGAGGGCTCTGAGTAGTTTTCGATGAGGCCGGAGAGCTCTTCCTCCTCTAGAAACGGCCATCCCGACGCTTCTGCTTCTCCGCCGAGAATTGTCGCGAGATGATGTGAAAATGTCTCCGCAAACGCGTCCCAATCGATGCCGGCGGCGGCCGGACGCCACAAGGAACCCTGGAACAAAAGTCCGCGCTTCGCGCGTTTTTGTGCCGCGCCGGCGATTTTTTCACCCGTCTTCGCGTGGATCACGTCATAGAGTTCGGGTCGCGTGAAGCACACGCCGGCCGGTCCGGGTTCGGTTCCTGGCGCGCAGGGTTCGCACTCGGTCTTGAGCAAGGCGGGGCAGCCGAGGGCGACGAGCGCCTCGGTCACGCCGGCGTGCACCGCGCGATAACTCTCGATCGCGCGCGCCGCATAGAGCGGGTGCGTGCGCGGTACGATGAGGCTGTAGGTCCAGTCGTCGCGATGATCGACCAGCCCGCCTCCGGTTGGGCGGCGGCAGAGGTCGACCGGCTCGTCGACGGGCAGCTGGGACTGGATGAAGGCCAGTTTCTGGCTGTAGCCGAAGGTGAAGGCCGGTCGCCGCCACTCATAATGGCGCAGCATCGGGTGATCGGTCGCCGCCCGCTGCAGCAGGAGGAAATCGGTCGCCATGTTCTCGGCGGCGCCGCCGGTGCGGTCAGGCAGGATTGCGAGCATGCGTTACGAGGGAAGACGGACGGCGCTGACCCATGCCTGCAGGGCCGGTGGCACGGTCAGACGGCTGAGTTGGACGGCAAACGACTCCGGTTTTGTCTGCAGTGAGCCGACCAGCGGGGCCAGATCCAGCGACAGATCCGCCGGGCGCGAGGCCGCCGCGGCGGGGTCGTCACGGCGGGTGATGGCGATCATCGGCGTGCGGGCCGGATCGAGGTGGAAATGATTGCGGATGCGCGCAGCCAGCTCATGACGCGAGAGCGGTTCGGTCCCGGCCCAGTGCAGGTTGCCGCTCAGGTCGCGACGGCTGCAGAGCTCCAGCAGGGCGGTCGCGAGGTTGTCGGCGTTGGCGACCTGGCGGATCTCATCCGTGTAGAGCCGCGGCGTCTTCCCGGCCGCCCAGTCCGCGAGCAGGCGCTCGTGCAGGCTGCGGCGTCCGCCCGGGCTGTTGCCGCCGAGCAGCGGGGCGCGAACGGTGGCGGCGAGCGCGCCGGCGGCGGCTGCGACGGCCTGTTCGCTCGCAACCTTTTGCCGGGCGTAGCGATTGAGCGGCGCAACGGGGTCGTCGCAGCGGTAGGGCGCACGGTCGCCGCCGAAGACCTGCTCCGACGAAAGGTGGATCAGGCGGGCGCCGATCTCTCTCGCACGCTCGGCGAGGCGCTGTGGGAGAGCGACGTTGAGGGCGTCGGACAGCTCCGGGTGGGCGTCGCAGGCGGCCGGCTCGCTGATCGCGGCGGCGTTGATGATCGCGTCGGGCCGCGTGGAGCGCACGACGTCGTCGATGGCTGCCGCCGACGCTAGGTCGAGCGTGTGGCGTGACTGCAATCCCTCCAGCGGCCCGGAGAACCGGCCGGTGATGCCGATGAGGGTGTGGCCGAGGCGGGCTCCGATCGATGCGACGGCAGAGCCAACGAGACCGGAAGCGCCGGTGAGCAGGATCTTCATGGCGAGGGCGGCGGCAGGAGCTCGGGCGAGAAATGCCAGCGGACCCGCCAGCGCGGACGGCCGTCGCGCTTGTGGGTGCCTTCGTTGTTGGGCTCGAGCGCGATGATCGCGCCCTTGCGCAGCTTGAAGGCCGCGGGTTTGGCGCGTCCGCGCACGAGGAGCGTGGCGAGGGCCGAGAGATGGGGCTCGTGGCCGACGAGGGCGAGATCGTGGGTCTGCGGGTACTCGGCGAGACGCGTGGCGACGTCCTCCGGGTCATCATCGGGCAGCAGGCCTGGCGTCTCGACCAGCAGCGGATCCCCGCCGAGGCCGGCGGCGAGGAGGCAGGCCGTGGCGCGGGCGCGCACGAGCGGGCTGTGCCAGAACTGGGCGGGTTGGAGGGCGCCGTTGAGACGGTACCAAGTGGCGATGCGGCGCGCGTCGGTCTCGCCCTTGAGGCTGAGCGGCCGGGCCGGGTCTTCCTGTTCGGTGACGGCGTGCGCGTGGCGGATGAGGTACAGCTTCATGCCGGCGGATCAGGGCGCGTCGAGCAGGGCGCGGATCGCCTTGAGCAGGGCGCTGAGGGCAAAGGGCTTGGGCAGGCAGGTCTGCCGTGCGGCGTCGAGCGCGGCAAGCGGCGGGGTGTCCTGGTTCGAGGTGCACACGACGCGCAGCGCAGGGTGACTGGTGACCAGCGAGCGCACGAGGCGCTCGCCGTCGCCGGCGCGGTCGCTGTGGTCGACGCACACCGCATGGATCGGCTTGGCGAGTTTGCGTGCCTCGTGCAGGCCCTCGGCGGGCGACTTGGTGGCGATGACTTGGTAGCCGTCGGAGGTGAGGATGCCGGCGACCATCTTGCGCACGACATCGTCCTCCTCGACCACGAGCAGCGTCTCGCGGCCGCGCGTCATGGGCAGCGGGGGCAGCGAACCCTCGGGGGCGGCGGCGGGTTCGCGGACCTCGGGGAGGAAGATCTCGAAGGTCGATCCGACGTTGGGCGCGCTGTGGACGAAGATGAAGCCGCCGCTCTGCTGGACGACGCCGTAGACGAGGGCGAGACCCAGGCCGGTGCCCTGACCCTCGTCCTTGGTGGTGAAGAACGGCTCGAAGAGATGTTCCTGCGTCGTCGCATCCATGCCGCTGCCGTTGTCGCTCACCGCGAGCAGGACGTAGCGGCCGGGCGGGAGATCGTTTCGGCGGCGGGTCTTGCCGGCGCGAACCTCGCGGTTGGCGGTGCTGATCGTGACCTGGCCGCCCGGGCGGAGGGCGTCGCGGGCGTTGATGCTGAGATTGAGCACGACCTGCTGGATCTGCGCGGGATCGGCGCGGACATTGCCGAGGTCCTCGCTGAGTGAGAGGACGAGCGACTTGTCGGGCTTGAGCAGGCGGTTGAGGATGTCGGCGTTGTCGCGGACGAGCCGGTTGAGATTGATGACCTTGGGCGCCATCGCCTGCCGGCGGCTGAACGCGAGGAGCTGGCGCACGAGCGTGGCGGCCTTTTGGCCGGCCTCGTGGACCTCGGCGACCTCCTTGCGGGCCTTCATGTTGTCGCCGACCGTGTCAGTGAGGATCTCGCAGTAGCCGTTGATGACGGAGAGGAGATTGTTGAAGTCGTGGGCGACGCCGCCCGCGAGGCGGCCGACCGCGTCGAGGCGCTGGGAGTGGGTGAGTTCCTCCTGCAGGCGGCGCTTGTCGGTCATGTCGCGGTACGACGCGACGATGTGGGTCACGCGTCCGCGGGCGTCGCGCAGGACGCTGTAGGTCCACGCGGCGTAGATCGTGCCGTGGGTCTTGTGGAGGAGATAGCCCTGGCCCTGGAGGGGCTTGGCATGCGCGAGCCGGCCGTGCCAGCGGCGCAAGGCGTGGAGGTCGGCGCGCGCGATGTGGAGAAAGCCGTGGGTGCGGCCCTTGAGTTCGGCGGCGGGCAGGCCGGTCATCCGGCAAAACGCCTCGTTGACGTAGATGATGCGCAGGCCCTCGGCGAGCAGGCGGCGCTCGGCGATGAACACGCCCTCATTCAAGTCACGCAGCGCGGCTCCGAGGAGCGTGGCGGGCGGCTTGGGGGTGGAGGGGCGACGTTGGGGTGCGGATTTGCTCATGCCTCCGGGCCACGCCTCAGGGCGAGAGACGCTCGATGCTCCACGAACCGTCCTTTTCGCGCCGGTAACGCAGGCGGTCATGCAGGCGGCTGCGCCGTCCCTGCCAGAACTCGACCCGCTCGGGCGAGAGGCGGAACCCGCCCCAGTGCGGCGGCAGCGGGACGGGCATGCCGGCGTACTTACGCTCGACCGCCTTGTAGGCGTCCTCGAGGACCGCGCGGTTGGCGACGATGCTGCTCTGCTGCGAGACCCACGCGCCGAGCTGGCTGGCGTGGGGCCGGCTGTGGAAATACGCTTCGCTCTCCTCGCGGGACGCCTTGGTCACCGTGCCCTCGACGATCACCTGCCGCTCGAGTGCGAGCCAGGCGAAGACGAGCGTGGCATGCGGGTTTTCGGCGAGCTCGCGGCCCTTGCGGCTCTCGTAGTTGGTGAAGAAAACAAAGCCGCGTCCGTCCACGCCCTTGAGCAGCGCGGTGCGGGCGGAGGGCAGTCCGTCCTTCGTCGCGGTGGCGACGGTCATGGCGTTCGGCTCGATCACCTTGGCGCCTTCGGCTTCCTGGAACCACTTCTCGAACTGGCGGAAGGGGTCGCGCGCCAGATCCTTTTCCAGGAGTCCGGCCATGGAGTAGTCTTTGCGGTGCTCGGCAAGGGACATGCTGAAGTGAGCATGCTCGCAACGTTGGGACTGTCAAAAGGCAACGCGTCGGAATGCCCGCGCTTTGCGTTCGACGGCGCCGGGCCGAGCGCGCACAACCGCCCGTCCGCTTCTGCATGGACCTTCCGCTCTGGCTCTACCCGCTGCTCTTCCTCACCGGCTTCGCCGCCGGTCTGGTCGATGCCATTGCCGGCGGAGGCGGGCTCATCGCGGTTCCGGTGCTGCTCAACCTCGGCCTGCCCGTGCCGGTCGCGCTCGGCACGAGTAAGTTGCAATCCAGCTTCGGCAGCCTGTCCGCCAGTGTGCACTACCTTCGCAGCGGCGTGGTCCGGCTGCGCGATTGCCGGGTCGGGATCGTGGCCTCCATCTCCGGATCGCTCATCGGCGCGGCCGTGGTCCACTCCATGGACAGCGGGCTGTTGGAGACGCTCATCCCCTGGCTGCTCGCGGCCATCGTGGTTTATGCCATCCTCCAGCCGCGCGCCGGTGCCCATGAGCATCCGCCGCGGATGCCCGCGCCGCTGTTTTTCCTGATCACGGGGCTGACCCTGGGGTTTTATGATGGGTTTTTCGGTCCGGGCGCGGGGTCGTTCTGGACCGTCGCGCTGATTGCCGTGATGGGGTACGATTTCATGCGTGCGACCGGCACGACCAAGATCGTCAACCTCTCGAGTGCCCTTGCGGCCTTGGGGTATTTCGTGGTCGCCGGCCATGTCCACTACGCCGCCGGCCTGACCATGGGCGCCGGCCAGGTGGTCGGTGCGCGCATCGGCAGCGGCATGGTGGTGAAAAAAGGCGCTCGCTTCGTCCGCCCGGTCTTCCTGACGATGGTGGTGCTCGTGATGCTGCGGCTGTTGTGGGTGGCCCACGCCCGCCGCTGAGCCCCTCCCTATGTCACCCGCCGACTACCTCGATGCCCGGTCCGACGAACTCTGCGCGCTGCTTCGGGCGTTGGTGGGTATCCCGACGGTCAATCCGCCCGGGGCTGACTACGGTGCGATCACCGCGCGCCTGGTGAAGGAGTTGCAGGCGTCCGGCCTGAAGGCCCGGCGTCACGCCATCCCGACTGCGCTGCTCAAGCGCACCCTGCCACCGGAGCAGCATGGGTTTCCGCGCTACAATGTGCTGGGCTTCCGTCCCGTGCGCAGCGCGCGCAAGACGATTCATTTCAACGCCCACTACGATGTCGTCCCGGTCTCGGGCACGTGGAGCCACGGGTCCCCGTTTTCGGGCAAGGTGGACAAGGGCTGGATCCACGGGCGTGGCACGGCGGACATGAAGGGGTCGATCGCCTCGCTGCTTTTCGCCCTGCGCGCGCTCCGCGCCACCGGGACCGAGCCGCTGATGAACGTGGAGGTCTCGTTCACGGCCGACGAGGAAACCGATTCCGTCCTCGGCGCCGGCTGGGTGGTCGAGCACGCCCCGATCAAACCCGATTACGCGGTGGTGATGGAAGGTGGCGAGGGGCCGACCGTGTGCTGTGGCCACAACGGCGTCGTCTGGCTCAACGTCACCGTCCACGGCCGGGCTGCCCACGGTTCGCGGCCCGAGCGCGGGATCAACGCGCTGGAAAAAATGTCAGCGCTCGTGCTCGCCTTGGAGGACCACAAGCGCGAGCTCGCGCGGCGCACGTTCACCGCGCCCGATGGCCGGGTTTTGGTGCCGACGCTCAACCTCGGCGGCGTGTTCGCGTCCGGCCCGGGTGGAAAGATCAACACCGTGCCGGCCGAGGCGAGCTTCAGCATCGACCGGCGCGTCACGGCGGTCGAAACGGTCGAGAAAGCCGAGCGCGAGCTCCGGGTTTTCCTCGCCAAGGCGGCGGCGGCGATCCCGCAGTGCCGGATCACGGTGACCAAGGTGTCCGACAACCACCCCTGCTACAACGCGCCGGACCACCCCTTCTTTGGGGCGATGGCGGGCGCGGTCAGCACGGTGCGTCGGCGGCCGTCGAAGTTCGGCGTGTCGACGGGGTTCAACGACATGCACTTCTTCGCGCACCACCTGAAGATCCCGACGCTGGGCTACGGCCCGGGCGGCGAGCGCATCCACGCGGTCGACGAACGCGCGCGGGTCCGCGATCTGGTCGACAGCGCCAAGATCTACGCGCGACTCCTGACCAGCTTCGCGGGGTAATCGATCCGTTTAACCACAAATGGACACGCATTCACACGAATGGATTCGATCCATTGATCCCCAGATCCATCAACCACGGATGAACGCGGATAGACACGGATTCAAACCGTCGGATTTTGGATCCAATCCGTGTCCATCCGTGGTTAACCTTCGATCCCACGCCGGATCATTGCCACGGCGATTGCGGCCAGGAGGAGGGAGACGATTTTCGAGATCGCGCGCATGCCGGTGTTGCCGATGAGGCGGCCGATGCGGTCGGCCTGGGCGAAGGCGAGGGCGCAGAGCGCGAGGTTCACCGCCAGCGCGGCGAGCGTCATGCCCACGCCGACCGTGCGGGCGAGCAGGAGGAGCGTGGCGATGGTTGCGGGGCCCGCGATCAGCGGCATGCCGAGCCGCCCCACGCCGAAATCGTCGGCGAGCTTGGCCGGTTCCTCGGCGGCCGAGTGAATCAGGTCGCGCGCCGCGAGAATGAAAAGAATGAGTCCGCCCGCGATCTGGAAGTCGCTACCCGTGATGCCGACCGCGGCAAAAATGCTCTGACCGAGAAAGAGAAACGCCAGCGCGACAATGCCGCCGGTCAGCGTGGCCTGACGCGCGATGCGGGTGCGGGTTTCCTTCGGGACGCCGGCGCCGAGCGAAATGAAAATTGCGGCCAGCCCGATCGGGTCGATCGCGACGAAAAGAGGGATGAACGCCCGCAGGAAGTTGCCGAGAGAGTCGTCCATGTCACGAGGCTGATCCGACTTACGCGTTCACGCAAGCGACATGAAATCCGGCTTAACGCCGCACCAGACGAAATGACCGCGTCAGCCTTGGGCACGCATTCACGCAAAGGGAATCCAAGGCAGTTTAACCACGGATGAACACGGATAGACACGGATTCAAACCATTGGATCGGGGATCCAATCCGTGTCTATCCGTGTTCATCCGTGGTTAACGAATTGGCGGTTCGATGGATCGAATGCATTCGTGTGAATTCGTGTCCATTCGTGGTTGAACCCTCCGGGGGCGATGAAAGATTCTTCCGGGATGTCCGGGCCCGTGCTTTACGAATCTCATTCCCATACCGCGCTGTGCAAGCATGCGCAGGGCACGCCGTCCGACTACGCGGCGGCCGCTGAGCGCCGCGGCCTCAAGGGGCTGATCGTGACCTGCCATTGTCCGTTGCCCGATGGGATCTCGTCGGAGGTCCGCATGGCTCCGGAGGAATTTGAAACCTACCTCGGCCTGATCGCGACCGCGCGCGAGGCCTTTGCCGGCCGCGTCGATGTGCGGGCCGGACTGGAGAGCGATTTTTTCCCGGGCATCGAGCCTTGGCTCGAGAAGCTGCACGCGCGCACGCCGCTGCACCATGTGCTCGGATCGGTGCACATGCAGATGTTCCACTACAAGCAGAAGTACTGGACCGGCGATTCGTTCGCCTACCAGCAGACGTACTTCGAGCATCTCGCGCAGGCGGCGGAGACGGGTCTGTTCGACACGCTGGCGCACCCGGATCTGGTGAAGAACGAGGATCCGTCGGCGTGGCAGTTTGAGCGCATCCAACCCTTCATCGAGCGCGCGCTCGACCGGATCGCGGCGACCGGCGTGGCGATGGAGCTCAACACGAGCGGCCTCATGAAGAGCCTGCCGGAGATGAATCCCGGACGGTCGATGCTCGAACTGATGCGCGCCCGCGGCATCCCGGTCGTGCTCGGCGCCGATGCCCACCGTCCGGAACGCGTCGGTGACCGCTATGCCGGTGCCATGCGCATCCTGCAAAGCGTCGGCTACCGTGAGGTGAACTTCTTCCTCGAGCGCAAACGTCAGACCGTCTCGATTGCCGACGCGCTGGTCTCGCTCGGAGAGTCGCCGGGAACGGTGTAGCCGGGCTCGCTAAGCCCGGTGCCGAGAGAGCCAAGAACTCCGCTGGCCGAAAAATCCGGACCGGGCTCAGCGAGCCCGGCTACAAATAAATCCTCAGGCCGCGTGCTGATCGCGGACGGCCGAGGCGCGCAGCGCGCGCTCGGCGAAGCGCATGGCACGGGTGAGGTTTTCGAAGTGGCCGGACTTGATCACAAAATCGTTCATGCCCGCAGCCATCGCGCGATCATAGGCATCGGCATGGGCGCCGTTGGAAGCCGCGATGATCCAGGGGTGATCCGGGTCGGCGGAGAGCTGGCGGATGCGGCCGGCGACCTCGGCGCCATCTTCCGCGGGGAGATCGAGGTCCATCAACACGACGTCGAAGGGCATCTGTTGCACGGCCGCCAGCGCTTCGATCCCGTCGGCGACCGCGAGCGGCTTGTAGTCCAGGCGCCGTAGCATGTGCGACCACAGCTGCTGATTGACGGAGTTGCCGTCGACGACCAGCACCCGGAGCGGACGGCGGTTCGAAGGGGCGGAAAGGTCGGAATCAAAGGGCGGGGAGGACGACATGGCGGTGATCAGAGGGATTATAATCGGCTCAAATCCGCGTTCCTCAAGTGCGCCCATTCCCTAGGCGACCGGGGACGGCTACGAGGCCGGCCTGGGGGGAATTCTCCAGTCAGGAAAACATCGGCTGGAAGCGGATGCTGGAATGCGCAACGGTGTCCGTTCTCCTCGCATGTCCGCCGTCACCGCCCTCTACGACCTCACCCGCCCCGAGCTGATCGCCCGGGTTGAGTCCTGGGGGCTGAGCCGAGTCCACGGTGCGCGGCTCTGGAGCTACCTCTATTACGAGGGTCGCAACGTCTTTGAGGAAATGACCGAGCTGCCCGTGAAGCTGCGGACCCGGTTGATCGAGGAAACCTCGATCGCCCCGCTGCCGGTCGCGCGCGAACAGCATTCGTCGGACGGGTTCACGCGCAAGTACCTGCTCGCGCTGGCCGACGCCCGGCAGATCGAGACGGTCCTGATGCGTTATCACGGCCGGACCACCGCGTGCATCAGCTCCCAGGTCGGCTGCGCGATGGGCTGCGTGTTTTGCGCGACCGGTCAGATGGGATTCACCCGGCATCTGTCGGCGGCGGAGATCGTCGGGCAGGTCATGCATGTCGATCGCACGCTGCGGGCGACCGCGACCGCGCCGGCTGTGCCCGCGCTGGCGGAGCCGGGACATGATTCGCCGCATCACCGCCACGAGCGCCTGCGCAACATTGTGCTGATGGGCATGGGCGAGCCGCTGCATAATTACGACGCGGTCCTGCGTGCGGTGGACATCCTGCGCGATTCCAACGGCCTCGCCATGGGCGCCAAGCGCATCACGCTCAGCACGGTCGGCGTGGTGCCGGGCATCATCCGCCTCGCTGACGAAGGGCGGCCGATTCACCTCGCGGTGTCGTTGCACGGGGCCACCCAAGCTGAGCGCGCTGCGCTGGTGCCGGCGGCGCGGGCGTGGCCGCTGGACGCGTTGATGGACGCGTGCCGGTACTATGTGCGCAAGCTGGAGCGGCGGATCTTCTTTGAGTGGACGCTGATCGACGGAAAAAACGACGGTCCCGAGCAGGCCCACGCGGTCGGCGCGTTGCTCCGCGGCCTTGAGGTGCAGGTGAACCTGATCCCCCTCAACCCGACCGCGGGCTACGCGGGGGTGCCGGGTCGCTCAGAGTCGGCGAAACGCTTTCAGGCCATCCTCGCGGAGTACGACCTCCCCAGCACCATCCGCCAGCGCCGCGGCATCGATATCGCCGCCGGCTGCGGCCAGCTCGCAGTGGCGGAGTCGTGATTTCCCAGACGACCAATCCTCAAACCGGATTGGCCACAAGAAACAGGTATGCGGTCAATCAAGGGGAAAGTTGGATT